>NZ_JAHVHQ010000004.1:40000-640000 GCF_019802205.1 Roseovarius atlanticus
AGGAGTACTAGATGGCAGACACACTGCGGGTGCTAACGCCCGTAGTGGAGAGGGAAACAACCCTGACCTCCGGCTAAGGCCCCCAATTCATGGCTAAGTGGGAAAGCAGGTGAGACGACCAAAACAACCAGGAGGTTGGCTTAGAAGCAGCCATCCTTTAAAGATAGCGTAACAGCTCACTGGTCTAAATAAGTTGTCTTGCGGCGAAGATGTAACGGGGCTCAAGCCATGAGCCGAAGCCGAGGAGTGCGTATGCACTGGTAGCAGAGCGTAGTGTGACATAGTTCCACTCCTCTTCAGCACCTTTCGAGGTGCTTTGGAGGATAGGAGCTTTCGATGAAGCGGGCGCGTGAGCGATCCCGTGGAGAGATCACTAGTGAGAATGATGACATGAGTAGCGACAAAGAGTGTGAGAGACACTCTCGCCGAAAGTCCAAGGGTTCCTGCTTAAAGCTAATCTGAGCAGGGTAAGCCGACCCCTAAGGCGAGGCCGAAAGGCGTAGTCGATGGGAATCAGGTTAATATTCCTGAGCCAGATGGAAGTGACGGATTGCGAGGGTTGTTCATCCTTATCGGATTGGATGGGCAGCTTAGCAGTCCCTGGAAATAGCTCCATCATAAGATCGTACCCTAAACCAACACAGGTGGACTGGTAGAGAATACCAAGGCGCTTGAGAGAACGATGTTGAAGGAACTCGGCAAAATACCTCCGTAAGTTCGCGAGAAGGAGGCCCGGGTTTCAGGCAACTGAAGTCCGGGGGCACAAACCAGGGGGTGGCGACTGTTTACTAAAAACACAGGGCTCTGCGAAGTCGCAAGACGACGTATAGGGTCTGACGCCTGCCCGGTGCCTGAAGGTTAAAAGGAGATGTGAGAGCGTCGAATTGAAGCCCAGGTAAACGGCGGCCGTAACTATAACGGTCCTAAGGTAGCGAAATTCCTTGTCGGGTAAGTTCCGACCTGCACGAATGGCGTAACGACTTCCCCGCTGTCTCCAACATCGACTCA
Organism: Roseovarius atlanticus; assembly: GCF_019802205.1. Taxonomy (GTDB): domain Bacteria; phylum Pseudomonadota; class Alphaproteobacteria; order Rhodobacterales; family Rhodobacteraceae; genus Roseovarius; species Roseovarius atlanticus_A. The sequence continues at coordinate 41,009 of NZ_JAHVHQ010000004.1, forward strand.
GCGAAATTGAATTGCCTGTCAAGATGCAGGCTTCCCGCGGTTAGACGGAAAGACCCCGTGCACCTTTACTACAGCTTCGCACTGGCATCAGGACTGCATTGTGCAGGATAGGTGGTAGGCTTTGAAACCATGACGCTAGTCGTGGTGGAGCCTCCCTTGAGATACCACCCTATGCATTCTTGATGTCTAACCGCGGCCCGTTATCCGGGTCCGGGACCCTGCGTGGCGGGTAGTTTGACTGGGGCGGTCGCCTCCTAAAGCGTAACGGAGGCGCGCGAAGGTTGGCTCAGAGCGGTCGGAAATCGCTCGTTGAGTGCAATGGCATAAGCCAGCCTGACTGCGAGACTGACAAGTCGAGCAGAGTCGAAAGACGGCCATAGTGATCCGGTGGTCCCAAGTGGGAGGGCCATCGCTCAACGGATAAAAGGTACGCCGGGGATAACAGGCTGATACTGCCCAAGAGTCCATATCGACGGCAGTGTTTGGCACCTCGATGTCGGCTCATCTCATCCTGGGGCTGGAGCAGGTCCCAAGGGTACGGCTGTTCGCCGTTTAAAGAGGTACGTGAGCTGGGTTTAGAACGTCGTGAGACAGTTCGGTCCCTATCTGCCGTGGGTGTAGGATACTTGAGAGGAGTTGCCCCTAGTACGAGAGGACCGGGGTGAACGTTCCACTGGTGGACCAGTTGTCGTGCCAACGGCAGTGCTGGGTAGCTATGAACGGACAGGATAACCGCTGAAGGCATCTAAGCGGGAAGCCCCCCTCAAAACAAGGTATCCCTGAGGACCGTGGTAGACCACCACGTCGATAGGCCGGAGATGTAAGCGCAGCAATGCGTTCAGTTGACCGGTACTAATTGTCCGATAGGCTTGATTTGATCCAGTAAAAGCCAGATTGGCTTATGCGGATCCAGAAGCCGTACACTTGAACAAGTGTACTGACTTGGAATTCAAGGATCTTTCTTGGTTTGGTGGTCATAGCACGAGCAAAACACCCGGTCCCATCCCGAACCCGGCCGTTAAGTGCCGTAGCGCCAATGGTACTGCGTCTCAAGACGTGGGAGAGTAGGTCACCGCCAAACCTAGTAAGGTCCTTGAAATTGTATCTCTCTTTCGATCTTCCCCTACAATTTACCGACTGACCCGCACACTGCGGCGGCTTTGCTGTGCCGTGTCGGCGCGTTGCGGCCCTGCGGTGACAGACCACGACGAGACCCCTTTGGCCGCCAAGCGCGCCGGGGAACTTTCGATCCGGCCTTTTCGTTACCTGCCAGGACGAAAGGGACGCGATGGCCAAGGCGAAATCCGGAACATCAGGCAAATCCAAGGCGGTCGAGCCGCCCGACCCGCCTGAAAAGTCGATCGACGAGCGCTACGAGCGGCGATCCAAGGCGTTCGGCCGGCTGAGCGCCGCGATTGCCGACGGCAAATACCTCGTTCCGCCGAAATTCCTGCAAGGCCAGGCGCGCCGGCTGCATGTGCGCACGACGATCCGCGAAGACCATGCCGCGCGCATCACCGAAAGCTCGAAGGGCGCGCGCGACAAGTTCGACAAGCTTGCCGACTGCCCGTACAAGTTCTTTCGCGGCACCGCCCTGCTGTTCTACCGCGACATGGTGGGCGAGGACGGGCACATGCCCACGGTCATGGCGCTGGGGGATGTGCACCCGGCGAACTTTGGCGTCATGCCGGACAGGAACGGCGCGCCGATCTTCGGCGTGAACGACTTTGACGAGACGACCTATGCGCCCTTCAGCTGGGACATCAAGCGCGGCGCCGTGGGGTTCTGGATCGCGGCGCTGACCGAGGGCGCGCTGAAGCCGAAGCAGGCCCGCAAGATCATCCGCAAGTTCGTGCGCGGCTATGCGGCGGCGATGCAGGACTACGCCAACAAATCGACCGAACGCAACGATGCCTACCGGATGGACAATTCCCCCAAGGTGATTCGGCGCCTGTTCGAGCAGGCGTGGGAAGAGCGCAGGGACTGGTTGTGGGACGATTACCTGACGCCCAATGGCCGCGCCTTCAGGTCCAATGACGAGTTGCAGCCCCTGTCGACCGAGATCGAGAAGTTTCAGAAAGCCATCAACGACCTCGCCAGGTCGAACGGCATCGACGCGCCCGACCGTGCCGGTGAGCTGAAGGTCAAGGATGTGTGCGTGCGCCACGGGCAGGGCACCGCCTCGCTCGGCCTGCCGCGCTATTACGTCCTGATCGAGGGACCGTCGCAGGATGCGACCGACGACCTGATCATCGAGTTCAAGGCCGCCCGCCGCTCGGCGCTGGACGGCCTGGTGCCGCCCAATGCCTTCTACGCCGGCGAGCAGGCCGAGCGCATTAAGCACGGCCAGCGCGTGCAATTGGCGCATGGCGACATTTTCTACGGCGCGGTCGAGATCGACGGAAAGAGCTTCATGAGCCGCGAGCGGGCGCCGTTTCGGGATGACATCGACCTCGACGACCTGAGCTTCAAGACGTGGAAGAAATACGCCAGGGTGTGTGGCGCCGCGCTGGCGCAGGCCCATGCGCTGTCCGACGACCTGGGACGGATCGACTATGATGTCGAACCGTCGATCATGGAGGCCATCGCGCCGCTGGACTTGTTCGTCGGAGATATCGTCCGGTTCACCGAGGAAGCGGTCGCCCGGCTGCACCGGGATCACGCGTTCTTCCGCGAGGATCACAAGCTGGGTGCCTTCGACAGCCTCGATGTCGTCTTCCGCTAGGCCCTTGCGCACTGTCTTGTAAAAAAAATGTAATAAATGCCGGCGCGGCCCCTTGCGAAGGTCCCGGTGCAGGAGTAGATAGCCCGCATTGGCGCGGGGTGGAGCAGCCCGGTAGCTCGTCAGGCTCATAACCTGAAGGTCGTAGGTTCAAATCCTACCCCCGCAACCAATGATACCCCCGATACTTCCGCCAGACCTGCCGCAGTGGCCATCCGCCGGGTGCGTGGACGGCAGCTTGGGCTTTCATCACGCTTTCCTCGAAAACCCGATGGTCGAGCGCCGCCGCGTCGGAATGTTGACCCGCGCAATGTCACCGAAGAGGGGCAACGGACGCCTTCAGAGCGGTACGCCCTGAGACATCGTCCGCGTCGCAGCCAGCAGCATGGGGGCAAACTGGCTGACCATCTGCTTGGCGTCATAGCGAAAGAGAGAGGCCCCGAGGCTGACGGCGGCAACCCCTTCGTTGCCGGGCAGGCGCAGCGCCACCGCGAGCGTGATGTCGCCGGTGTAGATCTGTTCCTCGACAAGGGCAAAGCCGCGGCTGCGGGTCCTGTTGATCGCCTCCCAGATGCCCTCGCGGTCGTACACGGTGTGACGGGTAAAGGCGCGCAGGTCGGACCGATCCAGCAGCGCGTCAATCTCCGCGTCCTCCATCGTGGACAGGATCGCCAGACCGCCTGCCGAACAATAGGCCGGCAGGCGCGACCCCACGATCACGTCCGTATCCAGGACGTTGGGCGACAGGTAGCGCGACAGGTAGATCACCTCGGTCCCGTCGAGCACGGTAAGCGACACGGCCTCCTCTGTCGCCTTGTTCAGGTGAGACAGGTAGGGGTGCGACCGCAGCACGATCGGGCTGGACCGGGTATACTGGTAGGCAAGGCTCAGGGTCTTCGGCGTCAGTTCGAACGACTTGGTGCGCTTGTCCTTGTGCAGGTACCCCAGCCGCCACAGCGTATGGGAGTAGCGTTGCGCGGCCGACCGATCGAGGCCGGAGTTTTCCGCAAGCTGGGTCAGCGTCTGCCGCGGTGTCGCCTCGTCAAACGCGGCCAGCACGCGAAAGGCTTTTTCCACGGCACTGACCATCAAAGGGTCGTTCAGGTCATCAGACTCCGCCATTTCGTTTTCCCGCCTCCGCACGCATTGACACCGCAGAAACGCGGCGCTTATATTGTAATGAAAGGTTATCGCATCGCGATATTTTGGTCAACCAGTAACACGACCGATCAGGTTGGAAATCGAGCATGACGGACACAACACATACTTCATGGGCAGGATCGGGATTTCTGCATCTGCTGGGGCAGAAGGCTTCGGACAACCCGGAGCAGATCTACGCCTCGGAACTTGTCAACGGCGCGTGGCAGGATCACACGATCGGTTCGGTGCAGGCGCGCGCGCTGACCATTGCGGCGGGGCTTTCCGCCCGGGGCGTCGGGCGCGGCGATCGCGTTGGCCTGATGCTGGGGACGCATGTGGATACCAGCGCCGCGGCCTTTGCCCTGGGCCTGCTGGGGGCGGTCTGGGTGCCGGTCGGCCTGCGGCAGGTGGCCAGCGGCGTGACCTATACCGTGACCGAAGCCGACGTGACCCTGCTGATCGTGGAAGAAGAGGCCGAAGAGGTCGCCCGCGCGGCGGGCTGCGACGTGCTGGTGCGCCCGCAGGACGGGGGATTGTGCGCCGCACTGGGGGACGCCCCGGCGATCACGCCGGTCCTGCCCGAGGCGGAGGATCTGTGCATGATCCTGTTCACCTCCGGCACCACGGGGCGGCCCAAGGCGGTGCCCCTCACCCATGCGATGCTGCGCTATTCCGCTGAAAGTGCGGCGATTTCCTCGCAGGCCGAACCGGGCGCCATCTATTATACCTGGGAACCCTTCCACCATATCGGGGGCGCGCAGGTCGTTGTTCTGCCGCTGATCCGGGCGGTGCAGCTGGCGCTGACGGCCAAGTTCACGGCGTCCGGATTCTGGGACCAGGTGCGGGCCTGTGGCGCGACGCGGATCCACCATCTGGGCGGCGTTCTGCAGATGCTGCTGAAACAGCCCGCCCGCCCGGACGACAAGGACCACAAGGTCGCCATCGCCTGGGGCGGCGGCTGTGATACCGAGACATGGAAAGCCTCCGAGGCGCGGTTCGGCTTTCGGATCACCGAAGGCTACGGCATGACCGAGGCCTCCAGCCTGTCGACGGTGAATGTCGAGGGGCTGCCCGGCTATGTCGGGCGCGCGCTGCCGTGGTTCGAGGTGTCGATCCGCGACCGGGACGGGCGCGTCCTTGCCACGGGAGAAAGGGGCGAAATCGTCGTGACGCCCCGCCCCGGCTGCGAAACCGCGCTGTTCAGGGGCTACATGAATTCGGTCGAAGCCACCCGCGAGGCGCTGCGGGACGGCCGGCTGCACACCGGCGACATGGGGTCGCTGGATGCCGAGGGACGACTGAAGTTTCACGGCCGCATGAAAGACACCATCCGGGTCCGGGGCGAGAACGTCTCGGCCTGGGAGGTCGAGCATGTGGTGGAACAGCACGATGCCGTGGCCGCCTGTGCCGCGATTCCGGTCGAGGCCGAGATCGGCGAGGCGGACATCAAGATCTACGTGCAATCCGCCCCCGGTCAGACCCTGACCGGCGCGGCGCTGTTCGACTGGCTGGCGGGCAAGCTCGCGCCGCACCAGCTTCCGCAATTCATCACCTTCGTGCAGGAGTTCGAACGGACCCCGAGCCAGAGGATCATGAAACACAAGCTGGACGCGACCCGCGCCGGTGACTGGACGAGACACTGAAGCAGAGAGAGAAACACCATGTCTGACGCTACCGATCCGATCCTTGTGACCCGTGAAGGGTCGATCCAGATCATCACCCTGAACAAACCCAAGCGGCTGAACGCCTGGGACACCCCCATGCGGAACGATCTGTGCAAGGCGATCGCCGCCGCGGACAGCGATCCCGAGGTCGAGGCCGTCATCCTGACCGGCGCGGGCGACCGGGCCTTCTGCGCCGGGCAGGACCTGAACGAGGGCAAGAGCTTTGACGCGGCGCGGGCCGAGCTGTGGATCGAGGAATGGCGCACCCTGTACAACCTGATCCGCCGGTTCGAAAAGCCTTTCATCGGCGCGCTGAACGGGATCGCGGCCGGGTCCGCGTTCCAGGTGGCGCTGTTGTGCGACATGCGCGTGGGGCACGCCAATTCGCCGATGGGGCAGCCGGAGATCAAACAGGGCATCGCCTCGGTCACCGGGTTCTGGATCATCCGGGAAATGCTGGGCCTTGCGCGCGCGATCGACCTTGTGCAGACCGGGCGCATCGTGTCGGCGGACGAATGCCATCGCCTGGGTCTGATCAACGAGATCGTCGAGCAGGACCAGGTCCTGCCGCGCGCCATCGCCCTGGCAGAGGAACTGGCGGCGCTGCCGAAACAAGCCTATGCGCTCAACAAGCAGCGGATCGTGGCGGCCACCCAGCACAGCTTTGACGAAACCTTCGAGCTGGCGCGGACCTTGCACAAGAAGGCCTTTGCAGAAGGTCACACGCAGGCGGGAATGAGCAAGTTCCTGGACCGCAAGAAAGCCTCCTGAAGCGTTCAGCGATGAAAAGACAAAAGGCCGGCGTAATGCCGGCCTTTTGCGTATCTGGAAAAGAGGCGTGCCCGGGCCACGAGGCCCGGACGACACCCTGGATCAGAACTGGATGCCTTCGGGGATCGCGGAGACATCCATGCCTGCCGCTTCGAACCCGTCGATGATCAGCGGCGCAACCGTGCCCTCCGCCCGGTTCTTGTCGGCCCAGGCCTGGACGAAATCGCTGAAGCGACCGTCGTCGTCCATCCGGATCCCGGCGGAAGACGGGCTGCCGTTTTCCGGGGTGGGAACGGTGTAGCTGGCAAAGGCATCGGGGGCGGTGGCGAAGGTCTGCAGGCAGATCGGCAGCTCCTGCATCAGGTAATCCGCGCGACCGGCCTGGACGGCCATGATGGTTTCGCCCATTTCCTTCAGCGACATGATGTTCGCCTCGGGGACATCGCTTTGCAGGAAGGCGATCTGCGCGGTGCCGGTCACCATGGCAAAGGTGGTGTCACCGGAATTGTATTCCTCCCATGTCGGCATCGTTTCCTTGCCGGTGCCCGCGATCACGCAGTTTGTCATCTGATAGAGCGGGCCGGCCATATCCAGCGCCTTCTTGCGCTCCTCGGTGGCGGTCATGCCGGGGAACAGGTCGATGCGGCCGGCCTGAAGATCCAGCACGACGCTCTGCCAGGTCGTCTCGCGCCAGACGACCTCCAGGTCCTGCCCCATCTCCTCGCTCAGATCGGCAACGATCTGGCGGCAGACATTGGGTCCGTAGCCGGCGTATTCCAGATCGCCCCCGACATGGAACGAGGTCGGAGGATAGTTCTGGATGCCGCCGCAGACAACCTGCCCGGACGATTCGATGTTTTCCCAGATGGACTCTGCGGCGGCCGGAACGGCGGCGGTGCAGAAGGCAATGACGGCGGTCGTCATTTTAAGATGTGTCACGTTCGACTCCTTAGGTTGGTTGGCCGTTATGCGTCGGCCCGGAGTCAATTGACGCCCCGTTAGATGGCCCCCGCAACACAAACCAGAGGTTCCAGAGGGGCGGAAGCGCAGGAATATCGACTCTGGTGAAAAAAAGACACAATGTTATTGCAATGCGATTAGCATCTTGAAAATTTACTGCTATAAGAGTGCATCGAATGAGAGTCCCTTGCCGAACGTCCGGCAGGGTCCGAGGGGGGCGGAGCCGTCCCGTGGGCCGTTTTCCGAAGGGTTGCGGGGGCCGGAGAAAAGGAGATCTGGATGTATAACTTCGATTGGTCTGTGGTCTGGGACCTGTCGCTCTGGATGAACGCCCTGGGCGTGACGCTGTCCTATGCCGTTGTCACCTCGGTCGCCGGGCTGCTGATCGGGGTCATCTTCGGCCTCATCCTCGTGGCCCGGGTGCCTGTCCTCTGGTGGATCGGCTCGGGTTACGTGCTGTTGTTCCGGTCGACGCCGCTGCTGGTGCAGATCGTCTGGTTCTTCTACGCCCTGCCGATGGTCACGGGCTATGCGTTGCCGGACTGGTTCGCGGCGGGTCTGGGCCTGACGCTTTACATGGGGGCTTTCTCGGCCGAGATCTTTCGCGCCGGTGTGATCTCGATCGAAAAGGGGCAATGGGAGGCATCGACCGTTCTCGGCTTTTCCTACTGGACCAAGATGCGGCACATCATCCTGCCGCAGGCGACCCGCCGCATGGTGCCGCCCATCGTCAGCCAGTCCATCCTGCAATTGAAGAACACCTCGCTGCTGTCGGTCGTGGCCGTGCCCGACCTGATGTACGCGGCATCGACGTTGACCATGAGCACCTACCGACCGCTGGAGGTCTATACCTTCGCGGCGCTGATGTACCTTGCGGTGCTGACGCCGGTCACGCTGATTGCCAGCCGTTTCGAGATCAAACACTGAAAGGCCAAGCTGTCATGATTACTGTAAAAGGGCTTGAAAAGAAATTCGGGCAGCTCCGCGTTCTGAGGGGTGTGGATTTCCAGATCGACCGGGGCGAGGTGGCCGTGGTCATCGGGCCGTCGGGATGTGGCAAATCCACCTTCCTGCGGTGCCTGAACCTGCTGGAGGATCCGACCGCCGGCCAGATCGAGATTGGCGAGCGCCGGCTGGAATTCGGGACCGGGACCAAGGTCAGCGACGCTCAGCGCGCGACCTTCCGCTCCAAGACCGGCATGGTGTTCCAGAACTTCAACCTGTTTCCCCATATGACCGTGCGGGAGAACGTCATGTCCGGCCCGTACCTGAACGGGCGGCTGAACCGCATCGATGCGGCGGCCAGGGCGGACCGGCTGCTTGCGCGTGTCGGCCTGTCGGAGCGGGCCGAGCAGATGCCCGGGCAGATCTCGGGCGGGCAGGCACAGCGGGTGGCCATCGCGCGGGCGCTGGCGCTGGAACCCGAAGTGATGCTGTTCGATGAACCGACCTCGGCGCTGGACCCGGAACTGGTGGGCGAGGTCCTGGACGTGATGAAGGTGCTGGCCGAAGAGGGGACGACGATGGTGGTCGTCACCCATGAAATGTCCTTTGCCAAGGATGTGGCGACCAAGGTCGTCTTCATGGATGAAGGCCGGGTCGGAGAGATGGGACCGCCGGATCAGGTGCTTGACGCACCGTCATCACCGCGGCTTCAGACCTTCCTCTCCAAAGTCGTGCACTGACGGACCGGACCGGGTGGTCGGCCCCCCCGCGGGCAATGATCCGCGCCTGCGGGGGGCGCAACCAGCCTCCCCGAAGACGGACCGTCGCGGCACGCGCAATGCGCGATGATGCGCGTATGGCCTTTCAGGACCACTTGTGAGGTCGACGGCGCAGGCGTATATTTCATCTGGTGCCGGGGCCGTGGAAACCCCCCCGGCGCCACTCATCGAAGTCATCGCCCTGACGCCTCCTGCCAGGCAACCTTGATCTTCCTGAGGATCGACCCGTTCGGCATGTCGCCGGGCGGTTACTCAAACCGTGAGGTCATGATGGGAAAAGGCAATAACAGGCGCGGCAACCGCGAAGTGAAGAAGCCGAAACAGGAAAAACCGAAGGTCCTGGCAACGGCGCATTCCGGCGCGGCGAGCCCGGTCACGCTTGGGGAAAAGAAGAAGAAATAGCGGCGCATCCCGCGCCACGCGCCCCGGGCCCGACCCGGGGCCTCCTGTGGCCGGGAGCTCCCGGATCAGGTCCGGGAGGGTGCTGCGCCAAGGTGAAAAGACCAAAGCCGCCCCCTGGGGCGGCTTTTGCATGTCGGGGTCGGCTTTGCGGGACGAAGCCGCCGATCACAACGGAGGCGAGCGTCAGCCCCTGGGGTGGCGATCCGACACCAATTACGAAGCACTTTATGACTGCCAAACACATCCTCGAGATGATCGTCGTGCCCAGCTTCAGCCAAATCGCCAGCCCGAGGGAGGGGCTGACGATGGCCGGGCCGCTTCGCGGCTGTTAACCGGCTGGGGGCTCGATGCCAGTGTCTCACAAGGGCTCGATCCCGGCATGCGGCTGTGCCGACGAAACGGATGGTGGAGTGGCAGGGGCCGCGCATCGCCGCGCCGCGGCCCGTCAATGGCGCTCGGAACTATGGATCACGCTTGTCCGCAAGGCGCTTGAGGCGGTCGTTACGCCTCGCCCCAGGAGACGCTCATCTGCCCCCCCCAACGTGGAAAGAGCCGCCCCCGGGGACGGCGCCTGCCTGCCCCCGGGGCGCGACCCGTCTTACATCTCGCACTCGTCGACATAGACGTTGGAGTGATCCTCCAGCGCGGTGCCGATGATCTTGTTGGTATAGACGTCGCCTTCCTTGATCACCTCGCGGACATAGATGTCCTGGATCGGGTGGTTGTTGGACGCGAACGCGAAATCGCCCCGCGTCGAGGCGAAATCGGCCTCTTTCAACGCGGCGCGGAAGGCGTCGGCATCCGCGACGTCGGCCTTGGCCATGGCGGACAAGAGCAGGTTGGCGGTGTCATAGCCCTGGGACGCGTAAAGCGACGGCAGGCGGCCGTATTCCTCCTGGAAGGCGGCGACGAATTCGACATTCGCCTCGTTGTCCAGATCCTTGTTCCACTGGCTGGTGTTCTTGATGCCCAGCGCGGCGTCGCCCACGGCCTGAAGGATGCCCTGGTCGAAGCTGAAGGCGGGGCCGACCACCGGCAGGTCCACGCCGCTGTCGGCATATTGCTTGAGGAAGGAAATCCCCATCCCGCCCGGCAGGAAGAAGAACACGCTGTCGGCGCCCGAGGCGCGGATCTGGGCGATCTCGGCGGCATAGTCGGTCTGGCCCAGCTGGGTGAAGACCTCGCCCGCCAGTTCGCCCTCGTAGATGCGCTTGTAGCCGGTCAGGGCGTCCTGTCCGGCGGGGTAGTTGGGCGCGAGGATGAAGCTGTTCTTGAACCCGGCGGAGTTGGCATAGCCGCCCGCGGCCTCGTGCAGGTTGTCGTTCTGCCAGGCCACGTTGAAATAGTTGGGGCTGCAGCCCTTGCCGGCCAGCGCCGAGGGGCCGGCATTGGGCGACAGGTAGAACTTGCCCTGCGCGGTGGCGGCGGGCACCACGGCCATGGCGAGGTTCGACCAGATGATGCCGGTCAGCACGTCGACCTTCTCGGACTGGATCATCTTGTCGGCCAGTTGTACCGCGATGTCGGGCTTGCGCTGGTCATCCTCGACCACGACCTCGATATCGGAATTGCCCGACATCTTGACCGCCAGCAGGAAGCCGTCGCGCACGTCGATGCCAAGCCCGGCGCCGCCGCCCGACAGCGTGGTGATCATGCCGACCTTCACGCCCTCGGCATGGGCCATCGCGCCAAGTGCCGTCATGGCCGTGGCGGCCAGGATTGATTTCAGGTTCATGGTTTCCTCTCCCTTGAAAGTGTCAGAACGCCTTGAACGTCAGTGTCGTCTCGGTGCGTTCGATATTGTCGATTGTCGCGAGGGTCTCGTTGATGAATTTGCCCACGTCTTCGCCTTCGGGAACGTAAAGCTTGAGCAGCAGGTCGAACGGCCCGGAGGTGGAATAAAGCTCGGAATGGATTTCGCGCAGGGCGATCTCCTCGGCCACCTTGTAGGAGGTGCCGGGGCGGCAGCGGATATTCACGAAAAGTGGGCGCATGTGACAGGTCTCCCGATCGGCTGGGCCCTATTTAGAGCGGTTTTCGGTGCGGAAGGAAATGGGGAATTTCGCCGGGACCGCCCGATGTCACTCGTGCACGTGCCGCGCCCGCGCCCCGCGTTCGATGGCCGCCGCGTGCAGCCGGTCGATGTTCAGTTGATACCGGATCTCGCCCAGGAACCGCAGCTCGGTCTCGTCCAGCGCGCCGTCGGCGGCGGCCACGTCGCAGGCCAGCGCATAGGCGGTCTCGTACAAACGCTCGGGCAGGTTGTCGGTGACAAGGCCGAAAAGCGCGTCCAGCCCGTCCTCTTCGGCGAAAAGGTCGAACACCATCTGCGACACGGTCTTCATCCGGTCCACGTCGTAGGTGGCAAAGATCGGCAGGTTGTCGATGGCGCTTTCGATCTTGACCAGTTCGGCGGTGCGGATGTTCTCGTCCGAGGCGGAAACGGCGATCATCACGGCCACGAGGCAATCCTGGGGGGTGAGCGGGTGGGAATCCTGGTCGTCGGTCATGCGCTGTCCTTAAAGGGGCTTGTCGCGGCGCAGAATATTGACTGTCCGGGGGCGGAGCAATAGGAACCGAGGCGGCCCGCCATTCGCGCGGGCCTCAACCGTTGGAGACCGATATGTCCGAACTGCGCGACGCCGCGATGAGTGCGAAAGCCTGGCCCTTCGAAGAAGCGCGCCGGCTGCTCAAACGCTATGAAAAAGCGCCGCCCGAGAAGGGATATGTCCTCTTCGAGACGGGCTATGGCCCCAGCGGCCTGCCGCATATCGGGACCTTCGGCGAAGTTCTGCGGACGACGATGATCCGCCACGCGTTCCAGCAGATCAGCGATATCCCGACGCGGCTGTTCTGCTTCTCCGACGACCTGGACGGGATGCGCAAGGTGCCGGGCAACGTGCCCAACCAGGAGATGCTGAAGGAGCACCTGCAAAAGCCGCTGACCAGCGTGCCCGACCCCTTTGGCGAGTTCGAGAGCTTCGGGCATCACAACAACGCCATGCTGCGCCGGTTCCTCGACACGTTCGGGTTCGAATACGAATTCTATTCGGCGACGGATTTCTACAAGTCCGGCCAGTTCGACGCAACGCTTCTGCGCGCCGCCGAGCGCTATGACGACATCATGAAGGTGATGCTGAAGAGCCTGCGCGAGGAGCGCCAGCAGACCTATTCGATCTTCCTGCCGCTGCACCCCGAGACGGGCCGCGTGCTCTATGTGCCGATGAAGAACGTCGATGCCGCCAAGGGCGAGATCACCTTCGACGACGAGGATGGCCGCGAATGGACCCTGCCGGTGACCGGCGGCAACGTGAAGCTGCAGTGGAAGCCCGATTTCGGCGCGCGCTGGGCCGCGCTGGGCGTCGATTTCGAGATGTACGGCAAGGACCATTCCACCAACACGCCGATCTATGACAGGATCTGCGAGATCCTGGGCACGCCCGCGCCGGAGCATTTCACCTATGAATTGTTCCTCGACGACAAGGGGCAGAAGATTTCCAAGTCCTCGGGCAACGGGATCAGCATCGACGAGTGGCTGACCTATGCCAGCTCCGAGAGCCTTTCGTATTTCATGTACCAGAAACCGAAGACGGCCAAGCGCCTGTTCTTCGACGTGATCCCGCGCGCGGTGGACGAGTATCACCAGCAGCTGCGCGCCTATCCCGGGCAGGATGCGGCGGCCAAGCTGAACAACCCGGTGCACCATATCCACAACGGCGACGTGCCCGAAAGCCGGATGGTGGTGTCCTTTGCCATGCTTCTGAACCTCGCCTCTGTCGCCTCGGCGCAGGACAAGGAAACGCTCTGGGGCTTCATCAATCGCTATGCGCCGGACGCCAGCCCCGAGACGCATCCCGACCTCGATGCCGCCGCCGGGTTCGCGGTGAAATACTACGAGGATTTCGTCGCGCCGACGAAGACCTATCGCGCCCCCACCGAGCTGGAGCGCGAGGCGCTGACCGACCTGCGCGACCAGCTGGCCGCCTATGACGGCCCGGTCGAGGACGAAGCACTGCAATCCATCGTCTATGCGGTGGGGCGCGACCGCTTCGACCCGCTGCGCGACTGGTTCAAGGCGCTTTACGAAACACTTCTGGGGGCAAGCCAGGGGCCGCGGTTCGGCGGGTTCATCGCGCTTTACGGTGTTGACGAAACCGTGGCGCTGATCGACCGTGCGCTGGCGGGCGAGCTGGCTTGATCCACGTCAAGGCTTGCCGTTCGCGGCAGGCTAGATTGGACAAAAGACAGGGAGCAGGACCATGATCAGACCTCTTACTCTTGCCGCGTGCCTTGTGGCCGGGGCGGCCACCGCGCAGGACTCGATGCCCGAGCCCGAGGAGGGCCGCGAGATTTTCGAGAAGAACTGTGCCGTCTGCCACGGCCGGAACGGCATGGGCAACGGCCCCTGGGCCGGCTCCTACAACCCGCCCCCCGCCGATTTGACGGCGCTGAGGGAGGACGGCGTGTTTTCCCGCACGCGGGTCCTGTCGGTGATCGACGGCTATGACCGCACCGGCCTGCCGGGGCACGAGATGCCGGAATTCGGCCTGCTGTTGCAGGGTGACACGGTGCCCGTGGACGTGGGCGACGGGGTGATGACACCGACGCCGCGCCCGCTGGCCGCGCTGCTATTCTATATCGAGAGCATCCAGGACTAAACCCGGCAGATCCCGGTCAGCTCGGCCCCGTCCCAGGGCAGCACGACCTTGTCGGGGAGGGTCAGCTTGCCCAGCGGAAACGCGCCTTCCAGCAGCTCTTTCAGCCGGGCGGTGCGGGGGGCCTTCGGGTCCAGCGTGGCGCAGCAGACATATTCCTCGACGATCGAGGCCTGCTGTTCATAGCCATAATCGAGGAACCGCGTGTCGGTGCCCACGTCGAACAGATAGGGATCGTCGCTGACCTGGTGCTCGCGGATCGCCTTGAGCGGGCTATAGCCCGTCTGAGCGCGGTTCTGCCACTGCCAGACATGGGTCATCTCGTGGGCAAACAGCATCGCCTCGACCAGGTAGAACCGCTCGTCATAGTCGGGCAGGTAATCCTTCAGGTACCAGTCCCTGGAATAGAAGACCTTGCTGAACAGCACGAAGGCGGCGGGGCTGACGGTGACTTCCTTGGTCTCCTCGGCCTGTGGCGGAAAGATGCGCTCGCGGCAGGCGATGCGGGGGCGTTTCTTGCGGGTATAGGTGGTCTTGCCGATCAGCGCGCCCTCGACCAGCCGGATGCGCCCGGTGTCGATGGAGGAGCCGAGGATCTGCGTGGTGAACGCCGCCTCGGTCTCGGTCAGCGGACGGCCGCAGGAGATCAGGACGGCAAGGGACAAAAGGAAAAACCAGCGCATGGCCGCGACGGTAGCCGGATTCGCGGCAAAAGAAACCGGCAGATTTCGCCCCCGGTCCGCCGCGCCGGCTCAGCCGCCGGTCAGGACCACCCGGAACGAGCGGGGATCCTCGAAAAGATCGGTGCGCCGGCCCGCCTCCAGCAGCTGCGCCAGCGTGTCGGGCATCCGCCGCAGGTAGCGCTTGCGCAGGTCGAGGCAGACGGTGCCGCCGGCCTCCAGCACTTCGCGCATCAGGTCGGCGTAATCGTCGACGGGATAGTGAAACCCGCAGGAATAGAAGCTGATCAGCATGTCGGCCTTCAGCCCCGCCATCGCCTCGGGCGTCTTCAACGGGTTGATCGGCCTGACCTTGGTCTTGGCCACGCCGTTGCCGTGCAGGAGGGCTGTGGCCTCATCGAGGCTGGCATAGCCCGCGCCGGACCCCGCCCAGTTGTGATACTGCTCGTCGGTCTTTTCGATATCCACGAGGGTGAAGCGCGGCTTGAAATCGTGGTGCAGGAAAAGGTCGGGCAGGGCCTGGCCACAGCCGATGTCGATGACGGATGCGGGCGCGATTCGGTTGTCCCGCAGATAGCTGCGCAGGGGCATGTACTCGCCCCACATCTCGGCCAGCGCGCCGGCAAAGATGGTGTCGCGGCGCTCGCGGGCCTCCTGCCGCAGTGGCACCGGGTTGCCGGCCTCCCACGATTTGCGGGATCTGGGCGAGATCTGCTTGGTGCGCTGATAGCCCAGCAGGGTGATGGCCTCGTCCGAGATGGGGGCCGAGGTGAAGGCGGGCGGAGTGTCCTGCGCCGCGTGGGCGTCGAGGGTTTCACGGGTGAGCATGTGGGGGGCCTGTCCTGCTGCGTTTTGCCGGGCAGGCTAGCATGGCCGGGGAATCAGGGGAAGCTCGGGTTGGGCGCGGTGGGGGGAACCCCCGCCCTGCGGGCGGCCGGGCGGGGAGGTCCCGGGTCAGGCCCGGGACGGCGTTGCGCGGGGGGAGGCCGCGCGAAGGCCGCGAAGGGCGTTGCCGCCCGGAACCCGTCATCCCCGACGTGATCGGGGATCTCTTGTTGCAGGAGATGCTCGGGTCAGGCCCGAGGATGACGTGGGGCAGGAGGTGCCGCGCGAGGGCCAGACCGCGGGCTGGCGACCCGACGGTGCTTCAGGGCACTTTATGGCTGCCGTGTCCGCATGGCCTCTGATCGGAGTGCTTGCGTCAGCCAATCGCCAGCCCGGGGGGCGGTCTGGCGATCGCGCGGCGGCGCAGCATGCTGCGCCTTGATTCCGCGCGGATTGGGCTGTTACCCTGCCGGCTGCGTCTGCTTTCTCCCCCATGGAAATTTACAGCGTGATACATCAAAGGTTGCTAAGTTTGTCGAGTTCAGCACGTCTTCGGGAGGATATTCGCATAGGAATCCGCGCCAGCCACCTTTTTTGTATGGCCATTCAAAGATTAGAGTTCCACTCAGTGAAGCTAGAGCAAGCGTTTCGTTTCCATCGAAAACCGCCATGTGATACGAATATTTTCGTACTACAGTCCATTCGGTCGCGCCTATCTGCACGACTGGGCTCTTTGAATATTCAGGGTCCAAAGCGGCCTTAGCGTCACTACGCCCAAACCAGTAAGATGCAATTGCAAGAAATACAAAGCTGAAAACCAAAATTCTATAGAACGGAGGCAGATGGTCTTCAAGCATCTGAAGTCTGCTTATTGTCACAGACACGAAAAGCGTTAACACCATTTGCCATAACCTTAGACCACCAAGGCTACCAAGAAGCAATGCGTGCAAAAAATCGGCTATCCCCAAAGTGACGAAAAAAGTGAGAGCTAGCCGATCGAATAGCGTAGTATCCGGCAGATTAGAAACGTCGTACTTTCCATCTCGATAGGCTTCCGTGAAGTGCATGATGAGTGCAAACGTCAAAGTCAGTGCAATAAATGGAATCGTGAAAATGCTAGTTTTGAATAGGTCAGAAACATCAAGCAGCTCGTGCATTGATAGCTGCAAAGTAATGGAGAAGCCGGCTTCGTAGATGAAAGCCAACACAATTCCGAACGCAGAAACTAAAGGAAGCGATTTCACAAAAAGGCTTAGGCCAAAATCGATCCTTTTAGGTTCACTCAAACATCCAACTCCTCCACGAACCGCGCGTTCTCCTGGATGTACTGGAACCGCAACTCGGGCTTCTTGCCCATCAGGCGCTCCACCAGGTCGCCGGTCTCACCCGGTTCGTCCTCGTCGATGGTCACGCGGATGAGCTTGCGCGTCGCGGGGTCCATGGTGGTTTCCTTCAGGTCCTTGGCGTCCATCTCGCCCAGGCCCTTGAAGCGGCTGACGTCGATCTTGCCCTTGCCGCCCAGGCCCTTTTCCAGCCACGCGTCGCGCTCGGCCTCGTCGATGCAGTAGACGCGTTTCGCCCCCTGGGTCAGGCGATACAAGGGCGGGCAGGCGAGGTAGAGATGGCCCGCGTCGATCATCGGGCGCATCTGGGTGAAGAAGAACGTCATCAGGAGCGAGGCGATATGGGCGCCGTCCACGTCCGCGTCGGTCATGATGATGATCTTGTCATAGCGCAGATCGTCGATGTTGAACCGGCTGCCAAGGCCCACGCCAAGCGCCTGCGTCAGGTCGTTGATCTCGGCGTTACTGCCCAGTTTCGAGCTGGCCGCGCCCAGCACGTTCAGGATCTTGCCGCGCAGGGGCAGAAGGGCCTGGGTCTTGCGGTCCCGGCCCATTTTCGCCGATCCGCCGGCGGAATCCCCCTCGACGATGAACAATTCGGTGCCGTCGCGGGTTGACGACGAGCAATCCACCAATTTGCCGGGAAGGCGAAGTTTCTTCGTGGCGGATTTGCGTTGTGTTTCCTTCTCGGCGCGCCTGCGCAGGCGTTCCTCGGCCCGCAGCACGAGGAAGTCGAGGATGGCCCCCGCCGATTTCGTATCCGCCGCCAGCCAGTTGTCGAAATGGTCGCGCACCGCGCCCTCGACCAGCCGCTGCGCCTCGGTCGTGGCCAGCCTGTCCTTGGTCTGGCCGACGAATTCCGGCTCGCGGATGAAGCACGAGACCAGCGCGCAGCCCCCCGTCATCAGGTCGTCGCGGGTGATGTTGGCGGCCTTGCGGTTGTTCACCAGCTCGCCATAGGCCTTGATGCCCTTGACGATCGCGGCCCAGAACCCCGCCACGTGGGTGCCGCCCTCGGGCGTGGGGACGGTGTTACAGTAGGATTGCAGGAACCCGTCGCGGCTGGGGGTCCAGTTGATCGCCCATTCCACCTTGCCCGGCGTGCCGAAGCGCTCCTGGAAATCGACGGTGCCGGCAAAGGGATTCTCGGCATAGGTCGAGGCGGTGCCCATCGTCTCGCGCAGGTAATCGGCAAGGCCGCCGGGAAAGTGGAACGTGGCCTCCTGCGGGGTGTCGCCGTCGGGGATGGCGGATTTCCAGCGGATCTCGACGCCCGAAAAGAGATAGGCCTTGGAGCGGATCGAGCTGAAGAGCCGCGCGGGCTTGAAACGGTGATGGCCGAAGATCTGCTCGTCGGCATGGAAGGTCACGGTGGTGCCGCGGCGGTTGGGCGCGGCGCCGACCTCTTCCAGCTTGCCCTGCGGGATGCCGCGGGAAAAGCGCTGTTCGTACAGCTTCTTGTCGCGGGCCACCTGCACGATCAGGAGGTCCGAGAGCGCGTTCACGACCGACGCGCCGACCCCGTGCAGGCCGCCCGAGGTCTGGTAGGCCTTGCCCGAGAACTTGCCGCCCGCGTGCAGCGTGCAGAGGATCACCTCGAGTGCGGATTTGCCGGGAAACTTGGGGTGTTCGTCCACCGGCATGCCGCGGCCATTGTCGCGGATGGTGATGGAATGGTCCTCGTGCAGCTCGACCTCGATCCGGTTGGCGTGGCCGGCCACGGCCTCGTCCATCGAGTTGTCGAGGATCTCGGCCACCAGGTGATGCAGCGCCCGCTCGTCCGTGCCGCCGATATACATGCCGGGGCGCTTGCGGACGGGCTCCAGCCCCTCCAGCACCTCGATCGAGGAGGCGTCGTACGTGCCGGAATCGGCGGGTGTCAGAAGATCGTCGGCCATGTGCGCTGCTCTTTGTTTTATGGGTTGTGGCGCAGTATGGCAGAGCGAAAGCGGTGGGGGAAGTGGTCAGGTGCGTTGAAAACGCACCCTACGTCGCCTTTGTGCGCAGCCAGTCGGCCACGTCCTCCTCGGCCAGCTTGCCCTGGGCGAGGGCGATGATGATCTGGCCGATTTCTTCGGTGTCATGGGTGATCGACACGCCGTGCAGGGTCAGGCAGACCAGCATGGTGCGATAGGCCGTGCGCTTGTTGCCGTCGTTGAAGCAATGGCCCTGTGCGACCGCAGCCGCATAGGCGGCGGCGAGGTCGAACACATCCTCGATCATGCCGTAGACCAGCCGATTGTCCACGCGCGAGAGCGCGCCTTCCAGCGACTTGTCCCGCGCGCGTCCCGGCAATTCGCCGGGATTCAGGGCCATGTCGTGAAGCGCTTCCACCTGATCGGCGGAGAGAAGCAGGAAGTTCATTTGTCCTTGAGGTACTCAAGCACCGGCTGCGCCTGTTCGCGGGTGGCCTCTACGGCGGCCATGACCTCGTCCATCGTGGCATAGCGCGGCTCGCCTTGCAGCGAGGCTTCCTCGGGGACGAGGTAGCCCACGCATCTGGAATTCTTCATGATCGCCACCGGCTTGCCGCCCGCGCGGTCGAGCACCCTTTGCGGCTCACGCAGTTCGGTCATGGTGCAGATCTGGTTCGTGTGCAGGCGTTTCATGGGATGCCTCCTGAGGTGTGCGCCAAAATATACACTTCAATGCACGTTATTTCAAGTATTGCACGATATACCGTGCGCAGCCCCGAAGCGCCGCGTTGTCGTCGCTGATCAGCGTCACGGGGATCGCCGCGAGGATATCGCTGTAGGGCCCGCGCGGGTGGAAGGTGTCGGCAAAGCCCAGCGGTTTGAGGTGCGGCGCGATGGCCCGGGCGGTGCCGCCGATCAGGTAAAGCCCGCCGGTGGCCATGTGCGAGAGACACAGGTTGGACGCGGCAAGCCCGAGCAGTGAGACGAAAGCCTGAAGCGTCTTGCGCGGCTCAAGGGCCATGATCTCTGCCGGGGTAAGCGTCTCGCCGGTATAAAACGCGTGCAGCCGGGTGAGGCCGGGGCCGGAGAGGGCGGCCTCAAGGGGCAGATGCGCCGCCTCGCCGCGCAGCGAGTCGTAGAGCGCGCGAAAGCCCGGTGCGTCCGGCAGGGTGGTGTGACCGGATTCCGACGGCGGCACGAAAAGCCTGCCGTCCACCCGGTGCGCCACCGCGATGTTGCAGCCCGTCCCCAGCCCCAGCACCATGCGGGGGCCGTCGGGATCGGGCGTGCCGGGCACCAGGGGCGTCAGGCTGTCGGGGTCGAGGTCGTCGAGCGCATGGGCCTGCGCCTGAAGGTCGTTCATCAGGTGGACCCGCGCCGCGCCGGTGGCCTGGGCGAGGCTATTGGCCTCGATATGCCAGGCGTGGTTGGTCAGCTGCGCGGTGCCGTTCCGCACAGGGCCCGCGACACCGGCGCAGAGCGCGGTGACGGGGCCGGGCCGTTGAGTGTCGAGATAGGTCGTCAGCAGGTCGGACAGGCTGGTGAAATCGGCATTGGCAAAGCTGCGCGCGGTTTCGGACAGCAGACCCGTGCCGTCCGACAGGCCGACGCGGCAGGACGTGCCGCCGAGGTCGACCAGCAGACAGCTCATGATTTCCACGAAGCGGCCAGCGTGCGGGCGGCATTGGCGAAAAGCAGCACGTCGATCCCCACGCCCAGCATCTGGGCACCCCAGTCGCGGTAGGTTCCCGTTGTCTCGGGGTCCAGGCCGAGGATGCCGGGCGCCTTGCCCGCCGCCCGGATACGGGCCAGCGCGTCCTGCATGGCGGCGCGGACCTCGGGGTGGTTCGCATTGCCCCGATGGCCCATGTCATTCGCCAGGTCCGAAGGCCCGATAAAGGCCGCGTCGACACCGGGGACCGCGCAGATGGCGTCCAGGTTGTCGAGCGCGGCGCGGCTTTCGACCTGCACCACCAGGCACATCTGGTCATTCGCCGTGGCGATATAGTCGGGAACGCCGCCAAAGCCCGACGCCCGCCCCAGCGCGGCGCCGGACCCGCGCACGCCGTCGGGCGGATAGCGCATGGCGCGGACGACCTGCGCGGCCTGCTCTGCGGTGTCGATCATCGGGGCCAGCAGGGTCTGGGCCCCGGCGTCGAGCACCTGCTTGATGATCCAGTCCTCGGCGATGGGCACGCGGACGATGGGCGCGGTGGATGTGTTCTGCAGAATGCCGATCTGGGCCGACAGCGTGTGGATCGTGTTGGGGGCATGTTCGCCGTCCAGCACCAGCCAGTCGAAGCCGGCGGCGCCCAGGATCTCGGTCGCATAGGCATCGGCGAACCCGGCCCAGCAGCCGATCAGCGGCCGACCTTCGGCAAGGGCAGATTTGAAGCGGTTGAGAGCTGCGGGCATGATGCGGCCTCCGGCAGGGGTGGCCCCCAGTTAAACGGCGCACCGGGGGAAGGTCCAGTGGCGGTGGCGCGCGGGGTGTCTCCCACCCGGCGCAAGGCGCGGGGGGCGCAGAGGCCCGCCGACGGCTGGGCGACCGGGGAACCGGGCCTGCCCATCGGGCGTTGAAACCGTGACACCTTTTCCCCGTGGGAGGCCATATCATGGCATCATCGGACACTTTCGGAACGTCGCACCGCTGCGCGGACCCGACGCCGGGCCGCACCGGCCTGACGGTCCTGGCCCTGCTGATGATCCTTGGCGGCATGCTGGCCTTCTTCAACCCGTTCGCCGCGTCGCTGACGGTGACGGCGGTGGCGGGTATCGCCTTCCTGCTGATCGGGCTGACGCAGCTGTGGCTGGCCTTCAGCGCCAACACCGATGCGCTGGGCGGTCGTTTTCTCGGCAGCCTGATCGGAGTGTCCTTCGTCCTGTTCGCGCTGGCCCTGTTGCTGAACCCGGTGGCCGGGCTGATCACGCTGACCCTGGCCGTGGCGGTTCTGTTCGCCTTCCTGGGCGTGCTGCGCCTGGTCTACGCGTTCCGGATGCGGCCGCGCAGCGGCTGGGGCTGGATCGCCGGCGCCGGCGTGATGTCGGTCGCCCTCGCCGCGTTGATCGTGCTGGGCCTGCCCGAGGCGGCCGCGGGAGTGCTGGGGCTGTTCCTGGCCGTGGACCTGACGGTATCGGGTATCGCGACACTGGCCCTGGCGTGGCACAAGCCCGACACCCACGAGCGACGCGACGGCGCATAGTTCTGGAGACCCCCGGATCGGCAGCGCTGAGCCTCCGCAAGGTGGGGGTTCAGACCCTTGGCCGGAGTCTTTCCAATGGACAGCGGCAAGAGCCTGTGATTCCGTCACGGCATGACGGACCCGCGCATCACCATTCGCATCACGGCCATGATCGGCATCGCCACCCTGGTGGTGCTTCTGCTGATGGGCCGAAATCCGACCTGCCCCTGCGGCTGGGTCGATCTTTGGGGCACGGTGGGCACCAGCGAGGGCAGCCAGCAGGTGTTCGACTGGTACTGGCCAAGCCACCTGCTGCACGGTGTCCTGTTCTACGCACTTCTCTGGGCGGTGGCGCGGCGCATGGACGTGGGCTGGCGGCTGGTGATCGCCACCCTGGTGGAATGCGCGTGGGAGATCGTCGAGAACACCGACGCGGTGATCGAACGCTACCGCGAGGTGACGATCTCGCTCGACTACTATGGCGACAGCGTGCTCAACTCGGCCTCGGATATCGCGGCCATGTGGCTGGGCTTCTGGCTGGCGCGGCGCCTGCCGGTCTGGGCCAGCGTGGCCGTCGTGGTGGGGTTCGAGTTGCTGACCCTGTGGATCATCCGCGACAACCTGACACTGAACGTGCTGATGCTGCTCTATCCGGTCGAGGCGATTGCCGACTGGCAGGCCGGGGGCTGAGGCCCGGCGGCTGACTCCGGCGCCAGGAGGTCCCGGCTCGGAGGCCGGGACGGGGCGGTGCCAGCAGCAGGACCGGCCCGCGCGCTTCGCGGCGCCGGTGCGCGAGGGGACGAGGATCGCGCCGGGTCGCCCGGAGCCAAGGCGCGCGGGCCGGCCTGTTCTAGGCGCCGGCGCCGAAGGCGATCACCATGCCGTCCCGCCCTATATGCAAGGGCCCGCCATAGGAGGGCTCGACAGCGGCGCGCCAATGCGCCTCGGTGATGTCGGGGTCGCCGGACGGGATCAGGTGGTTCAGCGCCAGCGCCTTGGCACCAGCGGCGGCGGCGATGCGCCCCACCTCGTCGGCCGGGGAATGGCTGCGCAGGATATGCTCCAGCAGGCGGTTGTCGCCCGTGCCCATGCGCTCGACGATGGCCTGAACGCCCTCAGGCAGCATCGCCTCGTGCACCAGAAGGTCGGCACCACGGGCAAAAGCGATCATTTCGGCCATAGGTGCCGTGTCGCCCGACAGGACCAGCGTGTCGCCGCCATGTTCCAGCTTCAGCGCAAAGCTGTGCTCGACGGGGGGATGATCGTTGCGCATCGCCGAGACCAGCACGCCCTCCAGGTCGATGGGGCGGAGGTCCGAAAGATGGCCGATCGAGAACAGTTCGTGGAAGGGCGGGCGGCCCTCGTCCTCTTCGCGCAGGGCGATGTCGTACTCCATCGCGCCCAGGAACCCCTGCCAGTAGGTCTCGATCCCCGGCGGGCCGAAGATCGGGATCTCGTGCTGCAACCCGCCGGTCCAGGCGGTGTGCAGAAGCGGGCCCAGTTCGAGGACATGATCGGAATGCAGGTGGGTGATCAGCACCGCGTCGAGCGCAGTGAGCGGCAGGCCCGCCGCGCCGATGGCCCGCGCCGCGCCGAGGCCCGCATCGACCAGCAGGGTCAGGCCACCCATCTGCACCAGCGTCGACGTGGGCATCGGGCCGCCGGGGCGAATGGCCGGGCCGCCCTTGGTGCCCAGAAGGACCACGGCGCTTTGCATGTCCTCAGTCTTCATCCGTGCCGTCCTTTTTCCTTGCCCGTGTTCTTGCCTGCGCGCGGCGCGCGCGCTTGCCCATGCTGATGAAGGAATAGACGACCACCGCCGCCAGCAGGAGGATCACGATGTTCATGCGTCCCCCTCCGCCCCGGCGTCGCTGCCGTGGCGCTCCCCAGAGGTGTCGCGCGGCTGCGGGCGGCGCGGCCTGTCGCGGCCGAGAAAGACCATTGCGACGGTTGCCAGGATGACCAGGCCGATCGCGCCGGCGACAAGGTTGGACAGAAGGGTCATGTCACCCCCGGCCTGCGGTGTCGCCTGCCTGCAAAGGCGCTCGGGCCGTGGCGGTGCGCGTGTCGGGATGGGTCGGGCGGGTCATGGCGCGGTGTCCTCCTGTCCCCCGAGACGTACCCGCTGCGGCGCGCTCTGCCAAGTCGCGCCCGGTGCGGGCCGGGGCCGCCCGCGACGTTGCGGCTTGATCCCGGGTCGGGCTTGGTCTCAACTGCGGGGCCGAATGGCGGCACGCGGAGGCGGGGATGACACGCGCGACACCTTTATGGCTTCTGGTGACGGCGCAGGCTGTGGTCAGCGCGGCATCGCTGGTGGTCGAGATCGTGGCCGGGCGGATGCTTGCGCCGCATGTGGGCATGTCGCTTTACACCTGGACGGCGGTCATCGCCGTGGTCCTCGCAGGCTTTTCGGCGGGGCACTGGTGGGGCGGACGGCTGGCCGAGAAACCGGCCGGGCAGGCGCTGCGCTGGACCGGGGGCGCTTTGCTGGCCGGAGCGGTTACCACGGCGGGTGCGGTGCTGATCCTGCCGGCGGTTGCGGGCTGGGTGCTGGACGCGGTCGCGCAGCCGGTCTGGAGCATCACGGCGCTGACCATGCTGGTCTTTTTCCTGCCGTCCTTTTTCGCCGGTGTCCCGGCGCCGGTGCTGGCGGTAATCGCGGTGGCGACGGCCCGACGGACCGGCCCCGCCATGGGCGCGATGTTCGCCGCCGGGGCCGTGGGGGCGATTGCGGGCACGCTGCTGGCGGGATTCGTGTTCATCTCGTGGCTCGGCTCGGCGACGACGCTGGTGGTGGTGACGGCGGTCTACCTGGTCTCGGGCCTGCTCTTTCTATGGCTGGGGCGCTGGCGCGCGACCGGGGCAGGGGCGCTTGCGGTGCTGCTGGTGATCGGCGCGGGATACCTGGCGCTGGCCGCGCCCGACCCCTGCGACCGCGAAAGCCGGTATTTCTGCCTGCGGGTCGAGGATATCTCGGCCGACCCCGCCGACCCGGTGCGCCTGATGGTGATCGACCACCTGGCCCACGGGATCAGCGCCCGCCGCCTGCCCGAGGTGCAGTTCACCGATCACACCGCGATGCTGGACCGCCTGTCGACGCTGCGCGCCCCGCGGGACGATTTCACCAGTTTCCACATCGGCGGCGGCAATTACGCCGTGCCCCGTGCCTTTGCCGCGCGCGGCACCGGCGCGATCACCGTGGCCGAGATCGACCCGGCGGTGACGCGCATGGCGGCAGAGGCGTTCTGGTTCGACCCCGCCACCGCGACGGTCCTGCACGAGGATGGCCGCCGCGCGCTGCTGACCCGGCCCGGGGCGCGGTTCGACATCATCATCGGCGACGCGTTCACCGATGTCGTCGTGCCGGTGCACCTGGTGACGCAGGAGTTCTTTCAGCTTGCGGCGGACCGGCTGACCGAGGATGGCAGTTTCCTGATGAACGTGATCGACCACGAGGACAGGCTGGGCGCGCTGGCGTCGATCGTGGCGACGATGCGGACGGTCTTTCCGGTGGTCGAGGTCTGGACCGAGCAGGCCCGGCCCGCGCCCGGCCAGCGTGTCGTCTTCGTCGTGGTGGGCGGCCAGGCGCGAACGCCGGAAAACGCCATTGTCGCGCGGGCGCCCGACCCGACGCGGTTCGGCGCGTTTGCCGACGACATGGTGGCGCAGCTGGCGGCTGGGCGCGGGCAGGTCCTGACCGATGATTACGCGCCGATCGACCGGCTGATGGGCCGCGCGGACTGACGGCGCGGCGATGCGTTGAGACGAAAACGCCCCCGCAGGCGGCCGCGGGGGCGTCGGGCGAACAGGGGCTCTGCGCCCCTCGCGCCTCAGACCTTCAGGTTGGGAATGATCTGTTTCTTGCGGCTCATCACGCCGGGCAGCACCACGGTATCGCCCGAAACGGAGGCCTCGAAGCTCTTCTCGGCCACGCCCTTGACCAGGTCGTTGGGGACCAGCAGGGTCGCTTCCTCGTTCAGGATGTCCACGACGAAGAGCAGCACCTGGTCGACGCCGTCCTCTTTCGCCACGTCCTGCATCGAGGCCATCAGGCTGTCCTTGCGGTCGAGCACGGTGGCCGGCGCGGTGGTTTCCAGGACCGACACGCGGAACTTGGTGCCGCCGACCTCGTATTCCTTGCTGTCCATGCGGATCAGCTCGGCGTCGGAAAAGGCCGACACGTCCGACTTGGCCGCGAACATCTCGGCGGCATAGTCGGCGACGCTGACGCCCAGGTCGCGGGCCAGTTGCTCGGCGGTGGCGCGGTCGTGGTCGGTGGTGGTGGGGCTGCGGAATTCCAGCGTGTCGCTGAGGATGCAGGTCAGCGCCGCGCCCTTGGCCCAGTCGGGCATCTTTTCCGCGTCCTCGCCCATCAGGTCGATCATGATCGTCGCGGTGCAGGCCAGCGGGCGCACGGTGATGTCGATCGGCCCGGAGGTTTCCAGCCCGCCGACCAGCTTGTGGTGGTCGATGATGCCCTGCACGTCGGCGCCGTTGATGTTGGTCGGCAACTCGGCGGGGTTGTTGGTGTCCACCACGATGCAGGGCTGGCCGTCATCGACATTGGTGATGATGCGCGGCTTGGGCAGGTCCCACTTTTCCAGCATGAAGGCGGCCTCGGTGTTGGGCTCGCCCAAGAGCACGGCCTCGGCCTCCTGGCCCTTCACCTCGTTGAGGTACCACGCCCAGAGGATGGGCGAGCCGGTGCTGTCGGTGTCGGGGGATTTGTGGCCAAATACGAGCGTTGTCATCGGATGTGTCGTCCTCGGGGCTGGAATGAGTTTGTTCGCGCGCCTTATAGGGCTGTGCGAAGGGCTTGTCACCCATGCAACCTGCGGCCAAATTGCCGGGATGTATGATGCCCGCGAAACCCTGTTATACGCCCCGGTCAAGGCCTGGCTGGAGGCGCTGGGCTATGACGTGAAATCCGAGGTCGGCCCGGCCGACGTGGTGGGCCTGCGCGCGGAGGCCGAGCCGGTGGTGGTGGAGCTCAAGACCGGGTTTTCGCTGACCCTGCTGCAACAGGCCGTGGCCCGGCAGGCGGTGACCGAGCAGGTCTATGTCGCCGTGCCGCGCTGGAAGGGCAAGGCGGGATGGCGGGCGTTCAAGGGCAATATCGGCCTCTGCAAGCGGCTGGGGCTGGGGGTTCTCAGCGTGAAACCGGACACGGGCGAGGTGCAGGCGCATTGTCACCCCGCCCCGTTCCGCCCGCGCCAGTCCAAGGTCAAGCGCGCAAGGCTGCTGAAGGAATTCAACGCCCGCCGGGGCGATCCGAACGAGGGCGGCACGCGCGGGCAGATCGAGACCGCCTACAAGCAGGATGTGCGCGCCTGCGTGGCGTACCTGTCGGAACACGGCCCGTCCTCGGGCGCGGTCATCGCCCGGGCGACGGGCGTGGCGCGGGCGACGCGGATCATGGCCGACAACCACTCCGGCTGGTTCTTCCGGGTCGAGCGCGGGGTCTATGCGCTCAGCGACACCGGCATGGCGCTGTGCGAGGCGGAAAGCGATGCGTGACGCGCTCTGCGCGGCGCTTCTGTCGCCGGTGCTGGTGCCACAGGCGGCCTGGGTGGTGCTGCGTGCCGCACGCCTGCCCGAGGCGGCAGGCCCGCGCGAGGGCGTGGCCGGCGCAGGCCCGGACCTGCGGCTGCTGATCGTCGGGGACAGTTCCGCCGCCGGCGTGGGCGTCGAGACGCAGGAGGACGCGCTGGCGGGTCGGCTGGCGGCGCATCTTGCCCCGCGCTTCCGCGTGCACTGGCGGCTGGAGGCGCGGGGCGGGGCGACCACGACAACCGCCCTGGCCGATCCGGCGCAGATGCCGGACGGCCCGTTCGACGTGGCGGTGATCGCGCTGGGCGTGAACGACGCCAAGAACGGGATGCGCCGGACACGGTGGCGGCGCAACTACAGCGACCTCGTAAGCCTCCTGAAGACCCGCTTCGGTGTGACGCGCATCGTTGCCTCGGGCGTGCCACCACTGGGGGTGTTCCCGCTGCTGCCCCGCCCCTTGCGCGGGGTGCTGGGGGCAAGGGCCGCCGCACTCGATGCCGAGTTGCGCGCGCTTGTGGCGCAGGACCCCGCGCTGCGCTACGTTCCGATGGAGTTTCCGCCGGACCGGCGCCTGATGGCTGCCGACGGGTTTCATCCGGCCGCTCCGCTCTGTGACCTCTGGGCGGGCCGGGTGGCCGAGCGGATCGGGGAGGGGTGAGCGCCATGCTGTGTCGTATCGGAGAGGTGGAAGTCTGGCGCATCCTGGAGATCGACGCGCCCTTCCTTGCGCCCGAAGAGATGTTCCCGGGCGCCGGTAGGGATGTGGGCCGCATCATCGCCGAGAAAGTGCCGGGCGGGCTGTGCCCCCGCACGGGGCGCGTGATGCTGCCGATCCAGGGCTTTCTGCTGAAGACGCCCGACCACGTGATCCTGGTGGATACCTGCGTCGGCAACCACAAGACCGCGCCCAGCTTTCCCGACTGGCACAGGCGCGACACGCCGCGTTTCCTGAACGCGCTGGGCGCGGCGGGCGCGGGTGTGGAGGATATCGACTACGTCCTCTGCACCCATCTGCACGTCGATCACATCGGCTGGAACACCAGGCTGCTGGACGGGCGCTGGGTGCCGACATTTCCCAACGCGCGCTACCTGCTGCCGAAGGCGGACGAGGCGTTCTATGCCGAAAAGGCCCGGGGCATGTATGACGAGAGCCTCCTGCCGGTGATCGAGGCCGGGCAGGCCGAGCTGGTCGACGGCGCGCACGGTGTGGGCGACCACGTGACGCTGATGCCGACGCCGGGGCATACCGGCGGGCACGTGTCTGTCCGGGTGCATGGCGGCGGGGCCGAGGCGGTGATCACCGGGGATGCGATTCACACCGCGGCGCAATGCTGGCACCCCGAGTGGCATTTCACCTTCGACCAGGATGCCGAGCGGGCCGTCGCCTCACGCCGGATGCTGCTGGAAACGGCGGCGGAGCAGGGCGCGCGGGTGCTGGGCACCCATTTCCGGCTGCCGTCGCTGGGCCGGGTGCGTGTCGAGGGAGACGCCTTCGCGTTTCTGGAGGACGACTGAGGGAGCGCCATCGGCGACCCCCGGGGTGGCGATCCAACAGTGGTTCTGAAGCACTTTATCTTTGCCAAGTCATCAAAACAGCCGAGCGTTGTGCAGACCCCAACCAAATCGCCGCCCCCTGGGTGGGGGTCGTCGATGGCGCGGCGGCCTACGGCCTTTATTCCGCGCGCAGGGGTGTCACGGGTGAGATGTTTTCGGACACGGCGTAGGGTGCGTTTTCAACGCACCGTGCCGGCACGGATGATATCCGACCCAAAATAGGTGCGTTGGAAACGCACCCTACGCAAACGCCGCCTCCAGCGCGATCTCCACCATGTCGCCGAAACTGGCCTCGCGGTCTTCGCTGGGCAGGGCCTCGCCGGTTTGCAGGTGGTCCGACACGGTCAGCACCGACAGCGCCCGCGCGCCGTAGCGAGCGGCCAGCGTGTACATCTCGGCGGTCTCCATCTCGACGGCGAGGATGCCGTGGCGGGTCATCTGCTCGTTGAGGTCGGGGCGTTCGTCATAGAACGTGTCCGAGGAATAGATCCCGCCCACGTGATGCGGCACGCCCCGCGTTTGGGCCGCGGCCACCGCCGCCCGCAACAGGCCCCAGTCGGCGCAGGGGGCATAGTTCAGTTCCCGGAAGATGGTCGAGGAGGGCGTTCCGACGCTGCTGGCCGTCATGGCCAGAATCACGTCGCGCAGGCCCACATGCGCCTGCATCCCGCCGGTCGAGCCGATGCGGATCAGCGTCTTCGCGCCGAGGTCTCGCATGAGCTCGTTGGCATAGATCGACAGGCTCGCCATGCCCATCCCGCTGCCGTGGATGGTGACCGGGTGGCCCCGCCACGTGCCGGTAAAGCCCAGCATCCCGCGCACCGCGTTGACCTGCCGCGGTGCCTCCAGGAACCGCTCGGCGGCCCACTTGGCGCGCATCGGGTCGCCCGGCATCAGGACGGTTTCTGCAATGTCGCCGGCTGCGGCGCCTATATGGATCGTCATGGACTGCCCTTCGGTCTAAGGTCGCGTTACGGTCGCGCAAAGGTAACGCCTGACCCCGCCGCTGCAAGAGCTGCAAGAGAGGACACACACGAATGCGGATCTTGGCCCTGCTGGCCCTGCTCATGGCGATGCCCGTCGCCGCCCCTGCGCAAACCGCCGACGAGATCGGCGTGGCGCGACACGTGCTGTCGCAGGCGCAGGCGCGCTCGGTGGCCGAGAACCGCGAATATTGCGGCTATATCGGCTACACGGCCTCGGGCCAGCTGGCCACCACCCCGGCCCGGCGCGGGTTCCTGAACTATTGTCAGCCCCGCTGGCCCAAAAGGCTGCGGGTGGTGGCGTCCTGGCACACGCACGGCGCCTATGACGAAAGCGCCTGGTCCGAGGTGCCCACCGTCAACGATATCCGCGCCGACAAGGGCGAGGGCATCAATGGCTATGTCGGCACGCCCGCCGGGCGGCTGTGGTTTCTCGATACGCGCCGCATGGCGGTGCGCCAGCTCTGCGGTCCGGGCTGTATCCCCGCCGATCCGCGCCACGTCCTGGGCGCCGAGGGGCCGATCGCGCGCTCGTACTCGCTGCGCGAGTTGATGCGGCGCGAGGCGGCGCAGTTCCCCTGAGCCGACGCGCGGGCGCGCCCTAGCGGGCGTACTTGATAAACGGCGTCAACTGCCCGATCCGGTCGTAGAGCTGCCGCGCCTGCGTGTTGAAATCCTGCGTCATCCAGTAGACGGCCGGCGTACCGTTGGCGTCGGCGGCGGAATAGACCGCCTCGATCAGCTTGCGCCCGACGCCGGTGCCGCGCACCGACGGGTCGGCATAGAGGTCCTGCAGGTAACAGATCTTCTCGACCCGCCAGTTATGCGGGTGAAAGATGTAATGCACCAACCCCACCGGCGTTTCGCCGTCCAGCGCCAGCAGCCCGTTCTGGTCGGTCACCTCGGGCGCGCAGAGCCGCGCGAAGGTGGTGGCGTAGACCTCCTCGCTGACGCTGCTTTCGTAGAATTCCAGGTACGCGGTCCAAAGCGCGCGCCAGTCGGTTTCGTCCTGCGGTGCGATCGGGCGGATGGTCAGGCTCATGATGGGGGTCCTTCGGCTGCTCGGCGCAGATTGGGCCGAGCGCCCGGCGGATTCCAGCGTTTTTTCGCCGAGCGCATTGCATCGGGCGCCGGGACTGGCCATCTGTGTCGTCAACGAAACCGAGGCTACCCGTCGAGGAGACCAGAATGATTTCACGTATCGCAATCGCCACCGCCGCCGCGCTGTCGCTGGGCACCGCCAGCATCGCGCAGGAGGCCACCGGCACCGAAGAGAGCACGGACTCGCAGACCACCGGCTCTGAGACCACCGGCACCCAGAATGCCGAAACCCAGCAGGCCGCGAAGGAGCCGCCGACGAAGTCGCTTGAGAAGATCGAGCCGGCCGAGGGCATCAGCAACGAGACCCTGACCGACGAGAAGCTCAGCGCGTTCGTGCAGGCGCTGGCGGCGATCAACGCGGTCGGGCAGCATTTCGTGCCCAAGATCGAGGCCGAAACAGACGGCGAGAAGCGCGCCGAGCTGATGGCCTATGCCAACGATTCCATCGTCAACGCCATCGAGGTGATCGCCGACATCACCCCGGCGGAGTTCAAGGCGATCGACATCGCGGCACAGCAGGACGAGGAACTGAACCAGCGCATTCTTGACGAGATCAAGGTCGCCGCCGCCGAAGGCAAGGCCGCGCAAGAGGCCGCGGAAGAAGAGGCCGAAGCCGGCGAAGGCACCGAGGACGGTGCCGAGAGCGAAGCGCCCCAGACCGAGTAAGCGCGCCGGACCTACGGCACGCTCAATACGCTCCGGGGTCGCGCACTATCCCCCGCGAAAGACCCCGGAGCGTATCAGAACAGCCCGTTGTCGTTGGCCGACTGGCCGGTGATGACCTGCAGGACGTCCCAATGCTCGACGATCCTGCCGTTTTCATCGAAGCGGAAGATATCCATGCCGGCGTAATCGTCGCTGCCCGGCCATGTCTGGTGGCAGTGCAGCACCACGAGGTCGCCCTCGGCCACCGCGCGGACAAAGCGCACCTGCTTGCCCGGATAGTCCCGCGCCATCCTCTCGAAATAGTCGATGAAGGCATCCTTGCCATCGGCGACATGCGGGTTGTGCTGGATATAGGTGTCGCCCGCGAACTGCGCGATGGCCTCGCGCGGGCGGCATTGATTGAACATCAGGTCGTAAAAGGCCATGGCACTGGCCCTGTTGCGATCCGTCCGGTCGGTCACTCGGCGGCCACCGCCTTGGGATCGGCCAGCGTGACGATATCCATCATGATCGTGTTCAGCTCGAAATCCTTCGGCGTATAGACCCGCGACACGCCCATTTCCAGCAGGCGCTTGGCGTCTTCCTCGGGGATGATCCCGCCGACGATCAGCGGCACGTGGCCCAGCCCCGCCTCGCGCATCCGGTTCAAGAGGTCCTCGACCAGCGGCATGTGCGATCCCGACAGGATCGACAGGCCGATCACATGCGCCTCGTCCTCCAGCGCGGCGGTCACGATCTCCTCGGGCGTCAGGCGGATGCCCTCGTAGGAGATGTCCATGCCGCAATCGCGGGCGCGAAAGGCGATCTGCTCGGCGCCGTTCGAATGGCCGTCAAGCCCCGGCTTGCCCATCAGGAATTTCAGGCGGCGGCCCAGCTTCTTGCTGACCGCATCGACCGCCTCGCGGATATCGTCGAGGCCCTCGGTCCGGTTCGACGGGCTGCCCGAGACGCCGGTGGGGCCGCGATACTGGCCGTGGATCTGGCGCATCTGTTCCGCCCATTCGCCGGTGGTGACACCCGCCTTGGCCGCCGCGATGGAGGCGGGCATGATGTTCTCGTTCTTCGCCGCCGCCTCGCGCAGGGCCGCCAGCGCGGTTTTCACCGCCTCGTCGTCGCGCTCCTTGCGCCAGGCGTTCAGGCGGTCGATCTGTTCGGCCTCAGTCGCCGGATCGACCCGCATGATGCCGCCATCCTCGGATTGCAGCGGGCTGGGCTCGGTCGTGGTGAACTTGTTGACGCCCACCACCGTGGTCTCGCCCGCCTCGATCCGGCCAAGACGGTCGGCGTTGCTGTCCACCAGCCGCGCCTTCATGTGCTCGATGGCCCCGATCGCGCCGCCCATGCTGTCGAGCGTCTCCAGCTCCTGCCGGGCGCTGTCCTTCAACTGCTCGACGCGGGCATCGACGGCGGGGTTGCCGTCAAAGAGGTCCTCGTATTCCAGAAGGTCCGTCTCGTAGGCCAGGATCTGCTGCATCCGCATTGACCATTGCTGATCCCACGGGCGGGGCAGGCCCAACGCCTCGTTCCAGGCGGGCAGCTGCACCGCGCGGGCGCGGGCTTTTTTCGACAGCGTCACGGCCAGCATCTCGATCAGGATGCGGTACACGTTGTTCTCGGGTTGCTGCTCGGTCAGGCCGAGGGAATTGACCTGCACGCCATAGCGGAAGCGGCGGAACTTGGGGTTCTCGATGCCGTAGCGGGTTTGCAGGATCTCGTCCCACAGGTCGACGAAGGCGCGCATCTTGCACATCTCGGTCACGAACCGGATGCCCGCGTTGACGAAAAAGCTGATCCGCCCGCAGAGCGCCGGGAAATCCTCTTCCGGCACGCGCGGCTTCAGCTCGTCCAGCACGGCGCAGGCGGTGGCCAGCGCAAAGGCCAGTTCCTGCTGCGGCGTGGCGCCGGCCTCCTGCAGGTGGTAGGAACACACGTTCATCGGGTTCCACTTGGGGATATGGGTGTAGCAGTATTCGGCCACGTCCCCGATCATCTTGAGGCTGGGTTTCGGCGGGCAAATATACGTGCCGCGGCTGAGGTATTCCTTGATCAGGTCGTTCTGCACCGTGCCCTGCAGCGCGCTGACATCCGCGCCCTGTTCCTCGGCCACGGCGACATAGAGCGCCAGCAGCCACGGCGCCGTCGCGTTAATGGTCATCGAGGTGTTCATCTGGTCCAGCGGGATCTGATCGAACAGCGTGCGCATGTCGCCCAGGTGACAGACCGGCACGCCGACCTTGCCGACCTCGCCCTTGCTGAGAACGTGGTCGCTGTCATAGCCCGTCTGGGTGGGCAGGTCGAACGCCACGCTGAGGCCCGTCTGCCCCTTGGACAGGTTCGATCGGTAAAGCGCGTTCGACGCCTTGGCGGTGGAGTGGCCCGCGTAGGTGCGGATCAGCCAGGGACGATCCTTGGGGGTGTCATTCTGCATCTGCGACATCGGGCGGCCTCGTGAATCGGTTTGCGCAACTTTCTTTCAACAACGGCAAACTATTCGGAATTATGTGAGCCTGTCAATTCGCTGCGTTGCGGCAATTCGAGGCGGGGTGGGGTGAGTGGCCTCACTAAGCACACACGGCAGCCTACTATCCCTCGCGCGGAATCAAGGCCGAAGGCCGCCGCGCGATCGGCCGCTGACCGAAAGGCGATTGCCTGCAATCGCCGAAAGGGGGGCCGCCCCCCGGTCTGGCGATTGGTTGCCGTAAGCGCTTCAATTTGAGGTTCTTCGGAGTTGGCGGGGATAAAGTGCTTTGAACTTCTGTTGGTTCGCCAGCCCGCGGTCTGCCAATCGCGCGGCGGCGAGCCGAACGGCAGCGCACTGGCGGCGTTTTCCTTTGTACCCCCTCACGCGGGCTGGCATGGTGCGGGCAATGACGCAAACGGTTGAACTTCCCCTGTGGCTGCTGGTGCTGATCCTGCTCTTCGCGGCGGTCACCTTTGCCTCGCATTTCCTGTTCCCCTCGGTGCGCTGGTTCTTCCGTCGCCGGATGGAACGCGTGGTGAACCGCCTGAACCAGCGGCTGGAGCGCAAGATCGAGCCGTTCAAGCTGGCGCGCCGCTACGACATGATCCAGCGCCTGATCTACGACCCCGAGGTCAGCAAGGCCATCGCCGAGCACGCGCGGGAAAACGGCATCCCCGAGAACGTGGCGTTCGAGAAGGCCAAGAGATATGCCCGCGAGATCGTGCCCAGCTTTTCCGCAACCGCCTATTTCGGCATCGCGATCCGGCTGGCGAAGCTTCTGAGCACGGCGCTTTACCGCGTGCGGATGGGGCGGTTCGACGCAGAGGGGATCGGCAGGATCGACCCCGACGCCACGGTGATCTTCGTGATGAACCACCGCTCGAACATGGATTACGTGCTGGTCACGTGGCTCGCCGCCGAGCAGTCTGCGCTCAGCTATGCCGTGGGCGAATGGGCGCGCGTCTGGCCGCTCAGCCGGCTGATCCGCACCATGGGGGCCTATTTCATCCGGCGCCGGTCGCTCAACGCGCTCTATCGCCGGGTGCTGGCGCGCTATGTCGGCATGGCCACCGATGGCGGCGTGACTCAGGCCGTGTTCCCCGAGGGCGGTCTGAGCCTCGACGGGGCGCTGGCCAAGCCCAAGCTGGGGATCCTGAAATACATCATCGAGGAACGCGAACCGGACGGGCGCGACGTGGTCTTCGTGCCGGTCGCCGTGAACTATGACAGGGTGTTCGAAGACCGCATCCTTGTCGCGGCCGGCAAGGCGGGCAAGCGCCGCTTCGGGGCGCGGATCAGCGTCGTGGCGGGCTTCGTGCTGAAACAGGTCTGGCTGTGGGTCACCCGGCGCTATCACCGCCACGGCTATGCCGCGGTCAGCTTCGGCGCGCCGGTCTCCCTGTCGGCGTTTCAGCGCGAACACCCCGGCGCCCCGGTCGAGAGGCTGGGCGACCGCCTGATGACGCGGATCGGGCAGGAGGTGCCGGTGCTGCCGGTGCCGATGGTCGCCCACGCCCTCCTGGCGGCCGGAACGCCGCTGCCCGAGGTTGAGCTGAGAGAGGTGCTGGCCGGGATGACCGACAGCCTGGGCCAGGCCCATATCCACATCCCGCGCGAGGATCTGGCCTATTCCGTCGAGGTCGGCCTGAGGATCCTGCGCAAGCGCGGGCTGGTCCGCGACACCGCACAGGGCATCGAGATCGTGCCCGAAGAGCGCGACCTGCTGGTTTATTACGCCAATTCGATCCGGCAGTTTTTCGCAGATGCGGCGCAAAACGGCTGATTTTTCTGCGACTGCTGGGTTATAAAATTTCAAAAACACACAAGTTGGCATTGCATTGTTGCGCAATGAAAGATATTTCAGTGCGGACACGCCCGATTCTGCATCGCGGCAAACGCTTATGAAGGAGGCCCCGATGGCTCTGGACACCGACACCGGAATCGCGCCCTACGACGCGCCCGAGAAAGACCTCTACGAGATCGGCGAACTGCCGCCCCTGGGATACGTACCAAAGCAGATGTATGCCTGGGCCATCCGCCGTGAACGTCACGGCGAGCCCGACAAGTCGTTCCAGGTCGAGGTGGTGGACACGCCGACGCTCGACAGCAACGAGGTGCTGGTGCTGGTGATGGCCGCGGGCGTGAACTACAACGGCATCTGGGCCGGTCTGGGC
The DNA here is from genome assembly GCF_019802205.1 of Roseovarius atlanticus. Taxonomy (GTDB): domain Bacteria; phylum Pseudomonadota; class Alphaproteobacteria; order Rhodobacterales; family Rhodobacteraceae; genus Roseovarius; species Roseovarius atlanticus_A. Next base: position 77,482 of record NZ_JAHVHQ010000004.1, read on the forward strand.
GAGCCGATCAGCCCCTTCGACGGGCATGGCGCGGACTATCACATCGCGGGCTCCGACGCGTCGGGCGTCGTGTGGGCCGTGGGCGACAAGGTCAAGAACTGGAAAGTGGGCGACGAGGTCGTGATCCACTGCAACCAGGACGACGGCAACGACATCCACTGCAACGGCGGCGACCCGATGTTTTCGCCCACGCAACGCATCTGGGGCTACGAGACGCCCGACGGCTCCTTCGCGCAGTTCACCAACGTGCAGGCGCAACAGCTGATGCCGCGGCCCAAGCACCTCAGCTGGGAGGAAAGCGCCTGCTACACGCTGACGCTCGCCACCGCCTACCGGATGCTCTTCGGCCATCACCCGCACGAGCTGAAGCCCGGCCAGAACGTGCTGGTCTGGGGCGCGTCGGGGGGCCTCGGCTCCTTCGCGATCCAGCTGGCCAACACCGTGGGCGCCAACGCGATCGGCGTGATCTCGGACGAGGACAAGCGCGATTTCGTCATGTCCCTCGGCGCCAAGGGCGTCATCAACCGCAAGGATTTCAACTGCTGGGGCCAGCTGCCCAAGGTGAACAGCCCGGAATACAAGGAATGGTTCACCGAGGCGCGCAAGTTCGGCAAGGCGATCTGGGACATCACCGGCAAGGGCAACAACGTCGACATCGTGTTCGAGCACCCGGGCGAGGCGACCTTCCCGGTCTCGACGCTGGTGTGCAAGAAGGGCGGCATGGTCGTGATCTGCGCCGGCACCACCGGGTTCAACTGCACCTTCGACGTGCGCTACATGTGGATGCACCAGAAGCGCCTGCAGGGCAGCCACTTCGCCCACCTGCAACAGGCCTCGTCCGCCAACAAGCTGGTGGTCGAGCGCCGCATCGACCCCTGCATGTCCGAGGTCTTCCCGTGGGACGAGATCCCCGGCGCACACATGAAGATGCTGCGCAACGAGCACAAGCCGGGCAACATGGCGGTGCTGGTGCAATCGCCCCGCACCGGCCTGCGCACGGTCGAGGACGTGCTGGACGCCGGCAAGAAAAGTTAAGCTTTCTCCCTGTCGGGCCGGTTCGGCCCGCATCTGGCCCGCGAATCGGGGACCCGGTTCGCGGGCTTCTTTTCTTGTCCTGCGCCGGGTTCAACGAATTCAGGAGGCTGGAAATCTCGCCCTCGCTATTTCCGGGGAGTGAAAAACCGCGAATACGGCCAAAATCTTAAACATGCTAAAGTTGAGTTAACCTTTCGTTAACCGCTCCCGGAGGAGGCTGTGATGCAGAACGAGTGGATACTTGACGTCCTGGCCGACCTCAGGACCTTCGCTCGGCAGAACGGTCTTGCGGAGCTTGCCGAACAGATCGACGACACGAGACTCGTCGCGGCGGCGGAGCTGACGTCGAAATCGACGCCCGCGCGGGAAGGGACGACTGGGTATGAACGTGCAACCGCCACGGCGGCTCGAACCGATCTTGGAAGACCTCGAACGCGCCCGTGACCCGGCGGACCTGCAGGACGTCGCCATACGCCTGCGCGACCTGTTCCACATCGACCATCTCGTCTATCACTGGGTCAGCGCGGCGGGCGACCAGTACGGCTGCGGCACCTACGATCCGGCCTGGGTGGCGCGCTATGTCGAAAAGGATTACCTGCGCATCGACCCTGTCATCAAGGGCTGTTACCAGCGGTTCCACCCGGTCGACTGGAAGCGCCTGGACTGGTCCGGCAAGCCCGCGCAGGCCTTCCTGAAAGAGGCGCTGGACCATGGCTTGGGCAACCAGGGCTATTCCATTCCGCTGCGCGGGCCGAACGGGCAGTTCGCGCTCTTCACCGTGAACCATCGCTGCGATGACGACGCCTGGGCGGCGTTCACCGAGTCGCGCCGCCGCGAGCTGATCCTGTGCGCCCACACCTTCAACCAGAAGGCGCTGGAGTTCGAGCCCGACCGCGCCCCCGCGCCCGCGCGGCAGCTTTCCCCGCGCGAGGTGGATGCGCTGACGCTGCTGGCGCTGGGCTATGGCCGGGCACAGGTGGCCGACACGCTGTCGATCTCGGAACACACGCTGCGGGTCTATATCGAATCCGCGCGCTTCAAGCTGGGGGCGATCAACACCGTACATGCCGTGGCCCGCGCCATCAGCCAGGGGCTGATCGTGATCTGACATGACGCCGGTGACCGCAACGCGCGGTGCTCGCACGGGCGCTTAACGAATTGTCGAGAATTTTCCTCTTATCGTCACGACAGAGGGGAATTCGACCATGCTACGCTACCTATACGCCGATCAACTGAGCCGTTTCGCCAAGCTGTCCGATGGCTTGTTCCGCGACCGGGCCGACCAGTTCGGAACCCGGCTCGGCTGGGACGTCCGCGTCGATGCGCAGGGGTTCGAGCGCGATGAATACGACGCCCTCAACCCGCTTTACGTGATCTGGGAAGGGGCGGACGGGCGCCACAAGGGCTCGATGCGGTTCCTGCCCACCACCGGGCGCACGATGATCAACGACCATTTCACCGACATCCTGGGCGGCGGCACGATTCAAAGCCCGCACATCTGGGAATGCACGCGCTTTTGCCTGGCGCGCGGCGCCGAAAGCCGGGTCGCCGCCGCGCTGATGCTGGGCGGGGGTGAGTTGATGCGCCATTTCGGCGTGCAGCATTTCGCCGGCGTGTTCGATGCGCGCATGGTGCGGATCTACCGCATGATCGGCTCCTCGCCCGAGGTTCTGGGCAGCACCGGCGCGGGCCGCGACCGGATCAGCGTGGGCTTGTGGGAATTCACCGATGCCGCCCGCGCCCAGGTGGCCCGCCGCGCCGGCGTGACCCCGCAGCTGAGCGAGCAGTGGTTCCGCCGCAGCTTTGGCGACGAGCGCCAGCCTTTCGCGCAAACGGCCTGAGCGGGGCGCACCGGAATTTGCGCAAATTCCGAGCCGGAAAATACGCATTTTCCGGCCCATTTTCTGCGCAGAAAATGGTGCCCGCGCTGGTGCAGCGGTGTGCGCGGCTGTAGGGTCGCGCCATGTCCCAGACCGCGCTCATCTATTCCGACGACCAGGCCGAGGCCCATGACCGCATCGCCGCCGCGCTGCGCGAGGTGGGTGTCGACCTGGAAGAGGGCATGCTGACCCCGCCGCGCGAGGGGAAAACCCGCGTCATGGCCGTTGTGGGCAAGGCCGGCTCGGGCAAGACTCTGCTTCTGGCCGCCCTCTACCGCGCGCTGGAAGAGGCGGGCGTCGACGTGGTCTCGGGCGACTGGGAAGGCCGCCGCCGCAAGGACCGGCGCACCCTGGCCATCCTTGCCCCCACCAACAAGGCCGCCAGCGTTCTGCGGATGCGCGGCGTGCCCGCCACCACCATTCACCGCATCCTCTATACTCCCGTCTACGACCCCGAATACGAGCGCATCGCCGAATGGCTTGCCGGCAATGGCGACAAGCCCGAGATCGAGGGCCTGACCGAAGAGGCGCTGGAACGCGCGCGGCTGTTTTACGGCACGCACAAGTCCATCCCCGGGGCGCTGGCCGCCGCCGGTCTCAGGGGCAGCGATTTCATCACCGGCTGGAAGCGCCGCGAAGAGCCTTTGGATATCGGCTTCATCGACGAGGCCTCGATGCTGGATGAAAAGCAATACGAGGACCTGCAGGAAATCTTTCCGACGCTGCTTCTCTTTGGCGACCCCGCGCAGCTGGCCCCGGTGAACCAGTCCGGCGCGATGGTCTTCGACGGGCTGCCCGCGCCCGCCAAGCTGACGCTGAACCGCATCCACCGACAGGATGCCGACAACCCGATCCTGGACCTGGCCCATGCGCTGGGCGACCCCGAGGCGGGCTTCCAGGATTTCGAGCGACTGGTGGAACAGAAGGCGGCGCAGGACGACCGCGTGCAATGGGCGCAAAGGGTCGAGGTGGACCTGATGGCGCGCTCCCCCGTCCTCGTCTGGCGCAACGCCACCCGCATCCGCCTGATCAACGCCTTCCGCGCCGTGCACGGCGCGCCCGACACCGAATTGCTGGAAGGCGAGCCGCTGATTTGCGACGGGCTGGAACTGCCGCTCAAGCACCGCAAGAAGCGGCTGGATCTGGAGGCGCGCGGCCTGATCAAGGGCGCGCAGGTGATCTATCTGGGCGCGGGCCGCAAGCCGGGCTTTTCCCGCCTGCACGTGATGGGCGCCGAGGACCCGCGCGTCAGCGCCGCCAGCATCGTCAAGATCGAGAAGCCCGACGAGGAAGAGCCGTTCATCCCCTTCGCCGCCCGCATGGGGGCCACCTTTCTGCATGGCGCGGCGGTGACCATTCACAAGGCGCAAGGCTCGCAATGGCCCGACGTGCAGGTCTTTGCCCCCGACATCTATGCCGCCGCCCGCATGGGCCGGACCGAGGCGGGGCAGCCCTTGTGGAAGCGTCTGGCCTATGTCGCCATCACCCGCGCCGAGGAGCGGCTGCACTGGGTGGTGCGCAACCGGCTTTCCAAACCCACCGGGGCCTTGCGCATCGACGACCTGCGCGCGGCGCCCGCGCCCCTGGAACTGGAAGCGGAGGAAGAGGCATGAAATCCATCCTGATCACCGGGGCCAGCTCGGGCATCGGCCGCGCCACGGCCGAAGTGTTCCTTGACGCAGGCTGGCGCGTGGGGCTGCTCGCCCGCCGCGCCGACAAGCTGAAAGAGGTGGCCCAGGGCCGCGAGGCGGTGGTTCTGCCCGCCGACGTGACCGATGCCGACGCCATGGCCCGCGCCTTCGGGACGTTTCTGGACAAGGCCGGGCGTCTGGATGCGGTGTTCAACAACGCCGGCATGTTCGGTCCCTCGACCACGCCCGACGCGGTCAGCGTGGCAGAGTTCGACGAGGTCATGGCCGTCAACCTGCGCGGCATGTTCATCACCGCGCGGCTGGCCTTCGCCGCCATGCGCGCGCAGGACCCGCAGGGCGGGCGGATCATCAACAACGGCTCGCTGTCCGCTTATGTGCCGCGCCCCGGCTCGATCTGCTATACCACGTCGAAACACGCGATCACCGGCATGACCCGGTCCCTGTCGCTGGATGGCCGGCCGTTCGACATCGCCTGCGGGCAGATCGACATCGGCAATGCGGAAAGCGAGCTTGTGGCGGGCCTGAAACAGGCCAATCCCGAGATGCACACGATGGACGTGGAAAACGCCGCACGATCTGTCCTGCACATGGCCGAGATGCCGCCCGAGGCCAACGTCCAGTTCCTGACGGTGATGGCGACGAAGATGCCCTATATCGGCCGGGGGTAGGGAGCCGCGCGATTGCCAGACCGCGGGATGGCGAGCCGACACGTGTACATGGCGCTTTATGGAAGCCGCATCCGTAATACCTCTGATCGGCGCGCCATTGTCACCCAATCGCCAGCCCGTCCGGGCGGCCCCCCTTTCAGCGATTGCTTGCAATCGCCTTTCGGTCACCGGACGATCGCGCGGCGGCGCGGCGTGGCCGCGCCTTGGTTCCGCGCGGGGCCTCGTTTATCGAGCGCCTCTCGCCCCGCGAGATCCCGGACCGGGTCCGGGATGCGTGGTTCATCCGGTTCGACGCCGCGCCCCGGGCCTTTCCCGCGCAACGTCATCCTCGGGCTCGACCCGAGGATCTCTCACGCCGCAAGACCCCGGCTCCCCCCTGGGTGCCGTGGTTCTTCCGGTTCGACGCAGCGCGCCCGGCCTTTCCCGCGCAACGTCATCCTCGGGCTCGACCCGAGGATCTCTCGCCCCGCGAGACCCCGGCTCACCTTCGGATCCCAGCAGCACCGCTCAGCCGTCCGACCCCGCCCGGACCACAAATCCCTTGCCTCGCCACCCTTTTACCGCAACTCTGAAGACATGACATTTCAACCCACCTCTCCGTTCCCGCCGCAAGGCAGCGCGCAACAGGTGGCCTTCCACCGCACCGAGCTTGCCGCGATCCTGTCGGTCTATGGCCGCATGGTCGCCGCCGGAGAATGGCGCGACTACGGGATCTCCAGCCTGCGCGACGTGGCGATCTTCTCGGTCTTCCGCCGCACCGCCGAGAACCCGCTCTACCGGATCGAGAAACGCCCCAAGCTGCGCAGCCGGCAGGGGCAATACGCGGTGATCGGCATGGACGGGCAGGTGCTGAAACGCGGGCACGACCTGCGCACCGTCTTGCGCGTGCTGGAGCGCAAGCTTATCCGTGCGGTAGACTGAACCAACAGGAAAACGCATGACGACCCTGCCCGATTTTCGGCTGGAAACCCATTTCGCCAAGTGGGAATTCAAGGCCCGCCACCACATGACCGCCTCGGACGCCGAGAGCATGTCCCTTCCCGAACTGCTGGCCATGGCCAGCCCCGAGGACCGCGACGGGTTCGAGACTATGTGGCTGGGCTATACCGAAACCTACGGCGCGCCCGACCTGCGCGCGGCGATTGCCGCAACCTACAAGGCGCAACCGGCGGACAATATCCTGTGTTTCGCCGGGGCCAGCGAGGGCATCTTCGCCGCCAACACCGTGCTGCTGGACGCCGACAGCCACGCCATCGTGGTCACCCCCAACTACCAGTCGCATGAAAGCCTGCCCCTGGCGATCTGCGAGGCGACCGGCGTGCCGCTCGACCCGGACGATGGCTGGTCGCTCGACATCGACCGGGTGCGCGCCGCCATCCGCCCGAACACCCGCCTGCTGACCATCAACTTTCCGCACAACCCCACCGGCGCGATCCTGCCGCGCGACCGCTATGACGCGCTGATCGCGCTTTGCCGCCACCACGGAATCTGGATCCTGCATGACGAGATCTTCAACGGTCTCGGCCCGTCGGACGCCGAACACCTGCCGTTCATCGCCGATGTCTACGAACGCGGGCTCTCGCTGGGCGTGATGTCGAAATCCTACGGTCTTCCGGGGCTGCGGATCGGCTGGATCGCCTGCCAGGACCGCGAGGTGCTGAGCCGGATGGAGCGGATGAAGCACTACCTGTCGATCTGCAATTCCGGCCCCAGCGAGCGGCTGGCGCTGATCGCGCTCAAGAACCGCGATGCGATCCTCGCGCGCAACTGCGCCATCGTCGACGAGAACCTGCCCAAATGGGACGCGTTCTTCGCCCGCCATCCCGACCTCTTCGACTGGCACCGGCCGGACGGTGCCTGCATGGGCTTCCCGCGCTACCTGGGGGCGGATGGAGTCGAGGACTTCGCCCGCAAGCTGGTGGAAGAGTCGGGCGTTCTTCTGTTGCCCGGCACGATCTACCGCTCCGACCTCGGGCCGACCCCGACAGACCGCTTCCGCCTCGGCTTCGGGCGGCGCGGGCTGGACGAAGGACTGGCGGCGATGGAGGCGCATCTGACGCGCGCCGGCTGATCGGCGGCCCACGAAATTCGTACGAATTTCGTGGGGCCTACCGCAGGTCGTACACCAGGCGCGGCAGCATCCGGCCCGGGATCGCTTCGGACGGGGCCGCGCCCGCGGGACGGCAGCCCATGGCGACATAGAAGGGCACCGCGCCGGGATCGGACTCGACGATCATTTCCGCGGCCCCCATCCCGCGGGCCGTCCCGACCGCCCACTGAAACAGCCGCCGCCCGGTGCCCATGCCCATATGCGCGGGGTCGACGAAGAGCCTTTGCAGCGTACAGCCCTCGTCCCCGTTCGAGACCTGCACCATGCCGAGCAGCGTCTCGCCCTCGACCTCGGTGATCGTCGGAATGTCTTTCAGATCGGCCTCGGTCAGCGTCAGCACCGGCACGCAGGCGGCCATGAACTCCGCGTCATATCCCCAATAAGCCTTGGACCGCAGGCACAGGGCCGTGAGGTCGGCAAGGTCTCGCACGGAAGGCTGGCGCAATTCGGGCATGACGCAGTCTAAAACGAAAACGGGCAGGGATCATCCCGCCCGTTTGCCAATTCATTGCCGGACCGGATCACTCGTATTCCGGACCCAGCGCCGTCAGGCCCTTGAGGATGTCGATGGCATAGGCCAGCTGGTAGTCTTCCTCGCGCAGCTTGGCGGCTTGCTCGACCTTCTCGCGGTCTTCCTCGATCTGGCGGATCTCGTCCTCGCTCAGGCTGTCATTGTCCAACCGTCCGCGCAGGTCCGCCTCGGAGCGGTCAAAGCGGTTGGCGGGGTTTTCCTCCTCGTCCTCCTCGCTTTCCTCGGCGCGGCGCGGCTGGTCCACGATGATGTCCGGGCTGACACCCAGCGCCTGGATCGAGCGGCCCGACGGCGTGTAATACCGCGCCGTGGTCAGGCGCATCGCGCCGTCGCCCCGCAGCGGCATGACCGTCTGGACCGATCCCTTGCCAAAGCTCTTGGTGCCCACGACGATGGCGCGGCGGTGATCCTGCAGCGCGCCGGCCACGATTTCCGACGCCGAGGCCGACCCGCCATTGATCAGCACCACGATCGGCTTGCCCTCCGCCAGGTCGCCCGGCTTGGCGTTGAAGCGCTCGCCATCCTCGGGCGCACGGCCCCGTGTGCTGACGATCTCGCCCTTTTCCAGGAACGCGTCGCTGACCTGGATCGCCTGGTTCAACAGGCCCCCGGGGTTGTTGCGCAGGTCCAGCACGATGCCGTTGATCTTGTCGATGCCGCCCGCGTCCTCGATCTGCTCGGCCAGGCCGCTTTCCAGGTTGCGGAAGGTCTGGTCGTTGAACGTGGTCACCCGCAGCACGACGCTTTGCTGTTCGGTCCGCACCCGCACGGCGGTCAGTTTGATCGTGTCGCGCACGATCGACACGTCGAACGGCTCCGCCTCGCCTTCGCGGACCACGGTGATGACGATCTCGCTGCCCACCGGGCCGCGCATCATTTCCACCGCCTCGTCCAGGGTCAGGCCCAGCACGCTTTCGCTGTCCACATGGGTGATGAAATCGCCCGCCTCGATGCCGGCATTCTCGGCCGGCGTGCCGTCGATCGGCGACACGACCTTCACGAATCCGTCTTCCTGCGTCACCTCGATGCCAAGCCCGCCGAACTCGCCGCGGGTCTGCACCCGCATGTCGGCGGCATCGTCGGGGCTGAGATAGCTGGAATGCGGATCGAGCGAGGTCAACATGCCGTTGATCGCGGCCTCGATCAGTTCGCCTTCGTCCACTTCCTCGACATATTGCGAGCGGATTCGCTCGAAAATATCGCCGAAGAGGTCAAGCTGTTCGTAGACATTCGTCGTCTTGGCCGCCTCCTGCGCCAGAAGCGGCGCGGCGACTTGGGTTGTCACGACCGCGCCCGTCAGGCTGCCGACGAGGGCGGCGATCAGAAACTTCTTCATCGGGTTGCTCATCCTTCGCTTGTCTCGAACCAGGTCTCCGGATCGACGGGTTCGTTGTCTTCTCGCAGTTCTATATAAAGGGTTTGGCTCCGGGACGCACCCGCATCTTTTTCATTCTCGATCAAGAGCGCGTTAGCATCCTCGCCGGTCTCGCCTTCGGGCGCGCCCATCATGCCGATCGGGCTGCCGCCCGGCAGAACCTCGCCGATCTCGCCGTACACCACGTCAAGCCCGGCAAACACCATCAGAAGCCCCGCCTGCGGCTCCAGGATCACGACGTTGCCGTAATCCAGAAGCTCGCCGCGATAGCGCAGCGTGGCCGGGGCCGGCGTGGTCACCAGTGCCCGGGGCCGGGTCGCCATCAGGATGCCGGGCCGGACGATCCCGGCGGCATCGGCCTCTCCGGCACGGCGCAGGATGCGCCCCTCGACCGGCAGGCGCAGGCTGCCCTTGCGGGCGTCGATCCCGGGCAGCGATCCGGGCACCTCGTCGACCGCGATCTGGCTCAGCCCGCTGGCGAACCCTTCCAGCGTTTCGGTCGAGGCCACCAAGAGCGCGGTTTTCACCGGGTCCTCGACGAACCGGCGCGGCAGGTCGGTGCGGTCGGCAATCGCCTGGCTCAGCGCCGTGCGCGCATCCTGTGCGCCCTGCAGCCCCTCGCGCAGGGTGTCGAGCGCGCTTTGCTGCAACTGCCGCAGCACGGTCACCTCTTCCAGTTCGGCCCGCAGGGCCGCGGCGCGGGTTTCCAGCGCCGGGGTGACATCCGACAGGATCATGCCCGACCGCGCCGTGCCGATCGGGCCGGAAGGATGCAACAACAGCACCGGCCCCTCGGATTGCGCCATGCTCTGCAACACGCCCAAGAGGCGGGCGATCTCGTCCTCGCGCGATTGCAGGCGGCGCGACAGCGCCTCTTCCTGGATGGCGGCGCGGCGCAGGCCCTCGCGCATGGCTTCCAGCCCGTCCTCGTAGGCCCCCACCACCTCGGTCAGCGCCTTCACGCGGTTGGCCGCGCCCTCGGCCGCCTCCATCAGCGCCGCGGCCCGGTTCAGGCGGTCCGACGCCGCCCGCGCCTCTGTGCCGGGATCCTGCGCCAGGGCCGGGGCGCCGCCCATGAGCGCCAGCGAAAGAAGCGCCGCGCGGATCATTCCAGAAGGCTCGTCCCGGTCATCTCGTCCGGCTTGGGCAGGCCCATAAGGTCCAGCACCGTCGGCGCCAGGTCGGCCAGCCGCCCGTCGCGCAGACGCGCGCCCTCGGGCGCGCCCCTGACGATGACCGGCACCGGGTTGGTGGTATGCGCGGTATGCGGCCCGCCGGTGACGGGGTCGATCATGGTCTCGCAATTGCCGTGATCGGCGGTGACGATGATGGCGCCCCCCGCCGCGTCCAGCGCGTCGAGCACCCGGCCCAGCCCCGCATCCACCGCCTCGCAGGCGCGGATCGCGGCCCCCAGGTCGCCGGTATGGCCGACCATGTCGGGGTTGGCATAGTTCACCACGATGAAATCGTAGCCTTCGGCGATGGCCTCCACCAGGTGGTCGGTGACCTCGCCCGCCGACATCTCGGGCTGCAGATCATAGGTCGCCACCTTGGGCGACGGGGCCATGTACCGCGCCTCGCCGTCCTCGGGCGTCTCGCGCCCGCCGGCCAGGAAGAAGGTGACATGCGGGTATTTCTCGGTCTCTGCGGTGTGGAACTGGCGCTTGCCATGCTGCGCCAGCCAGGCGCTCAGCGTGTTCACCGGCTGCTCGTCGGGAAAGATGCAGTCCATGTAGGCGCTGTGCCGGCGCGAATACTCGGTGAACCCGCTGACGGCGGAAAAGGCCGGGCGCAGGCCGGTCTCGAAATCGTCGAACTCGGGATCGGCGAAGGCCGCCAGGATCTCGCGCGCCCGGTCGGCGCGGAAATTGAGGCACAAAAGGCCGTCGCCGTCCTTCATGCCGTCATAATCCCCCAGCACGCGCGGCTTGATGAACTCGTCGGTGCGGCCCTTGGCATAGGCCTCGTCGATGCCGCAGGCGGCGGTGGCGGCGGTGTACCCCTCGCCATGGGCCAGCGCCTCGTAGGCCAATTGCACCCGGTCCCAGCGGTTGTCCCGGTCCATCGCGTAATACCGCCCCGACACGGTGGCGATCCGCGCCCCCAGGGGCAGCGCCGCGCGCAACGCCTCCAGGTACACCTTGGCCGAGGTCGGCGCCACGTCGCGCCCGTCGGTGAAGGCATGAATGGCCACCGGCACGCCCCGTGCGGTCAGCGCGTTGGCCGCCGCGATCATGTGCCCGATATGGCTGTGCACCCCGCCATCCGACAAAACGCCCAGCAGGTGCGCGGTGCCTCCCGCGGCCTCGACCTTGTCGGCAAACCGGATGAAGCCGGGCAGGGCGCCGAACGTGCCGGTCTCGATGGCGCGGTCGATGCGCCGCAGATCCATCTCGATCACCCGGCCCGCGCCGATATTGAGATGCCCCACCTCGGAATTGCCCATCTGCCCCTCGGGCAGGCCCACGTCATGGCCATGGGTGATCAGCGTGGCATTCGGACATGTCTCCATCAGCCGGTCGAAATGCGGCGTCGCGGCCAGCGCGGGCGCGTTCGCCTCACGCGCCTCGCTCAGTCCCCAACCGTCGAGAATACACAGAACTACGGGTCTTGGCGCGCTCAATCCTGCCTCCTGAATCCTTGGCCGCTTCTAACCCGTCTGAACCGGGTGGTGAACCGCTTTCTTGCCCGCTTCCTCTGGCCGGAAATATCCCGGGGAGTTTGAGGGGCAGCGCCCCTCATCACCGCTACAAAGCGTGGCGCAGCCACTCCTTCGGATCACGCCCGGTGATAGGGCGCCCCCGCCAGGATCGAGGCCGCGCGGTAAAGCTGCTCGGCCAGCATCACCCGGGCCAGCATGTGCGGCCAGACCATCTTGCCGAAGGACAGCGTGACCTCCGCCCGGTCGCGCAGCGCGGGCGCGATCCCGTCGGCGCCGCCGATCACGAAGGCCACGTCGCCGCGCCCGGTATCGCGCCAGCCGGCCAGGTGTAGGGAAAATTCAGGAGAGGTCAGCAGCCTGCCGCGCTCGTCCAGTGCCACGATCACCGCCCCCTTGGGCAAGGCGCGCTCCAGCAGCTGCGCCTCGGCCTCCATGCCGCCGCCCTTGCGGTCCTCGACCTCGTGCATCTCTGCCGGGCCAAGCCCCAGGCTGCGTCCGGTCCGGTCGAACCGGACCAGGTAATCATCGAGCAAGGCGCGTTCCGGGCCGGTCTTCATCCGGCCCACCGCGCAGATATGGACGCGCATTCAGCTCTTGGCGGCCTGGGCTGCCCCGTGACCCTGAAGCCACATCTTTTCAAGCTGGTAGAAGTCCCGCACCTCGGGGCGGAAGACATGGACGATCACGTCGCCCGTGTCGATCAGCACCCAGTCGCCCGCGTCCTTGCCCTCGACCTTGGTCAGCACGCCCATCTCGGATTTCAGCCGCTCCGAAAGCTTTTCGGCGATGGCCGTCACCTGGCGCGAGGACCGGCCCGAGCAGATCACCATGTAGTCGCCGATCGCGGATTTGCCGCGAAGGTCGATCTGGACGATCTCTTCGGCCTTGTCTTCGTCGAGTGCGGAAAGGATGCGCGCAAGCTGTGCGTCACTGCTTGTCGCCATGTCGGACGCGCTCAAACCCGCGCCCCGTTCAGCGGCCGGAGCCGCGTCGATTGTAAGAGACAGGACATTGTCCTCCTTCTACTACGCACCGATCCGCCCCGGTGCCGGGCATGGGTTCAAAATAGCAACACGTCTGTCACAATTCAATGAAGGCTTTCGCAAAGCCGCGCATCCTGTGGCCCTCTCGCCCTGAACAACGGCAGCATCCCGCCACGTACACCCGACTGCGTGGGAATGCGCCCTTACCAGCCTTCCTCGGTATGGATGCGCTCGCCCGGAACGCCCAGCGCCTTCACCGCGTCCCGCATCGCATCCACATAGCCTTGAGGCCCGCAGATATAGACCTGCCCGGACAGGTTCGCGTTGGCCTCCAGGAACGCCTTGTCGACCTTGCCATGATGCAGCTCCGGCGCGTCCTCTTCGGACAGGACGTGATCGACCTTCAGGCCTGTCATCTGGTCCCACTCTTCGCGCAGAATGATGTCGCCCTCGGTCTCGTTGGAAAAGATCAGCTGACAGCCGTCCAGGTCCCCCTCTTCCGCCCGCTTGCGCAGGATCGCGATGAACGGCGTGACGCCGGCCCCCGCCGCCAGGAACAGCCCCGGCCCCTTGTCGGTGATCGCCCCGAAGGGTCCGTCCAGCGTGACGTGCTCGCCCGGCGCCAGGTCGGGCAACTTCTCGGTCACGCCGTCATGCGACGGGTAGCTCTTGATCGTGAACTCCAGGTTCGCGTCCGCCGGCAGAGAGGTGAAGGTAAAGGGCCGCCCCTCGTCTTTCCAGCCGTCGCGGCACAACGTCAATTCGGCGGCCTGCCCGGGCTGAAACTCAAAGCCTTCGGGGCGGTCGAACACGTAGCGATGCGTATCGTGGGTGACGCTTTCCTGCGATTGCAGGGTCAGTGTATGGGCCATGGAAACTCTCCTTCTGGCCCGGTAACGCAGGGGTCAGCCGCCCTGTTCCTCGGCCGCGCCGCCCTGCGTCGCTTTGCCCGGTCCGGCCCGGTCCAGCGCCCGCGTGCCCAGTTCCGAGCCTTCCAGCACCTTGACCTCGCGCTGCGGGAAGGGGATGGAAATGCCGTGCTCCTGGAACGCGTCCCACAGCGCCAGGTACACGTTGCCGCGGATGTTGGTCAGCCCCGCGGTCGGGTCGCTGATCCAGAACCGCAGGATGTAATCCACGCTGCTGTCGCCGAAGCCCACGATGTGGCAGACCGGCGCCTTGAAGGACAGCACACGCTCCACGGCCTTGGCGGCCTCGATCGCCACCTTGCGCACCTGGTGCGGGTCGTCGCCATAGGCGGTGCCGAAATAGATATCCAGCCGCACGAACTCGTTGGAATGCGACCAGTTCACCACCTGCCCGGTGATCAAATCCTCGTTCGGGATCAGGTATTCCTTGCCGTCCCGCGTGGTGATCGAGATATAGCGGGCGCCAAGGCTGTTGATCCAGCCGAAGGTCTCGCCCAGGCTGATGACGTCGCCGGGCTTGATCGACTTGTCCAGCAGGATGATCACCCCCGACACCAGGTTCGACACCACCTTCTGCAGGCCGAAGCCGAGGCCCACGCCGATGGCGCCCGACAGCACTGCAAGCCCGGTCAGGTCCACCCCCACGGCGCGCAGCCCGATGAAGAAGGCCGCGCCATAAAGCGATATCTGGATCACCTTGACCGCCAGCACCTGCATCGACGGCGAAATGTCCTTGTTCGAGCGGATGCGCGAGGCCGAGGTCGTGGACACGAACCGCGCCAGGAACATCAGGAACGCGATCATCGCGACGGCCTGCAACACGATCCACAACGACAGGCGCATCTCGCCCAGGTGCACCGCCGCGCTGTCCAGGATCTGGATCGTCTCGTCCGTCAGCCCGACGATCGACAGGGTGACCCATGTCCAGGCGGCATAGCGCACCATGCCGCGCAGGAACGCGTTGCCGATCAGCCGCGTGATGACCGCGATGAACAGCCACGCGGTGGCAAGGCTCGCCATGACGCCGATGAGGTAGGAGCGGCTGGGCCATGTCATCTCCTGCATGATCCCGTAGACCGGCCAGATCAGAAGCACCATGAAGATCAGGCGCAAGCGCCGGTGCATCATCACCAGGAACCGCATCCGCCACTTGGGCCAGCCTTCGCGGGTGCGCATCCAGTTGTGCAGGTGCGGGCCGAAGATCCGCGCCAGGATCGTCGCCGCAACCCAAAGCCCGATGATGATCCCCACCTGGTAAAGGCTCCATGGCCGCAACAGACCGGCCACGAACAGTTGCGCCTGTTCCCACAGCCCGATGGCGATGGTCTGGGCCTGTTCGATCGCGTCATTGGCGGCGTCCGGCGTCGCCTCTGCGGGCGAGCTCATGCCGGCCTCCTCGCCGGTCGCGGTGTCTGTGACGGCGTCCTCTTCCATGGCAATACCTTACACGCCCCCCGCGTGCGGACAAGTCGCGCTGGACAGTGGCCGCATGGCCTCTAAGCTGTTGTGAACATTCGGTGCGGCCCCGTCGCCGCCCCGGAACGCGTCATAAGAGGAGGAGCCGCGCCCATGTCCACGCTACTTGTCACCCACGAGGACGGTCTCAACCACGTCACGCCCGACGGTCACCCCGAACGCGTGGCGCGGCTGGAACACCTGTGGCCCGCGCTCGACGGCAAGGACGTGATCCGGGCCGAGGCGCCGCTGGCGACCGACGCCGACCTGACGCTGTGTCATCCGCAGGACTACGTCAGCATGGTCCGCGAGGCGATCCCGGCGCAGGGCTTCAACCAGCTCGACGGCGACACGTGGCTGTCGCCGGGCTCGTTCGACTGCGCCTCGCGCGCCGTCGGCGGCGCGATGCTGGCGGTGGACAAGGTGCTGGATGGCGAGGTCGGCAACGCCTTCGTCGCCATGCGCCCGCCGGGCCACCACGCCGAAACCGCGACGCCGATGGGCTTCTGCCTGTTCGGCACCGTGGCGATCGCCGCGAAACACGCGCTGGACCGCCACGGGTTGTCCCGCGTCGCGGTGGTGGATTTCGACGTGCATCACGGCAACGGCTCGCAGGACCTGCTGCGCGGCGAGGCGCGCGCGCTCTTCATCTCGTCCCACCAGATGCCGCTCTGGCCCGGCACGGGAGGCGCGCATGAAACCGGCGACCACGACAACGTGCTGAACGTGCCCCTGGCACCGGGCACGGCGGGGCAGGGGTTCCGGCAGGAATACGAAGGCCAGGTCTTTCCCCGGCTCAAAGAGTTCAGGCCCGAGCTGATCCTGGTCTCGGCCGGCTTCGACGCCCATGCCGACGACCCGCTGGCCAACCTCAACCTGCGCGAGGACGATTTCGCCTGGGTCACCCGCCGCCTCTGCGAGATCGCGGCGGAACACTGCGAGGGCCGCCTGGTCTCCTGCCTCGAAGGCGGCTACGACCTCAATGCCCTGGCCGCCAGCGGGGCGGTGCATGTCGACGAGTTGATCCGCGCGGCGGGCTGAGCGACAAGCCGCCCTGCCGTAACGTAAGTTAACGGTTTTACCGAAAATTCATGGAAAATGCCGCGCCGCGGCATTATCTTCCCGTCAGGGAGGACACCTCTGCCCGGGCCTGGCCCGTGCCAAGGAGTCCAAGACCATGAATGCCGACGTCACTCATGACAAGACACTGATTCAGCCGGATATTCGTCGCCTGTGGCCGGCGGACAAGCGGCTTTTGCTGGACCATTTCGCGCGGCTTGACCCCGAGACCCGCCGCCTGCGCTTCGGCGCCAGCGTCACCGAAGACTTCGTCGCCGGGTATGCCGAAACCCTGCTTGGCCTCGACAGCGTCGTCTACGGCGCGTTCGTCGACGGGGACCTGCACGGCGTCGGCGAGCTGCGGATGCTTCTGAACAGCTGGCCCGTGCGCGCCGAAATCGCCCTCAGCGTCGATCCCGACTGGCAGCATGAAGGCATCGGCGACGCGCTTTTCGTGCGGATGCTGGCGGCGGCGCAGAACCGGGGCGTGCGCTCGCTCTACATGATGTGCCTGCGCGAGAACGAACGGATGCAGCGTCTCGCGCGCCGTCACGACGCGACCCTGACCTTCGACATCGGCGAGGTCGAGGCCACGCTCGACCCGCCTTGGCCCACGGCGCTGTCGCTGGCCGAGGAAATGGTGGGCGAAACCCGCACCTACCTGCACGCGGTCCTGCGCCCGCCGTTTTAAAAAAAGGCCGGGTCCCAGAAAATTCGTACGAATTTTCTGGGACGCAGATTATTCGCAGAATAATCTGCGCGAGCCCCGGTGCGTTCACCCCGCCGATGCCCCGGCCCCCCACCCTCAGATCGGCACTTCCGATGTCGCCTTTTCGGTCGACACGACGATGGAGGTCCGGAATTTTCGGACGTTCTTGTCGGCAAAGAAGAACCGATGGGTGAAGGCCTCGTAGTCGGCAATGTCGCGGGCCATCACCAACAGGATGAAGTCCGCCTCGCCGGCAATGCAGTAGAAATGGGTCACCTGACGATCCTCGCGCGCCTTGCGCTTGAAGGCGTCGATCTGGTCGAGCCTGTCGCGCTCCAATTCCACCGCGACGATGGCCGTTATGCCAAGGCCCACCTGTGCGGGATCGAGGATCGCGACCTCCCGCCGGATCGCCCCGGCCTCTCTCAGGCTGCGCAGGCGCCGCTGGACCGAAGCCGTCGAGAGGCCGGTTGTCTCTGCAAGCGACTGGATCGACGTTCTGGCGTTCCTTTGTAGTTGATCGAGTAGTTTGCGATCCGCAGCGTCCATGATGCGTGCTCCTTTGATTTGCGGATATATTGATCCTATAAGATCATTTTATAGCGCAATTCCGTATCGTCTGCATCATTCGCACCGCTTAAGATGCGCGGCATGACACATGGAATGTTACGAGGGGCCGTCTCCATCCTGCCCCTGGCCTTCGGAGCCGCCTTGTATGGCTTTGCCTTCGGCCTGCTTGCGGCGCAGGTGGGCTTCCCGTGGTGGGGCGTCGGACTGATGAGCGCATCGGTCCATGCCGGATCGTCGCAGATCGTCGCCGTCGAACAGCTTGCCGCGACCGGCACCGTCCTCGGCGCCGTCCTTGCGGGGGTCGCGTTGAACCTGCGCTACGTGGGCATCGTGGCGTCCCTCGCGGATGTGCTGGATGGGTTGCCACTGCGGGTGAGGCTGATCGCCATTCACATCACGGGGGATGAAAACTGGGCGCTGACCATGGCCGAACGCGCGAAGTCGCCGGATGTCGGCGCGGCGTTCCTCATGGGGTCGGGGCTGGTGATGATCTCGGTCTGGACGGCATCGACAGCCCTCGGCGCGGTGATCGGTGCCGTTCTGCCCGATCTCGAACGCTTCGGCCTGGGGTTCGCCTTCACCGCCGCCTTCATCGCCATGGCGCGGGGCCTCTGGCGCGGACGGTCCCGCGCTTTGCCCTGGGCCGTCGCGGCCGGGGCGACGATCGCCGCCATCTCGCTCGGAGCGCCACGGGCCTACGGGATCGTCGCGGGCGCGCTTTGCGGGTTGGTCGCCATCTCGCTGATGCGCCGAACACGGGCCGCGGCCCCATGAGTGGCGCGCATTGGGCGATGATCGGCCTGCTGGCCCTGGGTGCCGCCGCAATCCGTGTCGCCGGGCTTGTGGCAGGCGGGCGGATCCGCTCCTCGCGTCATGCCTGGATGCTGGAAGATCTGCCGGGGCTGATCGTGGTCAGTCTGGTCGCGTCCTCGCTGATCGGTCAGCCGCTTCCGACCTGGCTCGCGGCCGGTGTGGCGCTTGTCATCGCAGTCGTGACGAACCACGTTATCGCAACGATGGCCGCGGGGGTGCTCGCCTTTGCCGGGCTTACGTGGCTTGGACTGTAGGCGATGCGCCACGCCCCGCGCCCTCACTCCGCCGCGTATCTCTGTCGCGCCGCACTTTCCTGCAACAGCCAATGCGCCACGATGGCGCTTTCATTGCGCGGCTCGACCCCCTGCCGCCGCAACAGGTAATAGCCCGAGCGCGTGCGCACATGCTCGGCGCCCATCGGCCGGATCAGGTCGCCCGATTGCAGGTGGTGGTCCACCAGGTGCCCCCATCCCAGCGCGATGCCCAGGCCATCCCGCGCCGCCTGGATCGCCAGCGGGTAGGTGTTGACCGACGCCGACGGCCGCACCGTGTCGGGATCGGCGCCGATCCGGTCCAGCCAGGTGCGCCAGTTCAGCCACTCGGCATGGTTGTTGCTGACCTCGATCAGGTCGTGCCGCCGCAGCGCGTCGACACTGTCGATGCCCGCCCGCCCTTTCAGATAGCCCGGCGCGCAGACAGGAAACACCGTTTCTCCAAAGAGCCGCGTCGCCTCGAACCCGGGCCAGTCGCCCTCGCCGCGCAGGATCGCCAGGTCCATGTCCTCGGCCAGGCACTCGGCATCCACGTCGGACGACGTGAGCGCGATGGTGATGTTGCAATTCGCCTCGTGAAACGCCCGCAGCCGCGGCATCAGCCACAGCGACGAAACCGAGTTCGTCGCCCCCAGCTTCACTGTGCTTTTCTCCAGCACCGCGCACATGTCCTCGGACACCCGCACCAGCGTCTTCAGCGCCGGCGCGATCCCGGACAAGAGCTTGCGCCCCATATCCGTCAGCCGCACCGAACGGTGCCCGCGCACGAACAGCGCGCACTGGTAATGCTGTTCCAGCAGCCGGATCTTGCGGCTGATGGCGGTTTCCGAGACGTTCAATTCCTTGCCCGCCGCGGCAAAGCTCTCCAGCTCCGCCGCCACCTCGAAGGCCAGCAGGTAGTCAAGGCGCGGCAGCACGGCGCGATTGCGCAGCATCCTTCACACTCCTCAAACGCGGGACAACGCCACGAGCCTAGCCGCGCCCGCCGCCCTTTGCCAAACTTTTTTAGAGGCATGGCACAAAAAGTTTATAATCAGAGTTCCTCCCCGTCTTTGCGATACTGCGCCCGCTAACAAAGGGCCGGCATGCAGAATCAGGCCCGACAGCCAACTGGGAGTTACCATGAAAATCAAAGCATTGATGTCCGCGACGGCCATCGCCCTGGCCTCGGCCTCGGCCGGTTTCGCCGCCGAGGACAGTTCCGAACCGATCATCATCCCGATCCACAACTGGTCCAGCCAGATCGTGATGAGCCATGCCGTGGGCCAGATCTTCGAGGAAATGGGCAACAACGTCGAATTCGTCACCACCGACAGTCAGGCGGTCTACGAATCGATCCGTCTGGGCGACGTGACGCTGGAACTGGAGGTCTGGGAAGGCTCGTTCGGCGAATCCTTCCGCACCGCGCTTGAAAAGGGCGGCATCGTCGACGCCGGCGACCATGACGCCGTCACGCGCGAGGACTGGTGGTATCCGATGTGGACCAAGGACGCCTGTCCGGGTCTGCCCGACTGGAAGGCGCTGAACGATTGTGCCGAGCTCTTCGCGACCGCCGAAACCGGCGACAAGGGCTTTTTCCTCGACGGGCCGGTGGACTGGCTCAAGCACGGCAAGGAACGCGCCGAGGCGCTGGACCTGAACTATGTCGTGAAAAACGCAGGCTCCGCCGCCGCACTCTGGGCGCATATCGCCTCGGCCGAGGAGGACAAGACCCCGATCATCGTCTTCAACTGGACGCCCAACTTCGCCGAGGCCGTCTGGCCCGGTGAATTCATCGAGTTCCCGGAATGGGAAGACGGCTGCGACACCGATCCGGCCAAGGGTCCCAATCCCGACGCGCTCTACGATTGCGGCAACGCCGCGAACGGATATCTGAAAAAGGCCGCGTGGGAGGGCATGGAAGAGAAGTGGCCCAACGCCTACGAGGTGCTGACCAAGATCTCCTTCACCAATGCCCAGATCGCCGAAATGGCCAAGCTGGTCGATGTCGACGATTACGAGCCCGAGGAAGCGGCCGAAATCTGGCTGGAGGACAACGAGAGCGTCTGGAAACAGTGGTTGCCCGGCGGCGACACCTGACCCGACTTTTCGCGTTTCCCCTGTCCGGCTCCGTGCCGGGCAGGGGACTTGCCGGCGGGCATGCCCTGCCGGCGGCAATTCAAGGACGTCCTCACCCATGACCACCGACAGCCCCGTCATCTCCTGCCGCAACGCGTGGAAGCTTTTCGGCCCCAACCCGCGCCAATACCTCAAATCCATGCCAGCCGGGCACGGCTACGAGGATATCCGCGCAGACGGTTATATCGCCGGGGTCAAGGACGTGTCGGTCGAGGTCTCCAAGGGCGAGATGCTGGTCATCATGGGGCTTTCGGGGTCCGGCAAGTCCACGCTGGTGCGTTGCTTTTCGCGCCTGCACGACATCACCGGCGGCGCGATCGAGGTCGAGGGGCAGGACATCATGGCCCTGCCCGAGAAAGAGCTGATCGAATTGCGCCGCTCCAAGATGGGCATGGTCTTCCAGTCCTTCGGCCTCTTGCCGCACCGCACCGTGCTGGAAAACGTGGCCTTCCCGCTGGAAATGCGCGGGCAGGACCGGCACGCGCGCCGCGAGCGCGCGCTGGAAGTGATCAAGCTGGTGGGGCTGGAAGGCCGCGAGGAATACTTCCCGCGCGAACTCAGCGGCGGCCAGCAACAGCGCGTCGGCATCGCGCGCAGCCTCGCCATCGAACCCGACATCTGGTTCCTCGACGAGCCGTTCTCCGCGCTCGACCCGCTGATCCGGCGCGAGATGCAGGACGAGTTCCTGCGCCTTCAGGCGATGCTGGGCAAGACCATCGTCTTCATCACCCACGATTTCGACGAGGCGCTGCGCCTGGCCGACCGCATCGCCATCATGAAGGACGGCGCGATCGAGCAATGCGACACGCCCGACCGCATCGTGATGGACCCGCAGACCGAATATGTCCGAAAGTTCACCGAGGATATCGACAAGGCCCATGTGGTCCACGCCAGCGTTCTGGCCAAACCCGTCAACGGACACGCCGTCGAGGGCGAGGCCATCGACGGGGAGCGGACGATCCACCAGATTGCCCGCCAGCTTGTCAGCGACCCGCGCGAGCATCTGCCCGTCGCGGGCAAGGACGGCAAGGTGATCGGCGTATTGGCCCGGGCCGAGGCGCTGGAGGTGCTTCTGGGGGACAGCGCCAATGGCTGATGTCGCCACCAACGCCACCCGCACCTCGCTCTCGATGCGCCAGCCCGGCGCCACCCGCGACCCCGTGCTGGTGGCGCTTCTGCTGGTGGCCGCGATCCTCTGTGCGGCAAAGCCCATCCTGCCCGATTTCCTCGTCCGCCTGCCAGAGGCGTGGATTCCGCCGCTGGCGACGTGGCTCGACGCGTTCTTCGACGTCCTCACCGGCGACATGCAGGAGGGGCGCTTCGGCCTGATCTACATCACCCGCTGGTTCGCCGAAGGCCCGCTCGACTTCCTCCTGGGCGTCACCGCCAACCTGCTGGAGGGCAAGTACCGCTGGCCCTACATGGCCGACCCCATCCCCTGGGCCGCCGTTGCGGGACTGGCCGCAGTGATCGGCTATTACCTCGGCGGCTGGAAACTGTCGCTGCTGGCGGGGGGCACCTTCGTCTGGACCGCCTTCATGGGCCAGTGGGAACTGACGATGCAGACCCTGTCGGTCCTGCTGGTGGCCGCCCCGCTGGGCTTTTTCGTCGGCCTCGTCATCGGCATCGCGGCCTGGAAATACAAGGCCTTCGACAACGCGATCAAGCCGATCCTCGCCGTCATGCAGACGCTGCCCTTCTACACCTACCTCCTGCCCGCCGTGATCTTCTTCAAGGTCGGCCCCACCGCGGGCGCCATCGCCACCACGATCTATGCCACCCCGCCGATGATCCTGATGACGACCGTGGGCCTCAAGAAAGTCTCGCCCGAGATCGTCGAGGCCGGCAAGATGTCGGGCGCCACCCGCTGGCAGATGCTGACCAAGGTGTTCATCCCCTCGGCCCGCACCGAAATCCTGGTGGGCGTGAACCAGGTCATCATGCTCTGCCTCGCCATGGTCGTCCTGACCGCCTTCATCGGGATGCCCGGCCTGGGCGGCAAGCTGCTCGCCATGATGAACAGCCTGAAACTGGGCCGCTCTTTCGAGATCGGGATCACCATCGTGCTGGTCGCCATCACCCTCGACCGCCTCAGCAAGGCCTGGGTGCGCAAGCTGCCCGAGCATCACCCCAAGGACACGCCCTTCTACATCCGCTACAAGTACACCGTCCTGTCGGTGGTGGTCTTCGCCGGTCTCTACCTGCTGGCCCAACCCGTCGAGATCCTGAACGAGGTCGGCCGCCGCCAGTCGCTCTCCATGGGCCGCGAGATCGACGGCGTGTTCGAGGCGTTCCTCAACCTCGATTCCGTCGAGGCGATCACCGGCACCATCCGCTATGTCCTGAACGTCTGGGTGCTGATCCCCTTCCGCGACGCGCTGCTGTGGATCCCAACCTCCGCCTTCATCCTGCTGGTCGTGGCCTTCGCCTATGGCGTGGGCGGCAAGAAACCGGCGATCTATGCCGCGATCTTCTTCTCCATCGTCGCCTTCTCCGGCTGGTGGGACCGCTCGGTCATCACGCTCTACTCGGTGCTGTCGGCCATGGCGATCTCGATGCTGATCGGCATTCCCATCGGCATCCTCGCCGCGCGGTCTGAAAAATGGTCCGAGCGGATGCTCTTGGCCTGCGACACCGCGCAGACCTTCCCCAGCTTCATCTACCTGCTGCCCGCGATCATGCTCTTCGGGATCACCGACACCACCGTCGTGCTGTCCATCGTGATCTTCACCATGGTCCCGCTCACTCGCTACACCATCGAGGGCCTGCGCAGCGTGCCCGCCGAAATGACCGAGGCCGCCGACATGGCCGGCTGCACCCGCTGGCAGAAACTGACCTCTGTGCAACTGCCGCTCGCCATGCCCACCATGGCCGTCGGCTTCAACCAGGGCATCATGTTCGCCTTCTTCATGGTCATCATCGCGGCCTTCATCGGCACGCAGGACCTCGGCCAGGAACTTCAGCGCACGCTGGCGGGCACCGACCTGGGCAAGAACTTCGTCCTGGGGATCAATGTCTCGCTCATGGCGTTGACCTTCGACATGGCGATCCTCAGCTGGGCCAACCGCCGCAAACGGGCGCTGGGCCTCGATTGATGCCACCACTTGTGAGTAATAAAAGGCACACCCATGACCGTTAAGCCTGTCTTCGAGACCCCGTATGAACGCGCCGGCGTCATCACGCCCGGCCTGCCGATCCTGCCCCACGGGACGGAACGCCACCCCATCCCCGGCGGCGGCTCGCGCGCCGTGCCGATCTATCGCGGCGACGAGATTTCCGTGCTGGATTTCCAGGGGCTGCAACCCGGCGAAATGGTGTTCTTCACCCCCGACGGCAAATCCGACCCCGGCCGCCTCGGCGCCTCCAGCCATGGACGCCCCGATGGCGTGCTTTCAGTTCTCGACAACGGCTCGGTCTCGGGCCGTCGCGTGGCGTCTGCGCTCGACCGTGCCGGGTTCAAGCTGGGCGATGCGCAATGCATCAAGGTGTTCTCCGAAGGCTCCCGCGCCGGTGAGATGGCCACCTTCCACGCCGACAGCGACGGCCTCCTGATCGTCGCCGCCCCCGGTGGCCCGATGGATCCGGGCACCCAAGCCCCGCCAACCGATCTCATCCTTTATATCCGCCGCGCCGATCCCGGCATCGCCAAGGGCGGGCACATGCCGCCCGACCCGCTGGCCGATCCGCTCCACGACATCAACATCCAGCCGGGCGAGGCGAAATCCTACCACGTCCAGAAAGGCCAGTTCATCCAGGTGCTGGACGTGCAGGGCCGCGAATGCTCGGACTTCCAGGCGTTTTCCCTGCGCTCGCTCGACAAGGGCCTCGACCGCGAGATCGACCCCACCACGACGCGCACCCTGATGGGCGCGCTCTATCCGCAGCCGGGCATCTTCGCCAAGTACTGGAACGTCGACCAGGAACCGCTGGTCGAGATCGTGCAGGACACCTGCGGCCGCCACGACACGTTCGGCCTGGCCTGCACCGCGCGTTATTACGAGGAATTGGGTTATCCCGGTCACGTCAACTGTTCCGAGAACATGAACAAGGATCTCGAACAATACGGCGTGCGTCCCCGCGCCGGCTGGCCCGCGATCAACTTCTTCTTCAACACCATGCTGGACGAAACCAACGCCATCGGCATGGACGACCCGTGGTCGCGTCCCGGCGATTACGTGCTCTTGCGCGCGCTCACCGATCTGGTCTGCGTGTCCACCGCCTGTCCCTGCGACGTGGACGAGGCCAACGGCTGGAACCCCACCGACATCCAGGTCCGCACCTATGGTGAGACCAACAGCTTCAGCCGCTCCATCGGCTACAGAAAATCAGCGGAGGCCCCTTTGGAACACACCAAGGAAACCGGATTTCACGAGTGTTTCGCCCGGCATACCCGGGATTTTGTCGAGTATAACGGGTATTGGTTGCCAAATTCCTTCCCGTCGGTCGGCACGGTCGGCGAATACTGGGCGTGCCGCGAGAAGGCGGCGATCATGGACCTGTCGCCCCTGCGCAAGTACGAGGTCACCGGCCCCGACGCCGAGGAGCTGATGCAGTATTGCGTCACCCGCAACGTCAAGAAGCTGGCCGTGGGCCAGCTTGTCTATACCGCCATCTGCTACGAGCATGGCGGCATGATCGACGACGGCACGCTCTTCCGCATGGGCGACAACGCCTTCCGCTGGATCGGCGGCAACGACACGTCCGGCCTGTGGATCCGCGAACAGGCCGAGAAACTGGGCCTGAACGCCTGGGTGCGCAACTCCACCGATCAGCTGCACAACGTGGCGGTGCAGGGGCCCTTGTCGCGCGATATCCTGAAACAGATCATCTGGACCGCGCCCGCCAACCCCACGCTGGAGGAACTGGGCATGTTCCGCTTCACCCCGGCGCGTCTGAACGATTTCGACGGCACGGCGATTGTCGTGGGCCGCGCGGGCTATTCCGGCGAGCTGGGCTACGAGATCTTCTGCCACCCCAAGGATGCCGAAGAGGTGTTCGACACGATCTGGAAAGTGGGCGAGCCGATGGGGCTGAAGCCGCTTGGCCTCGCCGCGCTCGACATGATCCGGATCGAGGCCGGCCTGATCTTCGCAGGCTCCGAGTTCGACGACCAGACCGACCCGTTCGAGGCCGGCATCGGCTTCACCGTGCCGCTGAAATCCAAGAACGACGATTTCATCGGTCGCGCCGCGCTGGAAGAACGCAAGGCCCATCCGCAGCGCAAGATGGTCGGGCTGGAACTCGAAGGCGGCCGCGTCGCCAGCCCCGGCGATTGCGTCCGCATCGGCAAGGCCCAGGTGGGCGAGGTGACCTCCGCCGTGAAATCCCCCATCCTCGGCAAGAACATCGCTTTGGCCCGCGTGGACGTGACCCATGCCGAGCCGTGGACGGATATCGAGGTGGGGCAATTGGACGGTCTGCAGAAACGTCTGAAGGCGAAGGTCGTGCCCTATCCCCATTTCGACCCGACCAAGGAACGGGTGAAGGGCAACTACGGCTGATCGCTTTCCCGTCATCCTCGGGCTTGACCCGAGGATCTCTCCGACCAAGAGATCCCGGATCAAGTCCGGGATGACTGTCACACCTTCGCCCTTCGCGCGGAATCAAGGCGCGGCTTGCCGCGCCGCCGCGCGATCGCCAGACCGCCCGAACGGGCTGGCGATTGGCTGGCGTAAGCGTATCGATTTAATGTCTTGCGGATGTGGCGAGAATAAATCGCGCTGAATAACCGGCAGATCGCCATCCCGCGGTCTGGCGATCGCGCGGCTCTCCACCGCGTAGGGTGGGTGAAAACCCACGCACCCCACGCACCCCACGTTAACCACGCGAAACGCGAAAATCGCACCGTCGCGATACCACCCGGATACCGACGCGATACCGACGTGCCGTTTTCGGCCAATTCGCCCCCTTAACCTTTTGATTCGCCTACGCAAACCGCCCCTGGCAGAACCACCCCGACGACATCGTCCCGCCATGGGCGTAATACAGCCACAACCGCTCCCCTCGGCCGGTGACCACCTGCCAGTAATCCCGGACCCCCGACCGCCAGTTCGGATCGTCCAGCCACCATTCCGGCGCGATCCGCTCCGGCCCCTTCGCCTCGGCCAACTCATGCGCCCGCCCGCGCCACCGGAACGTGGCTGGCAGGTGCGGCGCGTCCGGGGCGTTGACCGGCTCGGGCGACCACATCAGCAGGGGGCGCGGCGTGGCGGGGCGGGGCCACTCAGTCGCCGGTTCCGACCAGGCGGCGGCCAGGATTTGTGACGTCTTTTCAGGGATATGGCTGCTGGCCGGGTGCAGGCGGGTGATCGCCTCCAGCCCGATCCGCCCGCCCACGCGACCGATCAGATCCTCCACGGCGGTATCCCGCGTCAGCCGGTCACGCGCGGCCTGGGTCGCGTCCAGATGACCGGCGGCGGTGCGGTGCTGAGCCGGCTCGCTCACGGCAGCCACCAGCCGCAAGGCGTCGATGCCAAAGCCCGCGTCGATCTCGTCCAGCCGCATGGCCAGCAGGGGACGGATGCGGTCGGGTTCGTCCGTCGCCCGCGCCAGCCCCGCCTCGATCCAGCCCATGGTGCCATCGGCGCGCCACGCCTCCAACCGGACCTTGCGCACCCCCTGTCCCTGGTCCGCCAGAAGCTGGCACAGACGCGGCACCAGCCGGTCCAGCCCGGCCTGCAAATCCTCAGTCAAACCAATGGGTTCCGGCAGGGTCAGCCGGGTCGCCAGCCGGGGCTTCACGCGAGCGGGCGACACCGGCTCGGGTGCCGCTCCCACCGCCTGATCCATTCGCAGCAAGAGCCCCCGGCCAAAGCGCCGGGCCAGCGGTCCGCGCGGCTGGTTCAAGAGGTCGCCCACCTTGCGCAGGCCCAGCCGGTTCAGGGCCGCGACCTGCTCTGCCTCCAGTCGCAGGGCGGCGATGGGCAGCGAGGACAGAAGACTGCGCGCCTGTCCGGGCGGTGCGATGGAAAACGGCATTGAATTTGAACGGCTTACGCCCGCCACGGGCGCAGCCCCCCCGCGTTCCCAGTGCCGCCGCTTGGCTGCCCGAGAGCGGGTCGCGCGGGCTTCCTGGTCGATGGCGTCACCACTGCGAACCGCGCCGGGTGCGGCCCCGGCATAGCGGGCCAAAGCCCAGGCCGCGCCCACGGACCCGGCCAGGCCGCACCGCGCTGTCAGGCCTGAAAGTGACGCCTCTTCAATGACTTGACGGACCATCGCCTCTTCCCCGCCGAAAAGATGCGCACAGCCGGTGATGTCCACCAGCAACGCATCGGGCGGCTGCGTCGCCACCCACGGGCTCAGCCGTTCGGCCCACCGCCCGAGGCTGGCCAGGAACGCCGCCTCCTGGTGCGGGTTTTGCAGTTTCGTGACCAGCGTGGCGCACATCGCATGGGCATCGCGCAAGGGCTGACCCACCCGCAGCCCCGCGGCTTCGGCCGCGCCCGACAGCGAGCACAGCACCTGCATCTGGCCGGTGTCGCGCACCACGGCAAAAGGCACGTCCGCATCCATCCCGGTCCGCCGCAGCAGCCGTTCGGCCCCCAGCCGGGGGAACCAGACAGAAAGGATACGCCGTTCGGGCATGGCAGCGGGACCGGATCAGCAGCGATAATTGTTCTTTATTTGTTCCAAATTAGGGCGCTGCCGCACCGGAGTCGAGTCCGCAATGCCGCGCCGAGGCCCAAGACAGTTGACGCGGCCTGTGCCGCAAGGCTTAAACGGTACACCATGGCCCGATCCCTAGATACCGTCTTTGCCGCGCTGGCCGATCCCACCCGCCGCACGATCCTGTCGATGCTGCTGGAGGATGACATGGCCGTGACGGACGTGGCCGAGCCGTTCGAGATGTCGCTGGCGGCGGTGTCGAAACACCTTGGCATCCTGACCCGCGCGGGCCTGATCAGCCAGGAACGGCGGGGCCGGGTGGTGTGGTGCAAGCTGGAGCCGGACGCGTTGCGCGACGCCAGCATCTGGATGCAGAGCTTCGGCCAGTTCGAGGCGGTGCACCTGGATGCGTTCGAGCAGTTCCTGGCGAAAGAGTTCCGCGATGATGGATGACGCGGCGCCGGGCGCGGCGCTGGATCCGCGTGTCTTGCCGCAGCCGCATATCGAGACGGTGGAGCAGGCACAGGTGGTCCCCATGTCGCAAGGCCGGGACCTGGCCTGTGGCGTGTTTCGTGCGGAAGGCAGCTTTGTCGAGCAGTCGCGCACGCTCTATTCGGCCAATCGCTTTACCGCGCAGCCGGATATGCCGGGGGCGGCGGAGGTCTTGCCGGGGCGGCATCTCTTCATCGGCATCGGGCGGCATCATTTCGGGCATTTCCTGCTGGAATGCATCTCGCGGCTGTGGCCCTTGGGGCAGCGCAGCTATGACGGCCTGGTCCTGATCCCGATGCATGGCATTGATTTCGGGGCAGTTTTCGAACGGCGGTTGAAGGCGTTCGTGGACCTCCTGAGCGAAGGGTTGCCGGTGCATTTCGTGGAAACCCCGGTGCGGGCCGAGGCGCTGGACGTGCCGACGCAGGGCATGGGGCACCGCGACTGGATCACCGGCACGCCGGAGTTTCGCCGCTTCATTCGCGGGCGGCTTCAGGCGGCGGTGACACCCGAGGGCGACGAGAAGATCTACCTCTCGCGGTCCCTGCTGAAACGCGCTGGCCAGATGGTGGACCAGGAAGAGCGGATCGAGCGGCTGATGCACAAGGCGGGCTATACGATCCTGCACCCGCAGCGTCACAGCCTGCCGGAACAATGCGCCCATTACGCCGCCGCGCGGCAGATCGTGGGGCCTGATGGCTCGGCCTTTCACCTGGCGCCATTCATGCTGCAGCCCGGCACGCGGGTGGGCCTGATCCAGCGGCGCTGGCGGCAGGGGGCGTTCGACGCGCTGGCCAATCAGATCGAGGCCTTCTGCGACGTGGACCTGGTAAAAATGAACCCGCTCTTGCGATCGGACGACGGACAGGTATCGGAGGATGTGCCGCCCGCCTTGGATTATCGCCGCCTTGTGCGGAAACTGGAAGCGGGTGGTTTTCTCTGAGATTTCGGAGGAACCGCGATGAAGAAAACCGTTTCAACCCTGATGTTGGCCCTCTGGGCCGCGCCCGGTCTTGCCCAGAACGCCTGTGTCGCACCGCCCCCGGTGGGCGATCCGTGCATGGTGGGGCACTGGGTCGGAGAGAACACGGCCCCCGCACGGATCCGTGCCGCCTTGCAGGGCATGGTGCCGGAGGACGTGATCCGCGAGATCGCGGCGGGCGCGTCGCCCGCGCTGGGGATATCGATCTACGAGGACGGGTTCTATCACACGCTCCCGTTTCACCAAGCCACGGAATTCACCGATACATTCGTCGAGACCGGCGATGTCGTGGACGTGCGGCTGGACCTTGCCGCGCCGACACAGGTGGGGTTCATCAACGGCGAGGCTGGGAGGGTCACGTTCTGCGACGCAGGGTCCGCCCCGGCCATGTTTACGATGACGGCCAATGGTGATGTCATGACCGCACCTGTTGCGGGAGCGGAGCGGTACGAGCCGACGATCACCTATACCTGCCGTGGCGACACGATGGCCATGGATGTGCAACTTCCCGCGCCGATCGGCACGGTGCAGTATTTCCTGCGCAGGGTTCCAGAGGATGCGTTCGGCGACGAATTCCGGAGAATCCACGAGGCGGCGCGGGACCTGGCCGAGTGACTATTCGTCCTTCAAGAGCAGCATCAGCGCCACGATGGTCAGCCCCACGCCCACGAGGATCATGCGTGGCGGCAGGCCGTGGCCAAGCGCGGCCTGCCAGCAGATCACCCAGGTAGGCGTCAGGTAGGTATAGGCCATGACCTTGGCACTGGGCAGGCGCAGCGAGGCGTATTGCAGCAGCACGAAGGTGATCGCCGTGGCCGCGACGGCGGTGTAGAGAATCGTGATCCAGACGATGGCGGGCAGGCCGGGCCAGTCGGTGCCGCGCATGTCGGACCAGCCCGCCAGCGCGATCAGCCCGGCGGCGGCGACCATGGCGCCAAAGGAAAAGACGATGGGCCGCTCGCCCCGGTTCAGCTTGCGCACCAGCGGTGTATAGAACGCGTGGGCGATGCAGCCGAAAAAGAAGATGACCTCGCCCCGGCCCATCTCGAACCGCAGGAACGCTTGAAGATCGGCGTCGAAGATCACCCAGAGCGCCCCCGCCGCCCCGATGGCCAGCGCCACGGCCATGCGCGGGGTCATGACCTGCCGCAGAAGGATATAGCCGAACAGCCCCGACATGATGGGTGTCAGGGTAAAGACCGCCGCCGCGCTGACCGGGGCGGCGGTTTTCAGGGCTTCGAACATCATCACGAAGTAAAGCCCCATCGACCCGCCCAGGAGCAGGTAGCGCCACGGTGCCTGCCACGTGGCACGCGGGATGCCGACGGTGGCCCAGGCGGCGCTGCCCAGCAGGACCGAGGCCAGGATGAACCGTACGGCATTCAGCGCGGTGGGTGCGATATGCGGGGTAGCCATCGAGCCAAGCGCGAAGGACCCGGCGATCAGCCCGGAAAAGGCCAGCATCGCGGCATGGCCGCGCAGCCGGTCGGTCATTCGACCTCCCACGCCTTGGCGCGGTCCTTGAGGAACCGCAGGAAGGCCTGCACCTTGGTGGTACGGTGCAGGTCCATGTGGGTCACCAGCCAGATCGGCGCGGACCATTCGTCGCGCGCGGGCATGACCTCGGTCAGGTTGCCGAGCTGGTTGGCAAGGACCTTGCTGAGAAACCCGATGCCCGCGCCGTGGGTGATCGCGCGGCGCTGGGCGTGCACGTCCTGGCTGCGGAAGATGATGCGCTCTTCGGGTGCTGTCTGCCGCAGCCACTGGTTGAAGGGCGCGCGGTTCTTCGGGTCGTCGGCGCTGACGAACCAGTGCTGATCAAACTCGTCCTCCGACGCGGGCAGGCCGTGCCGGTCGACATAAGATTGCGCGGCGTAAAGCGTGTGCGCCTGCTTGTAGAAGGGCTGCACCACGTTGTCCGGCTGATCCGGGGCGCGGCCCGCGCGGATGGCGACATGCGCCTCGCCGTATTCCAGGCGAAACAGGCGGTCGCCGGTCAGGTAGCGCAGGATGATGTCGGGATATTCCTGCCGGAATTCGGTCAGGACCGGCACCAGAAGGTGGCTGAACCCGCCCAGCGAAGTGATGACCAGCTCGCCCGACACATCGTTGCCGCGGCCCTTGATACGGCCCGCGAGCTGGCTGAACTGGTCGTCGGTGGCTTGCGCGACGCGCAGCAAATCCTCTCCGGCCTCGGTGGTCGAATAGCCGCGGGCATGGCGCTGGAAGAGCTTGACGCCCAACCGCTCCTCGAGCGCGTCGATGTGGCGGATGACGGTGGCGTGGTGGACGCCAAGCGCCTCGGCGGCGCCGCTGACCGTTCCCACCCGCGCCACGTGAAAGGCGGTGCGGACTTCATCCCAGCTGTCCATGACGGGCCTCGATTGCTTGTGCGAAATCAAACATTGCTGGCCAGCAAGTATCAGCTGCGTTGAAAAAAGCGCAAGACAAGAATGATCGCGGGACGGGGGCTTGCGATGAAAATCAGGCGCGGGGGCGCATGATCAGCCGCACCAGAAGCGCACGATGGTATTGTCGCTGTCCAGATCGACGTTCAGCCGTTTGGGAGTGTACTCCATCGTCACGATCCCGCCGGGCGGAATGATGCGCACGGGCTGGTCCAGCGTGGATTGATCGAAGGCGTCCAGCGGCTGGCCCACAAGGGCGGCATGGTCGGCGGCCATGCAGATATCGGGGCCGTCCTCTTCGGCGCGCGAGGGCACGTCATCGTCCGTCACGGCCGGTCCGCAGGCCGTGAGGGTTGCCACGGTCAGGATCATCCACCAGCGCATCTGTCATACTCCTTCGTACAGTTCGCCGCAGCATTGGCGAAAGCACCCACGCGACGCAAGCCCTGCGACAGTGTTTATGTAGGCCGTTGCGGACGGGGGTCTACATGGCGTTCTTTGCGACAGGTCCTGGAAATCCGATGCGGGGCGATGGGGCTTTGCACAGAATTCTGTGCACCGCTGCACCTTGCATTGCCGTGGGGGGCGGTTAGCTTTTCCGCGAAAGCAAACCAAAACGAGAGCCCGTGATGACCGACGACACCTACACCCCGCCCGAAGTCTGGACCTGGGACGCCGAAAGTGGCGGTACCTTCGCCTCGACCAACCGGCCCATCGCCGGGGCCACCCATGACAAGGACCTGCCGGTGGGCGAGCATCCCTTCCAGCTTTACTCCATGGGCACGCCCAACGGGGTGAAGGTGACCGTGATGTTCGAGGAGCTTCTGGCCGCGGGTCATGACGCCGAGTACGACGCCTGGCTCATCCGGATCGGCGATGGCGACCAGTTCGGCTCGGGCTTTGTCGAGGTGAACCCCAACTCCAAGATCCCCGCGATGGTGGACCGCTCGGGGTCTGCGCCGGTAAACGTCTTCGAATCCGGGTCCATCCTCATTCACCTGGCCGAGACGTTCGGGGCGTTCCTGCCAAAGTCCGGCCCGCAACGGACCGAGGTGATGAACTGGCTGATGTGGCAGATGGGCAGTGCGCCGTATCTGGGCGGCGGGTTCGGCCATTTTTATGCCTATGCGCCCGAGAAATACGAGTACCCGATCAACCGCTTCGCGATGGAAACCAAGCGGCAGCTGGACGTGCTGGACAAGCGGCTGGCAGACCGGCCCTATATCGCGGGGCAGGAGTACAGCATCGCCGACATGGCAATCTGGCCGTGGTACGGCAACCTGGCGCTGGGCCGGCAATACGACGCCGGCAAATTTCTGAGCGTGCACGAATACAAGAACGTCGTGGCATGGGCCGAAAAGATCCTGGACCGGCCCACCGTGCAGCGCGGTCGCATGGTGAACCGAACCATGGGCGAGCCGCACGAGCAGCTGTGGGAGCGTCACGACGCCTCGGACTTCGAGACCAGGACGCAGGACAAGATCGGCGACAAGGGCTGAGCGCCCACAATCGGCTTTCGCCGGAGGGGCGGATAGGGCAGGGTGCCCCTGAAAAGGAGTTGCCATGCCCGACCGTTCCAACCTGCTTGCCGTCCTGATCGACGCCGACAACGTGCCGTCGAAATATGCCGATGCCATTCTGAAGGAAGTCACCAGCTATGGCGAGCCGGGGCTGCGGCGGGTCTATGGCGACTGGTCCAGCCAGCAGTTGAGCGGATGGACCAAGACGGCGCAGAACCTCGGGCTGGTGCAGCACCAGCAGACGGCGAATACCAAGGGCAAGAACGCGTCGGATATCGGGCTGGTGATCGACGCGATGGACATCCTGCACGCCGGACATTTCGACGGCTTCGTGCTGGTGTCGTCGGACAGCGATTTCACCCGGCTGGCCAGCCGCATCCGCGAACAGGGCCTGACGGTGATCGGCATCGGCGAGGCCAAGGCACCCGATGCGCTGAAGAACGCCTGCAATCGCTTCGTGGCGATCGAGAACATCTATCAGGACACCGGGCCGTCCGGGCGCACGAAGGCCAAGGCGGGGCTCGATTCGAAATCTGCGTCCAATGCCCGAAACCTCATTTTCGACGCGATGGAAAAGATCGACCAGGAAGGCGAGTGGTATCCTCTGGGCCGGATCGGTCAGCAGATCCAGGCGGACAAGCCGGATTTCGACACGCGGACCTATGGCGAGAAGAAGCTGAGCGATCTCGTGGGCAAGCTGAAGGTGTTCGAAACCAAGTCAGGGCCGGGCAACCAGATGCTGGTGCGCCGGGTCGACTAAGGCGTTTCCGGGTCAGTCCGAAACATGCATCGCTTCTTGCGTTTGAAAAGTCAGCGAATAGCGATTCGAGGTTTCCCGGAAGCGCTCTAGAACGCGCCCATCTCCAGACCGGCGCCAAGGGCTTGCCCCAGTTCGCGGCAGGGCGCAATGTCCTCTTCCGACAGGTGTTTTTCGGCCAGGATCTGTTCCTGCGTCTGGGCGTGGGTGCAGATGATGAAGGGCTCCTGCACCGCCTTCAGCCGCCAGCCCTGGGCGATGCGGGCGATCTGTTTCTGGGCGTTGGTGCCGTCAGACCCGGCACAGACCATCTGGGCATAGGGGCGCCCCTCGATCCGGCCAAGAACGGGGTAATAGCAGCGGTCGAAGAAGTCCTTCATCATACCGGCGATGGCGGCCAGGTTTTCCGGCGCGCAGAAGATATAGCCATCGGCGCGCAGCAGATCGTCCGGCCCGGTCTCTTCGGCAGTCTGAAGCGTCGTGGTCGTCTCGTCCCGCGCGGCGTCGGCGGCGGCCTCCGCCATTTGGCGGCTGCCGCCGGTCTTGGAGTGATAGACGATCAGAAGTTCGGCCATAGGCCCGAGGCCTAGTTCATCAGCCCGGCATGGCGCAAGCCGTGATCGACCAGGGCCTTGGTCTCGTCGCTGAGGTCGGTCAGGGGCGAGCGCACCTCGTCGCTGCACAGACCCAGCCGCGACAGGGCGTATTTCGCGCCCACGAGGCCCGGCTCGGTGAAGATCGCCTTGTGCAGCGGCATCAGCCGGTCCTGGATTTCCAGCGCCTTGGCATAGTCGCCGGCGAGCGTGGCGTTCTGGACCTCGGCCACCATGCGGGGGGCGACGTTGCCGGTGACGGTGATCACGCCGACGCCGCCCTGGGCGTTGAAGCCGTGCGCGGTCGCGTCCTCGCCCGAGATCTGGCAGAAATCCTTGCCGCAGGTCATACGCTGGTGGCTGACGCGGGCCAGGTCGCCGGTGGCGTCCTTGACACCCACGATGCGCGGTAGTTTGGCCAGTTCGCCCATCGTTTCGGGCAGCATGTCCACCATGGACCGCCCGGGAATGTTGTAGATGATGATCGGCAGGTTGCAGCAATCGTGCAGCGCGGTGAAATGCGCGATCAGGCCACGCTGGGTGGGTTTGTTGTAATAGGGCGTCACCACCAGGGCCGCATCCGCGCCCACCTCTTCGGCGTGCTGGATGAAGCGGATCGATTCGAGCGTGTTGTTGCTGCCAGCACCCGCGATCACCGGAATGCGGCCGTTGACGGCGCGCACCACTTCGGACACGACGGTTTCATGCTCGGTATGGCTGAGCGTGGGGCTTTCGCCGGTGGTGCCGACGGGCACAAGGCCGTGGCTGCCTTCGGCGATATGCCATTCCACAAGCTTCTTGAGCGTATCGAGATCCAGCTCGCCGTTCTTGAACGGCGTGACCAGGGCAGGAAATGATCCTTTGAACATGATACGCTCCTCTTTATGTCTTAGCCCCAAGGGCTGGTGGATGACCG
Source organism: Roseovarius atlanticus (assembly GCF_019802205.1). Lineage (GTDB taxonomy): Bacteria > Pseudomonadota > Alphaproteobacteria > Rhodobacterales > Rhodobacteraceae > Roseovarius > Roseovarius atlanticus_A. Next base: position 113,580 of record NZ_JAHVHQ010000004.1, read on the forward strand.
CGGTGGAACACGCAATCGTGCCGCGGCGTTGCCCAGCTTGTGAATGGACGATCCGTCCCCTTGAAACTAGGCTGGCTGTGTCTATCGTCGCTGGCCCGGGAAAATGCAAGTGATGTTCAGCGTGCAAAGACTTGTCGTGGCCTTGATGGCCCTCTCCTGGCCATGGTTTGCCATGGCCCAGACTGAAGCCGTGAGCGAGGCGACTGCGTCCTCGGACGCCGGGGGCGGCCAGGGCGCGGAAGAGACCGTCATGGTGGCGCCGGCGCCGCGTGTCCCGCCGCGCCCCTTGTCGAGCGCCTTCGATGCGATGCTGGCGGGGCGCTGGACCACCGCGATGCATCTGGCCGAGCGGGCGGGCCCCGGGGCGGTGACATTGATCGAATGGCACCGGCTGCGGGCGGGCAAAGGCACGCCCGCCGACATCCTGACCTTTCTTGCCGACCACCCGGACTGGCCGGGGCTGGATTACCTGCACAAGCAGGCAGAGGGCGCGATGATCGGCGCCGACCCCGATGAGATCATTGCCTTTTACGAGGACCGGGTGCCGCAATCGGGCCTGGGCACGCTGTCCTATGCGCGTGCGCTGCAGGAGGCCGACCGGCCGGGCGATGCAGAGGTCGCGATGGTGCTGGCATGGCGGACGCTGGATTTGTCGACGGCCGAGCATGACGCCTTCATCCGGGCGCGACCGGAACTGTTGGAGCCGCATCACGCGGCGCGGCTGGACATGGCCCTGTGGCGGGGCCTGCGGGACGTGCAGCAGATGCTGCCGCTGGTCGACGAGGCCACGCGCGATATCGCCCAGACCCGGTTGATGATCGAGGCCGATGCCGACGGTGCCGACAAGCGACTTGACCTGTTGCCCGAGGCGGCCCGCTCGGACCCGCACATCGCCTACGCCCTGTTCAACCGCCACATTCGCAAGAACCGGGCCGATGACGCGATCAAGCTGATCCTTCGCCAAAGCCGTCTGGAAGGAAACGGGCTGGGGGATGCCGAGCGTTGGGCGGGCTGGCGGCGGGAACTGGCCCGGGACAGGATGCGCGACGGTGCCGCGCGTACGGCCTATGACCTGGCGTCGGTGCATGGTCTGGTCGAAGGGTCGCATTTCGCGGACCTCGAGTGGCTGGCGGGCTTCATCGCGCTGACGGACCTCAACGATCCCGAGCTTGCGGTATTCCACTTCGAGCGGTTCATGGATGCGGTCGAGACGCCGATCTCGTTGGGCCGGGCCGGGTACTGGCTGGGCCGCGCCCAGGAGGCCGCTGGCAACGAGGCCGCGGCCGAGATCGCCTACGAGTTCGGGGCGCTGCACCAGACCAGCTTTTACGGGCTGCTGGCCGCCGAGCGGGGCGGCTTTCCGTTCGACCGGGCGCTTATGGGGCGTCAGAGCTTTCCCGACTGGCGCGAAGCGGAATTCGCGCGGGGCGAAGTGTTCCAGGCCGGGGTTCTGGCGCTGGCAAATGGGCGGGTCTCGCTGGCCGAGCAGTTCTTCAAGCATCTGGCGGGCACACTTGACCTGGAGCCTCTGAGACAGCTGGGACAGGCGATGCACGATCTGGGCTCGCCGCACCTGCAGGTGATGGTGGGCAAGGCGGCGGCGCAACGGGGAATCACGCTGCCCGCCCCCTATTATCCGTTGCACCCGATGCACGAGCTCGACCTGCCGGTCCCGATGGAACTGGCGCTTGCGATCGCCCGGCGCGAAAGCGAGTTCGACCAGAACGTCGCCAGCGGCGCGGGTGCGATGGGGCTGATGCAGCTGATGCCCGGAACGGCGGCAGAGGTGGCGAGACGATTGGGCGAAACCGAACACACACGGTCCAGGGTGTTCGACGACTGGGCCTACAATGCGCGCCTTGGGTCTGCCTACCTGGCGCAGATGGCGGCACAGTTCGATGGCAACGTCATCATGATGTCGGCGGCCTACAACGCAGGGCCTGCACGGCCACCGAGCTGGATGACGCGGTTCGGCGACCCGCGCCAGGAGGGCGGGGACATCATCGACTGGATCGAGCATATCCCCTTCAACGAGACGCGGAATTACGTGATGCGCGTGGCCGAGAGCCTGCCGGTCTACCGGGCGCGGCTGGGCAAGGAGCCGCACCCGGTGCCGTTTTCGCAGGAACTTGTCGGGAGCACGTTGAAGCCGACCGTGGATTGACCCGACGATGACGTGCGGGCGGACAGCCGACCGCACGGCGTGCCGCAACGGTCAGTGGTTGGAATGATCCATGCTTTCGCCGTCTTCGGGGCGGGTTTCCACGTTGAACGTGACCTCGATCTCGCCCGCGTTCTCGAACACCAGCGTGGCGGGAATTTTCTGGCCTTCCTCAAGCTGCGACGAGAGGCCCATGAACATCACGTGATAGCCGCCCGGTGCCAGCTTGACCGACTCGCCGGCCGGGATGGGCAGCGTTTCGACATGCATCATCTTGGCGACGCCGTCGGTTTCCTCGGTCGTGTGGATCTCGACCTTGGGGAAATCGGCGCGCACCTCGAGCAGCACGTCGTCGGTGTTGCCGGTATTGGTGATCATCAGGAACCCCGCGCCGGCCTTGGCCATCTTGGGGGTCTCGAATGCCATGGGGTGCATGATTTCCAGATCGCCCACGGTGTAGTCATGCGCGGTGGCGATGCCGGCCGAAAGGATGAGGGCGGATGCGAGGGTAAGAAAGGTTTTCATGTCAGTCTCCTGTACGATGGCGACGCGGGCGACAGGCCCGGTGCCGGATTTGCTATGGGACCGCGCCGGGCAGAGGCCCGCCTGCGTCGATGTTCTTGGGAAGTGGAATGCGGGCGGTATGCCCGCGCGGGATCAGGTCCGCAGGGGCGGGGCGCGGGCGGCGTTCTGAACCGGAGCGCCGGGCACGGGCTGAGACGCGCCGGTCTGCGCGAGGGCGAGCGCGGATGGCACCTGAAGCGGTGTCGGCAGGGGCTGGTCCACGGTCAGGTCGAAGGCCGTCACGCCGAAGAACGGGCAGGGATCGGCCAGCAGGCCGGTTTCGCCGTCGTTCTCCACCGGCAGGCCGGTTTCCATCGAGACATAGACGATCTGCCCGCCAGAGCAGAGCGCCATCACCCCCGGTTCCGGCGCAGCGAGGATCGTGGGCTGGGCCACGACGCGGATCGCGATGAACAGCGCCAAGACCAGCGTGAATGCCGCCTTGCAGATCGCTGTCATGTGTCGCGCCGAGCGCATGGATGAGACCTCTCGTCTTTCAGACGTTTGATACATCGTCGGCCTGCTGCGGGAAAGCCCGGTAAAATGCCGCACTGGAGCGTTTCCGGGTCAGTTTGAAACATGCATCTTTTTTGCGGTCCAAGAGGCAGTGAAGAGCGATCCAAGATGTCCCGGAAATACCTTAGCCGCGCAGCCGCTGGCGCCAGAGGGTGAACAGCCCGGCGGCCACGATCAGCCCCGCGCCAAAGGCCACGTTGGTGCGGATCGTCTCTGAAAAGAATAGGATGCCGATGGTGCTGGCGAAGACCAGTTGCAGGTAGGCGAAGGGCTGCACCGCACTGGCCTCGGCGACCTCGTAGCACTTGATGAGCGTGTAGTGCCCGGCCGCGCCGGTGACGCAAAGCGCGGCCATCCAGAGCCAGTTATAGGCCGACATCGGCTCCCAGAACCACAGGCCGACGGCGGTCATGGCGACCGAGCCCACGGTGCCGGTCCAGAAGAAGCTGGTCGCGGCGCTGTCGCGGCGGCCGACGTAGCGCGTCAGCAGGCCGTAGAGTGCGAACATCAGCGCGGCGATCAGCGGCACGATGGCCTCGGGCTGGAACACGCCGAAGCCGGGTTGCAGGATGATGATGACGCCGACGAACCCCACCCCGATGGCCGCCCAGCGGCGCCAGCCGACGCTTTCGCCCAGCACCGGGCCGGAGAGGGCGGCGATCAGCAGGGGGTAGCAGGCGAAGACGGCGTGGCTTTCGACGAGGCCCAGCAAGGTGAAGCCGAAGATCATCACGCAGATCTCGGCCACCAGCAGGACAGCGCGGAACCCTTGCACCAAAGACTGATCGGTGCGGGCGGCGGCGCGCAGGCCGCCGGCGGTGCGGCTGGCCACGGTCATCACGAAGGCCGCGAAGAACCAGTAGCGGATCATCACGATCATCAGCACGTTGTATTCCCGCGCGAGATATTGCGAGATGCCGTCCTGCACCGCAAAGATGAAGGTCGTCGTCACCATCATCAGGATGCCGAGGCGGGTGTTCTGCTCTGCCATTGTCAGGTCTTTCTTGCGCGGGTCATGTGACGCTTTCGCCCGTATCCCGGAACGCGGTCGACTTCAAACCCCGCCGCCTGCAATCCGCGACGGACGAAGCCCGCCGCGGTATAGGTGGCCGCGGTGCCGCCCGGTGCAGTGTGCTGGCCCACGTGGCGCATCAGGGCTTCTTCCCACAGTTCCGGGTTCTTGGCGGGGGAAAAGCCGTCAAGGAACCAGGCGTCGGCCGCCCCGTCCCAGCCGGGCAGGGTGGCGCGGGCGTCGCCCTCGATGATCCGGAGCCGGAAATCGGGGCCGGCCAGGGGGTGGCCGAAGGGTCCGCCGCGCTCCAGTTCGAGCGCCTCGATCGGCAGGTCGGAAAAAACCGAAAGCGCGCGCGCGATCTGGGCAGGCTCCATCGGGAACGCCTCGAAGCTGGTGAAATGCAGCGTGCCCGGCACCCCCGCAGCGCGCCATGCCTGGAGCGCGGTCAGGAAGTTCAGCCCGGTGCCGAAGCCGAGTTCGGCCACGTGAAACCCTTCGCGGAACCGGGCCGGCAGATCGTTGCCACCCAGAAAGACGTGGCGCGTTTCCGCCAGGCCGTTTTCCAGGCTGAAATACGGGTCGTCGAACCGGGTGGAGACGGGCACGTCGCCCTCGCGCCATTCCAGTTCTGCCTGCTGGTCCTGCATCGCGCCTTCCGGTAGTCAGGGAAAATCCCGGCGACCATGCCGCCGGGCAGGGGAAATGACAATGGCAGACGTCACCATCTACGGTGCCGGAATCTTCGGCCTTTCCATCGCCTTCGCGTGCCAGTCGCGGGGGGCGTCAGTGCGGGTGATCGACCCGGGCGGTGTGGGCGCGGGGGCGTCGGGCGGCGTGGTGGGCGCGTTGGCACCGCACGTGCCCGAGAACTGGAATGAGAAGAAGGCGTTCCAGCTGGAGAGCCTGCTGTTGGCAGAGGCGTTCTGGGCCGAGGTGGCGGAGGTCTCTGGCCTGCCGCCGGGTTATGCGCGGACGGGCCGGGTGCAGCCGGTGGCGGACGAGGCCGGCCTTGCGCTGGCGCGGCAGCGGGAGGTCACCGCGCGCGAGCTGTGGGGCGAGGCCGCGACGTGGAAGGTGGTCGAGGCGGAGGCTGTGGCCCATGCGCCGGTCACGCCCACGGGGCTCTTGATCCTCGATACGCTGTCGGCGCGGTTGCATCCACGCGAAGGCGCCAAGGCGCTGGCGGCGGCCATCGTGACCCGTGGCGGAGAGATCGTGGCCGAGGGCAAGCCGCAGGGCCGCGTGGTTCATGCGACGGGGGTCGCGGGGTTGACCGAATTGTCGGAAAGGCTCGCGGCGCCGGTGGGCAACGGCGTCAAGGGACAGGGCGCGTTGTTGGATTTCGCGGCGCCGGACGCGCCACAGGTCTTTGCCGACGCGCTGCACGTGATCTTTCATCGCAACGGGACGACGGCTGTCGGGTCAACCTCGGAGCGGGAGTATGACAGCGCGACGGAAACGGATGCGCAACTGGACGAGGTTCTGGACCGCGCGCGCATTGCGGTGCCGGCGTTGCGAGACGCGAAGGTGATCGAACGGTGGGCCGGGGTGCGGCCCCGGGCGCGGTCGCGGGCGCCGATGCTGGGCGTGCATCCGCTTTACCCTGACCAGTTCATCGCCAATGGCGGCTTCAAGATTGGGTTCGGCATGGCGCCGAAAGTGGCGCAGGTGATGGCCGACCTTGTGCTGGACGGGCGGGACGAGATCCCGGCGGCGTTCAGGCCCGAGGCGTCTTTGCCGAAAACCGGCTGATCAACCTGCCTGCGCGGACATGCATTGCCGCCCGTCGGGGCCGCGCACCCAGCAGGTGCCGTTCTCGGTCCAGCAGATCGTCGCGTCCTCGTGATGCATCAGGGGACTGGTCGCGCGGAAGCTGAAACGTTTCAGCCCGCCCAGCTCGGCATCGGCCATTTGCATCAGGTGATGCGCCAGCAGGGGGCCGTGGACGACGAGGCCGTCATAGCCTTCGACCTCGCGCGCATACGCCTCGTCGTAATGGATGCGATGGCCGTTGAAGGTGAGCGCGGAGTAGCGGAAGAGGAGCGTGCTGTCGAAACTGACCGTGTGGGTTTTCACCGCGCCGTCGTGGGCACGGGGCGGTTCAGGTTTCCGGCCGCCATCGTCCTCGCGATAGACGAGATCCTGATGCTCGGCGATGCAACAGGTGTCGTCTTGCCAGATTTCGTGGCGCAGTGTGACGAAGGCCAGCGGGCCGCTACGGCCCTGCTTGTGCTCAGCCTTTTCGCGGGTGGTGCGGCGCGTGGCGGGCTGGCCCGCGCGGAAGGGGGCTTGGAATTCCAGCTGCCCGCCTGCCCACATGCGCCGGGGCAGGCCCATGTCCGGAATGACCCCGCCCAGTTTCGGATGTCCGTCACGGCCCAGGTCGGCGGGCACCTGCGGGTCCCAGAAATAGATCTGGTGAAAGAAAGGCGGAAGGGCGTCTCCAGCTTGCACGGTCGGGGTCTGGCCGAGCGTTGCCTGGAGCGCGCGGGCGCGGGCCGGGTCGATGGAATCGTGAAGGGTCTGGGTGGTGTCTGTCATCTTGGACTGCTCTCGGGTTTCGGCGTATGTCTATGACGCTGATACGCGAGATGACAATGCTAGCGAAGAAAACGTGCTCATGCCGACCCGCCTGACATCGCTGGATCACCTGGTGCTGACCGTGGCGGATGTCGATGCGACGGTGACCTTTTACACGGATGTCCTGGCAATGACGGCCGAGGCGTTCACCCCTGCTGACGGCACCCGACGGTGGGCGCTGAAATTCGGGGCACAGAAGATCAACCTGCACAAGGCGGGCGCGGAATTCGAGCCGAAGGCGGCGCATCCCCGCCCCGGGACAGCGGACCTTTGTTTCCTGAGTGACGTGCCCTTGGCCGACTGGCAGGCGCACCTGGCCGAATACGGTGTGACGGTCGAGGAAGGACCGCTGCCGCGCACCGGGGCGACGGGGCCGCTGACCTCGATCTACATACGCGATCCGGATGGCAACCTGATCGAGATTTCCAACGCCGGTTGAGTGCCTAGTCCGGTTCGGCGAAGCTTTCGGCGCAGAAGCGGTGAATTTCCAGAGTGCCGCTCCAGTAATCCCCGGGCAGGCCGGCCTTGACCTTCAGCGCGGTCAGGAACTCGGCCGGGTCTGGCAGGCTTTCCCACACCATCGGCAGGAAGACGCCGCGCTTGCCCCCGTCGCGCAGGATCATGCCGTCACGGTGGGGTGTCAATTGTGACAAAAGGTCAGCCTGATTCGCGAAGGTCATCGGCGCGGAGGGCGACAGGACGGCGATCTTGAGGCGCAGACCGGGGACCTCGTCGGCGCTCAGGGGCTTGAAGCGCGGATCGTCGGAGGCGGCTTTGACCGTGTTCTCGGAGACGTCGCGGACCAGCGGTTGATGCGCGGCAAGCGAGCCGATGCAGCCGCGCAGGCGGCCGTTCTTTTGCAGTGTGATGAAGCTGGCGGCGTGCCCGCGCAGGGCCTGTGGAAAGCTGGTTTCATCGAGATTGGGCGGCTTGCCGCGCCTGGTGAAGGACTCGAGCGTTTGCCGCGCGGCCTTCAGCAGCATCTCTCGGTGGCGCGGGATGATGATTTCGTCGGTGGTGTCGAAGAGCGCCCAGGCGCCGTAGCCCACGGTGCGCGACGTGTCGCCGGTGACATCGGCGCTGGACGCCATGGCCAGCCGGGAAACGCGCAGGCCCGCGCCCGTGGCCGAGGCGAGAAACCCCGTGATGGCGGCGGCACCGCAGGCGTGGCGGGGGGTGAGGATCGTGCCCCTGGACGTTTCCAGCAGCTTGGCCGTCTCGGCATCCTTGGCATCCGCCGCGTCGCGGGTCAGGAAATGGCTGAGGTCGCTGGACAGGACGAAGAGCGGCTGGCCTTGAGCGGCGAGGTGGTCAATGGCCGCCGCCACCTGATCCTGTGTCGCGTTGCCGATGACGAGCGGCACCACCCTGGCGCGGGGATGCAGGCGGTGCAGGAAGGCAAGCTGCGTCTCGATTCCGTGCTCGCGGTCATGGGCAGCGTCCTCGACATGGGCCAGCCCTGCCTGAACGAGGCTGTTGGTGACGGATCGGTCGATCATCACGTCGAAACCGGGCATGGCGTAGCCCTTTTGCGAGGGCAGGGCGATGCCGTCGAACGAATGCGCATGAGAGGGCGACAGGATGACGATGGTCGAGGGCTGTCCTCGGGCGGTAGCCCGCCACGCCGCGCCGGTCAGCCAGCCGGAAAAGCGATAGCCCGCGTGTGGCGAGATAATTGCGCGGGGCACCGAGCCCTCGGGCCGCCAGCCGCTGGTGCCGCGGGTGATGCAGCTTTCGGCCTCGGACCAGAGAGCATCGGGCTCGGCCGGGTAGAAGGTTCCGGCGACGGCGGGCTGGCGCATCAGGGGATCGGGTTCACTATCCATGGTCGGGTCAATCGCATAACGTGGTGACAGGATCATGGAGGAAATTCGCCCGCGATGCACGCCGCGCGATTCTGGGAAGCCGAGACTGACGGCAGGCTGCGCTGCACCCTGTGCCCGCGCTTCTGCACATTGCGGGACGGGCAGCGCGGCATGTGTTTCGTTCGTATGCGGCAGGGCGACCGGATGGTGCTGGACACCTACGGGCGCTCGACCGGGTTCTGCATCGACCCGATCGAGAAGAAGCCACTGAATCACTTCCTGCCCGGTACGCCGGTGCTGAGCTTCGGCACGGCAGGGTGCAACCTGGCGTGCAAGTTCTGCCAGAACCACGAGATATCGAAAAGTCGCGAGGTCGACAGCCTGGCGCATGCGGCGTCGCCCGAAAAGATCGCCTGCGTGGCGCGGGCAGAGGGCTGTGCGTCGGTGGCGTTTACCTACAATGACCCGGTGATCTTTCACGAATATGCGCTGGACACCGCCGCCGCCTGCCGCGAGGCCGGCGTGAAAAGCGTGGCGGTGACGGCGGGGTATATCTGCGACGCGCCACGGGCAGAATTCTTTGGTGCGATGGATGCGGCGAATATCGACCTGAAAGGCTTTACCGAAGGGTTTTACCGCAAGCTGACCGGATCGGAGATCGAGCCGGTGCTGGAGACGATCGCCTACGCCGTGAACGAGACCGATTGCTGGGTCGAACTGACGACGCTGTTGATCCCGGGCGAGAATGACAGCACGGCGGAGCTGGAGGCGCTGTCGGCCTGGGTGATGGAGACCTGCGGGCCCGATGTGCCGCTGCATTTCACCGCCTTTCATCCCGATCACCGGATGCAGTCGCACGAGCGCACGCCGCTGGAGACGCTGCTGCGGGCGCGTCAGGTGGCGCAGCAGGCGGGGCTGCGGCATGTCTATATCGGCAACGTGCATCATCCCGACGGGCAGTCGAGCTACTGCGACGGGTGCGGGGATCGCGTGATCGGGCGGGACTGGTACGCGCTGTCGGAGTGGAAGCTGGACGATTTCGGCGCGTGCGTCACTTGCGGCACGCCATTTCCCGGTGTGATCGACGGTCCGCCGGGCGACTGGGGGCGCAAGCGGCGGCCATTGCGCATGGCGTGAGAACGCGAAAAGGCCCCGGGCGGCGCGCCACCCGGGGTCAGGCCTGACAGGCGGAGGAAAATCTTACCAGTCCGTCGGACCCTTCTCGGCGAAGGCGTGGACAAGGAAGTCGATGAAGGCGCGCACCTTGGGCTGCGTGAAACGGCCCGGAGGATAGACTGCGTAGATGCCCTGGGTTTCCATCGGCAGGTCCGGGATGACATCAACCACTTTTCCGTCCTTCATCGCGTTGGCGTAAAGGAAACTGGGCAGGTAGGCGATGCCGAGGCCCGAAATGGCCGCATTGAGCAGCGACTGGCCGTCATTGACCGAAAGACCGCCGGCGGTGCGCACCTGGCGCTTTTCGCCCGAGGGAGCGGTCAGCTTCCAGACCGACCCGTTGGACTGGCTGGAATAGTGCAGGAGCTTGTGTTCGTTGAGTTCGTCGATCTTGCCGGGTTGACCGTATTTTTGCAGGTAAGCGGGGCTGGCGATCATGCGCTTGGTGGTCTCGGTCAGCTTGCGGGCGCGCAGCGTGCTGTCTTCGAGCTCGCCGATGCGGATCGCCATGTCGAAACCTTCGGAAATCAACTCCACGTAGCGGTTGTTGAGCACCATGTTGACCGTGATGTCCGGGAAGTCGTCGAGAAACTGGCCGAGAATCGGGCTGAGGTGGTTCACGCCGAAATCGGTCGCCACGGAAATGCGCAGAAGGCCCGAGGGATCGGACTGCATGGAACTGACCAGCGCGTCCGCCTCGCCCGCGTCGTTCAGGACACGCAGGGCACGGTCGTAATACGCCAGACCGATCTCGGTCGGGCTGACTCGGCGGGTGGTCCGGTTCAGCAGGCGCGCACCCAGACGGGCCTCGAGAGACGAGACGTGCTTGGAGACGGCGGACTTGGAAATACCCATTTTGCGGGCAGCGTCCGTGAACCCACCCTGGTCCACGACGGTCGCAAAGGCCTCCATTTCGGTAAGGCGATCCATTCTCGATACCCTCGTCATTTCTTGTTGGGGTCAAGCTATCGCCGTAAATTCAGGCACAACTGCGGCGCGAGCCAGACAATATCTTGGTTTTGTGGTGCATCGTTCGTGGCCCGGAAACAGCTTTCATGCCGCCGACCGGGGCCAGGGGCCTTGTCTTGCGGCCCGTGAGATCCATCTTCAGCACCGTCGCAGGGCCGTGCTGGAGACTCGGCATCTGCGGGACCTGAACCAGGGAGAGCTCGCATGAAACTTCTTACGAAATCCTTCGCCATTCTGGCGGTGACAGCCTCGATGGCCTTTGCCGAACGGACCGCTGCGCCCGAAGATGCAGAGGTCTATTTCGTCAACCTTGAAGACGGCGCCACCGTGTCCGCGCCGGTGAAGGTCGTCTTCGGCCTGAGCGGCATGGGCGTGGCGCCGGCCGGCACCGAAAAGGAGCATACCGGACATCACCACATCCTGATCGATCGCGCGCCGCTGGGCGAAGGCCCCGATGGCGAGGAGGAGCTGCAAAACGCGATCCCGTCTGATGACAACCACATGCATTTCGGAGGCGGTCAGACCGAGGTGGAGCTGGACCTGGAGCCGGGCGAACACACGCTGCAACTGGTGCTGGGTGACATGAACCACGTACCGCACGACCCGCCGGTGACGTCGGACCAGATCACGATCACGGTCGAGTAACCTCGGTCAGATCCACTTCAGCTTTCGCAGGATCCAGATCGCCGCGACGGTCAGGACCACCAGCCCGATGCAGAGGGCGGCGAAGGCCCAGGGGGTGTCCACGCCGGGCATCCCCGCCACGTTCACGCCGAACAGCCCGGTGATGAACCCCAGCGGCAGGAAGACCGCCGCGACGATCGACAGGATATAGCCGTTTCGACTGTGCACGAGGTCGGCCTGAGCGGCGTGGTGATCCTGCACGGCATCCATGCGGCCCACCATCGCCTCCAGTTCCTCGACGGTCAGTTTTGCAAGATTGCCAAGCTCGCGCAGGCGGGCGCGGGCATCCGAGGTGACAAGTTCGCTGTCGGTGCCGACAAGGGCAATCAGGGCGTCGCGCTGTGGCGCGAGATAGCGGCGCAGGCGGATCGCCATGCGCTGTTCCTCTGCCAGGTCCTCGGGCAGGGGCGCGTCGTCGTCATGCACGCTGTCTTCCATGTCGTCGACACGGTGGCTGAGGTCGAAGACCGTGTCCTGCACCCGGGTCATCAGGCGCTGGGCCAGATCGTGGACAAATGCGATGGGGCTTGCGGGGGCGGTGCCTGTCACGGCCTCCTGCCGGATAGCGTCGAGCGCGAAGATCTTGCGCATCCGCACGGTCACGATCAGCCGTTGCGTCACCCACATGCGCACCGCGACCATCTGGTCGGCGGGACCGTCGGCATTGAGGTTCACGCCGCGAAAGTTCAGCATCAGACCGTCGCCGTAGCGGTCGCAGCGCGGACGGGTTTCCGGCGCCATCAGGGCGGCAGCGGGAATGGCAGGAACGCGGGCTGCCAGCCAGCCGGGAAGCTCCGGATCGCTCAGGTCGAAATGCCACCAGGCATAGCCTTCGGCCGGGCCGTTTTCGGAGGCCGGGCGGGCGGTGCCATCAGGGGCGATATCGAAGGCGCAAACGGGCATGGCGCGAAACTAGGGCCGGGCAATACCCGCGGCAAGGCCTATAGCGTCGCCGCCAGCCGGGTGCCCTGGTCGATGGCGCGCTTGGCGTCGAGTTCTGCCGCGACGTCCGCACCGCCGATGACGTGGCAGGCGATGCCCCTGGCCTCGAGCGCGTCGGCAAGGCTGCGTTCGCTGACCTGTCCGGCACAGAGCACGATGGTGTCCACCTCGAGCGTGCGCGGGTCTTCGCGGCCTTCGCCGTTGGAGACCACGAGGCCCGCAGGTTCGATACGCTCGTAGGTAACCCCGCCGACCATCTCGACATCCTTCATGCGGAGCGACGCGCGGTGAATCCAGCCCGTCGTCTTGCCGAGCCGCTTGCCCACACGCTCGGACTTGCGCTGCAGGAGCGTGACGGCGCGGGCGGGCGCGTCGGGCTGCGGGCCTTCGGGGGCAAGGCCGCCGGGGGTTTGCGCAGGGTCGCCGACGCCCCATTCCTCTTTCCATTCCTTCAGGTTCTCGGTCGGGCTTTCGCCCTCGTGCACGAGGAACTCGGCCACGTCGAAGCCGATGCCGCCCGCGCCGATGATGGCCACGCGGCTGCCCGCCGGCTTCTTGTGCTTCAGCACGTCGATATAGCTGAGGGTGTTGTCGCCGTCCTGGCCTTCGATCTCGGGGTCGCGGGGCAGCACGCCGGTGGCGATGACCACCTCGTCAAAGCCGGTGAGGTCATCGGCCTGTACGTCATGGCCCAGTTTCACCGTGACGCCGGTTTCCTTCAGCATGGTGCCGTACCAGTCGACCAGGCCGAAGAATTCCTCCTTGCCGGGGATCTGCTTGGCCATGTTGAGCTGGCCGCCGATCTGGGCGTCGCGGTCGAAGAGCGTCACATCATGGCCGCGCTGCGCCGCCGTGATCGCGGTGGAAAGGCCCGCGGGACCGGCACCGACCACGGCCACGGTCCTGGGCGTGTCGGTGGGCGTTATCGGCAGCTCGGTCTCGTAGCAGGCGCGGGGGTTCACGAGGCACGTGGAAATCTTGCCCGAGAAGGTATGGTCGAGGCAGGCCTGGTTGCAGGCGATGCAGGGCGCGATGGTGTCGGCGCGGCCCTCAATGGCCTTCTTGACGAACTCCGCATCCGCGAGGAAGGGACGGGCCATCGACACCATGTCGGCGCAGCCCTCGGCCAGCACGTCCTCGGCCACCTGCGGCGTGTTGATCCGGTTCGATGTGATGACCGGGATGCCCACATGCCCCATCAGCTTTTTCGTGACCCAGGTGAACGCCGCGCGCGGCACGGAGGTGACGATGGTGGGAATGCGCGCCTCGTGCCAGCCGATGCCGGTGTTGATGATGCTGGCCCCGGCCTTTTCGACCTCCTTGGCCAGTTGCACCACCTCGTCGAAGGTCGAACCCTCGGGGACGAGGTCGATCATCGACAGGCGGTAGATCAGGATGAAATCGGGGCCGACGGCCTCGCGCACCCGGCGCACGATCTCCAGCGGCAGACGCATCCGGTTCTCGTAGGAGCCGCCCCAGCGGTCCTCGCGCTTGTTGGTGTGGCGCACGAGGAACTGGTTGATGAAATACCCCTCGGACCCCATGATCTCGACCCCGTCATACCCCGCCTCCCGCGCGCGGGCCGCGGCGGTGACGATATCGGCGATCTGTTTCTCGATGCCATCCTCGTCCAGCTCCTTGGGCGGGAAGGGCGAGATAGGGGACTTGATGGGCGAGGGGGCGACGCATTCGGGGCCATAGGCATAGCGGCCCGCATGCAGGATCTGCATGGCGATCAGGCCGCCCGCGTCATGCACCCGGTCGGTGACCACCTTGTGGTTGGCGATGTCCTCGTCGTTGAAAAGGCCCGCGGCGCCGGGAAAGACGCCGCCCTCGCGGTTGGGGGCCATGCCCCCGGTGACCATGAGGGAGACCCCGCCGCGGGCGCGCGTGGCATAGAATTCGGCCACGCGGTTCCAGTCCTTGGTCTCTTCCAGCCCGGTATGCATCGAGCCCATCAGCACGCGGTTCTTCAGCGTGACGTGGCCCAGATCGAGCGGGGCGAGCAGGTGCGGGTATTGGGTCATGTGCGGCCTCCCGGGAAACGTTCGGATCAAAACGTAGGTTGACGCGCACCATGGTCACGTCAGCCGCGATTGTCACGCCCGACGCTGCGTTAGGATGGGGTGGCGCGGGTCACCGATTGGACCTTTTCTGTGGGGATGGGCGGTTGACGGGGCGCCGCGATCCGGTCCAGACCCTGCACCAAAGATGAACGCTGTCAGGACAAAGCCCCATGCAATCTCGTCGCAAGTTTCTTGCCGGTGCCGCCGGAGCATTGGGTACCGCCTCGCTGGCCGCACGTGTCCGAGCCGATGTTTTCTTCAAGACCATGCATGTGATGAGAGATCCGTTTTGTGGGTGCTGCGACGCTTGGATCGAGTTCCTGAGAGAGGAGGGTTTGCAGGTGACCAGCCAAGACTCCTTCGGCACGCTCCTGTCACGATACAAGATCGACAACGGAATTCCGAAGCAGATGGTCTCGTGTCACACGGCCAAGTTTGACGGATACGTGATCGAAGGTCCTGTGCCGACTTCCGACATCATGCGCCTGCTGGAGGAACGCCCGATCGCCGTGGGACTCGCGACCCCGGGCGTGTCATGTTGCCTATCGGAAAGCGATCCGGAGAAGCCGCGCGAAGGCTTTGACGTACACCTGATCCTGCGGGATGGCAGCACCAAGGTTTTCGCGCGCTATGCCGACGCCGGATCGGCTTGGCTCAGGCGCTGGCGGCCCAGTCCCAGTACATCTCGCGCACTCTGCGGGTGACCCGGCCGGTCCAATAGTCGGTGTTGTCACACGCGGTGACCGGCGTGACGCCCGACGCTGCGTTAGGCGACGGGACGGGTCACCCGGTTGTGATGCCGGGTGCGGGGGCGGATGGTTGACGACGGCGTGCGATCCTGTCCAGACTCCGAACCAACCCAGCCTGCAAGGAGACTGCCGATGCCGACCCGACGCAACTTTCTCGCCGGTGCCGCCGGTCTGGTGGCCACGGCCCCGCTTGCCGGTCTGGCGCAATCCGGTCCCGCCATTCATGTGATGAAAGATCCCAACTGCGGCTGCTGCGGCGCGTGGATGGAGATCCTGCAGGAGGACGGCTTTGCCGTGACCAGCGAGGATGCGTTCGGCACGATCCTGTCGCGCTACAAGATCGACAACGGCATTCCGCAGCAGATGATCTCGTGCCACACGGCCAAAATCGACGGCTACATGATCGAAGGTCATGTGCCGCCCGCCGATATCCGCCGTCTGATTGACGAGCGCCCCGACGCTGTGGGTCTTGCGGTGCCGGGGATGCCCTATGGCTCGCCGGGCATGGGGCCGGAGGACCGGCGCGAGGCTTATGACGTGCACCTGATCCTGCGGGACGGCGGCACCGAGGTCTTTTCCAGCTACGACGCGGCCTGAACCACCGGGCTCAGGCGCTGGCGGCCCAGTCCCAGTACATCTCGCGCACTCTGCGAGTAACCGGGCCGATCTGGTAATGCGTGTCGTCAAACGCCGTGACCGGGGTGACCTTCATCATGTTGCCGGACAGGAACACCTCGTCGGCGTCGTGGAAATCGTCGAAGGACAGGACGCATTCATGCACGGTCACCCCATCGGCGCGCAGGTTCTCGATATGCCGCGCGCGGGTGATCCCGGCCAGGAAGGTGCCGTTGGGGACCGGCGTGAAGACCTCGCCATCCTTGACGGCAAAGGCGTTGGCGGTGGCGGCTTCGGCCACGTTGCCAAGCGCGTCGGCCACCAGCGCGTTGGTGAAGCCTTTTGACTTCGCCTCGGCCAGCATCCGGGCGTTGTTGGGGTAAAGGCAGGCGGCCTTGGCGTTGACCACCGCATCCTCCAGCACCGGACGGCGGAACCGCGTGCGGGTTATCGTGGCGGAATGCTCGGGTGCCGCCATGGGGATTTCTTCCAGGCTGATGGCAAAGCCGGTGGCGCCGCCTTCCTTGGGCACGATGGCGGACATGCCGCCCTCGATGGCCCAGTACATGGGGCGGATGTAGACGGCCGCATCGGGGGCGTAGGCTTGTAGCCCTTCGTGGACGATCTCGACCATGTCCTCGGCCGTGACGGTCGGCGTGACCATCAGCGCCTCGGCCGAGGCGTTCACCCGGGCGCAATGCCGGTCGAGGTCGGGCGTCAAGCCGTGGGCGAAACGGGCGCCGTCGAAGACGTTGGAACCCAGCCACATGCCGTGGTCGGCGGCGCGCATCACCGGGATGTCGCCCTCGTGCCAGGTGCCGTCGAAATAGGTCCGGATGTTGCTGCCTGTGGCCATGGTCGCCTCCCTTTCGGCGCGGACCCTAAGCCGCGCGGCGCGAAGGGTCCAGAGGGGTCAGCCGGCTTCGGCCAGCAGGGCTTCCACGTCCAGCCGGCTGTTGACCATCTTGAGATTGCCCTGGGCATCGCGCGGCCAGTCTTCGGGCGCGCGATCGCGGTAAAGCTCGACCCCGTTGCCATCGGGGTCCGACAGGTAGACCGCCTCGCTGACCCCGTGGTCGGCCGCGCCCTCCAGCGGGATGCCGGCCTTCAGGACGCGTTTCAGAACCTGCGCCAGCGCCGTGCGGTCGGGATAGAGGAAGGCCGTGTGGTATAGCCCCGTATGCCCGGGCGGGGGCGGCGTGCCGCCTTTGCTGTCCCACGTATTCAGACCGATGTGATGGTGATAGCCGCCCGCCGACAGGAACGCGGCCTCGGTCCCGAAGCGCTGTTGAAGTTCGAAGCCCAGAACGCCGGAATAGAAGGAGATCGCACGTTCCAGGTCCGACACGCGCAGGTGCACGTGGCCGATACGGGTTTCGGGATGCGTTGTGAATGCCATGATTTGACCCTTTCCTGCTTGAGCCAGAAATGGGCTGGTTGAACGTATCGCGCAATTCTACACGCTGCCGCAGAGATCGTGCGAAAATGCAGAGGCTTTTTCTTGCTGCAAGTACTCCGGGGAGTTTGAGGGGCAGCGCCCCTCATTCCTGCAAATCGAGCGTGGCGCAGCCACTCGATCGGGTCAGGCGCCGACCATGCCGACGATTTCCTTGGTGCGTTTGAGTATGGGCGCGGCGATCTCGCGGGCCTTGCCGGCGCCGTCCGACAGGATGCGGTCGATCTCGGCGGTGTCCTGCATCAGCCGGGCCATCTCGTCGGAAATGGGCGCCAGCTTGGCCACTGCCAGGTCGGCCAGGGCGGGCTTGAACGTGCCGAACTGCTGCCCGCCCACATCGCGCATCACCTGATCCACGCTCTGGTCGTTGAGCGCGGCGTAGATGTTCACCAGGTTGCGGGCCTCGGGGCGGTCCTCCAGCCCTTCGGCGTCCGAGGGCAGCGGTTCGGGGTCGGTCTTGGCCTTGCGGATCTTTTTCGAGATCGTGTCGGCATCGTCGGTGAGGTTGATCCGGGACATGTCCGAGGGATCGGATTTCGACATCTTCTTGGACCCGTCGCGCAGGCTCATCACCCGGGTCGCGGCGCCTTCGATCACCGGCTCGGTGATGGGGAAGAAATCGACCTCGAAATCGTTGTTGAACTTGATCGCGATATCCCGCGTCAGTTCCAGGTGCTGCTTCTGATCCTCGCCCACGGGCACATGGGTGGCGTGGTAGGCCAGGATGTCGGCGGCCATCAGTGCGGGGTACGCAAACAGGCCCAGGGAGGCGTTTTCCTGGTTCTTGCCGGCCTTGTCCTTCCACTGGGTCATCCGCTTCATCCAGCCCATGCGAGCGACGCAGTTGAAGATCCAGGCCAGTTCGGCATGGGCCGAGACCTGGCTTTGGTTGAAGAGGATCGACCGCGCCGGATCGACGCCCGAGGCGATGAAGCCGGCGGTCAGCTCGCGCGTGGCGTGGCGCAGGGCGGCAGGGTCCTGCCAGACGGTGATGGCATGCATGTCGACCATGCAGAAGATCGACTCGACGCCGCTGTTCTGGCTGTCGGCGAAACGCTTGAGCGCGCCCAGGTAATTGCCCAGCGTCAGGCCGCCCGACGGCTGGATGCCGGAAAAGACGCGGGGGGTGAAGCTGGCCTCGGCCATGGCGGACTCCGTCTGGAAATTCGTGTCCGCCTCGCTTACTGCTGCGGTCAACAGCCGTCAAGGAGGCCACACCGATGTCCGATCCCCGAGCCACAGGCCCCGGCGACAGCCCGGTCAACCCGATCCCGCCGCTGGTGCTGGCCATCGTCGCCGCCATGGCCGCCGCCGAGGCGGTGTTCCAGCTGGGTGCGCGCGGGCTGGCGGGCGGGCCCGAGGCGATCGGCTGGCGAATCTCCACGATCCAGCAGTTCGGCTTTTCCAACCGCGCGATGACCTGGATGCTGGAGGCCGGTCAGTTAAGGATTGATTATCTAATCCGCTTCGTCACCTATCCGTTCGTCCATGCCAGCCTGTTGCAGGCGGTTTTCGCCATCGTCATGACGCTGGCCATCGGCAAATTCGTGGCCGAGCGCATGGCCGGGTGGGCGGTGGCGATTTTATTTTTCGCCTCATCCGTCTTCGGCGCGCTGGTCTTTGGCCTGATCTATCCTGACGGGCCGGGGTTAATAGGGGGTTTCCCCGGCGTCTATGGCCTGATCGGGGGCTTTACCTGCCTTGTCTGGCTGCAACTGGGCGCGATGGGTGAAAACCAGATGCGGGCCTTCGTGATGATCGGCGTTCTCTTGGGCCTGCAACTGATCTTCGGGCTGCTCTACGGCAACAATTTCACATGGGTGGCCGATATCGGCGGCTTTGTTGGCGGGTTCTTTTTGTCTTTTCTTCTGCTGCCCGGCGGGATGAGGCGGTTGCGGCAGAAGCTGCAGCGCCGTTAACGGCGAACCGTCTTGCGGAAATCCGACAGGCGGAACGCGCCCAGAAGCTGGCCGAGGCCGAAATAGCTGACGCTGCCAAGGCCGATCAGCACCAGAAGCGCGAGCCAGCGCCAGCCGCCCAGGCCGAAGAACGGCGTCATCAGCACTTGCAGGCCCCACAGGATCACGCCCAGCAGGACCGACGCCAGCAGGATGCGCCAGATGCGGCGGCGGAAGCGGTCGTCGAACCGGGCGACCTCGCCATAGCTTCGTGCGCCGCGCACCAGGAGCCAAACCATGGCCCAGCCCGCCGCCGTGGCGGCGATGGCTGCGGCCCACCAGCCGACCAGTTGCGCCAGACCAACGGCCAGCGCGGCGTTCACCACCATCGCGACAACGGCGTAATGGAATGGCTTTTTGGTGTCAGAACGGGCGAAGAAGAGCGGTTGCAGCACCTTTTGCAGCACGAAGGCGGGCAGGCCGAGGCCGTATATCATCACCGCGAGCGCCGTCGCGGCGGTGTCGTCGGCGTCGAACTTGCCACGCTCGAACAGCACCGACACCAGCGGCAGGGGGATCACCATCAGCGCCACGGCGCAGGGCACGGTCAACGCCAGCGAGATCTCGGCGGCGCGGGAATAGGCGTGGCGGGCGCCCTCGTGATCCTCGGCCTTCAGGCGGCGCGACAGGTCGGGCAGCAGGACGATGCCGACGGCGATGCCCACGACCCCCAGCGGCAACTGGTAGAGGCGGTCGGCGGCGTAGAGCCAGCTGACGGCGCTTTCGGTGTTCGAGGCGACGAGCTGGCCCACCACCAGGTTGATCTGCACCACGCCGCCCGCCAGGGCCGCGGGGACGGCGACGCGCACCAGCTTTGACATCTCGGGTGTCCAGCGGGGGCGGGTGGGGCGGATGCGCATCCCGGCACGGTCGGCGGCGATCCAGACCAGCACCAGTTGCGCCACGCCGGCAAAGGGGATCGTCCAGATCAGCGCGTCGGCGACCGGGCCGCCCATGGAGTGCGTGATCATCATCGCGCCGACCAGCAGAACGTTCAGGATGACGGGCGCGGCGGCGGCGGCGGCGAAGCGTCCGGCGGCGTTGAGAACCCCGGAAAACAGGGCCGCGAGCGAGATGAAGAAAATATAGGGAAAGGTGACTCGCGCATAGTCGACGGTGATGTCGAAGCGCGGATCGCCGTAATAGCCCTCGGCCGTGGCATAGACCAGCGCGGGCATGAAGATCATCGCCAGCGCGGTCAGGATCAGCAGCACGAAGCTGAGGCCCGAGAGCGCCAGGCGGGCAAAGCCGATGGGGTCCTCGTCGGCCTCGAGCCGCCTGGAGAACATCGGCACGAAGGCGGCGTTGAACGCGCCCTCGGCGAAGAAGCGGCGGAACATGTTGGGCAGGCGGAAGGCGGCCACGTAGGCGTCCATCAGCACACCGGGGCCGATGAGGTTGGCGATGATGACGTCGCGCACGAAGCCCAGGATCCGGCTGGCCAGGGTCCAGACGCCCACGGTCAGGACGCCGGAGAGAAGGCGGATGGGTTTCATGTGCGGTGCCTGCGTCTGCCTTGTTTTCAAGAGCATTAGCCGATTGCCGGGAGCGTGGGAAGGCCGGTCTGCGGTGCAGGGGAGCTGTGCCCTGCGAATCGGGGATTAACGGCCATATTCAGCCGTTTTTGGCACGTCGGTATCGCGTCGGTATCCGAGTGGTATCGCGTCGGTGGACTTTTCGCGTGTCGGGGACGCGCGCGTTCGTGACCGGGCCGCACGGCGCGTTTGCCGGATATTCGGCTCTGGCGTCCGGCGAGGAGGGTGATAGCGTGCCGGGCAACCCCACCCAGACCGGAAGGTGCCGCCATGACGACCTCGCCCTATGACATCCTGTTCGAGCCGGTGCGGATCGGACCCAAGACCACGCGCAACCGCTTTTACCAAGTGCCGCATTGCACCGGCATGGGCTTTCGCTATCCGCAGGCCGAGGCGGCGCACCGGGCGGTCAAGGCCGAGGGAGGCTGGGGCGTGGTGTCGACCCAGGAGACCGAGATCCATCCCAGTTCCGACCTTACGCCCGCGAACGAGGGGCGGCTGTGGGACGACGGGGACATTCCGGCGCTGCGGTTGATGGCCGAGAGCGTTCAGGCGCATGGCAGCCTTGCGGCGATCCAGCTGGCACATAACGGGCATCACGCGACCGGGCGCTATTCGCGCCAGCCGATCCTGGCGCCGTCGCCCACGCCCAGCGACTGGGGCGATCCGTGGCAGGCGCGGGGCATGGACAAGGCCGACATCAAGGCGTTCCGGGGCTGGCATGTGGACGCGGCGAAGCGGGCCAAGCGGGCGGGGTTCGACATCATCTATGTCTATGCGGGTCACGACATGACGCTGCTCATGCATTTCCTGCTGGCACGCCACAACCACCGGACGGATGAATACGGCGGCAGTTTCGAGAACCGGCTGCGGCTGTTCCGCGAGGTGCTGGCCGATACGCGCGACGCGGTGGGCGACAGTTGCGCCATTGCCGTACGGCTGGCGGTGGACGAGTTGATGGGCGAGGCGGGGCTGCGCCACGAGGTCGAGGGGCGCGACATCATCGAAGCGCTGGCCGAGGAGCCGGACCTGTGGGACGTCAACATCTCGGACTGGTCGAATGACAGCCAGACCTCGCGCTTTGCCAAGGAAGGGTTCCAGGAGCCTTACACCGCTTTCGTCAAATCGGTGACGACCAAGCCGGTGGTGGGCGTGGGGCGCTATACCTCGCCCGACACGATGGTGCGGCTGGTGAAATCGGGGCACCTGGACCTGATCGGCGCGGCGCGGCCGTCGATTGCCGACCCGTTCCTGCCGAAGAAGATCGAGGAAGGCCGGCTGGAAGAGATCCGCGAGTGCATCGGGTGCAATATCTGCGTCTCGGGCGATCAGCTCTTGATGCCGATGCGCTGTACCCAGAACCCGACGGTGGGCGAGGAATGGCGGCGCGGCTGGCATCCGGAGGTGATGACCGGCGACAAGGTGGCGACAGAGCGTTTCCTGATCGTGGGCGGCGGGCCTTCGGGGATGGAGGCGGCGCGCGGGCTGGTCGCGGCGGGCCACGAGGTGGTGCTGGCCGAGGCGAGCGACGCCTGGGGCGGGCGCGTGGCCATCGAGAGCGCGCTGCCGGGGCTGGCCGAATGGGGCCGGGTGCGCGACTGGCGGCTGTGGCAGTTGCAGCAGAAAGATGCGGCCGATCTCTACCTGCAAAGCCGGCTGAGTTCGTCGGATATCCTGGAGTATGGCATCGGGCAGGTGGTGCTGGCCACCGGGGCAAGCTGGCGGATGGACGGGGTGGGGCGGACGCACCGCCTGCCGGTCGCGGCGTTCGGGGCCTTGCCGGTGCTGTCGCCCGAAAGCGCGATGCAGGGCGGGTTCGAGCAGGACGAAGGAACGGGGCCGATCGTGATCTTTGACGACGAGGGGTATTACCTGGGCAACATCCTGGCCGAGCTTGCCGTGCAGACCGGGCGCGAGGTGGTCTTCGTGACGCCATCGCCCATCGTGGCGCCCTGGACCGAGAACACGCTGGAGCAGGCCCGTATCCAGGCCCGGCTGATCCAGCTGGGCGTGACGATCGTGCCGCTGCACAAGGTCGCCGATGGCGACGGCAGCACGCTGGAGCTGGCCTGCATCTATTCCGACGCTCGGCGGCAGATCCCCTGCGCCACGCTGGTGCCGGTCACGTCGCGGGTGCCCAATGACGCGCTGTGGAGCAACCTGAAGGAGCACGAGGCGGACTGGGGCGCGGCGGGGATCAAGGCGGTGACGCGGATCGGGGATTGCTATTGCCCGGGCACGATCGCGGCGGCGGTCCATGCCGGGCACGCCTTTGCCCGAACGGTCACGGGCGCGCAGGTCGATCCGCCGCGGCGGGGCGAGCGGGTGGATCTGTCGCCGGAGAGGTGAAGCCGGTGCGGGCCGGAACTTTGGAGAATTCTGGGCGTGAAAATACGTATTTTCACGGTCATTTCCTGCGCAGGAAATGGTGCCCGCAGGACCCTGCGGCGGAGTTGCGGCGCAATGACTGCTTTGGGTCCAGTCCGGTCCTTCTCAACAAGCGCGGCGATTGTCGGCTTCAGGTCCGACTTGCCGGCGCTGCAGCTTGCACCAATGTCCGCTCTTCGGGCTGCGGCCAGAAACGTGACAAAAGCATACTGAGTTTTGGCAAGGGTTTGTGGCACAAGATTTATCAATGCTTCCGGTTGCTTCGCGGAAAGTGACAAAAACGACCGTTTTTGGCGCGAAGGTTCTGTCAGGGGGGGTATGTCCGCTTGGTGGGACCTTGCTGCCATTCACGACGGAGGCAATTGTCAGCCCCTGGGGTGGCGATCCGACGGCAATCATGACGCACTTCATGCCTGCCAAACACGTCCTCGAAATGATCGTTGCGCCCAGCCTCAGCCAAATCGCCAGCCCGAGGGAGGGGCTGACGATGGCCGGGCCGCTTCGCGGCTGTTAACCGGCTGGGTGCTCGAACCCAATGTCTCACAAGGGTTCGTTCCGGACCTTCTCCGCACCGCAGGATGTGCCAAAACTCAAGCGTTTCTGTCACCGGCGCAAACCACCGATTTTGGCGCACAGGTTCTGGCAAGGGGTTTATGTCCGTTTCGAACGCAGGCAGTTACGGCGCCGAGTTGTCCGCCTCGATAATGCCGACCAATCTGTCGATCCCTTGCTCGGTTCCAAGCAGCCTTTGCTGGCGTGCATCCACGCCCCCATCGAGAATTGCAACCTGTTCGGTGTAACGCATCAGGGTCTTATCGCCTGAAGGTGTCAGGAGGATTGTAACCAACGAAGCAGACAGTCTCGCACCGGCAAAACTCATCTCGTAGGCATAGATGATCCGTTGCGCGGGAACGATGTCGAGATAGTAGGCCGCGAAGGTTTGATCCTGTCCGTCGCTTGTCCGCCAGTGCTTCCGGTCAGTACCTCCGACACGAAAATCGAAGGTGTCCTCCAGAACCGCCCAGTCCGGGTGGCAGCTATTCCATCGATCCTTGAGTTCGGCCTCGGACCAGAACCGGAACGCGTGCCGCGGGGTCGTGGCGAGCTTGCGCTCGATTGTGAAAACCGTGTGTTCAACAGGCTGGGTTCGTGTCATTTATCCTGGTCCTCAGGGAAATCGGAAATTGCCTGTTCCAGCCTGTCGAAGGCTGCGCTCAGCTCGATTTCACGCTGCTCGATCCAGCGGCGCACGCGGTCGAACGCTTCGGTCTTCATTCGGTACGTTCTGACCCGCCCTTCTTTCTCGGAAACGACAAGTCCGCCGGACTCGAGCACCGCCAGGTGTTTCACCGCTGAGGGGAGACGCATACCAAGTGGCTCGGCGAGTTCTTTCACTGACATCGGATCACGAGAGAGGCGCGCAACCATGTCACGCCTCCTTGGATCCGACAGAGCATGGAAGAGTGCGTCAAGCGCCGGGTCATCAGGTCCTGGAGTGATGTCAGGCATCTTTGACCGTCAGGAACTGCTGCGGGATCCTGTCACGGAACGGGAAATTGTCGAAGTATGGCCGGGCTTCGACCAGCACGCGCCTGAAGGACGGGCGATCGACCAGCCGTTCGAAATATCCGCGTAATGCGGATTGGTCGGATTTGAACGGTACGATGATTCCCGCGAAGAAAAGTGCGGGCGCGGCGGAACATTCGGCGATACTGAAATCGTCACCTGCCGCCCATGTGCGGTCCTTCATGTGATTTTCCACCATCTCGTAGGCTTGCATCAACCGCTGCTCGGCCGCCTCGACGCCTGTCTTGTCCTTCCGGTCTTCGGGCCGGAAAGAGTCGAATACGATCTTCTGCATCGGTTCCTGGACATAAAGATCGAAGAAGCGATCCCACAGGCGGGCCCGGAGACAGGTCGCCGGATCGGCAGGCAGCATCGTCTGCACTCCGGGATAGTTCTGGTCCAGGTACTCGATGATGATCGACGCTTCGGGTATGGTTTCGTTCCGGCCCTCGTCCCGAAGAACGGGCATCTTTCCGACCGGCCAAAGGTCGAGGAACCGTGCGTGGTCACCAGGATCGCCGAGGTCCACCATCAAAGGCTCAAACGGAGTCTCCGCCTCATAAAATGCGATGAGAACCTTGTGGCAGAACGATGCCAGCGGGTGAGAGTAGAGCTTCAACGTCACGGTGTTTCCAGTCAATGGTTTCCCTGATTGGAAACTAACATGATCGGTTCAGGCACGCAACAAATGGTTTCCGGAGACGGAAACCTTTGGGCATTCGCTGCGCCACGTGGCGGACCTTCCCCCCCACCGCAGGATGTGCCAGAACTCGGCCGTTTCTGGCCCCGGCGCAAACCACCGTTCCTGGCGCATGGGGTCTGTCCGGGGATTTGTGTCCGGTGAGCGGACGAAGCGGACATTGAAGACGGTGACGCGCGCCGTTATGGCCCTCTTGGTTTTGAATGTTGACGGCGGGACTGACGTGCCAAGAATATACGTGATCGGAGCATCATGCTCGGGCGTCTCGACGCTCGGGGCGACACTGTCGGCGCAGATGGGCGTTCCCGTGCTGGACGTGGACGACTTCTATTGGATGCCGACAGACCCACCGTTCACGACAAAGCGCCCGCCAGCTGATCGGGTCCGCTTGATCCGACAGCGGCAATCCCGGACGGAGGGCTGGGTTCTGTCAGGCTCGTTCATGGGGTGGGGGGATATCCTGATCGAGCATGTCGAGATCATCGCCTTCCTGTATACACCGACCGCGATACGGCTGCGACGTCTGGAGCGCCGGGAGGCTCAAAGACACGGGGATCGTATTCTGCCGGGTGGCGACATGCATGACGGCCATCTGGCATTCCGTGACTGGGCCTCTCGCTATGACGACCCCTCGTTCACGGGACGCAATCTCGCGCAGCATGAACGCTGGCTCGAAGCACAAACCGCTCCGGTTCTGAGGCTTGACGGCACGGAGCCTGCTGACGTGTTGGCCAAGACGGTCACGACCGCGCTGGAGCGGCTCTGAAAGGGCCACGAAGGGCTCGATCCCGACCGTCGCGACTGTGGTCTGGCAGGGAATGGCCCTGCCAGACCTGGTCTCAGGACTTGATACGGAGTGCCGCATTCGGGAATGGGAAGCCGAAATCATCGACCGCGCGCCGGGACACCTCGTGAAATCCCAGCCTCCTGTAAAAGCGGACGGCCTGTTCATTCTCGGTATAGACTTCGAGGGTGAGTTCGCCTTTCCGGGCCAGGGCATCGGCGACAAGCGTGCGCCCGATACCGTGACCTTGCCAGTCCGGCGCGATGAATATCCCGCCTATGAAACAGTCCAGAAGGCTGATGAAGCCAACAGCTTCTCCGTCAAGGCAGGCCACCGAAGTCTCCGCCTTCGGCAGATACACCTCCTCGATCAGCTTGCGCTGTTCGGTCAGCCTTTCTTCCCCGATGAAGGGGTGCGCCTTCAGCGAGGCTTCGAACCAGATGGTCGACAGTCTTTCCAGATCCGTTGCCGCGTCAAAGGGCCGGATCACCACGTTTACATTCTTCATGAGAACTCCACGGAAATCATGCAAAAAGGGTCGGCATCCATGTGCCGAGCGATGCCGCTACATGCGGGTCAATCGAAGCCTCTGTGCATAAATCTCCGTCTGTGGCGGGCCGAACATAAGCCGGCCCGCCACCAGCTTCAATGACGGCAGAGGACTCGTTGCGGATCTTCTCCCCACCGCAGGATGTGCCAAAGCCCAACCGTTACTGTCACCGGCGGAAGCCAACGTTTCTGACCGGGCGGTTCTGGCGAGGAGTTTCTGTCCGACACAGGCCGTTCAGGCGCCCCGCAGCGAATGGGTGTAAAGAGGCCAAAAGAATACATCGGTGGTTTGAGCGAATGTCCGCTTTAGTTCTGTGAAGCCCGAAAATGTTCCAACGATCAATAATCTGGACACATTTGAGCTTCGACGAACTCGCTCTCCGTATTCCTCAGAAACCCGGAAAGATCTAGGTTGCCGCCATTGTAGTGAAGCGATCCGTCGTGCAGATATATATAAGCCTGCAACTCCTTGGTGCTTTCCCCTTTTTCCTTGGCTTCTCCGGCAAGGGTAAGACCCTCTCCCCATTCTCCTGGGATGCCATCTATCCAGGACGGAACCGATACAGGAATTGCTTCGTACGAATTGAGATCGATTACGAGCAAATCATTGAGATGTGCCAGTCCAAGCCAAAGATAATCCTTGCCCAAGACGACACTGGGAATTTCCCTATGATGTGCACCGTCTTGCACATAAAGTGTTGCAAACTGCCGCGTATCTTCATTGTATATCGCCAGAGCTCCTTTAAAATAATTTAGATAAAGAATATTGTTCCTGCGCAACACACATGCTTGATCGAAAACATCTACCCCGTTAGGTACATTTTGATAGGTAAGGTTAAGCGGCCCAACCGTGAAATTCCCGCCATTTTTGAGGATCCAGCTCTGAACGCCATCTGCCCTTAATGACCAAATGTCTATAACATCCGCTTGATCTTTTTGTTCTAGCATCCTTTCGCAGCTGAGTTCCCCCACATTACTACGGCCACACACAACACCGAAGTACGCGAGTTCGAGGAATTCGTTGAACCTGTCAGTAAACCATGACCTTAAAGCCTGGTTGGTTCCTTCGTAAATAGAACTAATCACACCAAATCGGTTTGTAACAAACGACATCTTTTCAACGGTGTGCGTATCGGTGTCATAAAGGTGAACAAAATATGTGTGCTGGGCTGACGTAAACGCATCTTGGTCCGCAATAGCAAATATTTCCATCTTCCCATCCCCATTCCAATCAACAATTCCTGTCGCTGCAATCCGCAAGTCTCCTCGAATTGCCGTTGATGGAACATGCCCGGGAAGAGCCGGAACCTGCGTCTGAAATCGCTGGTACCAATCGTCACTGCCAACTAGTAGTTCGGCATAAACTGAACCATATCCATGGCGACAATCATCTGCGTCCGAAGAGCCGCAATCAACATCCGACGACCAAACTAGGATGAAGTGGTTGGGATCATTCGCGTTTCGGAATGGAATTGCCTCCATAGCATTCTGACCAACGAACATCCGCGCAATTTTGTAGGCTTCGTCGTCAGAGAGCACTTCGATCGGCCACAGCCGGTTAGATAGCCAAGAAACGCTAGGATCGATGACTCTGACATTTAATGGTTCGAAGGCAAAAGTAGCAACGGCAACCAATATCGCCGAAATTGCCGCTGCGCTGGATTTCAGCAAGTTCTCCTTAACTTTCGAGTATAGAGTAGTCGCCAAGTTTCTTGTCGTGGAAACCAGCAAGATTAAAGTGGATTTGAATCTACTGAGAAGCAACATACGACGCTGATCCGAAGGGGCGGTCCGAGTGAGCTGAGCAGATATTGACGGGTGCCTAGGCATCCGTCAACTAGACCGGGGGCAATCCCTGACACCTAAACGAGTCTGGAAAACGCGGCATAAGAGCAAACGTTGGTTCCGAAGATGCGACCGGCAACTCCGTCCCGCATGGCTGCCCTTTGCAGGTCGCGCAGTGAAGGTCCGGTTCGGAGCCGTCAGCGGCCAAAACTCAACCGTTTCCGGCTCTGCCTGAACCCACCGTTTTTGACATTGCCGTATCTGCAAAGCTGACCTTTGCGCGGTGGCAGCGAAAGCCGGCTTCGACCCCACGGGAAACGCCCCGCGCGGGATAAAGGTGCAGCTTGCCGCGCGTCAGCTGATCGCCTGCTCCACCCCTTCCGAGATCGCCTGGCGCAGCTTGCGTTCCAGCGCCCGCTGCTTGGCCGGGGAGTGGAATTTCAGGCCGAACATGTCCTTGACGTAGAACGTGTCGACCACCTGTTCGCCGTAGGTCGCGATGACGGCGGAGTTGATGTAGACGTTGCCGTTGCTGAGCGTGCGCGTCAGGTCGTAGAGCAGGCCGGGGCGGTCGCGGGTGTCGACCTCGATGATCGTGTAGATTTCCGAGCCTTCGTTGTCGAAGGTGATATGCGTGGGCACGCGGAAGGCGCGTTCGCGTTTCTTGATCTTGTCGCGCGACTGCATGGCGTCGCGGGCGACGACCTCGCCCCGCAGCGTCTTGTGGATCATCTGCGTCAGGCGCGGCAGGCGGTCGGCCTCGTAGGGGCTGCCCTCGGCATCCTGGATCCAGAAGGCCGCGGTGGCATAGCCGTCCTTGGTGGTATAGGTGCGCGCGTCCACGACGTTGGCGCCCACCAGCGCCAGCGCGCCGCACATGCGGCTGAAGATGCCCGGGTGATCGGCCAGCGCAAAGCAGACGCGGGTGGCGTCGCGGTCCTCGTCCGGGGTCAGCTGGATGCGCACCTCGTTTTCCGAGATGTCGCGCAGCAGCAGGGCGAAATCCTGGTGCGCGGTGACGTGCAGGCCCTGCCAGTAGGGCGGGTAGTGGCGTTCCAGCTCGGTCTTGAGGTCCCTGGCGTCCCAGTCGGTGAGCGCCTCGCGCAGGTTGCGCTTGGCGTCGGTGCCGCGCTGTTCGCGGTTGAGCGCCTCGAGCCCGCCTTCCATGGCGCGGCGGGTCTGGCGGTAGAGCGCGCGGATGAGCGAGGCCTTCCAGTTGTTCCAGGTGTTCGGCCCGACGCCGCGGATGTCGCAGACGGTCAGGACGCACAGCAAATCGAGCCGCTCGCGGGTCTGCACGGCCTTGGCGAAGTCGCGCACGGTGCGCGGGTCGGCGATGTCGCGTTTCTGGGCCATGTCGGACATCAGCAGGTGATAGCGCACCAGCCACTCCACCGTGTCGACCTCTTTCGGCTTCAGCCCCAGCCGGGGGGCGACGCGGCGGGCGATCTGGGCGCCGAGGATCGAGTGATCCTCGTCCCGGCCCTTGCCGATGTCGTGCAGGAGCATGGCGACATAGAGCACCTTGCGGTTCACGCCCTCTTTCAGGATGGACGACGCGATGGGCAGGTCCTCGGTCAGTTCCTTGCGCTCGATCTTCGACAGCTGGCTGATGCACTGGATCGTGTGCTCGTCCACCGTGTAGCTGTGATACATGTTGAACTGCATCATGGCGCGGATCGGCTCGAATTCGGGGATGATGGCGGACAGTACGCCAAGCTCGTTCATGCGGCGCAGCGCGCGTTCGGGATTGCCGTGCTTCAGAAGCAGGCCGAGGAAGAGCTTGCGGGCCTCGGGGCTTTCGCGGAAGCTTTCGGTGATGAGGTCGAGATTGGCCGTCACCAGCCGCATCGCGTCGGGGTGGATCAGCAGGCCGGTGCGCAGGCCTTCCTCGAACACGCGCAGCAGGTTGAGCGGGTCCGACAGGAACTCCGCCTCATCCAGGATGGCCAGGCGGCCGTGGACCTCTTTATAGCCGTGTTTGAGCTTGCGCTTGCGGGTGAAGAGGCGTTGCAGGAGAGGCTCGGATTTCACGTGCGCCGCTTCCAGCTTGGTCAGGAAGATGCGGGTCAGGTCGCCGACGGCGGTGGCGTGGCGGAAATACTCCTGCATGAAGACCTCGACCGCGCGGCGCCCGGCGCGATCCTTGTAGCCCATGCGTTCGGCCACCTCGACCTGGAGGTCGAAGGTCAGCTGTTCGGTCGCGCGGCCCGTGACGAGGTGCAGGTGGCAGCGGGTGGCCCAGAGAAAGTTCTCGGCCTTCAGGAAGGTCTCGAACTCGTCCTCCATGAAGAGGCCGTGCCCGACGAGATCGGACACGTCGTCGACATGGTAGAGGTACTTGGAAATCCAGAACAGCGATTGCAGGTCGCGCAGGCCGCCCTTGCCCTCCTTGACGTTGGGCTCGACCATGTAGCGCTCGCCCTGCTTCTCGTGCCGGGCGTCGCGCTCTTCCAGCTTGGCCTCGACGAATTCGCGTTCGGACCCCTTGAAGAGGTCGTTGCGCAGGCGGTGGTCGAGATCGGCCGCGAGCCTGTCGTCGCCGTAGAGCAGGCGCTTTTCCAGGAGCGCGGTGCGGATGGTGAAATCCTCGGTGCCGAGGCGGATGCATTCGCGGATCGTGCGGCTGGCGTGGCCGACCTTCAGCTTGAGGTCCCACAGCATGTAGAGCGTGCTTTCGATCACGCTCTCGGCCCAGGGGGTGATCTTGTAGGGCGTGAGAAAGAGCAGGTCCACGTCCGAGAAGGGGGCCATTTCGCCCCGGCCATAGCCGCCCACGGCGAACACCGTCAGGCGTTCGGATTCGGTGGGGTTGGGCAGGGGGTGCAGGTGGCGGCTGGCCACCTGCAGGGCGGTCATCACGGCGCAATCGGTCAGCCAGGTATAGGCGCGGGTTGCCTCGCGCGCCGCGAACGGCGTCTGGCGCAGGGCCTCGGCGATGGCCGCGTAGCCCGAGGTCATGGCGTCACGCGTGGCGGCGACCGCCTCGCGGCGCAGGGCGGCGGCGTCGGACGGGTCGGCGTCGCGCGCGGCCTCGATCCGCGCGAGCACGGCGTCCTGGTCGAAAATGACCTCTGCCGGACAGATCAGCGCGTCCGGCGGCGTCAGCGTGTCCTTCATGACCTGGGCCGTGCGCGCGGGATCAGAGCCCCGCGCGGCCGAAATTGGCGGGTGCGGGCGACAGCACCACGACCTGCTGGTTGCGGATGGTGGCCACGGCCAGGCCGCGCTGCGTCGTGCCGTTGGGCAGGAAGCGGAAGATGCCGTTCACGCCCTGGAAGCCCGACGACTGCGTCAGGCTGGAGCGCGACAGGGCATCGGCGCGGCCCGATTTCGCCAGCGCGCCGATGGCGGCGATGGCATCGTAGCTGAGACCGGCAAGATCATGCGGCGCTCCGCCGTTGGCCGCCTGGAAGCGCGAGGCGAACTGGTTGGCGCGCCGGGGGTCGGGGATGGCGAACCAGCCGTTCTGAACGCCCGGAAGCGTGCGCGTCTGGGCCGGTTCGTCCCAGCGGGCGAGGCCGATATACTGCATTTCGGCCGGGGACAGCCCCGCCTCGGGCAGCATCTGCGAAAAGAGCGGCAGGGCACCGGCGGCGTTGGCGGTCAGGAAGATCGCGTCGGCGCTGTTGGTCTGGGCGTTTTCCTTGATCGCCGGCACGGCACCTACGACCCCGCCTTGGGAAAACTCGTAGTTCACCACGCCGGCCGAGGTCGCGCCGTTGGCGCGGATGGCCTGGGCGATGGCGTCGCGTCCCAGCTCTCCGGCGAGGTTGCGCGAATGCACGGTCATGATGCGGCGCTTGCCCTGGCTGACGGCATAGCCCGTCAGGCGGTTGGCGGTATCCTGGAAGGTCTGGCCGAGGATCAGCAGGTTGCCGCCCGCGATGGTGGGGTTGTTGGAAAACGCCAGCACGTTGATGTTCTTGGGCGCCATGGCGACGGCTACGGCATTGGCGGATTCGGCGTGCAGGGGACCAACTATGATCTTGGCGCCGTCGGCGGCGGCAGTGAGCGCCGCCTGCTGGGCCTTGCCGGCGTTTCCGGCGGTGCCGTAGACGCGCAGGTCGATATTCACGCCCGACAGGTCCGCGACGGCCATGCGGGCGGCATTTTCCAGGTCGCGGGCCAGGCGCTGTTCCTGCGGATTGGATGCGCCATGCGGGACCAGAAGGGCAACCGGCACGGCGGCGCCGGGGTCGATCCGCTGGCCGCTGTTGCCGCCGGCGCCGGGGAGTCCGGCGTCGCAGGCGGCAAGCAGCAGGATGGTGGCCAGAAGGGCAAGTCGGTGGAACGGCTTGCGGACGGCATCGAAAACGGCAAACATCGGGGTATGAACTCCTTCTTTCGCGCGGTCCGGGTGGACGGCGCAGTTGGTCACGATAATAGACGTCCACAGAGGCGGGTCCAGTGATGAATCCCGACAAGCAGAGCCTTGCGCCCGGGCTGTACCTTGTGGCGACGCCGATAGGCGCCGCGCGGGATATCACGTTGCGGACCCTGGACATCCTGGCCAGCGCCGACGTGCTGGCCGCAGAGGACACGCGCAGCCTGCGGCGGTTGATGGAAATCCACGGGGTCAGGCTGAACGACAGGCCGCTGGTGTCCTATCACGACCATAACGGCGACCGCGCCCGGCCGCGGCTGATGGCGGCGCTGGAGCAGGGGAAATCAGTGGTTTACGCGTCCGAGGCGGGCACGCCGATGGTGGCGGACCCCGGGTACGACCTGGCGCGGGCGGCGGTGGCCGAGGGCGTTCCGCTGATATCGGCGCCGGGGCCGTCGGCGGTGGTCACGGCGCTGACCGTGGCCGGTTTGCCGACCGACCGTTTCTTTTTCGCGGGCTTCCTGCCCTCGGGCGGGTCCAAGCGGAAATCCGCACTTCGGGAGGTGGCGGGCGTGCCGGGAACGCTGGTGTTCTACGAATCGCCCAAGCGGGTGGCGGCGATGCTGCGCGACGCGGCCGAGGTGCTGGGCGCCGAGCGGCAGGCGGCGGTCTGCCGGGAACTGACCAAGAAGTTCGAGGAGGTGCTGCGCGGCACGCTGGGCGAACTGGCCGAACGGCTGGAGGCGCAGCCGGTCAAGGGCGAGATCGTGGTGCTGATCGAGCGCGGCGCGGCCGCGGCCGGCAGCGGCGAGGACCTCGACACGGCGCTGAGCAAAGCGTTGGAGACGCAGAGCGTGCGGGATGCGGCCGATACGGTGGCGGCGCGGCTGGGGCTGAAACGGCGGGTCGTATACCAGAGGGCGCTGGAATTGAGCGGTTAGGGAAAAATTAGATGTTCTGGTGTCTGATGCGAAATGTTTGGTGACGAAAGGTGAACCGGAATGACATGCGACACCATCCTGCAAAGGCGCAGGGAACGCGGGCAACGCGCCTATCACAAGGGGGTCTCTGCCGAGAAATCCGTGGCACTCGAGTATGACCGTCGCGGCATCGACCTGCTAGAAACGCGCTGGCGGGGTCAGGGCGGCGAAAT
The DNA here is from genome assembly GCF_019802205.1 of Roseovarius atlanticus. Taxonomy (GTDB): domain Bacteria; phylum Pseudomonadota; class Alphaproteobacteria; order Rhodobacterales; family Rhodobacteraceae; genus Roseovarius; species Roseovarius atlanticus_A. The sequence goes on from NZ_JAHVHQ010000004.1 coordinate 147,623, forward strand.
CGACCTGATCCTTCTCGATGACGGCGTCTACGTGTTCTGCGAGGTGAAGGCGTCGGACACTGTCGACAGCGCGATGGCGCTGCTGCGTCCGGCGCAGATGCAGCGCATTCACGTGGCGGCGTCGGAATACCTGGGCCAGACGCCCGAGGGCCAGTTGAGCGAGGTGCGTTTCGACCTGGCGGTCGTGGACGGGCAGGGCGCTGTCACCGTATTGGAAAACGCGTTCGGGCATTTCTGAATTGATCCCTGCCGGTGCTTGGCCCATGTAGAGGGCAGCAAGAGGACGGGGATGGCCCATGAAGATTGCCTTTCAGATGGATCCGATCGGCGGGATCGACATTGCCGGGGACAGCAGCTTTCGCCTGGCCGAGGAGGCACAGGCACGGGGGCACGACCTGTTCTACTATACGCCGGACAAGCTGGCCTATGACCGGGGGCGGATCACCGCGCGGGGATGGCCACTGACCGTGCAGCGGGTGAAGGGCGATCATTTCAGCCTGGGCGAAGAGCGGGTGGCGGACCTGTCGGAATTCGACGTGGTGTGGCTGCGCCAGGATCCGCCGTTCGACATGTTCTACATCACCACGACGCATCTGCTGGAGCGGGTGCGCGACACGACGCTGGTGGTCAACGACCCGTTCTGGGTGCGGAACTTTCCCGAAAAGCTGTTGATTCTCGATTTTCCCGAGCTGATGCCGCCCACGGCGATTGCGCGCGATCTGGATACGATCCGCGCGTTCAAGGCCGAGCATGGCGACGTGATCCTGAAACCGCTTTACGGCAATGGCGGCGCGGGGGTCTTTCACCTGCCCGAGAGCGACCGGAACCTGTCGAGCCTGCACGAGATGTTCACCGGGTTCAGCCGCGAGCCGCTGATCGTCCAGAAATACCTGCCCGAGATCAAGGACGGCGACAAGCGCGTGATCCTGGTGGATGGCGAGCCGGTGGGCGCGATCAACCGCCTGCCCGGCAAGGGTGAGGTGCGGTCGAACATGCATGTGGGCGGGCGGCCCGAGAAGGTGGCGCTGACCGACCGGGACCGCGAGATCTGTGCCATTATCGGGCCAAAGCTGCGCGAGGCGGGGCAGATCTTTGTCGGGATCGACGTGATCGGGCAGTACCTGACCGAGATCAACGTGACCTCGCCCACCGGCATCCAGGAGCTGGAGCGGTTCGACGGGATCAACGTGGCCGGAATGATCTGGGACGCGATAGAAGCGAAACGCGCATGAGCGCGATGCGGCCACTGCTGAATCGGTGGCTGCGGCTGACCGAGAAGCCGCATTTGCGCAAGGCCACGGTCGCCAAGGCGCGCAGCTCCTTCGAGACCAAGGCGAAGTTCCTGTTCCACGCGCCGCGCGGCACCTCGGTGGCCGAGGACGAGCTGGGCGATGTGCCGGTGCTGTGGACCTGGGCCCTGGGCGTGGGGCGCGAGGACGGGCCGCTGATCCTTTATTTCCACGGCGGTGGGTTCGTGTTCGGCAGCCCGCGGGTCTATCGCAAGATGCTGGCGGTGCTGTCGCGCGAGGCGCGGGCGCCGGCGGCGCTGGTGCAGTACAGGCTGGCGCCGGAGACGCCCTTTCCGGGCGCGTTCGACGATTGCATGGCGGCCTACCGCGCGGTGATGGACCGGCCCGGCGGCGTGGTGCTGGTGGGCGACAGCGCGGGGGGCTGCCTGGCGTTGGCGGTGCTGGCCGAGATCACGCGGGAGGGGCTGACGCAGCCACTGGGCTGCATTGCCCTGTCGCCGGTGACGGACCTGACCTTTTCGGGCGACAGCATCCGCGAGAATGCCGAGAGCGAGGTGGTGCTGCCGATCGAGCGGGCCGAGGAAATGTGCGAGTGGTATCTTGGCGACACGGACCCGAAGGACCCGCGCGTCTCGCCGCTTTTCGCTGATTTCGAGGGCGCGGCGCCGGTCTGGATCGGGGTGGGCGACACGGAAGTGCTGCGCGACGACACGATCCGTATGGCAGCGCATCTGCGGGAAGAGGGCGTGGACGTGACCGAGGTGGTCGAACACGACCTGCCGCATGTCTGGCCGCTGTTCCACAACCTGCTGCCCGACGGGCGCGAGACGCTGGCGGACCTGGGGGACTGGATCAGGTCTCTTTCATCGTCGTCAAGCGGTAGCTGACCGCTTCGGCCACGTGGGGGCGACGGACGTCGTCGGACCCGTCGAGATCGGCGATGGTGCGGGCGACGCGCAGGACACGGTGATAGCCGCGCGCCGACAGCCCCATGCGTTCGGCCACGGTGTTCAGAAGGGCGCGGCCTTCGCTGTCGGGCGTGGCAATCTCTTCCAGGGCCTCGCCTTCGGCATCGGCATTGAGGCGCATGTCGGGCCGGCCCGAGAAGCGCGCCTGTTGCACCGCCCGCGCCGTCGCGACCCGCTCGGCCACCTGGGCTGAGCCGTCGCCCGAGGGGGGCAGGTCGAGATCGGTGAAGCTGACCGGGGGGACCTCGATGCGCAGATCGAAGCGATCCATCAGGGGGCCCGAGATGCGGGACATGTAATCCTCGCCGCACTGGGGCACGCGGGCGCAGGCGCGGGCCGGGTCGGGCAGGTAGCCGCATTTGCAGGGGTTGGCGGCGGCCACAAGCAGGAAGCGGCAGGGATAGCGGACATGGGCATTGGCGCGGGCCACCACGACCTCGCCCGTCTCGATCGGCTGACGCAGGGTTTCGAGCACGGCGCGGGGGTATTCGGGAAACTCGTCCATGAAGAGGACGCCGTTATGGGCAAGGCTGATCTCGCCCGGGCCCGCCCTGCGCCCGCCGCCGACGATTGCGGCCATGGAGGCGGTGTGGTGCGGTTCGCGGAAGGGGCGCGTGCGGTTGATGCCGCCCTCGGTCAGGAGGCCCGCGAGGGAGTGGATCATCGAGGTTTCCAGCGCCTCGGGCGCCGTCAGGGGCGGCAGGATGCCGGGCAGGCGCGCCGCCAGCATGGATTTGCCGGAGCCGGGCGTGCCGACCATCATCAGGTGATGGCGGCCCGCTGCGGCGATTTTCAGCGCGCGCTTGGCGCGTTCCTGGCCCTTGACGTCGCGCAGGTCGCGGCCCGAGACATCCGCGGTGACCTCGCCCGGTTCGGCAGGCGGCAGGGGCGACTGGCCGGTGTAGTGGCGGACCACGTCGGCGAGCGTGGCCGCGCCGATCACCTGGGTGGCGCCGACCCAGGCGGCCTCGGCCCCCGAGCCCTTGGGGCAGAGAAGCGTGCGGTCTTCCTCGGCCGCGGCCATGGCGGCGGGGAGCGCGCCGATGACCGGGATGAGCGAGCCGTCTAGGGAGAGCTCGCCCAAGCTGCACGTGCCTTCGACGGCGTCGGGGGGAATGATTTCGAGCGCGGCGAGCAAGGCCAGCGCGATGGGCAGGTCGAAATGGCTGCCTTCCTTGGGCATGTCGGCGGGCGAGAGGTTGATGGTGATGCGCTTGGAGGGGAGCGCGATGGCCATGGACGACAGCGCCGTGCGGACGCGGTCGCGGGCCTCGGACACGGCCTTGTCGGGCAGGCCGACGAGCGAGAAGGCCGGGACGCCGGGGGTGACGGCGCATTGCACCTCGACCTGGCGGGCCTCGACGCCCTCGAAGGCGACGGTATAGGCGCGGGCGACCATGGGGGACTCCGTTCCCGTGAGAATGGTTAACGGATAGCGCGCCAGTGGTTTAGGAATGGTTAACCGTCTTCGGGGTCGCGCCGGTGGCGGCTGTCGGAGCCTCCGGCGGGGATATTTTGGGCCAGAGGAAGAGGGGCGTCAGGTCGCGGCGTCGCGCATGGCGGTGAAGGCGGGCCAGGCCTCGGGGTCGGCGACGGTCTTGTCGCGGCAGGTGGCGTTGCAGAAGCCGAAAATGCGCCCGCCGGTTTCCATCAGGTGCGTTGGTGCCTTGCCGGAATAGGGGCAGGCGGTGTTTTCGGGCGTGCCGTCGGTGACGGCGCGGGCCGGGACAGGGCGGGGGCCGGGCCAAGTTGTATGGTCGAGCGGTAGATCGTAGGGGACAGGGTCGTAGGATTTGGTGAGGCCGAGCGCGCGCCACTGGCGGAAGGCCGGGTCGGCCAGCGTGGTGTCGACATAGGCCTGCGCCGTCTTGCCGACGGAGAGGCCATAGCCGGCAATGCGGGCGGCGACCGGGGCGTAGAAGGCATCGGCGAGGCTGTAGCGCCCGAAGAGCCAGGGGCCGTCCGCGCCGTGGCGGGTGCGGGCCATGGCCCAGAGCGTGCCGATGCGCGAAAGGTCCGCCCTGACGGTGTCGGAGGGCGTGACTCCCTGCCACTGGTGGCGAAGCTGCATCGGGCAGTCGGCGCGCAGGGCGGAAAAGCCGGAATGCATTTCGGCGGTGATCGAGCGGGCGAGGGCGCGGGCGGCCGGGTCGGCAGGCCAGAGGGCGGCCTCGGGGTGGCGTTCGGCCAGGGTTTCGGCCATGGCGAGGCTGTCGAAGATGACGATGCCGTCCGCGTCGCGCATCACCGGGACGAGGCGGGCGGGGGCGAGATCCTTGAGGTCCTCGGCCATGGTGCCGTCATAGAGTCCGACCATGTGGGTGCGGTGCGGAAGGCCGAACTTTTCCAGCATGAGCCAGCCGCGCAGGGACCAGCTTGAGAACGTGCGGTCGCCGATGAAAAGGTCATATGTCATGGCGCGACGTTAGGCCGGGGGCGGGACGGCGCAAAGCGATCATTTGTGCGGGTGTGCATCACGGGGTGTGATTGATGCCCGCCACGTGCCAGCCCGCCGGCGTGTGGTGCAGTTCGGTCACCGAGAGGGGGGCGATGCTGTGCGAGAACGCCTCGGTCGCGGTGAGGTCGCGGGCGCGCTGGACCTGGGTCAGGATGACGCCGAGATGGGCGACGATCACGAGGTCGGCACCGGGATGGGCGGCGATGAGCGCATCGGTGGCGGCGCCCGCGCGGGCGGCAAGCTCGGGCCAGGTTTCGCCCGAGGGCGGGCGCACCTCGCCGGGGTGATCCCAGAATGCCTGGTAGCGGGCCTGGTCCTCGATGTCGTCGGGGGTCTTGAGGTCCCAGTCGCCGAAGTGAAGCTCGCGCAGGGCCGGATCGTGCGGCAGGCGCGTGCGGGTTTCGCCGAGCGCATCGGCGGTGGCGACGGCGCGGGAGAGGTCGGAGGAGACGAGCATGGCTTGCCGCGGCAGGTGCGCGTCGAGGCGGGCGACACGGGCGGTGTCGGAGAGGTCGGCGGGCAGGTCGGCCCAGCCGACGAGGCCCCTGGCGTGGGTCGGGCCGTGGCGGACCCAGAACAGCCGGGTTTTCACGGCAGGCTGCCCTTGAGTACCTGCGGCAGGCCGGCGGTGACATTGACCACGAGCCCCGCCGTGGCGGCAAGTTTCATGTTCAGCCGTCCGCGGGCGGCGCGCAGCGTGGCGTCTTCGCAGATTTCGGGCGCGCGGGTGATCATCACCACGGGCGCGGCGCAGAGGGCAAGGCCGGCCATGAGCTCTGCTTCGGCCTCGGCCAGGTCGTGGCCGGCCTCGGCCCGATTGGCCAGCCAGAGCGGCAGCGCGTCGACGAGAACGGCGCTGTCGCCGCTGATCCCGGCGAGGGCGCGACCGATATCGAGCGGTTCGTGACGGGTATGCCAGGCGGTGTGCGGCGACGCCTGACGCCGGGCGAGCGTGGCCTGGATCCCGGTGTCGTCGGGAGGTGTGGTCACCAGCGCGACGGGGGTTCGGCCGGTGCCGAGAACCAGCTCTTCGGCAAGGATCGTCTTGCCGGATCCGATGCTCCCTAAAACGATTGTGAGTCCAGGCAACATTTTTTTGCATCCTTTTCGTGATCCGCGCGTTGGGATCGTGCGTACCACCACCAAAGACTGCAAAAAAGCTGCTTCGAACCGCGACCGGGAGTATTTCACCATGGCCTTGGATGGCAATTTCAGCACAAACATGTCACGCGCGGCGATGAAGGCCGAACTGCTTGACGCCGAGACCGAACTGACATTGGCCTATGCCTGGCGCGACCAGCGGGACGAGGCGGCGCTGCATCGCCTGATCACCGCTTACATGCGGCTGGCGATTTCGATGGCCTCGAAGTACCGTCGCTACGGCGCGCCGATGAACGACCTGATCCAGGAGGCGGGTCTGGGGCTGATGAAGGCCGCGGACAAGTTCGATCCCGACCGCGGCGTGCGGTTCTCGACCTACGCGGTGTGGTGGATCAAGGCGAGCATCCAGGATTACGTGATGCGCAACTGGTCGATGGTGCGCACCGGGTCGACCAGCAGCCAGAAATCGCTGTTCTTCAACATGCGGCGGGTGCAGGCCCGGCTGGAACGCGAATCCATGGCCAAGGGCGAGACGCTGGACCGCCACCAGATGCGCGAGATGATCGCCATCGAGGTGGGCGTGCCGTTGCGTGACGTGGAGATGATGGAAGGCCGGCTGTCGGGCACCGATTTTTCGCTGAACGCGACGCAGTCGACCGAGGACGAGGGTCGCGAGTGGATCGATACGATCGAGGACGAGGGCAAGCGTGGCGACGAGCTGGTCGAGGAAGACCACGACCGGGGCGCGCTGCGCAACTGGCTGGGCGGTGCGATGTCCAAGCTCAACGAGCGCGAGCGGTTCATCGTCGTGCAGCGCAAGCTGAAGGACGAGGCGCGGACGCTGGAGAGCCTTGGCGAGGAGCTGAGCCTGTCCAAAGAGCGCGTGCGCCAGATCGAGGCGGCGGCGTTCCAGAAGATGCGCCGGTACCTGGAAAAGCAGGGCGGCGAGGTGCAAAGCCTGCTGGCCTGAGTCCTTCAAGAGGCTTCGGGAGACGAGAAATGACGCTGTCGCGGGGTGCGGCGGCGTTTTTTCGTGGCCGGGTGGCGGGCCTTGTGCCGTGCGGGGTCCGGGCATAGTGTCTGGCCGAGACTGAAGGGAGCCTTCGCATGCTGGCCGGAAAACGTATTTTGCTGATCATCGGGGGCGGGATCGCGGCCTACAAGGCGCTGGACCTGATCCGGCGGCTGCGCGAGCGCGGTGCGGCGGTGACGCCGGTTCTGACGAAGGCCGGCGCGGAGTTCGTGACGCCGCTGTCGGTGTCGGCGCTGGCGGGGGCGAAGGTGTTCCGGGACCTTTTCGACCTGACCGACGAGGCCGAGATGGGGCATATCGAGCTGAGCCGCAGCGCGGACCTGATCGTGGTGGCCCCGGCGACGGCGGATTTGATGGCGAAGATGGCCGGGGGGCAGGCGGATGACCTGGCCTCGACGCTGCTGCTGGCGACGGATACGGCGGTGCTGCTGGCGCCCGCGATGAACGTGCGGATGTGGGAGCATGCGGCGACGCAAAGGAATATCGCGACCCTCAAAGGCGACGGGATCGGGTTTGTCGGGCCCAATGCGGGCGACATGGCGTGCGGCGAGTATGGGCCGGGGCGGATGTCGGAGCCGCTGGAGATCGTGGCGGCGGTGGAGGCAAGACTGGCGTCCGGGCCGCTGGCGGGCAAGCGGATCGTGGTGACGTCGGGGCCGACGCATGAGCCGATCGACCCGGTGCGGTATATCGCCAACCGCTCGTCCGGTGCGCAGGGTACGGCGATTGCCAGGGCGCTGGCGGGCGCGGGGGCGGAGGTGGTGTTCGTCACCGGGCCGGCGGATGTGGCCCCGCCCGAGGGGGTCGAGGTGGTGAGGGTCGAGACCGCGCAGGAGATGTTGCAGGCGGTGGAGGCCGCGCTGCCGGCTGACGCGGGGGTATTCGCCGCCGCCGTGGCGGATTGGCGTGTTGCCAGCGCGGGGGCGAGCAAGATCAAGAAAGAGGGCGGCAAGCTGCCGGTGCTGGAGTTCGCGGAGAACCCCGACATCCTGGCCACGGTCAGCCGGTTGGAGGCGGGGCGGCCGGGATTGGTGGTGGGCTTTGCCGCCGAGACCGATGACGTGGTGGCGCACGCCACGGCCAAGCGGGCGCGCAAGGGGTGCGACTGGATCGTGGCCAATGACGTGAGCCCGGCGACGGGGATCATGGGCGGCACCGAGAACGCGGTGACGTTGATCACGGCAGATGGGGCCGAGGCATGGCCGCGCATGTCGAAGGCGGACGTGGCGCGGCGGCTGGCGGAGCGCATCGCGGCGGCGCTGGGCTGAGACCGGATGGTGCGCCGGAAGAGTTGTGTGCCTTCGGCGAGGATATTTATGGCCAGAGGAAAAGCGGGAAGAACCGGCGCATGGTGAGCATTTCGGTGATGTGGGACGAGGGCGCGGATCGCGATTTGGGCCTGCCGAGCTATGAGACCGCGGGGGCGGCGGGGGCGGATCTGCGCGCCAACCTGCCCGACCGGGGTGTGGTGGTGATCGCGCCGGGGGCGCGGGCGCTGGTGCCGACGGGGCTGCGGCTGGCGATACCGGAGGGGTACGAGGTGCAGCTGCGGCCACGCTCGGGGCTGGCGTTGAAGCATGGGATCACGCTGCCTAACAGCCCCGGGACGATCGACAGCGATTATCGCGGGCCCTTGGGGGTGATCGTGATGAATGCGGGGGATGCGCCCTTCACGGTGGAGCATGGGATGCGGATTGCGCAGATGGTGGTGGCGCCGGTGGTGCAGGCCGGGTTCGAGGTGGTGGAAACCCTTGAGGAGACGGCGCGCGGGGCGGCCGGTTTCGGGTCCACGGGGGCGGGCTGATGCTGTTGGTATTCGTGCTGGCCGGGGCGATCTGGGGCCTGGGCGCGTGGATGGGCGCGCCGCGCCGACAGCGCTGGGGCATGATCGGCGCCTTGTGGGCCTTTGTCGTGCTGACGCAACTGGTGCTGCCCGAAGGCAACGGAATACGCGAGGCAACCGGCGGCGAGGTGGCACCTTGGCTGCTGTTGGGGGGCGGCGTGGCGCTGGTGCTGGCCTATCGGCAGGTGCTGCGGCGGCTGCGGGGCCGGGTGGCGGCGCCGGAGCCGGAAAAGCCCAAGGGGCTGTTCGCGCCGTCCGAGCTGGAACGTTATGCGCGGCACATCGTGCTGCGCGAGATCGGCGGGCCGGGGCAAAAGGCGCTGAAGCAGGCGAAGGTGCTGGTGATCGGGGCCGGGGGGCTGGGCTCGCCAGCGATCCTGTACCTGGCGGCGGCGGGCGTGGGCCGGATCGGGGTGATCGACGATGACGTTGTGGATGCGACGAACCTGCAGCGGCAGGTGATCCATACCGACGCGCGGATCGACATGCCGAAGGTGCAGTCTGCCGCGCAGGCGGCGCGGGATGTGAATCCTTACGTGGAGATGCGCCCTTACCAGCGGCGGTTGAGCGAGGAGATCGCGGCGGACTTGTTTGCCGAGTATGATCTGATCCTGGACGGGACGGACAATTTCGACACGCGCTATCTGGCGAACCGGGTGGCGGTGGCGCAGGGCAAGCCGTTGATATCCGGGGCCTTGTCGCAGTGGGAAGGACAGGTGAGCGTGTTCGATCCGGCGAATGGCGCGCCGTGTTACCAGTGCATCTTCCCCGAGGCCCCGGCGCCGGGGCTGGCGCCGAGCTGCGCGGAAGCCGGTGTGTTGGGGCCGTTGCCGGGCGTGGTGGGGTCGATGATGGCGGTGGAAGCCGTGAAGGTGATCGCGGACGCGGGTGCGCCGCTCCGGGGTGAAATGCTGATTTACGATGCCCTATATGGGGAAAGCCGGAAGATATCACTGAGCCGCCGGGCGGACTGCGCCGTGTGCGGCCAACGAGGAGAGCAAGATGACCAATCCGCTGTTGAGTGAGTGGGAGACGCCGTTCGAGATGGCACCGTTCGACCGGGTGTCGGACGAGGATTTCGCGCCGGCGTTCGAGGCCGCGCTGGAAGAGGCGCGGGGCGAGATCGCGGCGATTGCGGACAATCCCGAGCCTGCGACATTCGCCAACACGGTGGAGGCGCTGGAAGTGGCGGGGAAGACACTGGACAAGGTGTTGTCGGTGTTCTTCACCGTGGCGGGGGCGGACAGCAACGACAGGCGGCAGGAATTGCAGCGGGAGTTCAGCCCGAAGCTGGCGGCGTATTCGTCCGAGATTTACGGGAACAAGGCGCTGTTCCAGCGGATCGCGACGCTTTGGGAGGGGCGCGAGAGCCTTGGGCTGACCGAGGAGCAGGAGCGGGTGCTGATGCTGACCCATCGCGGGTTCCGGCGGGCCGGGGCCGGGCTGGACGGCGATGCGGACACGCGGATGCGCGAGATCCGCGCGCGGCTGGCGGAGCTGGGAACGGCGTTCACGCAGAACCTGTTGAAGGACGAGGCCGGATGGTACATGGAACTGAGCGAGGCGGACCTGGAGGGGCTGCCGGAGTTCGTCTTGCGCTCGGCCCGGGCGGCGGGTGAGGAGAAGGGCGTTGACGGGCCGGTGATCACGTTGTCGCGGTCGTTGATCGTGCCGTTCCTGCAGTTCTCGCCCCGGCGCGATTTGCGCGAGAAGGCCTATGCCGCGTGGACCTCGCGCGGGGCCAATGGCGGCGAGACAGACAACCGCGGGATTGCCGCCGAAGTGCTGAAGCTGCGCGAGGAGCGGGCGAAGCTGCTGGGCTACGAGAGTTTCGCGGCCTTCAAGCTGGAGACCGAAATGGCCAAGACGCCCGAGGCGGTGCGGGGCCTGCTGATGGATGTCTGGGGACCGGCGCGCGCGCAGGCGGAGGCGGATGCCGAGGTGCTGACAGAGATGATGCGCGAGGACGGCGTCAATGGTCCGCTGGAGCCGTGGGATTGGCGGTATTATTCCGAGAAGCGGCGCAAGATCGAGCATGACCTGGATGAGACGGCGCTGAAGCCGTATCTGCAGCTGGACCGGATGATCGAGGCGGCGTTTGCCTGTGCGCATCGGCTGTTTGGGCTGGAGTTTGAGCGGCTGGACGTGCCGCTCTACCATCCCGATTGCCGGGCGTGGGAGGTGACGCGGGACGGGCGTCACGTGGCCGTGTTCATCGGGGATTACTTTGCGCGCGGATCGAAGCGGTCGGGGGCGTGGTGTTCGGCCATGCGGGGCCAGCACAAGTTTCCCGATGTGAAGGGGCCGGTGGTGATCAACGTGTGCAATTTTGCCAAGGGCGATCCGGCGCTCTTGAGCTATGACGATGCGCGGACGCTGTTTCACGAGTTCGGCCATGCGCTGCACCAGATGCTGTCGGACGTGACCTATGAGAGCATTTCCGGCACCTCCGTGGCGCGGGATTTCGTGGAGTTGCCGAGTCAATTGTACGAACATTGGCTGGAAGTGCCGGAGGTGCTGTCGGAGTTCGCCACCCATGCCGAGACGGGCGAGCCGATGCCGCAGGAGATGCTGGACAAGGTGCTGGGCGCTGCCACGTACGATATGGGGTTCCAGACGGTGGAATACGTGGCCTCGGCCATGGTCGATCTGGCGTTCCACGAGGGCGAAGCGCCCGACGATCCGATGGCGAAACAGGCCGAGGTACTGGCGGAGATGGGGATGCCGCACGCGATCCGGATGCGCCACGCGACGCCTCATTTCGCGCATGTGTTCAGCGGTGACGGGTATTCGAGCGGCTATTACAGCTACATGTGGTCGGAAGTGATGGATGCCGATGCCTTTGCCGCCTTCGAGGAGGCTGGCGGGGCCTTCGATGCCGGGAAGGCGCGGGCGCTGGAAGAGAATATCCTGTCTATGGGCGGCTCGCGCGAGGCGGAGGAGCTGTACCTGGCCTTCCGGGGGCGGATGCCCGGCGTCGAGGCGCTGTTGAAAGGACGGGGGCTGGCGGCGTGACACCGGAAGAGATCGAGAAACTGCCCTATCGGCCCTGCGCGGGCGTGATGCTGGTGAACGGGGACGGCAAGGTTTTCGTCGGCCAGCGGATCGACAGCGAGTATGACGCCTGGCAGATGCCGCAGGGCGGGATCGACGAGGGCGAGGACCCGCGCGACGCGGCCCTGCGCGAGTTGTGGGAAGAGACCGGCGTGAAGGCCGATCTGGTGACGGTGGAGGCGGAGACGCCGGAGTGGATCCCCTATGATCTGCCGCATGATCTGGTGCCGAAGCTGTGGAAGGCACGGTACCGGGGGCAGATGCAGAAGTGGTTCCTGCTGCGGTTTCACGGGAGCGATGCGGATGTGGACATTACCCTGCCGCCGGCGGAGTTTTCCGAGTGGAAATGGATCGCGCCCGAGGACGTGGTGGACGCCATCGTGCCGTTCAAGCGCGGGGTTTATGCCAAGGTGATGGACGCGTTCGGAGACCGGCTATGAAGGTGTTTTTGACGAGCATGGTTTTGGTGCTGGCGGCCGGCCCGGCGCTGGCGCTGTCCTGCCTGCGGCCGGACGTGGCGCGGACCTATAACCAGGCGTCGGAGGCGGAGCAGGCCTATGTGGTGGTGACCGGGGCGTTGCGGTTCGACGCGGCGCGGTTGCCGGAGAATGACGGGACCAGCCAGGATCGGCGGGTGGTGACGATTCCGGCGCGGCTGGAGGGGACGTCGCTGTCGCGGGCGGGGTTCACGACGCCTTTTGCGCGGGACATTACGTTGGAAGTCAGCTGTTTCGGGCCGTGGTGTGGCGGGGCGCAGTCGGGGGTGGAGTACCTGGTTTTCCTTGAGAAACATGGGCGGAAGCTGGTGATGGTGGCGGATCCCTGCGGCAGTTGGGCGTTCCCGGAGCCATCGGCGGAGCAGGTGGAACAGGTGGAGGCCTGTATCGGCGGGTTGGAGTGTGCGCCGTTGAAGTGAGGGCGCGCGCGTGGGTTTTCACCCACCCTACGAGGTCCCGGATCGGGTCCGGGACGTGGTGCGATGGTTCGCGCGGGATCAAGGCCGCAGGCCGCCGCGCGATCGCCAGACCGCCCGGACGGGCTGGCGATTGGCTGACATGGGCGCTTCGATTGAAGGTTTTGCGGAAGTTGCCGGCATAAAGTGCCTTGAAGGAAGGTTGGTCGCCAGCCCGCGGTCTGGCGATCGCGCGGCTTTCACCCACCCTACGATTCGGACTCGAAATGAGAACAAAAGGTGAATATCATGGGGGCCTGCCATGTTCACCGAATTGTCGATCACCTCCAATTTCACCTTCCTGACCGGGGCGTCGCACGCCGAGGAATACGTGGCGCGGGCGGCGGAGCTGGGGCTGGCGGGGCTGGCCATTGCCGATGAGAACTCGGTCGCGGGGGTGGTGCGCGCCCATGCGGCGGTGCGCGAGATCGCCCGCGTGGTGGCCGAGCGGGCGCGGATCGAGGCGCGCGACGGTCCCATCGGCCCGCCTGCACCGGAGCCGCGCGTGCCCGAGTGGGCGCATGTGCCGCGCTTCTACCCCGCCGCGCGGCTGGTGTTGCGCGAGGGGCTGGTGCTGACCGCGCTGCCCGAGACGCGGCAGGGCTGGGGGCGGCTGAGCCGGCTGATCAGCACCGGGCGGCTGCTGGTCGAGAAGGGGGAATGCGACCTGCGGCTGGAGGACCTGCTGGAGGGGATGGAGGAGATCGTTCTGCTATTGCACCCGCCGGAGGGGGCGTTGCGGGACTGGAAGCGGCTTGCGGGGCGGCTGGTGAAGGGTGTTGGTGGGCAGTGCTACCTGCTGATGGCGCCGCGCTATGACGGACAGGATGCGAAGCGGCTCAAACGGCTGGCGGTGCTGGCGGGGGAGTTGGGCGTGGAGACCGTCGCCTCGGCCCTGCCCGCGATGCACCATGCGCGGCGGCGGCGGTTGGCGGATGTGCTGACCGCGATAAGGCAGGGACGGCGGGTGGACCAGCTGGGCCGGGATGCGCTGGCCAATGGCGAGCAAAGATTGCGCTCGGAGGCGGAGATGCTGCGGCTGTTCGCGGGGCACGAGGAGGCGGTGCGGCGGACTGAACAGGTGGCGGCGCGGCTGCGGTTTTCGCTGGACGAGCTGCGGTATGAGTACCCCAGCGAGGTGTCGCAGGGGGAAACGGCGGCGGAGAGGCTGCGGCGGCTGGCGATGGAGGGGCTGCGCTGGCGCTATCCCGACGGCGCGCCGGAGCGGGTGCGGGGGATGATCGAGCACGAGCTGAGCCTGATCGCCAAGCTGAACTACGAGCCCTATTTCCTGACGGTGCGCGACGTGGTGGCCTTTGCCCGGTCGCGCGGGATCCTGTGCCAGGGGCGCGGGTCGGCGGCCAATTCGGTTGTCTGCTATTGCCTGGGCGTCACCTCGGTCAGTCCCGAGACCGGCACGATGGTGTTCGAACGCTTCGTCAGCGAGGCGCGCAACGAGCCGCCGGATATCGACGTGGATTTCGAACATGAGCGGCGCGAGGAGGTGATCCAGCATATCTACGAGCGCTATGGCCGGCACCGTGCGGGGCTGTGCGCCACGGTCATTCATTACCGGGGCAAGCGGGCCATCCGCGAGGTGGGCGCGGCGATGGGGCTGAGCCAGGACACGGTGGGGGCGCTCAGCTCGCAGTTATGGGGGTTCTTTGCGACCTCGGGCGCGGTGGAGCGGGAACGGATGCGCGAGATCGGGCTGGATCCCGACGACCGGCGGCTGCGCCAGACGATGGAGCTGGTGCGCGAGATCGAGGGGTTTCCGCGGCACCTGAGCCAGCATGTGGGCGGCTTCGTCATCACCGAGGGGCGGCTGGACGAGCTGGTGCCCGTGGAGAACGCCACGATGGAAGGCCGGACGGTGATCTGCTGGGACAAGGACGATATCGACGCGCTGGGCATTCTGAAGGTCGACGTGCTGGCGCTGGGGATGCTGAGCTGTCTGCGCAAGGCGTTCGACCTGATCGAGCAGCATCACGGGCAGGAACATACGCTGGCCTCGCTGCCGCCGGAGGACCCCAAGGTCTATGACATGCTGTGCGAGGCGGACACGATCGGAGTGTTCCAGGTGGAGTCGCGGGCGCAGATGAACTTCCTGCCCCGGATGCGGCCGAGATGCTTTTACGACCTGGTGATCGAGGTGGCGATCATCCGGCCGGGGCCGATCCAGGGCGACATGGTGCACCCCTATATCCGGCGACGGAACGGCGAGGAGACGGTGGAGTTTCCATCCGACGAGCTGGGCCGGGTGCTGGGCAAGACGCTTGGGGTGCCGCTCTTTCAGGAGCAGGCGATGCAGATCGCCATCATCGGGGCGGGGTTCACCCCCGAGGAGGCGGACCGGCTGCGCCGGTCGCTGGCGACGTTCAAGAAACACGGCAACGTGAGCGAGTTTCGCACGCGGTTCCTGCGCGGCATGCGGGCCAATGGCTATGACATGGAGTTCGCCGGACGGTGCTTTTCCCAGATCGAGGGGTTCGGCAGCTATGGTTTCCCCGAAAGCCACGCGGCCAGTTTCGCACTGCTGGTCTATGCCAGCGCCTGGGTCAAGCGGCACCATCCGGGGATATTCGCCTGTGCGCTGCTGAATGCGCAGCCGATGGGGTTTTACGCGCCGGCGCAGATCGTGCGGGACGCGCGGGAGCACGGGGTGGAGGTGCGGCCGGTCTGCATCAACGCCAGCTATTGGGACAACGCGATGGAGCCGGACGAGGCGGGCGGGCTGGCGCTGCGGCTGGGGTTCCGGCAGGTCAAGGGGATGGTGGAGGAGGACGCCCACTGGATCACCGCGGCGCGGGGCAACGGGTACCGCGAGGTGAGCGACGTGTGGCGCCGGGCGGGCGTGGCGCCCGAGGTGATGACGCGGTTGGCCGAGGCGGACGCCTTTGCCGGCATCGACGTGGCGCGGCGCGGGGCGCTGTGGGAGACGCATGCGATGGTGGGCAAGGAGGCGCTGCCGCTTTTCGCGGGGGACATGGAGGGCGAGGCGGTGTTCGAGCCTGCCGTTCACCTGCCCGCCATGACGACGGGCGAGGAGGTGGTGGAGGATTATGTCTCGATGCGGTTGTCGCTGAAGGCGCATCCGCTGGCCCTGTTGCGCGATCTGCTGACGCCTTCCGCCCCGGTGGATCGGGGCGATCCGTCGAAGCGGCAGAGCGCCGCGTTGGAGGCCGTGTCGCCCGGGACAGATGGCCGTGCTGCCTCCCGAGGGTCGTAGAAGGGCCATCGACGCGTCGAGGCGCAGTTTCGTGAGCCGGTCAAATCCAGCCGGGACCTGCTCTTGCACTTGCAGTTGTGGCGGCCGGGCTTCATAACGCAGCACCACTCAGCGGCGACGGAAAATCTTCATGCGAATGCTCGATACATTCATCAAGCCGATGCATCCGGAAGGCAGAAAGTTCGTTGCGATCTTTGCCGGTGCGACCCTCCTGTTGTTTTTCCTGTCCGACATCCTGGGGTGGATCGGCGTCGGGCTTACGGTCTGGTGTTATTACTTCTTCCGCGACCCCGAGCGCGTGCCGCCATCGCGAAGCGGGGTCATCGTCAGCCCTGCGGATGGCATCGTCTCGTTGATCGAGAAAGCGGTTCCCCCCGAAGAGCTTGGGATGTCCGGCGAGGCGTTGACCCGCATCAGCGTCTTCATGAGCGTGTTCAACTGCCATGTGAACCGGATGCCCGTCGGAGGCCGGATCGAAGCGGTCGCCTATCGCCCGGGCAAGTTCTTCAATGCCTCCTTGGACAAGGCCAGTGCCGACAACGAACGCAACAGCCTGCGCATCGCGATGCCCGACGGGCGGGATGTTGCCGTCGTGCAGATCGCGGGGCTGGTGGCGCGGCGGATCGTGTGTTTCGTCAAGGTGGGCGACTCCCTGTCGACCTCGGAAAGATTCGGGCTGATCCGGTTCGGCTCGAGGCTGGATGTCTATCTGCCCGACGGGGTTGTACCCCTGGTTCATGTGGGGCAGACCATGGTTGCCGGAGAAACAGTATTGGCCGACCTCACCTTGCCCGATGCCACGAGATAACCAGACCCCGCGGGACCGCGCCGGCAGGAACAGAAACGAAGCCGCGCTTGTCCAGTTGCTGCCCAACCTGATCACGCTTGCCGCGATCTGCGCGGGCATGACGTCGATCCGGTTCGCGGTTCAGGCGGATTACATGTTCGCGGTTCAACTGGTGCTGCTGGCCTGTGTGCTGGATGGCGTCGACGGCCGGGTCGCGCGTTTGCTGCGCAGCGACAGCAAGATCGGTGCGGAGCTCGATTCGCTCGCGGATTTCCTCAACTTCGGTATCGCGCCGCCGCTGATCCTGTATTTCTGGGGCTTGCAGGACATCCGCAGCGCGGCGTGGATATTCGTGCTTTTCTTCTCGGTCTGCTGCGTGATCCGGCTGGCCCGTTTCAATGTCGACCACAAGTCGGAGGATGCGCCCGGGTCGGCCAGCCACTTTTCGGGCGTCCCGTCGCCGGCGGGCGCGGTGTTGGTCATGATGCCGCTGTACCTGTCGTTTGCGTTCCAGAACGACAAGCTGCCGGGCCTTGCCATCTGCATCTACATGGTTTTCGTGGGCCTGTTGATGATCAGCGCCGTGCCGACGATGTCGCTCAAGGGCGTGACGATCTCGCGGGCGAACGTGAAGTTCTTCCTCGTCGGCGTTGTCCTGGCCGGGGCCGCTTTTTTTACGTTCACCTGGATTGCGCTGTTCGTGCTGTCCGCGTGCTATCTGCTTACGGTGGGATGGTCCGCGGTCGGCAAGGCGAGAGACCTCAGAAAGTAAGGAGAACGCATGGATATCGAGGCCGTCAAAACGTCCTACGCGCGGTGGGCCCCAATCTACGACAGGACATTCGGAGCGGTGACGAATGTCGGCCGGAAGCGTGCTGTCGATTATATCAACGCGCGCTCCGGGAGCGTTCTCGAAGTGGGCGTGGGCACGGGTCTTTCGCTCGAGCATTACGGCCCGGAGACGCAGATCAGCGGCATAGATTTCAGCGAGGACATGCTCGCCAAGGCGCGCGACAAGGTGGAGCGCCTGAATTTGGAGCATGTAAGGGAATTGCGGCAAATGGATGCCCGTGACCTCGATTTCCCGGACAATCATTTCGACACGGTCGCAGCGATGCATGTGCTGTCGGTCGTCCCCGAGCCCGAGCGCGTGATGCGCGAAATCGGCCGGGTCTGCAAACCGGGCGGCAAAGTGGTGATCACGAACCATTTCGTGCGCAAGACAGGCGCGCTTTCCGTTCTGGAGCGGGTGCTGGCGCCGGTGGCCAACGTGATCGGCTGGCATTCCGATTTCGAGATCGAAACCGTGCTTGGGTCGGAGTGTCTCAGGCTGGACGTGCAAAGGCCGTTGCCGCCCCTTGGCATGATGACGTTCCTGGTGTTGGAGAAAGCGCCGGAGCATTAGGGTACGGACGCACCGAGGCACACCCGAAGGTAATGGAGTTGGGGGTTGGGCCATGGATATTCGAAGCCGACTTTTGACGGCTTCCTGATCCGGCGCGCGACCGCTTTGCGTTCTCTGCGTCGGTCGTCGCGTTATCCGGCATCGAAGGCGGCGGCGGGCGGAACGGCCCGTCGTTTCCACGTCAGCACGATGATCGCGGTGACCGTGATCTGAACGGCTGCGAAGGCCACCAGTGCGGACAGAAGGCCCAGCATGTCGGCCAGGGCGCCGCTGGCGATCACCGGAAGCGAAAAGCCGAAATAGGCATAGACGAACAGGCCCGCCGTTGCCCTTGCCCGGTCGTCCGGCGCACGCAACGACACTTCTGCCAGGGCCGCGAGGTAGGTGAAGCCATAGCTTGCGGCGCTGGTGATACAGGTGCCGACGAGTACGAATGTCAGAACCTTCAGCCACACGCCGACCAGGAGGACGAGAAAGCCGAGCGGGATCAGGACGAACCCGAGGGCAAGCGCGCGGTCGTTGCTCATGCGCCGGGCCATCGGTTGGCACAGGAACCCCATGAAGATCGCCAGGAAGATGACGAGGCCCGTCCACCCCCCGAGATCGTTCGCGGCAAGCTCCAGCGGAATGACAGCGATGGTCATGCCGGTCGTGGACCAGGCCAATGCCATTGCGGCACCGAAGACCCAAGTGCCGGAGGGGAAGACCGGCAGGCGCAGGAGCGACACGGGGCGGGGCTTGTCGATCCGGGGAAGTCCGAGGGCGATCAGGGCGAGGACAGGCGCCGCCACGAACAGGACGATATAGCTGGCGGGCAGGAGCGTCGGCCCCTGCACCCCGAGGCTGATCCCCGTTGCCAGAGCGCCGCCGCCAAAGCCGAGCGATGTGGCGGAGGTCACGACAAGGGCGGCGTTCCTTGCACGGCCCGGGCCGAGAATTTCCGTCATGTAGGCCGTCCCGGCGGTTGTCGCCAGGCCCGTCCCGATCCCGAGCAGGACGCGCGCGACGACAAGACTTGCCCAGCTTGGCACCTGTACCAGAAGCGCCGTCGCCACGGTGCCCAGGATCAGCGCCAGCGCAATCGGGACCCGTCTGCCGATGCGGTCCGACAGCCCGCCGAGCAGCAACAGCGTCGGCAGGAGACCACCGACATAGGCCGCGAACGCGACCGTCACCGCCGTGGCCCCGACATCGCTTTGGGCGGCGTAGACCTCGTAGAGCGGAGCCTGAAGGTTGACGGCGAAGGTCACCGTGAAAAGCCCGAGAGCGAGCAGCGAAACCGGGAGGAGTCTGGACATGGGGCGCGGACCTCGAAGATTGACTTCAGACCGGCATGGCACGATGAATGTCGTAGGACAATTTTTCTATTGTACTAGATACAGTGAGGCCATGAAGAAAGCGCGATACATCCACCTTGCCGACATGCTCTCGACGGCGATCGAGGAGGGCAAGCTGGCCCCGGGCACGAAGCTGCCGACCCATCGCGCCTTTGCCGAACAGTTCAGCGTGGCCCTGGCCACGGCGACGCGTGTCTACAGCGAGGTTGAACGCAGGGGCCTGATCGTCGGCGAGGCCGGTCGCGGCACGTTCGTGCGCGATGTCGGGCTGCCCCCCACGCTGGGGGTCCGGCAGACGGCCAGCGATGGGCTCGTCGATCTTGTTTTCAACATGCCGGGGGACGCGGGCGATGCGGATATGTTGCGGGCGGGCCTGCGGCGGCTTGCGGCGGCGGGCGATCTTGAGGCGATGCTGCGGTACCAGCCGCACGGCGGCCGGGCGCACGAGCGCCGGGTCATTGCCGAAAGCCTTGCCGGAACCCTTGGCGCCATCGACCCCGACTGTCTTCTGGTCACGTCGGGCGGGCAGCACGGGCTGGCGACGGTCGCGCTCGGTCTTCTTCGGAGCGGCGACAGGGTCGCAATCGACACGCTGACCTATCCCGGCTTCAAGTCCGTCGCGGCGTTGCAGGGGCTGGATCTTGTTCCGGTCGAGGGGCGACATGGCGTGATGGACCCGGACGACCTGGAACGGCAGTGTCGCGCGCGCAAGGTGCGGGCGGTCTACCTGATGCCGACGGTTCACAACCCATTGGGGGCCGTCATGGACGAGGCGACGCGCCTGCGCCTGATCGAGATCGCGCGCGCGCATGATTTGTTGCTCATCGAGGACGCGGCCTATGCATTCCTGGAACCGGACCCTCCGCCCAGCCTCTTCGCGCTTGCACCGGAACGAACGGTCTATGTCGGTAGCTTTTCCAAGAGCCTCTCGACAGGGTTGCGCCTGGGCTACCTGGTCGCGCCCGAGACCCACACGGACGGATTGCTAGAAGCGATCAGGGCGACGACCTGGAACGCCCCGGCGTTGATATCCGGGTTGGTCACGGGCTGGATGGAGGACGGCACGCTTGCCAGCTCCGAAGCCACCCGGCGACGCGACGGTGCAGAGCGCCAGCGGCTCTGCCGGACGGTTCTTGGCGGTTCCCCTGTTCTGTCGCATCGCAACGCGGGCTTCGCCTGGTTGCCGCTTGAAAAGGGCGTTCGCGCCGAACCGATCGTCACACGGCTGAAGGCGCACGGAATTTCTGCGTCCGGCGCGGACCCGTTCGCAACCACCGTCGCGGCGCCACAGGCGTTGCGGCTTGCCTTCGGCGGGATTGCAATGGACGCGTTGACGGGAATTTTCCGGACGGTTCAGGACGCCGTCGATGCGGCGTCGGTATCGTAGGAGAGCCTTGATCGCTGACCCGCGTACAGGCAGGTCCTGAGTACCTTTCTGCCTTGGGACTTTATCGCTCGGCACCCGTTCGGCGGGCCCCTCCGGGGAACGGTGCAGGCGTCTGGTGCCGTGGGCCGGCCGGGCTGGCGTGGCGGGCAGGGCTGGTGTATGCGGCGCCCATGTCCGATTACGACCCGCCGATGACCCCGCTGGAGGTGCTGCACGAGGATCACGAGATCCTGGTGGTGGCCAAGCCGCCCGGCCTGCTGAGCGTGCCGGGCAAGGGGGAGCACCTTGCCGATTGCCTGCTGTCGCGGGTGCAGGAGGCGTTTCCCATGGCGCTGCTGGTGCATCGGCTGGACCGGGACACGTCCGGCGTGATGGTCTTTGCGCTGTCGCCCCATGCGCAGCGGCACCTTGGCCTGCAATTCGAGAAACGGCAGGTGAAGAAGATCTACGTGGCGCGGGTCTGGGGCCGGGTGGAAGAGCGGACCGGGACGGTGGACCTGCCGGTGATCGTGGACTGGCCGAACCGGCCGCGGCAGAAGGTGTGCCATGAGACCGGCAAGGCGGCGGTGACGGATTGGCGGGTGCAGCGATATGGAGATGGCGAGACCCGGATGCGGCTGATGCCGAAGACCGGGCGGAGCCACCAGTTGCGCGTGCATATGCAGGCATTGGGGCATCCGATTCTGGGGGACCCTTTCTATGCCGAGGGCGCGGCGCTGGAGCATGAGCGCCTGATGCTGCATTCCGAGGAGTTGCGGTTGCGGCATCCCGATGGCGGGGCGGGGATAGTGTTTCGTCAGAAAGCGCCGTTCTAGGACGCGTGGTGCGTGAAACTCAGGCGCGCAGCACGCGGTCGGTGAGGTTGAGGCGGTGCGCGATGATGGGCTTCAGCGTGGCGGCGAGGTGGGCATCGTCGGACTGTAGCTGTTCGAGTTCGTCGAGGCGGTTTGTGGCAATGAGCGTGAGCGCGTCGAGCCGTGGGGTGCCGTCGGGATGCCGGGGCAGGGCGGCGACGGTCTGGATGTGTTCGGGTTTGGGCGCGGGGGCCAGTTTCGTGACCTCGGACGCGGTGAGCGGGGTTTCGACGAAGGCGTAGAGTCCGACGCCTTTGGCGGGCAGGGCGAAGGTGCAGAGGGCGATGTCGGTGATCTGCGGATGGGCGAGCAGGGCCTTGCGCAGGGCGGGGCCGTCACGCTCCATCCGGTCCTCGGTGCCTTCGCCATCGGACCAATTCATCAGGCGGCGGGTAACGAAATTGTAGAGCCGCTTGCCGGTGGCCATCCAGACGCGGGACGGCAGGGATTTCTGCGCCAGCATGCGGTGCTCTGACGGGGTGAGCAGATCGGGCGCGTAGGCGCGTTTCTGTTTCAGCAGGTGGCGCAGGTCCTCGCGGGCCTTGAGACGGAAGAACTTGCCACGCCGGGGATGGACCGAGGCGAGCTGAAAGTCGATGACGGCGGCGCGGCCTTCGGGGGTCATCAGCCAGTTCTGCGGCTTGGCGATGTCGTTATGGGTGACCCCGGCGCGGCGCATTTCGCGCAAGAGGCGCCTGGCGTCCCGGTACCATGCGGGATCGGTGGGCTTGGCCAGGTGCAGAGGCGTGCCCTTGGTCCAGCTGCGCAAGAGGCCCACGTGGTCGGCGCGGATGAGGGTGGGGCAGCCTTCGATCCCCTGCACGGCGCGCAGGCCGCGGGTTTCGCGCGCAGCCAGCCAGCGCGAGAGAGGACGGGCGTAGAGCGGCACCGTGTCGAGCTTGCGCAGGACGACGGCGATGTCGGGATGGCCTTGGAGGTGGCCGGAGATGGTCTCGGAAAAGATATCGCGCTTGTGCACGGTTTCGGGCACGAAGACGGCCTGCGCGATATCGGGGGTGCTGGTCATGGGGGGTGTTTAGTGTGTTTCAGCGTGGGGGGGAAGGTGGGGTGGAACCCCACCCTACGGAAGTGTCCGGCGGTTTTTTCGCGGTGTGATGTGCGGGAGTCCGCCAGAAGCTGCCGCGCATCCAGCCGTCGGGGCGGCGGTCTATCGGGCGATCCGGTTGCGGGCGCCGCCCAAGCGGCGGTGGATGATGCGGTCAGCCTTCCCGGTCATCATCTGCCGCGAAGCCGCCACTGGCGGGCGCGGCACTGCGGCGCGACAGGCGCGAGACCGCCGAGCGGTAGCGGGCGCTGTGGAATTCGCGCACGAGCTTTTCGGTCCAGGAGGGATCGCCCGGCCGGGCGGCAGGGTCGTCGAGCTCTGGCCCGATATCGGCGAGGCCCGAGGGGTAGATCATCGCCGGGCGCAGGCCCGTGTGCCAGTGGGACTGGACGAAGGCATCGACGGGTCGGTCGAAAGGGTCGGACAGCGCCAGCAGCCGTGCGGCGGCGGCGCGGCTGACCATCTGGCCGGTAGCGCGCAGCCCGGCCTGTTGCGGCACCACGAGGCGGCAGTCGCGGAACGTGTCGACGAGATGCGAGGGGCCTTGCGGGGCGTTGGTCTGGAACTGGATGTAGCCGAGCGTTTCGATATGGGTCCGGGCGAGGCTGAGCGCGGCGTGAAACGTGTCGGGGTCGATCTCGGCGTCGTCCGCGAGGATCAGGGCGGCGCCCGCGTCGCGCCTCTGAAGCTCGGCCCAGATCTGGCGGTGCGAGAGGGTGCAGCCGATCTCGCCCGCCTTGAGGGGAAACGGGTACCCCGGCTCGAACAGTGCGGCCCCGACGCTGGCCGACAGGTCGGTGGAGGACATCGAGCCGCCGTCGACGGCGGGCCAGATCTCGGCCCTGAAGCCGCCGATGTCGCGGGCGTCGGCCAGCAGTGCCTGCGCGTTCTCTCGCCGGGCCGAAGCCCGGACGAGATGCAACACGAAGGCGTGGACCTCCATCCGCGTCAGGCGTCTTCGGTCCAGCCCGAGACCGCCTTGACCTCGAGGAAGTCCTCGAGCCCCCATTTGCCGCCTTCGCGCCCGTTGCCGGACTGTTTCATGCCGCCGAACGGCGAGCCCAAGCCGCGGCTTTGGCCGTTCATTTCCACCATGCCCGAGCGCAGGGCGCGGGCGCAGCGGTTGGCGCGGGCCGGATCCTGGGTCTGGACATAGTTCGTCAGGCCATAGGGCGTGTCGTTGGCGATGCGGAGGCCGTCCTCTTCGGTCTCGAAGGGGATGATCGACAGGACCGGGCCGAAGATTTCCTCGCGCGCGATGGTCATGTCGTTGTTGACATCGGCGAAGATCGTCGGCTTGACGAAGAACCCGCGGTTGAGCCCGTCGGGGCGGCCGGTGCCGCCGGCCACGAGGCGCGCGCCTTCGTCGATGCCTTTCTGGATCAGGTCCTGGATCTTGTTGAACTGGGTCTCGTTCACCACGGGGCCCATGTGCCGGCCTTCCTCGGACGCGGGGCCGACGGTGACCTTGCCCGCCGTTTCGGCAGCGGTCTCGACGGCCTGGTCGTAGATCTCGCGCTGCACCAGCATCCGGGTCGGCGCGTTGCAGGACTGGCCGGTGTTGTTCATGCAGTGCAGGACGCCGCGCTTGACGGCCTTGTCGTCGGCATCGGCGAAGATGAGGTTGGCACCCTTGCCGCCCAGTTCCAGCGAAACCCGCTTGAGCGTGTCGGCGGCGTTCTTGGAGATGAGCCGCCCGGCGCGCGAGGAGCCGGTGAAGGACACCATGTCGACGTCCGGATGGCCGGTGAGGGCATTGCCCGCGACCGCGCCGTCGCCGTTGACGAGGTTGAAGACGCCCTTGGGAAAGCCCGCCGCGTCGATCATCTCGGCGAAGAGCAGGGCCGAGAGGGGCGATTCCTCGGAGGGTTTGAGGATCATGGTGCAGCCCGCGAGCAGACCGGCGATGACCTTGAGCGAGATCTGGTTCATCGGCCAGTTCCACGGCGTGATCATGGTGACGACGCCCACGGCCTCGTGGATGATGCGGTCATTGGGGGCGTGATCGCCCAGGGGTTCGATCCAGTGAAATTCCGATGCGGCCTTGAGAATGGCGTCCATGTGGGACGACCCGGCGCCGACCTGTTGCGCGCGGGCAAGGTCGATGGGCGCGCCCATTTCCATGCTGATGGCGCGGGCCATGTCCTCGGCGCGGGATTTGTAGATCTCGCGCAGTTTCTCGACCAGGGCCATGCGCTCGGACACCGGGGTGGCCATCCAGCCCGGGAAGGCGGATTTGGCGGCGGCGACGGCGGCGTCGCAATCGGCCTCGCCGGCCAATGAGATCACCGCGCAGGGGTCTTCGGTCGAGGGGTCGATGACCTGGTGGTCGGTGCCCGCGACCGGGTCGACCCAGGCGCCGTCGATGTAGAATTGTTTCTTCTCGATCATGTCGCAGTCCTTTCGTCTGAGCCGCAGTGGGCATTTGGCGCGCAGATGACCATAGGGGGCGGACTGCCGCAAGTGGGTGGTGTTAATTTCGCGAACCCTTCCTATGTTGGGCACGAGGATTCGATTTGCAAAAGAAGGAGATGCCCCATGGCACTGCGGATCAACGATACCATTCCCGACCTGAAAGTGACCACCGACCAGGGCGAGTTCAGCCTGCATGACTGGATCGGCGACAGCTGGGCGATCCTGTTCTCGCATCCCAAGGATTTCACGCCGGTCTGCACCACCGAGTTCGGCGCCGTCGCACGGCTGGCCGACGAGTGGGAGAAGCGCGGCACCAAGGTGATCGGGGTCAGCGTCGACGGCGTGGAGGACCACAAGAAATGGAAGGGCGACATCGAGACGGCGGGCGGTGCCAAGCCGGGCTTTCCGATCATCGCCGATGACGGGCTGGAGGTGTCCAAGGCCTTCGACATGCTGCCTGCCGAGGCCTACCTGCCTGATGGCCGCACGCCCGCCGACAGCGCCACGGTGCGGTCGGTCTTCATCATCGGGCCGGACAAGCAGCTGAAGCTGACCATGACCTATCCGATGACGGTGGGCCGCAATTTTGGCGAGGTGCTGCGCGCGCTCGATGCGTTGCAGACCAGTGCCGGGCAGGGCGTGGCGACGCCCGCCGACTGGACCGTGGGGCAGGACGTGGTGATCCCGACCTCGGTCAGCGACGAGGACGCCAAGGCCAAGTTCGGGGAGTTCAACACGGTGCTGCCCTATCTGCGGATGGCGAAGCTGCCGGGCTGATCCGGCCGGGCGCTATTGAAATGTGCGGCTGCGCCGCGCAGGATATTGGGTCGGAGGGGCGCTGCCCCTCCGGTCGAAACCGGGGTTTCGACCTCCTCCCCGGGATATTTCCGGCCAGAGGAAGAGGCTGCGGGGGTGAGTCAGGTCAGCGCGTGAAGCTTTGAGCACCCTCGGGCTGGGCGATGCCCGAGCGCACGTCGGGGCGCAGGCGCAGGCCGCAACGTTCGATCATCCGGCAGGACGCCAGGTTGGTGGTACGGGCGAATTGCTGCACCCGCTCGGCGCCGAGATCGTCCACCGCCGCGCGCAGGGCAAGGGCATTGACCCGGACGCCGATGCCGCGTTTGCGCTGATCCTCGTGCACCGCCACGAGCCCGGCCCAGGCGGTGGCGTGATGCGGGCCATGGGCGTTGTAGGGAAAGTAGGCAAAGGCGGTGGCCGCGATGGCGCCGTCTGCCGGGTCGGTGAGCACGGCCAGCGCGGCAGGTCCCGTCCGACCCGAGAGCACCTGCGCCGGGTAGGGCGCGATGCCGCAGCGGGCGATGAAATCCTGCACCTTTTCGAAGAACGCAACATCGTCGGGGCCGGAGGGCGCGGCCGGCACCAGATCGTCCCGCGCCTGTCCGAGCGCGTCGTCGCAGGCGGCCCGGATCCTGTCGCGGGGGCCGTCGAACACGTCCCACCAGCTTATGGTGCAGCCGATCTCGGCCAGGCGGCGCTCGATGTCGGGGCAGTCTTCCTGCGGGGTCATGCGGAACGTGATCGCGCCCTGGTCGCGCAGGATTTGCTCGATCCTGTCCCAGCCGAAGCGGTCGGGGTCGTCCGTGCCGGCCATGCGGGCGGCGAAAACCGCGCCGGGTGTGTCGCGCAGCCTGTCCGCTGCCGCCAGTGTCGCCGCCTGCAACTTTTGTTGGGCTGCGCTGCCGTAAAGGCCGTTCACGGTGCCGGTCATGTAGTCCCCTTCGTCCCTTCGCCGGGATCACTTTAACACGGAACGGGCAGATCGGTACGGTCTTGTGCAGTGCGCGTCGGCGGTTGCCCGGCCTGTCGGTTATGGACAGGGCCCGGATTTTGCGCGACATAGCCGGGCATGTCGAAACGTGATGCATTCGGTATCGGGGGCGAGACGGTAAGGCCCGGAAGCCGCAAGACGGTGGACGTGCCGGTGAGCACCCTGTCGGACCATACGCCGGTGAGCCTGGCGGTGCACGTGATCCACGGGCGGCGGCCCGGGCCGGTGCTGTTCGTCTCGGCGGCGATCCATGGCGACGAGGTGATCGGGGTCGAGATCGTGCGGCGGCTGTTGCGCGCGGCCCCCCTGAAGGGCATGGCGGGCACGCTGCTGGCGGTGCCGATCGTCAACGGGTTCGGCTTTCACAACCATTCCCGGTACCTGCCGGACCGGCGCGACCTGAACCGCTGTTTCCCGGGGGGCGCGGAGGGCAGCATGGCCTCGCGGCTGGCGCATATCTTCATGGAGGAGGTGGTGCGGCGTGCGGATGTGGGGATCGACCTGCATTCGGCGGCGATTCACCGGACCAACCTGCCGCAGATCCGGCTGACGCCGGGCAACGAGCGTTTGAAATCCCTGGGCGAGGCCTTTGGCGCGCCGGTGATGATGGCCTCGAAGCTGCGCGAGGGCAGCTTGCGGCTGGCCGCCGAGGACGAGGGCGTGGATGTCCTGCTCTACGAAGGCGGCGAGGCACTGCGGTTCGACGAACTGGCCGTGCGGGCCGGGGTGAGCGGGTGTTTGCGGGTGATGCGGCGGCTGGGCATGATCGGGGCCAAGGGCGTGCCGAAGCGGCGCAGCGTGCCGGTGGTGGCGAACACGTCGCACTGGTACCGGGCGCCGGTGGGCGGTGTCTTTCGCGGCTACAAGGCGATCGGCGACGCGGTGGAGCCGGGCACGGTGCTGGGTGCTGTCAGCGATCCCATGGGCCAGACCGACCGGGAGGTGATCTGCGAGGAGGTGGGCATCGTGATCGGGCGGTCGAACATGCCGGCCGTCTACGAGGGCGAGGCGCTGTTTCATATCGCCGAGACGCCAAGGGCGGAACATGCCGCCGAGGGCGTGGCCGCGCATATGGAGGCCGCGCCGCTTTACGACGAGGACGAGATCATCTGAGCCGGGGTCTCAGGTCGTGTGGTCGCGGTTCTGGGGCAAAAGGAAGATCGACGTGGCCAGCAGGCTGAACACCAGCTCGTAGACTTCCCATTTGCGCGATACGTCGATGGCGGCGATCACGAGGCTGGCGGCCACGGCCAGGACCGCGTGGCGGGTGCTGGGCACCGGGGCGGCGATGCGGTCGGCGGTGCGTCTGATCCAGCCCACGCGCGGGTAGAGCAGCGGCAGTACGGCGAGGTAGAGCAGCAGGATCAGCGTCAGGATCGGGCCGAAGAGCGTCTTGGCGAGGTGGAAGTCGCCCCAGGGCGTGGGCACGATCAGGTTGTGCAGGTTGGTTTCCTGCTGCTTGTTGATCTCCTGGAAGGTTTCGCCGGTTTCCCAGCCGAAGATGCGCTGGCCCCAGGAAATCTCCTCGCCCGCGGCGAAAAAGAACAGCAGGCCGTAGAACAGCGTGCAGCCGAAGGCCAGGGTGAGGCCGCGCGCCTTGAGAGAGCGGGCGTTGCCGAACAGAACGATGCTGGCCAGGAACAGGAAGATTGCGGTGCCATATTCGACGATCCCGTCCTCGCGCGCGTAGGTCAGGGTGAAAAAGTCGGTGCTGTAGAAGTAGATGCCGACCGTAAGCACCAGGACGGCGACGACGATGCCGAGGATCAGTCTGTCGAGTTGCCGGATCGTGGAAAGGGTCATGGGACGCGTGCCTCTGGCGAAAGATCTGGCGCGGGAATAGGCGAGGCGCGGCGCCGCATCAAGCGCAAAGCCCGGCCGCGTGGCGAAGACCCGCCGGGATCAGGCGGTAACACGTTCGGGGCCGCCGGTGCTCATGGAGGTGCCGATATAGGGTTTGCCGGCCTCTTTCCATGCGCCGAAGCCGCCCTCCATGTGGGCGATGCGGTCGAGGCCGGCGTCGATCGCCGCGCGGGCCATCTTTTCCGAGCGCACGCCCGAGCCGCAATGCAGGACGATACGCTTGTCGGACTGGCCGGGCAGCTTCTGCGCGTCGAAGAAGGGCATGGGAAAGAGCATGGCGCCCTCGATATGCTGGAAGGCGTACTCGGGGATCGTGCGGACGTCGATCAGGACGATCTCGTTCGCGGCGAAGGCGTCGGCGACCTCGGTGACGGTCCAGGTCTCGAACGTGGCGGCGCCGATGGTTTCGGATTGCATGGTATGGCCTTCCTCGGGCTTGGTGTCTGGACGAGAAACGAGGGTGTTGCGCTGCGGGTTCCCGGCGCGTTCCGGAGCCGTGAGTGTCGTGGCGATCCGGATCGTGAGAAAAAGCACCGTCGGATGCTTTCAAAGGTGCACTCGAACCTAGCAGAATCGGACATGGGCATGCTAGGTATTGCGGTATGAATGAAATCAGCCCCAATATAAGCCAGGAACGGCCTGTCATCCGGCAGCTGGAGGAGACGGCGATCAACCGCATTGCCGCCGGTGAGGTGGTGGAGCGCCCGGCCTCGGCTGTCAAGGAACTGGTGGAGAATGCGCTGGATGCGGGTGCCCGCCGGGTCGATGTGGACATTGCCGATGGGGGCAAGACGCTGATCCGCGTGCGGGACGACGGCTGCGGGATGACCGGGGAGGAGTTGCCGCTGGCGCTATGTCGGCACGCGACGTCGAAGATCGACGGGTCGGACCTTTTGAACATCCATTCCTTCGGGTTTCGGGGCGAGGCGTTGCCGAGCCTGGGGTCGGTCGGGCGTCTGACGATCACCAGCCGGGCGCAGGGGTTCGACGGGGTCGAGATCACGGTGGCTGGCGGCGGGATCGGCGCGGTGAAGCCCGCGGCGCTGAACCGGGGCACGGTGGTGGAGCTGCGTGACCTCTTTTACGCCACGCCCGCGCGGTTGAAATTCATGCGCACCGACCGGGCCGAGGCGCAGGCGGTGGGCGACGTGATCAAGCGGCTGGCGATGGCGGAGCCGTTCGTCAGTTTTACCCTGCGCGACGTGAGCGAGGGGCGCGAGCCGCGCACGGTGTTTCGCGCCGACGCCGAGAGTGGCGACTTGTTCGATGCGCTGCACGGGCGGTTGGGCCAGGTTCTGGGACGGGAGTTCGCCGAGAACGCGCTGCGGATCGAGGCCGAGCGCGAGGGGATCGCGATGACCGGCTATGCCGCGTTGCCGACCTATTCGCGGGGGTCCTCGGTGGCGCAGTACCTGTTCGTCAACGGGCGGCCGGTGCGGGACAAGATGCTCTATGGCGCGCTCAGGGCGGCGTATCACGATTTCCTCAGCCGGGATCGGCATCCGGCGGCGGCGCTGTTCCTGGAATGCGACCCGAAGCTGGTGGATGTGAACGTGCATCCGGCAAAATCCGAGGTGCGGTTCCGCGATCCGGGCGTGGCGCGGGGGCTGCTGGTGTCGGGGCTGCGTCATGCGCTGGCGGAGGCAGGGCACCGGGCCTCGACCACCGTGGCGGGGGCGACACTGGGCGCGATGCGGCCCGAGCCAGTGCCACAGGCGGGCGGCGCACGGGTCTACCAGATGGACCGGCCCGGGGCGTCGGCGCGGGCGGCAAGCTACCGGATGCAGGCGCCGGAGGCGGGCTTTGCGGAAATGCAGAGCGCATATTCTGGCCGGGTCGAGCCGGAGGTGGTGGAGACTGCTGAAGACGTCGTGGCGCCGCAATCGCTGCCGCTGGGCGCGGCGCGGGCGCAGGTGCACGAGAATTACATCGTGGCGCAGACCGAGACCGGGATGGTGATCGTGGATCAGCACGCGGCGCATGAGCGGCTGGTTTACGAGAAACTGAAGCGGCAGATGGCCGAGAATGGTGTTGCCAGCCAGGCGCTGTTGATCCCCGAGATCGTGGAGTTGAGCAGCGGCGAGGCGGGCATTCTGCTGGACATGGCCGAGGACCTGGCGCGGCTGGGGCTGGTGATCGAGGCGTTCGGGCCGGGCAGCATCGCGGTGCGCGAGACGCCGGCGATCCTGGGGCCGTGCGACGCGGGCAAGATGCTGCGCGACGTGCTGGACGAGCTGGCCGATATGGGCGAAGCGCTGCACGTGCAGGCGAAGATCGAGGCGATCCTGAGCCGGGTGGCCTGCCACGGCTCGATCCGGTCGGGGCGTCGCATGAGCGGGGAAGAGATGAATGCGCTGTTGCGCGAGATGGAGGCGACGCCGCATTCCGGGCAGTGCAACCACGGGCGGCCCACTTACGTGGAGCTGAAGCTGAGCGATATCGAGCGGCTGTTCGGGCGGACATGATTACGATTGGCGACACAGTCTATCAGTTGGACGATCCTCTGGTGATGGCGGCACTGGCGGCGGGGGCCGTCGTGTTGCTGATCCTGCTCTTGGTGATCCTGGCGCTGCGGGCGGCGGGGCGGACGGCGCGGGCGACGGAGCCGCTGGCACAGCAATTGGGACATTTGGGGCAGAACGTGCAGAGCCTGGCCAACGGGCAGGAAGGGCTGCGAAGTTCGCTTCAGATGGTGAGCGACACCGCGACCAGCGGGCAGACCCAGCTGGCGCAGATGGTCGAGCAGCGGCTGGCGGGGGTTCAGCAGCAGATGCAGGACCGACTGGCGGACAATGCGATGCGCAGCCAGCGGGCGCTGACAGAGATGCAGGAGCGGATGCGCGAGACGCTGCATGGCTCGTCCAAGCAGACCACCAACAGCCTGACCGCGCTTCAGGAGCGCCTTTCGGCCATCGACAAGGCGCAGGACAATATCACGAAGTTATCCGGCGATGTGCTGAGCTTGCAGGATATCCTGTCGAACAAGCAGACGCGCGGGGCGTTCGGTGAGATCCAGTTGACCGATATCGTCACCAAGGCGATGCCTTCGGACAGCTATTCGCTGCAGGCGACCCTGTCGAACGGGCGGCGGGCGGATTGCCTGATCCACCTGCCGAACCCGCCGGGGCCGATCGCCATCGACAGCAAGTTCCCGCTGGAAGCCTACGAGGCGCTGCGCAATGCCAAGAGCGATTACGAGGTCAACGAGGCGGCGAAGTTCCTGCGGACCTCGGTGAAGAAGCACATCAGGGATATTTCCGACAAGTATATCCTGGATGGCGAGACGGCGGATGGCGCGCTGATGTTCCTGCCGTCCGAGGCGGTCTATGCCGAGCTGCACGCCAATCTCCCGGAACTGGTGCGCGAGGGCTTCGCCCAGAAGGTCTGGATCGTGTCGCCCACCACCTGCATGGCCACGTTGAACACGATGCGCGCGATCCTGAAGGATGCGCGGATGCGCGAACAGGCGGGAGCCATTCGCAAGATGCTGGGGCAGCTGCACCGCGATGTGGAACTGGTGCTGGAACGCGCGGGCAAGCTGGAGACGCATTTCGACCAGGCGCGGCGGGACGTGGAGGGGATTTCAACCGCGGCCGAGCGCGCGGGGAAACGGGCGGCCAAGCTGGACAACTTCGACTTCGAGGAGCTGGCGCCGGAAGACCCGGTGAACGTGGTGAAGCTGGGCAAGGACGGCTAGTCGGCGGTCAGGCGTGGCAGCGAAAGTCCGAAATGAGCCCGCACTGACTACTGTCGCGAAACCGACTTGAGGCCCAACAAGATCGCCGCAACGATCATGAAGCTGCCTCCGATGCGTTCGATCCAGACTTTTGCAGCCCCTTTGAATCGAGCCGCGATCCAACTTGCCCCGGCCCCGTAAGCTGAAAGAAACAGCCCATCCATGATAATGTAAGTTGCGGACAAAATGAGAAACTGAGACCAGAAAGAGTGGTCAGCGGCTATGAACTGCGGAAAAAGAGCTGCAAAGAAGACAACAGCCTTGGGGTTGGCTGCCGACGTAAGGAATCCTTGCATCCAGAGATTGCCGAGTGACACGTTTCGTCCAGTGTCATTGGCTAGGGCACTACCGGGTTTTGCTCTTCTTATCATGCGGATGCCGAGCCAGATCAGGTAAGCAACTCCAGCCCACTTGATAAATGCAAGCGCAGCACCCGATGCCGCGATGATCGCAGCCAGACCCAAACCTGCCGCCAGCATTTGCAGAGAATTCGCAGAAAGATCACCCGCCGCGGTTGCGAGTGACCTCCGAAATCCATGAGCACCGCTATTGGACAACATAAGAAGCTGGCTCGGCCCTGGCGTGCTCATCAAGGCAAGTACGGTTGCCGCGTAGATCGTCCAGATTTCAAATGTCATAGGTCGCTCCCAATTTGCCCTTGCAAGCTATCATCTGTTCAGAAAATGACCACCTCAACCAGACGGCAGCTCCGTCCGCAATTGCGACCTTCATGCACCTTGCGGAGAAAGTCTGGTTCGAGCCCCAAGCCGGTTAACAGCCGCGAAGCGGCCCGGCCATCGTCAGCCCCTCCCTTGGGCTGGCGATTTGGCTGAGGCTGGGCGCACCGATCATTCCGAGGATGTGTTTGGCAGGCATAAAGTGCTTCCTATTTGCCGTCGGATCGCCACCCCAGGGGCTGACGATAGCCTCCGTCTGGAACGGCAGCAAAGTCCCGCGAAGCGGACCTACATCGTTTCCAGGCAGTGCCGGCGGAAGGCGCGTTTGAGCATGTCGAGCTCTTCGCGCAGGAGCGTCACCTCGGCGCGGATGTCATAGGCCAGCGCATCGCCTGAAACGATGGAGAAGCTGCCGAGGGCGGTGCCGGTCTGCTTGTCGGAAATCAGGAAGGTCTGCACCCCGTCTGCGATGCGGTCGGCGGGGATGGGGACCCGCAGGACCCAGGCCTGTTCCTCGGGTTTCTCGACGACCTCGACCCCGGCGATGCTGTCTTGCAGGTGCGTGACCGACACGTCCGGGCGGCGGTCGCCGGCGCCGGTGATGACCCCTTCCCAGACGCCTTCGAAGAGGCGCGTCTTGGTCAATGTCAGCTCTTGCATCGGTGTCCTCCTAGAATTCCGCGCGGGGCCGGCGGCTGAAGGTGAGGTCGCGCAGGATGACCTGGCTCATCTGGGGGTTCTCGAAAATCAGGTCGATCCAGGCCCGCTCGATCCGCTTTTCGTTCAGCTTGGAATAGGCCAGGTCGAACTCGACCATGATCTCTTCTTCGTGCAGCGGCAGTTCGCGCACGATCTGTTCGGTATTCGGACCGTGCTTGATGTTGAGCCGCGCGAAGATCTCCAGCGGCTTTTCCATCTCGACGATGGTGTCCATGCGGATCAGGTGACGCTGCTGTAGGCCACGGACCGCCGCCTCGGGCAGGTCGAGCACGAGCGACAGGAAGGAGCCATCGAAGCTGAAGACGTCCATGCGCAGGCCGAAAGGCGCGAGATCGGCCTCGCGGGTGTTGCGCAGCTGGCGCAGGGTCAGTTCGGAATGTTGGCAGTCGTGAAACAGTGTCAGCTCGTGACCCAGTTGCGTCTTGCTGAGGACAGAGGATCGCCCCGGCACGGCCAGCGGTTCGCGCCAGATCGCGGGGCGCCAAGACCAGTCGGTGCCGTGTGGCTTGGGGAAGGCGTGGCTGCCGATCATCGGCAGGGCCAGCCGGTTGTCGGCGTGGCTGATCAGCTCGTTGAGATGGTAGCGCAGCTTGCGTGCTTCGGAGCGTTCGGCGCGAAGCTGTTCCAGCGTCATCGAGGTGGCGTCGCGAACGGTTTGCCGCCATCGCCGCAGGTCGCGCCGATGGGCCAGCCAATCCAGTCCTGAACGTTTCAGCCCCATCTGCGTGGATCAATCCCGTCTGGTCGTGCCACAATCTGCCCCTCTGGAGGTTTTCATAGCATTAACCTGAGTTTCGAAACAATCCATTGCTTGCCTCGGCTTACTGCGCACTGGCGCTCCGCAAGGCGCGGGCGAGATCGGTTATGAAGCGGCGGCCGGAGGCGCCGGCAAGGGTGCTGCCGCGCGGTGTGTAGACCGCGAGGCTGACGAAATGGTCGTTGATGACCATGCCGCCGCGCCAGTAGCGCGGGTCGCCGCCGGGCAGGGCCAGTTCGCCGCCTGCGTCCAGATGCACCAGCGCGAGGCCGTCGGTATCTATCGCGGCCAGCGGTTTCTTCGGGACGGCGCTGGCGGCGATGGTCGCCGCGGTGGGCTGCGCGCGGCCCGGCTGCTTGTCCGCGACATTGACCACGATCAGGGCCAGGGGAACGGTGACGCCCGGCTCTCCGCTGAGCGACTCGCAACTGCCCAGGAGCACGAGGCGATTGGAGGGCTGGCGACGGACGCTGTCGGCGTCGACGCAATAGCCGCGCGGGCCGCGCACCACCACGTCGCCATCGTAGAGCGCCAGTGCCTTGACCACGTTGGGTTCGTCGGACGTACCGCCCGGCCCGAGATCGCCGCAGGCGGCCAGCGACCACAGGAGGGCCGCCAGCCAGATTGGTCGTAGGACGCGCACGGGCAGGCTCAGAGGTCCGCGTAGACGTGACGCTCGGCCTCGGCGCCGGGATGGGTGACCGCGCCCTTGTAGGTCTCGCCCACCAGCTGGGCGTATTTCCAGAGCGCACCGGAGGCGTAGATCGTCTCGCGCGGGCCGGGCCAGTCTTTCTTGCGGGCTTCCAGTTCCTCGTCGCTGAGGTCCACCGAAAGCTCGCCCTTGATGGCGTCGATGGTGATCATGTCGCCATTCTTGAGCATCGCGATGGGGCCGCCATGGGCCGCTTCGGGGCCGACGTGACCCACGCAGAAGCCGCGCGTGGCGCCCGAGAACCGCCCATCGGTGATGAGAGCGACCTTCTTGCCCATGCCTTGCCCGGACAGTGCGGCGGTGGTGGCCAGCATCTCGCGCATGCCGGGGCCGCCGGCAGGGCCCTCATTGCGGATGACGATGACTTCGCCTTCCTTGTATTCGCGTTTCTGAACGGCGGCGAAGGCGTCTTCCTCGCATTCGAAAACGCGGGCGGGGCCAGTGAAGACCTGGTGCTCGGGCGCGATGCCCGCGACCTTCACGATGGCGCCCTGGGGGGCGATGTTGCCCTTGAGGCCGACGACGCCGCCGGTCTTGGTGAGCGGCGTGTCGATGGAGTAGATCACCTTGCCGTCGGCCTTGCGCTCGATGCGGTCCAGTTCCTCGCCGATGGACCGCCCGGTGGCGGTCATGCAGTCCTCGTGAATGAGGCCGGCCTTGCGCAGCTCCTTCATCACCACGGGGATGCCGCCGGCGTCGTAAAGGTCCTTGGCGACGTACTGACCGCCCGGCTTGAGGTCGACGAAATAGGGCGTGTCGCGGAATATCTCGCAGACATCGTCGAGGTAGAACTCGATCCCGGCCTCGTGCGCGATGGCGGGCAGGTGCAGGCCGGCATTGGTGGAGCCGCCGGTGCAGGCGACGACGCGCGCGGCGTTTTCCATCGACTTGCGGGTGACCACGTCGCGGGCGCGGATGTTCTTTTCAAGCAGGTCCATGACCGCGCGGCCCGACGCCTCGGCGTACTGGTCGCGGGATTCATATGGCGCGGGCATGCCGGAGGAGTTCATCAGGGCAAGGCCGATCGCCTCGGAGACGCAAGCCATGGTGTTGGCGGTGAACTGGCCGCCGCAGGCCCCCGCGGAGGGACACGCCACGCGTTCGAGCGTATCGAGCGCCTTGTCGGACATGGTGCCGTTCTGGTTCCAGCCCACGGCCTCGAACATGTCCTGCACGGTCAGGTCGCGGGTGCGGAATTCCTCGGGGATCTCGTCGATCTGGGGCGCCTTGCCCGGCAGGATCGAGCCGCCGTAGATGAAGACCGACGGCACGTTGAGACGCACCATGGCCATCATCATGCCGGGCAGCGACTTGTCACACCCGGCAAGGCCGACGATGGCGTCATAGCAATGGCCGCGCATGGTCAGCTCGACCGTGTCGGCGATGGCCTCGCGGCTGGCGAGCGAGGAGCGCATCCCCTCGTGGCCCATGGCGATGCCGTCGGTCACGGTGATCGTGGTGAATTCGCGGGGGGAGCCCTTGGCCTCTTTCACGCCGCCCTTGACGGCCTGGGCCTGGCGGTTGAGCGCGATGTTGCAGGGCGCGGCCTCGTTCCAGCAGGTGGCGACGCCGACGAGAGGCTGGTGGATCTCTTCCTCGGTCATGCCCATCGCGTAATAGTACGAGCGGTGCGGCGCGCGCGCGGGCCCTTCGGTCACGTGGCGGCTGGGCAGTTTGCTTTTGTCGAATTTGGTCATCTGGGCCTCCCCTGAAATCTTCGGATCCGGTCTAGGCCAGAGCCGCGACGGGGGCAAGCATTCGCGCGGGCAAAGTTCAGCGCGGCGGCGTGGCCATTGCCGCCACTGGGGCGTGGCGGTGACACGTGACGACGTGGTCGTTGACCATGCCCACGGCCTGCATGAAGGCGTAGACGATGGTCGGACCGCAGAATTTGAAGCCGCGTTTCTTCAAATCCTTCGAAATTGCGCGGGATATTTCGGTTTCGGTCGGCACCTCGGCCAGGCTGGTCCATCGGTTCTGTAGCGGCGCACCGCCCATCCATAACCACAGATAGGTGTCGAACCCCTGTTCGGCCTCGATCTCCTGCCAGGCGCGGGCATTGGTGATGGTGGCCTCGATCTTGCCGCGGTGGCGGATGATGCCGGGATCGCCAAGAAGGCGCTGCACGTCGCCCTCGCCCCACGTGGCGATGAGATGCGGGTCAAAGCCTTGGAATGCCGCGCGAAAATTGTCGCGCTTCTTCAGGATGGTGATCCAGCTGAGGCCGGCCTGAAAGCCGTCGAGAATGAGCTTTTCCCACAGCGCGCGGCTGTCCCATTCGGGCACGCCCCATTCGGTGTCGTGATAGGCCTCGTAGATCGGATCGGTGCCGACCCAGCCGCATCTTTCCATGGTTCAAGACCCCCGGTTTCGCCTGTTTCGGACAGTATGACTCAAATGCCCCTTTTAACAATTCCTTAGACTGCGTGGCGCTTATTGGGCAGCGGTGGAGTACGGAGAGATTCATGGGTGACAAGAGATTGAAGTGGGCGAACGTGCCAACGGGGCATCACAACCCCTTGGCCTATGCGGTGTCGGCGCGGGACCAGTCGGTGATCCAGATGGTCGAGGAGGCGGTGCGGCACGGCCACGTGATGCTGGCCTACCAGGCCGTGGTTCCGTCCGGGCGGCAGGACCGGCCGGCCTTTTACGAGGGGCTGGTACGGGTGCTGGATGAAACCGGCCGGATCATCCCGGCGCGAGCGTTCATCCATGTGATCGAAGCGATGGAAACGGGACGGATCATAGATTGCCTGTCGCTGGAAAAGGGCATCCGCACCTTGCGCGAGCATCCCGATATCCGCCTGTCGATCAACATGTCGGCGCGGTCCATCGGCTATCCGCGCTGGATGCGCACGCTGAAACGCGGGCTGGCGCAGGACCCGACGCTGGGTGAGCGCCTGATCCTCGAGATTACCGAAAGCTCCGCCATGCTGGTGCCGGAACTGGTGGTGAACTTCATGGCCCGGCTGCAACGCAAGGGCATCAGTTTCGCGCTGGACGATTTCGGGGCGGGGTTCACCTCGTTCCGCTACCTGCGGGATTTCTATTTCGACATCCTCAAGATCGACGGACAGTTCGTTCGCGGGATCGCGGACAACCCGGACAACCAGGTGCTGACGCGGGCGCTGATCTCGATTGCCGAGCAGTTCGACATGGTCACCGTCGCCGAAAGCGTCGAGCGGCCCAATGACGCCATCTACTTGCAAAATATCGGCGTGCATTGTCTGCAGGGCTATTATTTCGGCGCGCCCACGGTGCAGCCGCCCTGGCTGGAAACGGCCAAGGCGGCGGCGACGGCCTGACCTGTGACAACGGCTACAGTTGCCGCATTGCGGCGACTGCGATACACCCTGCGTGATGCGGGGAATCCGGGGGCCGCGCATGACGCGCTGCCCTTCGGTCCTCGGCCAGCAAGAAATGGTGGAGGACACTATGACCAATGTTGTTATCGCCTCGGCAGCACGGACCGCTGTCGGCTCTTTTTCCGGCGCGTTTGCCAACACCCCGGCGCATGACCTGGGCGCGGCTGTTCTTGAAGCCATCGTCGAGCGCGCGGGCATCGATAAATCGGAAGTTTCCGAGACCATCCTTGGCCAGGTTCTGACCGCGGCGCAGGGCCAGAACCCCGCCCGCCAGGCGCATGTGAATGCCGGCCTGCCGATCGAAAGCGCGGCCTGGGGCATCAACCAGGTCTGCGGGTCCGGCCTGCGGGCCGTTGCGCTGGGCGCGCAGCACATCCAGCTGGGCGATGCCGATGTCGTGGCCGCCGGCGGGCAGGAGAACATGACCCTGAGCCCCCACGCCGCGAATCTGCGGGCCGGGCACAAGATGGGCGACATGAAATACATCGACACGATGATCCGCGACGGTCTGTGGGACGCCTTCAACGGCTATCACATGGGCCAGACCGCCGAGAATGTCGCCGAGAAGTGGCAGATCAGCCGCGAGCAGCAGGACGAGTTCGCCGTCGCCAGCCAGAACAAGGCCGAGGCGGCGCAGAAGGCGGGCAAGTTCGACGACGAGGTGATCCCGTTCACCGTCAAGACCCGCAAGGGCGAGACGGTCGTCGACAAGGACGAATACATCCGCCACGGCGCTACGATCGAGGGCATGCAGAAGCTGCGCCCGGCCTTCACTCAGGACGGGTCGGTCACCGCCGCCAACGCCTCGGGCCTCAACGACGGTGCCGCTGCCGTGCTGCTGATGAGCGCCGAGAATGCCGAGAAGCGCGGGATCGAGCCACTGGCGCGGATCGCCTCCTATGCCACCGCCGGTCTGGACCCGTCGATCATGGGCGTCGGCCCCATTCATGCCAGCCGCAAGGCGCTGGAAAAGGCGGGCTGGAGCGTCGACGACCTGGACCTGGTGGAAGCCAACGAGGCCTTCGCCGCGCAGGCCTGCGCCGTGAACAAGGACATGGGCTGGGACCCGTCGATCGTGAACGTGAACGGCGGCGCGATTGCCATCGGCCACCCGATCGGCGCCTCGGGCTGCCGCGTTCTGAACACGCTGCTCTTCGAGATGAAGCGCCGCGATGCCAAGAAAGGCCTGGCCACGCTGTGCATCGGCGGTGGCATGGGCGTCGCCATGTGCATCGAGCGTCCGTAAGCGACTGATTCGAAACGACAAGACAGGCCCTCCGGGGCCTGTTTTTCAATCCGAGCCCCAGGACAGCCCCAGATGACGTTGCCCGACAACCCTCCTCAGATCGTGTTTTCCGGCGGCGGGTTGCGGTGTTTCTGGCAGGGCGGGTTCCTGACCCGGCTGGAGGCCGAGCGCAAGTTCACGCCCGAGCGGGTGACCGGGGTGAGCGGCGGTGCGATGGCGTGTGCGGCGTGGATCGCGGGCCTGGAGCACCGGCTGCTGGACGTGATGTGCGACGCGTTCGAGGAGCGCGACCACAACCTCGACCTATTTGCCGCTGACGAGGACGGGATCACCCCGCATCAACGGATCTATTGCGACGTGGTGGAAACGGTGCTGGACAAGGCGGCCTGCGAGACCGTCGCGAATGGCCCCGCGTTTCAGATCCAGATCGCGCATCCGCCGTCGAACGGAAATCCGACGATGACGGGCACTGCGCTGGCCGCGGCCTATGAGGCGGAACTACATGTCGTGGGCAGCCCGCATTTCGACTGGGCCGAGAAGATGGGCCTGACGGCGCAGCTGGTCGACGCCAACCAGGCGGCGCGGGACGGGCGGCTGGTGGAGCTGGTGAACGCGGCTGCGGTGATTCCGCCGGTGTTCGAACCGCCGCTTTGGGGCGACCGGCGCGTGGTGGATGGCGGGATGGCCGACCAGGCCCCGTTGCCCGACCCGGACAAGGGCGAGACGCTGGTCCTGCTGACCCGGCAATACAGGAACCTGCCGGATGTGCCCGGACGGATCTATGTCTGGCCGTCCGAGGAGACGCCCGCCGACAAGATAGATTTTACCGACCCGCAAAAGCTGCGCGAGACGTGGACATTGGGCGAGCGCGACGCGGAGGCGTTCCTGAACAGCGGATGAGTGCCCCGTGGCAAAAAGAATCGCGCAAGAATGTTGCGCTTTGCGCGCAGGGTGAGTAGCAAAGTTTCCGAGCCAACCAACACTGGATAGAAAGACTGGAGGATTTCCCATGGCGAGAGTTGCCCTTGTGACCGGCGGTAGCCGCGGTATCGGTGAGGCCATTTCGAAGAAATTGAAGGCGGACGGTTATGACGTGGCCGCCACCTATGCGGGCAACGACGACGCCGCGGCGAAATTCACCGACGAGACCGGCATCAAGACTTATAAATGGAACGTGGCCGATTACGACGCCTCGAAGGCCGGAATCGAGACCGTCGAGGCCGAGCTGGGCCCGATCGACGTGGTGGTGGCCAACGCCGGCA
This sequence comes from Roseovarius atlanticus, assembly GCF_019802205.1. Lineage (GTDB taxonomy): Bacteria > Pseudomonadota > Alphaproteobacteria > Rhodobacterales > Rhodobacteraceae > Roseovarius > Roseovarius atlanticus_A. The sequence goes on from NZ_JAHVHQ010000004.1 coordinate 188,889, forward strand.
TCACCCGCGACGCGCCGTTCCACAAGATGACGCCGGACCAGTGGAAGGACGTGATCGACACCAACCTGACGGGCGTGTTCAACACGGTGCACCCGGTCTGGCCGGGGATGCGCGAACGCAAGTTCGGCCGCGTGATCGTCATCAGCTCGATCAACGGTCAGAAAGGGCAGTTCGCGCAGGTGAACTATGCCGCGACCAAGGCGGGCGACCTCGGGATCGTTAAATCCCTGGCGCAGGAAGGCGCACGCGCCGGGATCACCGCGAACGCGGTCTGCCCGGGCTATATCGCGACGGAAATGGTGATGGCGGTGCCGGAGAACGTGCGCGAATCGATCATCGGCCAGATCCCGGCGGGCCGCCTGGGCGAGCCGGAAGAGATCGCTCGTTGCGTCGCGTTCCTGGCATCGGATGATGCCGGCTTCATCAACGGCTCGACCATCTCGGCCAACGGGGCGCAGTTCTTCGTCTGAATTCGGGACCCGCTCGAAAAAATGCGAAAGGGCCGGTCAGGGGAACCGGCCCTTTCTGTTTCCAGAGACCTGCAACGATCACCTGGAAGAAGGTTTGCGGGACAGCCAGCCGAAGACTTCGCCGAAAAAACGGCTGCGTTCGTAGTGGGCGGCCCGGTAGGCATCCCGGGTTTTCGCGTCAGGGGCAGTCTCGATCATGGGTATGCCTTTCAGACGAACTTGACTGGCTTCAACATGCGCCTTTTCAGAAAAGACGACAAACGAGACTTTTCACGTGTTCAGTTAAGTATTACTTTAGTGACATGAGTGACCGGATGCCGCCGCTGACCGCCCTGCGCGCCTTTGAGGCCGCGGCACGGCACATGTCGTTCCAGAAAGCGGCGGCGGAGCTGAACGTGACGCCGGCCGCCTTGTCTTTCCAGATCAAGTCGCTGGAAGAGCATCTGGGGGCGCCGCTGTTCCGACGGCTTAACAGGGCGGTGGAACTGACCCAGGCGGGCGAGACGCTGGCGCCGGGGTGCCGTGACGGGTTTTCGGCGTTGTCCGCGGCCTGGGCGGCGACGCGGCGAGAACTGGACAGCAGCACGTTGACGGTGACGGCGGGGCCGGCCTTTACCGCGAAGTGGCTGGCGCCGCGCCTCTACGAGTTTGCCCAGGCGCATCCCGAGATCGAGCTGCGGTTCACCGCGTCGCTGCGGCTGATGGATTTCGACCGCGACCAGGTAGATGTGGCGATCCGGTTCGGCCACGGGGCGGACGAAGGCCTGTATTCGCTGCCATTGGCCGAGGAATGGGTGACGCCGATGATGACGCCCGCGCTGGCCGAGCGGTATCCGACAATCGAGAGCCTGCGCGACGCGGTGCTGATCGTCGACCAGTCGATCGATTTTCTGGATCCGGCGACCGACTGGGCGGCCTGGTTCCGGGCGATGGGCGTGGACCCGGCCGAGCCGCACGGCCCGCGATTTTCGCAAGGCGACCATGCGGTGGACGCGGCCCTTGCGGGGGTGGGCGTGGTGCTGGGGCGCCGGGCGCTTGTGATCAAGGATCTGATGGAAGGCCGGCTGGTCGCGCCCTATGGCAAGGCCGTGAGCGCCGGGGCGCAGTTTCGCTTTGTCTGTCGCAAGGGCGCCGAGGACAAACCCCAGATCAAGGTTTTCCGGGAATGGATGCTGGCCGAGACCGCCAAGGGGTTCGAGACCACGGCGAAGATGCAGATGGTGCCGCTGGTGCCCGCATGATCACGAGATGCGCCCTGAGAGGCGCATCCCGATCAGTCTTTGCGTGACATGCTAATGGGAAAGTCGTTCGATCTCTTCTTTCAGTCGGAGTTTCTGCTTTTTCATGCTTGAGATTTCGAGGTCGGGTGTGCCCGGGGCACGCTGTGCCGCTTCGACCTGATCCGAGAGAGCCTGGTGTTTCTTCTTAAGTTCCTCGACATGTGAACTCAAAGCCATGAATGCGTCTCCTCTTTCTGATGTGCACGGGATAGTGCAGCACAAAACATGTAATCTGTCACGCTGCGTACGCAAAATCGGGCGGCAGGAATTAGCTACAACTTGCCTAAATCAGGCCGGGAAAGGCAGTTCCCCGCCGTCGCGCAGGATGCAAGCCGTTGCCGGGGTGTAGTTTTCGGAATCGTTAACGTGCACCTGCCCATAATGCAGGCACCAGCCGTCATGCAGCCGGAATGCGGCCCGTCCGCCGCGCCGTCCGCGCAGAAGGACCAGCCGCGCGGGGCGTCCGGGGCGGGGAATCAGTGGCAGGAGCTGCAGGCTGCCAAGGTGGCGCGCGGCGTGGGACAGAAGCTCTGGCAGGCGCTCGGCGCGCTGGATGAATGTGGTGGTGCCCTTGGGCCGGGTGCGTTTGGCGGCGGCGGCGACCCAGTCCGCAAGAGGTGTGTCCTCGCCCATGGCGCCTTCGCGGCCCGGATCGGTGGCGGTGGTGCTGGCGGCACGGTCGAAATAGGGCGGATTGGCCAGAACGTGGTGGAACTGGCGTTCTTTCAGCGTTCCGGGCATGGCGGCAAGATCGCCCTCGATGACCTCGAACGGCAGGTCGTTCGCGGCGCCGTTCCGTCGGGCAAGGGCGGCATAGGCAGGCTGGCGCTCCAGGCCCGTCAGGCGGATGTCTGGCACCCGCCGGGCCAGGCACAGCCCCGCGACACCGACACCGCAGCCGAGGTCGAGCACGGTGTCGCCCGGATGCGCGGGAATGCTTGCGGCCAGGAGCACAGGGTCGATGCCGGCGCGATAGCCGTTTCGGGGTTGCAGGATCTTCAGCCGTCCGCCGAGAAAATCGTCGCAGGTGGTCGGGTGCGTCACGAAAGCGCCTCGACCTCGATCCCGTTGTCTTGAAGGGCCTGGCGGGCGGGAAGATAATCATCCTCGCTGACCATGAGGCGTCGGGGGAAGATTCCGATGCCGCCCTCGAGGACGCTCATGTTTACGTCCAATTCAAAGCAGTCTATATCCTCGCCCTGAAGCAAGGCTTTGGCGAATGCCATCACGGTCGGGTCGGTGGTGCTGAGAAGATGCTTCATGGGGATGACTTAAGGACACCGGACGCGCATTGTCGAGCCTGAGTGACGGGAGTTTGATGGGACTGGACCACGCCGCAACCAAGCCGCACGAAGCGCTGGCCTCGCATTTCGAGGGCAAGCTCGGCGAGGTCAATAGCCTGATCCGTGCGCGGATGGCGTCGCGCCACGCGCCGCGTATTCCGGAAGTGACGGCGCATCTGGTCGAGGCGGGCGGCAAGCGGCTGCGACCGATGCTGACGCTGGCGGCGGCGGACCTGTGCGGATATCTCGGCGAGGACGACGTGAAGCTGGCCGCGACGGTGGAGTTCATCCATACCGCGACGCTGTTGCACGACGACGTGGTGGACGAAAGCGCACAGCGGCGCGGTCGGCCGACGGCGAACCTGCTGTTCGACAACAAGTCCAGCGTGTTGACCGGGGATTACCTGTTCGCGCGGGCGTTCCAGCTGATGGTGGAAACCGGATCCTTGAAGGTGCTGGACATCCTGTCCAACGCCGCGGCGACGATTGCCGAGGGCGAGGTGCTGCAACTGACCGCGTCGCGCAGCCTGAAGACGGACGAGGACGTCTACCTGCAGATCGTGCGGGGCAAGACCGCGGCGCTGTTTTCGGCGGCGACCGAGGTGGGTGGCGTGATCGCCGGCGTTTCGGACGACCAGGTGCAGGCGCTGTTCGATTATGGCGATGCGCTGGGCATCGCGTTCCAGATCGTCGATGACCTGCTGGATTACCAGGGCGATGCCAAGGCCACGGGCAAGAACGTGGGCGACGATTTCCGCGAGCGCAAGCTGACCCTGCCGGTGATCAAGGCGGTGGCGCTGGCCGACAAGGGCGAACGCGCGTTCTGGGCCCGGACCATCGAGAAGGGCGACCAGCGCGACGGCGACCTGGACGAGGCGCTGCGACTGCTGACCCATCACGGCACGCTGGAGGCGACACGGGACGACGCGCTGGCCTGGACGGCGAAGGCCAACGCGGCGATGGCGCAACTGCCCGAACATCCGGTGCGGGACATGCTGCTGGCGCTGTCGGATTACGTGGTGGCCCGGATCCGCTAGGCGGTCAGGGCTGCGCGTTGAGGCGGGTGGCGGTGATCCACCAGCCCGGATTCTCTTCTTTCAGACGCCCTTCGGCGGCGCGGGCCGTTTCCTCGTCGGTGTAGAGACCGAAGCAACTGCTGCCCGAGCCGGTCATCCGGGCCATGCGGCAGCCCGCCGTCACGTTGAGCGCGCCCAATACCTGTGAGATCACGGGTGTCTGGCTGATCGCGGCATACTCCAGGTCGTTGCGCATCCCCCGAAGCCAGTCGATAAAGTCGATCGCACTGAGGTTCTCGGGGATTTCCGAGGGCATCGGCGTGTTGTTCTTCTGGCCGACGGCGGCAAAGACGTCGGGCGTGCGCATGGGTACGCCGGGATTGATAAGCACCGCGTGGAGGCAGGGCAGGTCGCGTGCGGCGGTCACCTGTTCGCCGATCCCCCGCATCCTGGCGGCACCGTTGCCAAGGCATACCGGCACGTCGGCACCCAGCGCGCTGACATCGGGCGGAATGGGCGTGTCGGTCAGGCGCGAGAGCACGCGCAGGGTCGCGGCTGCGTCCGACGAGCCGCCACCAAGCCCTGCGGCATGAGGCAGAACCTTGTCGAGGGTGATATCCGCGCTGGCTCCCATCAGGTCGGCGGCCCGCAGCACGAGGTTGTCGGGCCCGTCGGGCACGTCCTTTGCCATCGGTCCGCTGACCGTAAGCTGCGGCGTGTCCGACAACGTGACTGTCAGGTGATCGCCCAGATCGGCGAACATGACCAGCGAATCGAGCAGGTGCATACCGTCCTCACGCTGCCCGGTAACGTGCAGCGTCAGGTTGATCTTGGCCGGGGCGAAGCCCTCAGCCGCCGTCATCGGCAACCTCCAGCGGGGGCGCGCCTTCTTCCTGCAGCACGACGTCCAAGCCGACCTCGAGCTTGCGGCGCATGCGGTCGGGCTCGACATCGGGCGAGGGGTTTTCCTTGTCGACGAAGGACAGCGCACGCCTCCACTGGAACCGGGCCTCGACCTCGCGGCCCACGGCCCAGAGGACGTCGCCAAGGTGGTCGTTGACCACCGGGTCCACCGGCATCAGCTCGGCGGCGCGTTCCATGTGACCGATGGATTCCTCGTAGCGGCCCAATCGGTACAGCGCCCAGCCGAGGCTGTCGACGATATAGCCTGACTCGGGCTGAGCCTCTACGGCGCGTTCGATCATGTCCAGCGCTTCATCCAGCTTGACCTGTTTTTCCACCAGCGAATAGCCGAGATAGTTCAGCACCTGCGGATGTTCGGGGTTCAGTTCCAATGCCTTGCGAAAATCGGCCTCGGCCTCGGTCCACTCATCCTGCCGCTCGTGGCTGATGGCGCGGGCATAGTAGATGAACCAGTGACCCGGCTGCGCCTCGCCCAGAAGCTCGATGGCCGTGTCATATGCGGTGACGGCCTTGCCGTAGTCTTCGTTCTGGCGATAGAGGTCGGCGGCTGCGACATGCACCATGGGCAGGTCGGGATGGGACTCGCGCAGCTGTCCCAGAACCTCGATGGCGGTATCCAGCTTGTCGGCGCGGCGCAGCGCCTCGGCGCGGCCCATCTCGGCGGCGGTGAACGACGGGTGATCGCGCGGTACGCTCTTGTACGCCTGGGTGGCCAGTTCGTAGCGTTCCAGCGACTCCAGGAGTTCCGCGGACATCAGGACCGCGTCGATATGATCGGGGTTCAGGTACTGGGCCACACGGGCGTAGAGCAGGGTGTAATCATCGCCCATGTCGCCCAAGAGGGCCTGGCCTATGGAAAAGAAGACCTCGGAGACGCCATCCTGCGGCCCGGAGATCATGTCGAAGGCGACCGGCAGGCCGGTTTCCAATTCGGCGCGCAGCGCCAGGATCTCGGGATCCGGGGTGGTGCCGAACGCATCGTCCAGGAGGGCGATGGCCTCGTCGTTGCGCTCCAGTTGGCTGAGAACGGTGACCCAGGCGCGGGTGCCGCGCCGGGTGCGTTGCAGCGGCGCATCCTGGCCCTCGCCGGAAAAGATGGCCTCGGCGGCCTCGAAATCGCCCACGGAGGCGAGCGCCAGCGCCTTGTGATAGAGGGCGAAATTCTTCAGGCCGCGTTCCTCGGCGACCTCGTCGAACAGGGCGAGGGACGCATCGACATCACCACGGGCCAGTTCGGTCCAGGCCATGACCAGACCGTCGGCCAGCTTGCCGATGCCGTTGCCGGCCTCGATCCGCTCGATCACGGCGTCGTGGTTGCCCTTTGACATGTCCTCGGCGATCAGGGCCATGAAGGCGACCTGGCTTTCGAGATCCTGTTCCTCGATCTGGCGCGCGACCGGAACGGCGCGGTCGATGTCACCCAGCGCCATGAAGGCGATGGCGGTGCTTTCGAGAATCACGGGGTTTGCCGCGTCCCGGGTCAGCGCCTGCGTGTAGTACCGGGCGGCCGCGTCGAAGTCGTTTAGGTAGCGCGCCTGCCTTGCAGCGAGGTACGCGCCGACATTGATGTCTGCCAGTGCGGGCAATGCGATGCCCTGCAACAGCGCGGCGATTGCGCCTGCGGTCAGGATTTTCACGGGTACGAGCTCCCTGCCTCTGCGGTCTATGATTGCGCGAAGGTAGTATGTGGCGCGTGCCAACGCAATGAGGGCGGCTGATTTGCCGCCCTCGCACTCGCATCATTTCGCCTGTTGGTCACATATTGGGATAATTCGGCCCGTCGCCACCCTGAGGCGTGGTCCAGACGATGTTCTGGGTCGGATCCTTGATGTCGCAGGTCTTGCAGTGCACGCAGTTCTGGAAGTTGATGACGAATTGCTGCTCGCCGTCCTTTTCCACGAACTCGTAGACGCCTGCCGGGCAGTAGCGGGCCGAGGGGCCGGCATACTTGGGCAGGTTCACTTCGACCGGGATCTTCGGGTCCTTCAGCTTGAGGTGGGCAGGTTGGCTTTCCTCGTGGTTGGTCATCGAGAAGCTGACATTGGTCAGCCGGTCGAAGCTGAGCTTGCCGTCGGGCTTGGGATAGTCGATTTCCTTGTGCTTGCTGGCCGGTTCGGTGGCCTCGGCATCGTTCTTGCCGTGGCCGATCGTGCCGAAGAACGAAAAGCCCAGCGTGTTGGTCCACATGTCGAGCCCCCCCAGGGTGAGCGAGGCGGTGAGGCCGTACTTGGACCACAAGGGTTTGACGTTGCGCACCTTTTTCAGGTCCGCGCCGATAGCGCCGTTGCGGACTTCGGTCTCGTAATCGGCCAGTTCGTCACTGGCGCGCCCGCCCTCGATGGCGGCGTGGGCGGCCTCGGCCGCGGCCTTGCCCGACAGCATGGCGTTATGGTTGCCCTTGATGCGCGGCACGTTGACCATGCCCACGGAACAACCCAGCAGCGCCACGCCGGGCGCGACCATCTTGGGCATCGACTGGTACCCGCCCTCGGAAATAGCGCGGGCGCCGTAGGCCACGCGCTTGCCGCCCTTCAGCAGGTCGGCCACCACCGGGTGATGCTTGAACCGCTGGAATTCCATGTAGGGGAAAAGGTGCGGGTTCTTGTAGTTGAGGTGCACCACGAAGCCGACATAGACCTGGTTGTTGTCGAGGTGGTAGATGAACGAGCCACCGCCCGCGTTCTTGCCCAGGGGCCAGCCCATGGTGTGGGTGACGGTGCCTTCGCGGTGCTTTTCGGGGTCGATTTCCCAGATTTCCTTCATCCCGAGGCCGTATTTCTGCGGCTCCTTGCCCTTGGAGAGGTCGTATTTCGCGATGACCTCCTTGGACAGCGAGCCGCGCACGCCCTCGGACAGGAAGACGTATTTGCCGTGCAACTCCATCCCGGGCTCGTAGCCGGGGCCGGGGGTGCCGTCGGCGTTCTTGCCGAATTCACCCGCGACGACGCCTTTCACCTCGCCGTTCTCGCCATAGACGAGTTCCGAGCAGGCCATGCCGGGGAAGATCTCGACGCCCAGGCTTTCGGCCTGTTCGGCCATCCAGCGGCAGACATTGCCCATCGAGACGATGTAGTTGCCGTGGTTGTTCATCAGCGGCGGCATGGGGAAGTTGGGGATACGAACCTTGCCCGCCTCGCCCAGCATGTAGAAATTGTCTTCCTTGACCGGGACGTTCAGGGGGGCGCCTTTTTCCTTCCAGTCGGGGATGAGCGCATCGAGGCCGCACGGATCGAGCACCGCGCCCGACAGGATATGCGCGCCCACCTCGGAGCCTTTTTCCAGCACGACGACCTCGCGCTCGGGGTCGAGCTGTTTCAGGCGGATCGCGGCGCTGAGGCCCGCGGGCCCCGCGCCGACGATCACGACGTCGTATTCCATGGCTTCGCGTTCGACTTGGGTCATCTTGGTCCTCTCCTGGTCGTCCGGCCCGTGGGCGGCCCGCGTAAGAAACTTCGCAACTGGTTATCGCGCGGGGTTGCGCAAGGTCAATTCGAACACGACGTAACAGGTACCCAAAAGCGTCAAAAAGGCGCAAGTTTCGGCGCGATTGCGCGGGCGACGGTCAGGTCCCACTTGCATTGCCGGGGCAGGTCGGGTCAATCTGTCGCGCATGGTTTGAAAATGGCACGGGGTCGCGGAAGGGCGGCCCCTTGGTGATACTAGGGACAGAAAAAAGGACAGGTCATGGATAAGATCCCGATGACACAGGACGGTTTCGATGCGCTGAACGCGGAGCTGAAACAGCTGAAATCCGTCGAGCGCCCCGCCATCATCAAGGCGATTTCCGAGGCGCGTGAACATGGCGACCTGTCGGAGAATGCCGAGTACCATTCCGCCAAGGAAAAGCAGTCCTTCATCGAGGGCCGCATCAAGGAACTGGAAGGCGCGATCAGCCTGGCGGACGTGATCGACCCCAAGAAGCTGTCCGGCCCGATCAAGTTCGGCGCCACGGTGACCCTGGTGGACGAGGACACGGACGAGGAAAAGACCTATCAGATCGTGGGCGAGTACGAGGCCAATATCGAAAAGGGCTTGCTGAACGTGAAATCGCCGATCGCGCGGGCGCTCATTGGCAAGGAAGAGGGCGATAGCGTAGAAGTGCGCACACCAGGTGGCGACAAGGCCTACGAAGTGCTGAAGGTCGCCTATATCTGACCCGATTCCTTTCACTCAGGTTTGCCCATGACCGACCGAAACCAGTCACCGCAGACGCCGCTTGGCGTCTATGACCGGCCCCGCAAGGACAGGGTGACCGGGGTCGAGGTGATTGCGCTCGCCCTGACAGCGGTGTGGCTGCTGGGAACGGCGGTGTTCTTTCTGGTTCTGGAGCCGATGGGCATGTTCACCGAATCCGGCGGGGCGCTGCAGTTCGTGGTGGTGCTGCTGGCGATCTTCATGCCGGTGGCGATGATCTGGGTCGCAGCGACCGCGGCGCGGTCCAGCAAGGTGATGCGTGAAGAAAGCCAGCGCTTGCAAACGGCGATCGACGCGATCCGGCAGGCCTACGTGGCGCAGAGCCAGGGGGGGCATGACGTCTCGCAGACCTCGGTCGCCAAGAAGCTCGAGGAAATCGCGGCGGCGCAGCGCAAGACGGAGACGGCCCTGGCCACGTTCTCGACCGTGCGGCAGGCCACGGAGCCGCGCCCCGCGCCGGTGCACGCGCCGGAAGAGACCAGCGCCGACCAGGTGGCGTTGCCGCTGGGCACGCCGCCCGAGGACATGACGCCCCCCTTGGCCACCGAGGATTTCATTCGCGCGCTGAACTTTCCCGAGAATGCCGAGGACAAGGCCGGCTTTGCGGCGTTGCGGCGGGCGCTGAAGAACCGGCAGAGCGCGCAGTTGATCCAGGCCAGCCAGGACGTGCTGACGCTGCTGTCGCAGGACGGTATCTACATGGATGACCTGCGCCCCGACATGGCCCGCCCCGAGGTCTGGCGCCGCTTTGCCGCCGGAGAACGGGGGCGCGCCGTGGCCGCGCTGGGCGGGGTGCGGGACCGTTCGTCGCTGGCGCTGACGGCGGCGCGGATGAAGCAGGACACGATCTTTCGCGATGCGGCGCACCATTTCCTGCGGCTTTTCGACCGCACGATCAGCCAGTTCGCCGAGGTGGCGACGGATGCCGAGATGTCCGAGATGTCGGACACCCGCACGGCGCGCGCCTTCATGCTGGTGGGCCGGGTCGCGGGCACGTTCGATTGATAGCGGCCCGATCGGCCCAACCCGAAAGCGGCGGTTGCCCGATGCCTTCGAACCCGGCAATATGAACGCCGCAAGACAAAGGGAACATCATGCGCAAGTTTCTCGTGGTGCTGGACGACAGCCGCGAATGCCTTAACGCGATGCGGTTCGCCGCCATGCGCGCCAAGAACACGCAGGCCGGTGTCGAAATTCTCGCGGTGATTCCGCCCGAGGAGTTCAACCACTGGATCGGCGTCGGGGACATCATGCGCGAGGAGGCCCGCGAGCGAATCCACGCGCATTTCGAGGTTTTCGCCAAGTGGATGCGCGACAAGCAGGGCATCGACCCCGAGCTGGTCATCCGCGAGGGCGAGCCGGTGGCCGAGATCATGGCGCAGGTCCAGGAAGACACCGAAATTGGCGTTCTGGTGCTTGGCGCCAGTGCCGACAAGAAGGGCCCGGGCCCGCTGGTGTCGCAATTGTCGAAGAATTCCGGTGGGTTGCCGATCCCGATCACCATTGTTCCGGGTGATTTGAGCAAGGAGCGGCTGGAAGCGATCACGTGACCGACTTTTTTAGAATCGTTCCAAACCTTGACAGCACCCACCCCGCTGCGCATATCTTGAGCAACTGAAAAAGAGGGCGCGCACCATGTTCATCCAGACAGAATCGACCCCGAATCCTGCAACGCTGAAATTCCTTCCCGGCCAGACCGTGCTGGAAGCCGGGACCGCGGATTTTCCCACGGCGGACACTGCCGACAAGTCGCCGCTGGCCGCGCGCGTCTTTGGCGTGGACGGTGTGACCGGGGTCTTCCTCGGCAATGATTTCGTCACCGTGACCAAGCAGGACGCGGTGGAATGGGATCACGTGAAGCCCGCGATCCTGGGCGCGATCATGGAGCATTTCCAGTCCGGCCAGCCGGTCATGACGGGCGAGGCCGCCGAGTCGGGCCACGCCGCGAGCGAAGGCGAAAACGCGGAAGTCATCGACCAGATCAAGCAGTTGCTGGACACCCGCGTGCGCCCGGCGGTGGCGCAGGATGGCGGCGATATCACGTTTCATGGATTTGAACGCGGCGTTGTCTACCTGCACATGCAGGGCGCCTGCGCCGGGTGCCCGTCCTCGACCATCACCCTGAAGATGGGGATCGAGAACCTGCTGCGCCACTACATCCCCGAAGTCACCGAGGTGCGTCCGGTCGGGGTCTGACCTCGTGACCGACGCTCGGCGCGTTCTGGCATTCGACACCTCCGGCCCCTGGCTGGGGGTGTGCTTGCTTTCAGGGCAGGGCATCGTGGCGGAATCGCATGTCGAAATGCCCAAGGGCCAGGCCGAGGCCCTTTTCCCGGCGCTGGAAGAGACGCTGGCCCGCGCGGGGGCCGCATGGCGCGACCTCGATGGTATCGGCGTGGGGATAGGACCGGGGAATTTCACCGGCATCCGCATTTCCGTCTCCGCCGCGCGGGGGCTGGCCCTGTCGCTGGACGTGCCCGCAGTGGGGGTCAGCATCCTGGAAGCGGCGGCGTTCGGCCATGACGGACCGATCCTGTCGGTGCGCGATGCGCCGCGGGATCAGGTCTATGCCCAAGGATTCGGATTGCGGCGGGCGTTCGGGCCAAAGCTGGTGCCGCTCGACGAGATGTCTGCGGAGATTTTCGACGCCAATCTGCATTGTGTCGGTGCGGCAGCCGAGCCGGTGGCGGCCCGGATCGGGGCCCGGGCGTTGCGCCCCTTGCATGACCCGGCGACGGCGATTGCCCTGATCGTGGCGCGCAGGTTGGGCGAGCCGGTGCCGCCGCCTGCGCCGCTCTACCTCAAGCCCGCGGACGCGGCGCCGTCACGGGACGTGCCGCCGGTCATTCTCGATGACGCCTGAGGCGCTGGCGGAGCTTCATGCGCGGGCCTTTGCAGGGCAAAGCCGCAGCTGGAGCGCGACGGAGTTTCGCGACCTTCTGGACCGGGACCATGTTTTCGTCGTGGGGGACACCAAGGCGTTTGCCATGGGCCAGGCCGTGGCGGGCGAAGCCGAGCTGTTGACACTGGCCACCGACCCGGAGGAGCGGCGCCAGGGGCGCGGTCGGGCCTGCCTGCGCGCTTTCGAAGACGCGGCCGTGTCCCGCGGGGCCGAGCGCCTGTTTCTGGAAGTGGCCGCCGACAACGACGCCGCGCTGGCGCTCTACCTGTCCGAAGGATTCTCGGACCTGGCGCGGCGGGTGGGATACTATACCCGGTCCCATGGCCGCCCGGTCGATGCGCTTGTGCTGGAAAAGCGACTGACCTGAAGCGCGTCAGATCGCCGGGCTGTGGCCTGCGCGGCTGAGGTCGTAGGCGTCGAGGCTGCGGGCGATCATCCGGGTCAGCGGGCGCGCCGCCGGGGGGATGAAGAGACCCTCGTTGCTGAGGTCGACAAGCCCGTCGAAGGCGCGTGCCGTCGGCTCGAGCAAGCTGCGGACCGCCTGGCGGGACATGCTGAACGTCTCGCAGATTTCACCGGCATCCACCCGGAAATCGCACATGACGGCCTCGATGAGGCGCGCCCGCAGAAGATCCTGGCCCTTGAACACGTGCCCTCGACTGGTGGAGAAGCGGCCCTCGCGAATGGCGCCGGTATGGGCGCCGGTGGCGGGGGCGTTCTGGGCATAGCCTTGCGGAAAACGCGAGATCGACGAGGCGCCAAGGCCCACCAGGACCTCGGACGTGTCGTCGGTGTAGCCCTGGAAGTTGCGGCGCAGGCGCCCCAGCTTCTTCGCGATGCTGAGGCCATCATCGGGCGTGGCGAAATGGTCTATCCCGATCTCCTGATAGCCATCCCAGACGAACAGGCGGCGGGCGGCATCGAACAGCTCCAGCCGTTCCTCGGGCGTGGGCAGCGCGTCGGACGGGATAAGCTGCTGGCGCTTGGCCATCCAGGGCACGTGGGCATAGCCGTAAAGCGCCACGCGGTCGGGGTTGAGCGACAGGAGCTTCTGCACGCTTTCGACCATGCGCGCCCCGGTCTGGTGCGGGAGGCCGTACAGGATGTCGGCGTTGAGGCTGCGCACGCCGGCGGCGCGCAATGCGTCGATCGTGTCGCGGGTGATGTCGAAGGTCTGGATACGGCCGATGGCCTGCTGGATCACGTCGTCGAAATCCTGCACGCCCACGGAAGCACGATTCATGCCCGCGGCGGCGAGCGCTTCGATCCGGGGGGCGTCGATCTCGTTCGGGTCGATCTCGACCGAGAACTCTGTGTCGTCGCCGAACGGCACGGTGTCGCGCACCGCGTTGGCGAGATCGGTGATCAGGTCGGCCGACAGCAGCGTCGGCGTACCGCCGCCCCAGTGCAGGCGCGACAGGGTGACGCCTTCGGGCAGGGTGTTCTTCAGAAGTGCCAGCTCGGCCTTGAGGGTTTCCACGTAGGCGGCGACGGGCGAGAGCGACTTGGTGCCTTGCGTCCGGCAGGCGCAGAACCAGCACAACCTGCGGCAGAAAGGCACATGCAGGTAAAGCGAAATCTCGCTGCCCGGAGTGATGGCGGAAATCCAGTCCCGCATGGTCGAAAACCCAACGGAATCAGAGAAATGCGGGGCCGTGGGATAGCTGGTGTAACGCGGTACATTCGCGTCGAACAGTCCCAGTCTGCGGAGTTGTTCTCGGTCAATCATAACGTTAGATTAGAGGTGGGAAAACACGAAAACCTTGATGCAGATCAACTCGACCGAAAGCACTGTCGATGCTCAAAGACGCACATGAGACGATCCCCCGCGAATGCGGGGAATGCCCGATTCGGCACCGGGCCGTGTGCGCGCGATGTGACGCGCAGGAGCTGGAGCAGCTGGACCAGATCAAGTACTACCGCAGCTTCGAGGCGGGACGGACGCTGATCTGGGCCGGGGACCGGATGGATTTCGTGGGGTCGGTCGTCTCGGGGATCGCGATGCTGACCCAGACGTTGGAGGACGGGCGCACGCAGATGGTGGGCCTGCTGTTGCCGAGCGATTTCGTGGGCCGTCCGGGGCGCGAGAAGGCGGCCTATAACGTGGTCGCGGTGAGCGACGTGGTGATGTGCTGTTTCCGCAAGCATCCCTTTGAAAACATGATGGAAGTCACGCCGCATATCGGGCAGCGCCTGCTGGAGATGACGCTGGACGAACTGGATGCGGCGCGCGAATGGATGCTGCTTCTGGGGCGCAAGACGGCGCGGGAAAAGATCGCATCTTTCCTGGCCATCCTGGGGCGGCGCAACGCGGTCTTGAACATGTCCAAGGCCGCGGGACAGGTGGTGTTCGACCTGCCGCTGACACGCGAGGCGATGGCTGACTACCTGGGCCTGACGCTGGAGACGGTGAGCCGGCAGATCAGCGCGTTGAAGCGTGACCAGGTGATCCACCTGGAAGGCAAGCGGCACGTGACGGTGCCGGACTTCGACCGCCTGCTGGAAGAGGCCGGGGACGACAGCGACGGCGGGATGCTGGCCTGAGCCCGGGAATCGGGGTTAACCGTTTGAATATAGAAGAAATTCGATGTCGGTATCGCGTCGGTATCCGAGTGGTATCGCGACGGTGCGATTTTCCCGGATCGGCGGGGTTAACGGAGCGTTCGGGGTTAATGTGCGGTTAAGGCGCGGCGCGTGGGTTTTCACCCACCCTACGGTGTGTCGGGCGGGCTTGACTTCACGAGGGCGGGGGCTTTGTTAGCGGGCATGACCGATCTTTCGACCCGCTCCCTGGACGACCTTACCCTTGACGAAGCCGCGCGGCCGACGGCGCCGCCTGTGCCGGAGGCCACGGACAGGCACCGGCGGCAGGGCCGGCAGCTGGCGGCGATCCACCGGCACTACCTGATGGAGATGGCGCAGATCGGCGCGGTGCTGGCGCGGATCGAGGCGCGGGACAGCCCGCCCGACGACCTGAGGCAGATCGTGCTGTCGCTGGACATGGCCGAGAACTTTCGCGTGTTCGGAACGCTGTGCGGGCGCGAGTGCCAGGTGCTGAAGTTTCACCACGACATCGAGACCACCGATATGTTCCCGCGGATCGAAGCGGCGGGCGGCGGGATGTTCCGGGAGGTCGTGGCCAAGCTGATGTCAGAGCACGAGGTGGTCCACGAGTTGATCGTCCGCCTGGGGGATGCCGCGGACGCCCTGGCGGACAACCCCGACGAGGCGAACTTTGCCCAGGCCGCCGCCACGTACCGAAAGCTGGAAGAGGTCGTGCGCTCGCATTTCGGGTACGAGGAGACGGAACTGGAAGAGGCCATCGGGTACTACCTCGGGTCGGTCTGAGGCCGAGGGGGGACAAGACCTGTGCCTTGTCCCGAGTGTGGCGATGGGCTCCGCCTTAATGCGCCATGAAGAGCGGCAGGGGCGCATGTTCCAGCATGTGGCGGGAGGCGCCGCCGAAGACCGCCTCGCGGACGCGGGAATGGCCGTAGGCCCCCATGACCAGCGCATCGGCGTCGATATCCTGCGCGCGGCGCAGGAGCACGTCGGCGACGCGGGGCAGGGTTTTCGACAGCACGTCGATTTCGACCGTGACGCCGTGGCGCACCAGGAATTGCGAGACCAGCCCGCCGGGATCGGAGCGGTTCGGGCCGTGCACCGGCGGATCGACCACCACGACATGCACGCGGTCGGCGCGTTGCAGCATCGGCAGGGCGTCGCGGGCCGCCCGCAGCGCCTCGCGCCCGTCGTTCCAGGCGACCACGACCCGCCTGGGGTCGAGGGTGATGTCGGGCGCGTTCGGCAGGACCATGGCGGGGATGCGCCCGTCGAACAGGATCGCCTCGGTCAGGGGGGCAAGCTCGGGGCCCAGCCCCTCGCCATAGGGCATCGGCAGCACGGCGAGATCGGCAAAGCGGGCGCGGTCGGCCACATGGTGCCCCAGGTCGGCCAGCTGCGCGACGCCCTTGTCGCAGGACCAGAAGAAACCGTCCTGCTTGCCCAGGACCGCGCGCGCGGCGCTGTCGATCTCGGCGGCTTCCTCGTGGCAGCCTTCGAATATGTTCTGCACCATCATGGCGCCGGCACCGGCGCCGGAGAAGTAATGCGTGGCCGGATCGCGGGCGACACCGAGGCTGAGCACGTCGAGATGCGCGCCGTGCAGTCGCGCGAGATCGGCGGCATGGGTCAGGGTGTGCTCGACCCGGGACAAGTCGGACAGCGCGCAGAAGATCGTTTTCCAGGACATTGCGGTACTCCGTTTATTGACCGTTCGCGCAGAGCGTAGGTCCGGGCCGCGTGGCGCGCCTTGATGGGGATCAACCGTTACCTGCAAAACCTTTGATGCAGATCAAAGCGCCCCGAGTCGGCATCGGAAATAAGCGGGTCAGTCTGATAGATCCGTGCGGCGTCCCCGGGGGGGGCGTCCGTGCGGACATACGGCAAAGGGACGCAAAATGGGTAACTACGTAAAACTGATCCTGCTGGGGCTGATCGCGTTCTTCGCGCTGTTCGCCGCCAACCAGGCACGGGATATCGCGTACCTTGTGAATGCGCTGACCATCGCCCTGGTGGCGGCGGGCATGTTCATATGGGTGCTGCGCAACACGGACGAGGACCGGCCGGTGGTCGACCTGTCCGGGGAATACATGGACGGGGTCGTGCGCGCGGGGGTGATCGCCACGGCGCTTTGGGGAGTCGTGGGCTTTCTGGTGGGGACGTTCATCGCGTTCCAGCTGGCCTTTCCGAACCTCAATTTCGAATGGGCGCAAGGCTACATGAACTTTGGCCGGCTGCGGCCCCTGCACACCAGCGCGGTGATCTTCGCCTTCGGCGGCAACGCCCTGATCGCGACGTCGTTTTACGTGGTGCAGCGCACCTGTGCCGCGCGTCTGTGGGGCGGGAACCTGGCGTGGTTCGTGTTCTGGGGGTTCCAGCTGGTGATCGTGCTGGCCGCCACCGGCTACCTGCTGGGCGCGACGCAATCCAAGGAATACGCGGAGCCCGAGTGGTACGTGGACTGGTGGCTGACCATCGTCTGGGTGTCCTACCTGGCGGTGTTCGTCGGCACGCTGGTGAAGCGGAAAGAGCCGCATATCTACGTGGCGAACTGGTTTTACCTGTCGTTCATCATCACGGTCGCGATGCTGCACGTGGTGAACAACCTGTCGATCCCTGTGAGCATCTTCGGCTCGAAATCCGTGCAGGTCTTTTCGGGCGTGCAGGATGCGATGACGCAATGGTGGTACGGCCACAACGCCGTGGGCTTCTTCCTGACGGCAGGCTTCCTGGCGATGATGTACTACTTCGTGCCGAAGCAGGCCGGGCGGCCGGTGTTCAGCTATAAACTGTCGATCATCCACTTCTGGGCGCTGATCTTCCTTTATATCTGGGCGGGACCGCACCACCTGCATTACACGGCGCTGCCCGACTGGGCCTCGACGCTGGGCATGGTGTTCTCGATCATCCTGTGGATGCCGTCCTGGGGCGGGATGATCAACGGGCTGATGACGCTCAGCGGCGCGTGGGACAAGCTGCGGACCGATCCGGTGATCCGGATGATGGTGATCAGCCTGGGCTTTTACGGGATGTCCACCTTCGAGGGGCCGATGATGTCGATCCGCGCGGTGAACAGCCTGTCGCATTACACCGACTGGACCATCGGGCACGTGCATTCCGGCGCGCTGGGCTGGAACGGGATGATCACCTTTGGCTGCCTGTACTTCCTGGTGCCGAAACTGTGGAACCGCGAGCGGCTTTACAGCCTGAGCCTGGTGAGCTGGCACTTCTGGCTGGCGACGATCGGGATCATTCTCTACGCGGCGTCGATGTGGGTGACGGGTATCATGGAAGGCCTGATGTGGCGTGAAGTGGATGCCAACGGGTTCCTGGTGAACTCCTTTGCCGACACGGTGAGCGCGAAGCTTCCGATGTACGTGGTGCGCGGTCTGGGCGGGGTCATGTTCCTCTCTGGCGCACTCATCATGTGCTACAACCTTTACATGACAGTCAGACGGAGCCCGGCGGTGCAGACCGACAACTCCGCTGTCCCGGCTGAATAAGGAGGGCCGGAAAATGGCTGACGAGAAAATGCAGAAACCCCCGATGCCGGCCTCGGCCTCGGGCGTGGGGGACCGGCCCAAGAAGAAGACCTTCCTGGACCGGCACCAGATCCTGGAACGCAACGTGACCCTCCTGGCGATCTTTGCCTTCCTGGTGGTCACGATCGGCGGCATCGTGCAGATCGCACCGCTGTTCTGGCTGGAGAACACCATCGAGGAAGTGGAGGGGATGCGCCCCTACACCCCGCTGGAGCTGACCGGGCGTGACATCTACATCCGCGAGGGATGCTATGTCTGCCACAGCCAGATGATCCGGCCGATGCGGGACGAGGTGGAGCGGTACGGGCATTACAGCCTTGCGGCCGAGAGCCAGTACGACCACCCGTTCCAGTGGGGGTCGAAGCGCACCGGGCCGGACCTGGCGCGCGTGGGCGGGCGGTATTCGAACGCCTGGCACCTGGACCACCTGCGCGACCCGCAATCGGTGGTGCCGGAATCGGTGATGCCCAAATACGGCTATCTGGAAGAGCGGTTGATCGACGGGCAATACGTGGGGGATCTTCTGGCGACGCACAAGCTGGTGGGTGTGCCCTACGAGGACGCGCATGTGGAAAACGCGCAGGCGGATTTCAAGGCGCAGGCCGATCCCGACAGTGACTATGACGGGTTGATCGAACGCTATGGCGAAAGCGCGCAGGTGGCCAATTTCGACGGCCGTCCGGGCATCAGCGAAGCCGACGCCCTGATCGCCTATCTGCAGATGCTGGGCACGCTGGTCGATTTCTCGACCTTCACGCCCGTGGCCAGCCGGTAAGGAGGGACGACGATGGACACCTATTCCCTGCTGCGGGAGTTCGCGGACAGCTGGATGCTGCTGGCGCTCTTCACCTTCTTCATCTGCGTCGTGATATGGGTCATGCGGCCCGGATCGCGGAGCGCCTACCAGGATGTCGCAGACATTCCCTTCCGCAACGAAGATGCGCCGGCCCCGGCCACGCGCCGTGCCTCCGAGGAGGACCAGAACAATGGCTAAGAAACCGCAAGACAAGCACGAGGTCGAGACGACCGGCCACGAGTGGGACGGGATCGAGGAATACAACAACCCCTTGCCGCGCTGGTGGCTGTGGGTGTTCTACGCCACCATCATCTGGGGCGTGTGGTACACGATCGCCTATCCGGCCTGGCCGATGATCTCGGGCGCGACGCAGGGCTACCTGGGGTATTCGACCCGGGCCAACGTGCAGACCGAGATCGAGGCGGCAGAGGCGGCCAACTCGGAGATCAACGAGCGGCTGGCAAGTGCCGAGCTGGCGGCGATCCCCGGCGATGACGAGCTGGCGGGCTATGCCCGGTCGGCCGGCGAGGCGGTGTTCAACACCTGGTGCGTGCAGTGCCACGGGCGCGAGGGCGGCGGGGCCACCGGCTATCCGACGCTGTCGGACGACGCGTGGCTGTGGGGCGGCACGATGGAGGCGATCCATACCACCGTCACCCACGGGATCCGCAACGACGAGGACCCCGACGCGCGCTATTCGGCCATGCCGGCCTTTGGCCGCGACGAACTGCTGACCGAGGAAGAGGTCGTGCAGGTGGTGAACCACGTCATGTCCCTGTCGGGCGAGCCGCAGGACGCACAAGCCGCCGAAGCGGGTGCGGAAGTGTTCGAGTACAACTGTGCCGCCTGCCACGGCGAGCAGGGCACGGGCATGATCGAACAGGGCGCGCCCAACCTGACCGACGCGATCTGGCTTTATGGCGGGGATTACGACGCGATTTACGAAACCGTGTGGAATGCGCGCTTTGGCGTGATGCCGTCCTGGCAGGAGCGCCTGACGGAGGCCGAGATCCGCGCG
Source organism: Roseovarius atlanticus (assembly GCF_019802205.1). GTDB lineage: Bacteria > Pseudomonadota > Alphaproteobacteria > Rhodobacterales > Rhodobacteraceae > Roseovarius > Roseovarius atlanticus_A. The sequence continues at coordinate 208,876 of NZ_JAHVHQ010000004.1, forward strand.
GTGGCGGCCTATGTCCACCAGCTGGGCGGCGGCGAATGAGCTGACGTTCCCATATCGAGATTCCCGGAGGCACCATTGCAATGCCCCCGGGACGGCACCGGCCTTTCCCTCTGTTCGCGCATTCCGGGAAAGGCCGGTGTTTTTCGTTTCACCAGGTCAGCCGTCGAGCACGCCCGACAGGGCGCGCAGCACCGCCTCGGGCGCTTCGAGCTGGGGCAGGTGGCCGACCCCCGGCAGTGTCTTGAAGTCCGACCCCGGTATCAGGCCGTGCAGGGCGCGGCCCCGGTCGAGCGGGATCCAGGGATCGGCCTCTCCCCAGACGATCGTGACCGGGCAGCGGACGGCGCCGTAACGCGGCTCGATCTCGGCGGTGAAGCACTCGTCGGCCTGGGCGAACTGGCGGTAGAAACTGGCGCGTCCGGCCTCGTCCAGCCACGGGGCGACGAGCGCCTCGGTGTCTTCGGAGCCGAGGCCGGTGACGAGCGCACCGTCGATATAGGCCCGCACGATGGCCTCGTGGATATGCGGAGGAAGGCCGGTGAAGGCGTCGACATGGCGGCCGACATGGTCGAAGAAATCCGAGCCCCAGGGCCGCATCGCCACGACGTTCATCAGCACGAGACGGTCGAATTCGGCCCCGTGCAGCAGATGCGCGCGCAAGCTGGTCGCCCCGCCGAAATCATGCGCCACGACGCGGGGGCGCTCGAGGCCCCAATGGGTCAGCATGTGGGCGAAGACCTGTCCCTGCACGTCGAGGCCGGTGGGCTGATCGGCGCGTTTGCCGGAGCGGCCATATCCGGGCATGTCGTACCAGTGGACGCTATGGGTTTTGGCCAGGGTGGGGATGAGCCGGTGCCACGACACCGACGACCACGGCCAGCCATGGGCAAGCACGAGCGGCGGACCCGACCCGGCGCTGCCCCAGGCGACGGGGCCGGCGGGCGTGTCTGCGGTGTGAGCCAGGTTCCAGGTCATAAGGGGATTCCCGTTGGTAAAAAAAGACCCGTGGCGCGGCCATGAGACCGGGACCACGGGCCAGTCAGGGGAGACGCCCCGCGCGGCTAACGCGCGCGCGGGTCGACATCAGGAATTTGATAGGGCCAGCGGCCCATGCGCCATGGCCAGGGACAGGGCCGGGGGCGCGAGGGCGGTTTGGGATGAAAGACGCGGGCCTCGAACATCGGGACGCCTAGCGCGGCAGGCGGCCGATGCGATGCGCCTCAAGCTCGGCATCGCGGCGGTTGTCGAAGCGCGTGTTGGGCGCCCAGTGGCCGCGGCCCTCGCGAACGTTGGTGTCATTGAGGCGGGTGGCGGTGCGGAAGCTATCTGAAAGAATACCAAGCATGTCGTGTTCCTTTCGGGTTCGTGTGATAGCCTCAATCTGGCACCTATAGCGCGTCATTGCGACTCAGGAAAAATTCCGATATGTAAGCTGAGTTTACATGACGGATTGGCTGACCCTCCCGCCCCTGACGGCATTGCGCGCCTTTGCGGCCCTGTCCGAGACCGGCTCGGCCCAGGCGGCGGGGGCGGCGCTGAACGTCAGCCACGCCGCGATAAGCCAGCAGGTCAAGGCGCTGGAGACGCGGATGGGGGTGCCGCTCGTTGATCGCAGCGGGCGCAAGTTGCAGCTGACCACCGAGGGGCGCGAGCTGGCCGATGCGCTGAAGACCGGGTTCGACACGATCGCGCGCAGCATCGACGCGCTGACCGGGGCCGACGCGGACCGGGCGGTGCAGGTATCGACGACGCAGCTCTTCGCCTCGACCTGGCTGATGCCGCGGCTGATGGATTTCCAGACGCGGCATCCCGGCGTGGACCTGATGATCAACCCGTCGGCGGAGCTGCACGAGCTGACGCCGGGGGGCTATGACCTTGCGATCCGGTTCGGCGACGGCAACTGGCCGGGGCTGGAGGTGGAGATGCTGGTGCCGTCGGATATCGTGATCACCGCCGCGCCGTCGCTGGTGGGCGACTGCGAGATCACCCGGCCCGAGCACCTGCTGGCGTATCCGTGGCTGGAGGAACTGGGTACGTCGGAGTCGATGGACTGGCTGCGCAAGCATGGCGTCACCGAGGGCCGCGCCAAGAGCGTGACGCAGGTGCCCGGCAACCTGATGCTGGACGGCGCGCGGGCCGGGCAGGGGGTGATCAGCACCGCCATGTCCTCGGTCGAGGCGGAACTGGAGGCGGGGCGGCTGAAGCTGCTGTTCAGGGATGCGGGCGAGACCGGCTATCACATCGTCACGCGGCCCGGCGTGTTGCGCCCCAAGGCGCGGCAATTCGTGACGTGGCTGCGGCGGCAGAAGGCGTGATAGGCGGCGCCGGAATCTGCGCCGGACCCTGCGACGGATCGGTTTGACCTGAGTCAATGTGAGACGTCCGAACCCGTGGCAGAAGACACTGGCGCAACAGACCCTTACCGGAGCGAGAGCTATCCGTGTCCTCTACATCTGATTCCCCCGATACCCCGCCCAGCCTTTACGCCGCGCGGGAGCCTGTCTTTCCCAAGCGTGTCAGCGGCTGGTTCCGCAATTTCAAGTGGATCATCATGATCGTGACGCTGGGGATCTATTACGTCACGCCGTGGATCCGGTGGGACCGGGGGCCGTCGCTGCCCGACCAGGCGGTGCTGGTGGACATGGCGAACCGGCGGTTTTTCTTCTTCTGGATCGAGATCTGGCCGCACGAGTTCTATTTCGTGGCAGGGCTTTTGGTGATGGCGGGGCTGGGCCTGTTCCTGTTCACCTCGGCGCTGGGCCGGGTGTGGTGCGGCTATGCCTGCCCGCAGACGGTGTGGACGGACCTGTTCATCCTGGTGGAACGCTGGGTCGAGGGCGACCGCAACGCAAGGCTGCGGTTGCACCGGCAGAAGAAGATGGATGCCCGCAAGCTGCGCCTGCGGCTGACCAAGTGGACGCTGTGGCTGCTGATCGCGGTGGCCACGGGCGGGGCATGGGTGTTCTATTTCACCGATGCGCCGACGCTGTTGCGCGACCTCTTCACGCTGGACGCGCATCCCATCGCCTATACGACCATCGCCATCCTGACCGGCACGACGTTCTTTTTCGGCGGGTTCGCGCGGGAGCAGATCTGCATCTATGCCTGCCCGTGGCCGCGCATCCAGGCGGCGATGATGGACGAGGATACGCTGACCATCGGCTATCGCTACTGGCGGGGCGAGCCGCGCGGCAAGGGCAACGTGCGGCGGCGGCAGACCGAGGACGCGGTCAAGGCCGAGGCGGCGTCGCACGCCGCCGGGGCGACCGCCGGGGGCAGTTACGCCCGGACGCCGGTGCCCAACGGCGAGAGCGACATGGTGCCAGATGCCACGGCGGCGGCGAAGGGGCCGGGAGACTGTATCGACTGCATGGCCTGCGTGAATGTCTGCCCGATGGGGATCGACATCCGCGACGGGCAGCAGATGGAATGCATCACCTGTGGCCTGTGCATCGACGCCTGCGACGACATCATGGCCAAGATCGGCAAGCCGCGCGGCCTGATCGACTACATGGCGCTGACCGACGAGGTGCGCGAGCGCGAGGGCAAGCCGCCGAAGCCGATCATGAAGCATATCCTGCGGCCCCGGACGATCATGTATACCTCGCTGTGGTCGCTGGTGGGGGCGGGGCTGCTGTTTGCGCTGTTCATCCGGCCGGATATCGACCTGACGGTGGCGCCGGTGCGCAACCCGACCTTCGTCACCCTGTCGGACGGGTCGATCCGCAACACCTACGAGGTGCGGCTGCGCAACAAGCATGGCGAGGCGCGTCCGATGCGGATTTCGGTAAAGGGCGACCCATCGGTGCGCGTGCAGCTTGAAGGCACCCCCTATGAAACGGTAGATGTGCCGGCGAACGAGACCTACTTGCAGCGCGTCTACCTGATCGCGCCGCAGGGGTCGGAGGCCGCACGGAGTGACGCCACGGATGTACGTCTGTGGGTCGAGGACATCTCGAACGGGGACCGGGCCCACAAGGACACGGTGTTCAACGGGAGGGGCGAATGAAGTCTGATTTCACGATCAAGGGATGGCACGTCTTTGCCGGGTTCGCCGGGGCGTTTTCGATCATCATCGCGGTGAACCTGGTGCTGGCCTTTTCGGCGGTGAAGACCTTTCCGGGGCTGGAGACGAAGAACTCCTATGTCGCCAGCCAGAGCTTCGACGACCGGCGCGACGCGCAGGAGGCGCTGGGCTGGAGCGTGGCGGCGACGCACAAGGCGGGCCTCTTGGAGCTGAAGATCACCGATGCGGAGGGCCAGCCGGTGGAAGTGGCCGCGCTGGACGCCACGGTGGGGCGGGCGACCCATGTGAAGGATGACGTGACGCCCGCGTTCCGGTTCGACGGCGAGGCGTATTTCGCCACCGTGCCGCTGGGTGCGGGCAACTGGAACATACGGATGGAGGCCCGGGCCGAGGACGGCACGGTGTTTCAGCAGCGCGTGGTGTTGATCAAGGAGGACGGCGCGTGACCGTGGCGATGCGGCATCAGGCGGCTATGGGCTGCCCGGCCTGTGCGGCGGCCCCTGGTGTGGACGACGTGGAGGTCGCGCCGGAGGCGGGACAGATCGCGCTGTCGCTGCCGACGATCCATTGTGCCGCGTGCATTTCCAGGATCGAGGACGGGCTGACCGCGCATCCCGGCGTGCGCTCGGCGCGGGTGAACCTGACGCTGAAACGGGCGAGCATCGACGCGGACGCAGACGTGACGCCCGCCGAGATGGTGCGCCTGGTCGAAGGGCTGGGGTACGAGGCGCATGAGCTGGACCCCGGCACGCTGAACGCCACGGCGACGGACCGCGCCGGGCGCGAGCTGTTGATGCGGCTGGCGGTGGCGGGCTTTGCCGCGATGAACGTGATGCTGTTGTCGGTGGCGGTCTGGTCCGGGGCGGATGACGCGACGCGGGACATGTTTCACTGGATTTCGGCGGCGATTGCCCTGCCCGCCGTGGCGTTCTGCGGCGTGCCGTTCTATCGCAACGCCTGGGCGGCGCTGCGGCATGGGCGGCTGAACATGGACGTGCCGATCACGCTGGCGGTGGGGCTGGCGGTGGTGACGTCGCTGTGGGAAACGGCGCTGTCGGGGCATCACGCCTATTTCGACGCGGCGATTGCGCTGGTGTTCTTCCTGTTGGCGGGGCGCTACCTGGATCACCGGACGCGGGCGGTGGCGCGGTCGGCGGCCGAGGAACTGACGGCGCTGGAAGTGCCCAGGGCGTGGCGCATCGAGGACGGCCAAGAGGTCGAGCGGCCCATCGCGGAGCTGGCGGTGGGCGACGTGGTGCTGGTGCGCGCGGGCGGCCGCGTGCCGGTGGATGGCGAGATCGTCGAGGGCACCTCGGAGCTGGACCGCTCTTTGCTGACCGGCGAGACCGTGCCGGTCTTTGCCGGGCCGGGGCAGGCGGTGTCGGCAGGCGAAGTGAACCTGACCGGGCCGCTGCGCATCCGCGCGAGCGCGGTGGGGGCGGAGACGTCGCTGCACCGCATGGCGGATTTGGTGGCCATCGCGGAATCGGGGCGGTCGCGCTATACGTCGCTGGCCGACCGGGCGGCGAAGCTTTATGCGCCCGGCGTGCATATCCTGTCGGCTTTGGCCTTTGCCGGCTGGTTTCTCTACACGTTCGACATGCGCACCGCTTTGAACATCGCGGCGGCGGTGCTGATCATCACCTGCCCCTGTGCGCTGGGGCTGGCGGTGCCGGCGGTGACCACGGCGGCGTCGGGACGGCTGTTCCGAAAGGGCATGCTGATCAAGCACGAGACCGCGCTGGAGCGGCTGGCGGAGGTCGACACGGTGGTGTTCGACAAGACCGGCACGTTGACGGCGGGCGTGCCGGTGCTGACCAATGCGGAGGGTCTGGACGACGCGGCGCGGGGCGTGGCGCTGGCGCTGGCGCGCGGCTCGGCCCATCCGCTGGCGCGGGCGATTGCCAAGGCGCTGGGCGAGGCGGATGTGAAGGCGGCTGACGTGACGCAGATTGCCGAGGTTCCGGGCTATGGCGTGTCGGGGCGCGTGGGCGACCTGGAGGTGCGGCTGGGCCGGGCGGCCTGGGTCGGGGCGGAGGCCTGCGAGCATACGGCGACCTACCTGAAGATCGGCGAGGCGGCGCCCGTGACGCTGACCTTCGAGGATGCGCTGCGGCCCGGCGCGGAAGCGGCGGTGGCGGCGCTGTTGCGCGCGGGCAAGGCGGTGTGGCTGGTGTCGGGCGACACGGAGCCGGCGGTGAAGGCGCTGGCGGACCGGCTGGGGATCGCGGCGTGGCACGCGGGCGTGCTGCCCGAGGACAAGGCGCGGATCGTGGCGGAACTGTCCGGTCAGGGCGCGCATGTCCTGATGGTCGGCGACGGGCTGAACGACACGGCGGCGCTGGCGGCGGCGCATGTGTCGATCTCGCCCGCCTCGGCGCTGGATGCGGCCCGGGTGGCGAGTGACGTGGTTCTGTTGGGCACGGATCTGGCCCCGCTGGCCGAGGCGCTGGTGGTGGCGGGCAAGGCGCGGCGGCGGATCACCGAGAATTTCCGGCTGGCGACGCTCTACAACATCATCGCGGTGCCGCTGGCGGTGGCCGGTCTGGCGACGCCGTTGATCGCTGCATTGGCGATGTCGGCGAGTTCGATTACCGTGTCGCTGAACGCGTTGCGGCTGTCGGGGAGGCGCGCATGACGATCCTGGCCTATCTTATCCCGATCTCGCTGATCCTGGGCGGGCTGGGGCTGGCGTTCTTCGTCTGGACGGTGCGCAGCAACCAGTATGACGACCCGGAGGGGAATGCCGAGCGCATCCTGCGGGACACCTACGACGACAAGCCGAAGCAGTAGCGGGCCGGATGGCCGGGTGGCGGCCGTCGGATTTCGAGTATTTTCAGCAAGAAAAAGCCGGGGCGGGGCCCGGAATGGAAAACGCCTGCGCGGAGGGAGGCGCAGGCGTTTGTCTTTTCGGGATCGTGGCGGCGCGGGTTACGCGCCGGGGTCGATCATGAAGCAGGTGATCTGCTTGGCCTGAAGCCGGCGGCAGGCGAGGTCCGCGCTTTCGCGGGTCATTCCCATGAAATTGGCGTCGAACCCGGTGGAGCGCTTGACCACCTTGCGCAGCGAGCCGTCGAGGGTTTCCATCTCGTTCAGGGCGGTTTTCAGCAGGACCTTCTGGGCCTTGTACTGGCTGGGATAGCGGCCGACGTTGATGCCCCAGTGGCGGCCGCCCGAGGTGGAAATGCGGGTGACCACCTTTTGCACCGGGTCGCTGGCAGGCTCCTGCGCCTTTGCCGTGGTGTCGGCGGACGGATCGACGCTCGCCAGGACCAGGTCCTCGGGACGGGCCTTGGGGGTCGCCGTGGGCACGGCGCTGCCCTGGGCGGCGGGCGGCGTGGCCTCTTCGGTGATGGTCTCGGCGGCGGCCAGAAGGGCCTTTTCGATGTCTTCCTTGTTGCCCACGTTCGAAGTGGCCTCGGCCACGATGGCCTCGCCGGGGCGGCGCTGCGGGCGCAGGGATTTCTTGACCGCGGCGGCGGAGGCCAGGCGCACGGTCTTGCCGACGCCGCCGGGCACGGAATGGCCGTCGTCTGCCGGGCCGGGGCCGATCTTGCCCATGTAGACGGGCTTGGACGGGCGGTTCACGGCGACGCGGGTGGGCGCCTCGCGAAAGCCCAGATCCAGGAGCTCGGCCACCTTGGCGTTGCGCGAGGCGGTGGAGCGGCCGCCGAAGACGGTGGCGATGATGCGCTCGCCGCCGCGCTCGGCGCTGGCGGTCAGGTTGAAGCCGGCGGCGCGGGTGTAGCCGGTCTTGATGCCGTCGGCGCCGCGGTAGTCGTTCAGCAGGCGGCGGTTGGTGTGATAGACCTTCTTGATGCCCGCATCCGCGGTGACCCGCGAGAAGAGGTTGTAGTACTCGGGGTAGTCGTAGAACAGGTGCCGGCCCAGCAGGCTCATGTCGCGGGCGGTCGAGAGGTGGCCCTCTTCGGTCAGGCCGTGGGCATTCTTGAAGGTGGTGCGGGTCATGCCGAGCGCCTTGGCGGTGCGGTTCATGCGCCGGGCGAAGGCGGCTTCGGAGCCTTCGATCGCCTCGCCGAGCGCCGTGGCGGCGTCGTTGGCCGATTTGACCGCCGCGGCGCGGATGAGGTAGCGCAGCTTGATCGTCGAGCCCGACCGAAGGCCGAGTTTCGACGGCGGCTCGGACGCCGCGTGTTTGGAGATGCGCACGGGCGTGTCGAGCGTGATCTCGCCGTTCTCGACCGCCTCGAAGACCACGTAGAGGGTCATCATCTTGGTAAGGGATGCCGGGTGAAGGCGGGTGTCGGCGTTGCGCGCGTGGAGCACCTCGCCGGATCGTGCGTCCATCACCAGTGCTGCGTAAGGGGCCGCGACCGCGCTCAGCGGTACGATAACCATCATCCAGATAGTGGCCATAGCCACCAGACCCCAGCGGATGGGCTGCCTGCTTCGCGTTCTCATGGAACTGCTCTTTCTCTGCCTCGTTCACCGCCGGTTTTCCGGCTGGCTATTCATTATGGGAAAAAAGGTAGCACAGGGGGGCATTTCGATAAAGTGTTTATTTTCAAAGATTTTGAGGCCATCCTTCGAGGAATCGTGCCACATGTTGTGGTGGGTTGTGCCAGGACCGCTAAACCGGCAATTGTGGCGGGATTATGTCGGCCCGGACGGCGGGCGGCGGGCCGGGTTCCGCGACCTCCGCGGAACTGGCGCATCATCCCGCGCGTTTGCGTGCGAAGAGGAAGGGGACCTCATGTCAAGTCGCAGTTTCGCCGTGATCGGCCTTGGGAATTTCGGCAGCACGGTGGCGACCGAGCTGGAACGGTTCGGCAACCACGTGATCGGCGTGGACATCGACGAAACCCGCGTCAGCCGGCACGCGGACAAGCTGGGCGAGGCCATAATCCTGGACGCACGCGACGACGAAGCCCTGAAGGAAGCGGGCATCGGCGAGGTCGACATGGCGCTGGTGGCGGTGGGCGACAACCTGGAATCGAGCATCCTCGCGGCGGTGAACCTGCGGCAGGTGGGCGCGGGCGCGGTCTGGGCCAAGGCCACCAGCCGGACGCATCACCGAATCCTGTCGCGGATCGGCGTGGACCGGGTGATTCACCCCGAGGTCGAGATCGGCCAGCGCATCGCGCAGGTCATGCACAATCCGCTGGTGCGCGACTATGTCGGCCTGGGCAACGGTTTCTTCGTGGTGAACCTGAAGGTGCCGGAAGAGCTGGAGGACACCACGCTGTCGAAGCTGAACCACGTGGACAAGTTCGACCTGCGCTGCCTGGGCGTGATGCGGGGCACCAAATTCCTCGGGCAGGACGGGGACGATTGCACGCTGAAGGCCGGTGACCTGCTGTTGATGTTGGGTGAACGCAACAACCTGCGCGACTTTTCCGCGAGTCTCTGAGCGTGGCGCGACGATCGTCGATCAAGCTGGGCTCGACACGTCTGAGCCTGTCGCCGCCGGCGGTTCTGGCGGTGATGTATTTCCTGACCGTGGCGCTGGGCGCGCTGCTGTTGTGGCTGCCGGCGTCGCATCACGACAAGGTGGGCCTGGGCGAGGCGATCTTTACCGCGACCTCGGCGGTGACGGTGACGGGCCTGGTGGTGGTCGATACCGGGTCGGATTTCACCCTGTTCGGGCAGATCATCATCGCCTGCCTGATGCAGTTCGGGGGCCTGGGCCTGATGGTGTTCGCGGTGCTGATCCTGACGGCCTTCGGCATTCCCATCGGGATGCCGCACAAGGTGATGCTGCGCGAGGACCTGAACCAGGCGACGATCAGCAACCTGGGCCAGCTGGTGCGGATCATCCTTTACGTGGCGCTGGGCTGCGAGGCGGTGGGCGCGGTGCTGCTGGCCCTGGTCTTCGTGCCGGAGCTCGGCTGGGGGCAGGGGCTGTGGTACGCGGTGTTCCACAGCATCTCGGCCTTCAACAACGCAGGATTCGCACTGGAGCCGGACAGCCTGTCGAAGTGGGTGGGCAACCCGGTGGTCAACCTGACGGTCACCACGATGTTCATCCTCGGCGGGCTGGGGTTCATCGTGGTGGGCGACGTCTATCAGCACCGCATGTGGCGCAAGCTGTCGCTGCATTCCAAGCTGATGATCGCGGGGACGCTGTGGCTGATCGTGATCGGGGTGGTCTGTTTCGCGCTGCTGGAATGGAACAACCCCCGCACGCTGGCCGGGCTGGAGAGCACGGGCGAAAAGCTGTGGGCCAGCTGGTTCCAGGGGGTGACGCCGCGCACGGCGGGGTTCAACACGATCGACACCGCGGCGATGAAGGATTCCACCTCGCTGTTGACGATCATGCTGATGATCGTGGGGGGCGGGTCGACCTCGACCGCGGGCGGGATCAAGGTGACGTCGCTGATCGTGATGCTGCTGGCGACGGTCGCATTCTTCCAGAGGCGGCCGGCGCTGCATGTCTTCGGGCGCAGCCTGCCGCTGGACCAGGTGCTGAAGGTGATGGCGCTGGCGACGATCAGCGGGCTGTTGATGTTCGCGAGCCTGTTCGTGCTGACGGCGACGCAGAACATCGCCTTCCGGGACCTGGCGTTCGAGGTGGCCTCGGCCTTTGGCACGGTGGGGCTGTCGCACGGGGCGACCGGCGAACTGAACTGGCTGGGGCGGGCCGTGATCATCGCGGTGATGTTCCTGGGCCGGGTGGGTCCGCTGACGCTGGGGTTCTTCCTGGCAGTGAAGAGCCGGCCGCGGGTGCGCTACCCGGGCGACAAGGTGTTCCTGGGGTGAGGCGATGGTGGGGTGGAAACCCACCCTACCCGGGATGTCAGAGGAAATAATCCTCCAGCGTCAGGCTCCAGTCGTCGCCTGCGTGGTACACGAGATCGTCCTCGACCCTCTGAAGGGTGAGGGTTCCGGGTGACTCCTCGTGGATCCTGAGACTATCGATGCCGATCTCGAAATCCGTGATCGTAGTGTGGCCGGCCTCTTCGGTCCGGAACACGAAGCGATCGCTGCCGGCCCCGCCGGTCACGACATCGTTGCCTGCGCCGCCCATCAGCAAGTCGTTGCCGTGGCCGCCGAAGAGGCGGTCGTCGCCCGCGCCGCCGATCAGGGTATCGTGGCCGTTGCCGCCGAAGAGCCAGTCGTGTCCCGCGCCGCCCACCAGCGAGTCGCGGCCCTCGCTGCCGAAGAGGCGGTCGTTGCCGTCGCCGCCGATCAGGGTATCCCGGCCGTTGCCGCCAAAGAGCCGGTCGTGTCCCGCGCCGCCCGTGAGCGAGTCCCAGCCCTCGGCGCCAGAGAGGCGGTCGTTGCCGTCGCCGCCGGTCAGGGTATCGTGGTCGCCGCCGCCAGAGAGGCGGTCATTGCCGTTGCCGCCGACCAGGGTATCCTGGCCATTGCCGCCGGAGAGGCGGTCGTGGCCATTGCCGCCGGTCAGCGAGTCCCGGCCCTCGCCGCCGGTGAGCCGGTCTTTGCCGTCGCCGCCGGTCAGGGTGTCGTCGTCCTGGCCGCCATAGAGCCGGTCGTTGCCGTCGCCGCCCGTCAGGGTGTCTTCGCCCTCGCCGCCAAAGAGCCGGTCGTCGCCCGCGCCGCCCTGCAGGTCGTCGCGGTTGTCGCGCCCCCGGAGAATGTCGTTACCGTCCCCGCCGAACATGAAGTCGGCGCGGACGCTGCCCTTCAGCACGTCCGCGTCCGCCGTGCCGATGCTGCGGTCCATGGCGGCGAAAACGTCGTGTTGCAGCGCCCCTACATCGGTGTTGCGCAGGATGATGTCGCTGAGGGTCGTGTCCCAGAGCGCCGCGCGCGCCGCGTCAGTGAGGCCGTCGCGGGCCTCGCTCCAGAACGGATCGCCGTCGCGCAGGCGCGAGAACTGGTCGACCACCATGATGTGGAAGGTTTCGCCCAGGAGTCCGGTTTCGAGAGGATCCTCGGCCAGGCCGCCGATCCAGGCATCGACCAGGTCGACGGAGCCGTAGACCGCAGCAAGCTTGGCCGCGAGCGTGGGATCCGAGGTGATGTCCTGAAAGGTCGTGGCCCGGGCAAGACCCAGCGCCTCGCGCAGGTCGTTGTAGCTGGCGATGCCGAGGTCGCGGCCGCGCTGGATGTTGAGCGCGGCGAGGTCGAACCCGCCCGCACCCGGCGGGCCGAACAGGAAGGAGCGCACGTCTTCGACCACCTCGGTGTCGAGTGCCTGGGCCGCCTGGGTGGCCGCGCCGCGCAACACGCTCTCGATCAGGTCAGGCTGATCGAGCAGTGCCGGCTGGAAGAAGGCATCGCGCAGGGCCAGCGACGGGCCGACCGTGCCGTCCTCGGCCACGCGTTGCAGGTTCGAGGACAGGAGCGTGTGCCCGAGCCGGAACACGGCGGTGGAGAACTCGACCGAGATGCCGGGGTTCACCGTCGGGTCATAGCCGTCATAGGCGGCAATGGCGTCCGGGCCGACGAGGATCGGCAGGAACTCGTTGAAGGTGACGGCCTGGACGAGGGCCTCGACCTGGGCGCGGGCGATGTTGAAGAGCGCCTCATCGGTCAGCGTCGGGTCGGCTGCGCTCAGTTCATCGACGATGCGGTTATGCTCGCGGGTGAAAATCGTGTGCATCGAGGACAACATCACGTTTTCCGCGGCACGCACGTCGCCGGTGAGCAGCGCGTCGCCGTCCAGCACCAGCTGCTGGTTTTCGTCCAGCAGCAGCTTGCCCCCGTCCACGCGCAGCGCGGCCAGGGTGGCGGCGTCGGAGCCGTAGATCATGGAGGCGTCGATGAAACTGGTGATCTCGTTCGCGTAGACGCCGTCATGCTGATCGACACGGAAGAACGGGATCTCGGCGGTGCCGGTGTAAAACGGGTCGAAATAGGGGTCGCCCGCGGGGACGTCGATCGGGGCGTATTTGGTCGAGCCGGCCTCGGTCAGCGAGATGTCGTGGTCGATGAACTGTCCCCAGACCCACAAGAAATCCGAAGCGCCTGCCGCGTTCTCGGTCTCGGCGGATTGCGCCGCCACCGCGTTGGAGACCTCGCGGGCGCCGGGCCTGTCCGCGCCGGACATTTCGCCATTCGGGCCAAGGTCCTTCGGAGCGACGTGCAGCAGGTGCGTGCCCGTCGACCCCCAGTCCGGATTCTCGGTGTTCGACCCGGTCCCGTCTGCGGGCCGAGGCAGTATGCTAGAAAACTGTGACACGTGGCTTCCCCTCACCTTGTGTCGCGCTTACGACGCGCAAAACATATTCAATGGGCGTTCAGAGCCCTAATTCATCAAAAAATGCGCAGCGGAATGCGTGCGACTCATCTGTGATAGCTCACACTATATCACGAAACCGTGAGCGGTGTATTTCATTAACCAGGAAATTTGCTTTTTTTGGCCCCAGCGGTCGCGACGCCTCGCGCAGGATGTCCGACCCGTTGCCGTGTCAGACCGGCCTGCGCCGCACTCAAGTGCAAGACGGGGCAGGCAAAAGCCCGCCCCGACAGAGTTCAGAGAGATGCGCCCGGGTGTTTCGCCTGACGCGAAACGGACAGGCGCACCGCGGTCGTTTCAGAGCGACAGGCCTCAGTTAAGGGCTTCGTCCGTGATCTGGTGGGTCCAGGCGGCCTCGCCCGGGTCCTTGGTGATCACCGGATCGGAGCCGCCCGACAAAAGCGAGTCCACCGTGCGCTGGAAATCTTCCGGATCGAGCGCGCCGTTGGAGCCTGCGGTCAGCTTGGCGACCTCGCTCATCATCCGCTTCTGGTGCTCTTCCGTCTGCGCGCCGGTGGCGTCGTTGTCGAGCACGATCATCGCGGCCTCGTCGGGGTTTTCCTCGGCCCATTTCCAGCCTTTCATCGAGGCCCGGACGAAGCGGGTCATCTTGTCGGCGAATTCGGGGTCTTCGAGGTTTTCCTCCAGCACGTACATGCCATCCTCGAGCGTGGCGACGCCCTGGTCCTCGTACTTGAACACCACCAGATCGTCGGGCGTGAGGCCGGCGTCGATGACCTGCCAGTATTCATTGTAGGTCATGGTGGAGACGCAGGCGGCCTGGTTCTGAAGCAGAGGATCGACGTTGAAGCCCTGTTTCAGGACCGTGACGCCATCCTCGCCGCCCTCGGTCGGGATTTCCAGCTGGCTCATCCACGACAGGAAGGGGTATTCGTTGCCGAAGAACCAGACGCCGAGGGTCTTGCCCTTGAAGTCTTCGGGGCCTTCGATGCCGGTGTCCTTGCGGCAGGTCAGCATCATGCCGGAGCTTTTGAACGGCTGGGCGATGTTGACCAGCGGCAGGCCTTTCTCGCGGCTGGCAAGGGCCGACGGCATCCAGTCGATGATCACGTCCGCGCCGCCGCCGGCGATGACCTGGGCGGGGGCGATATCCGGCCCGCCGGGCTTGATCGTGACGTTCAGGTCTTCCTCTTCGTAGAAGCCCTGGTCCTGCGCGACGTAGTAGCCCGCGAATTGCGACTGCGTCACCCATTTGAGCTGCAGCGTGACGTCGTCGGCGGCCTGGGCCATGCCCCCCCAGAGGGTGGCGCCGGCGAGGCCGAGCGTCGTGGTGAGGTGTTTCATTGTCTTCTCCCTGTTCTGGTTTGCTTTGATTTAGGTCCGGCCCCGTTGGGACGGGTGCCAGAAGGTGACGGCGCGTTCGATCAGGGCGACCGCACCGTAGAACCCCGAGCCGGCGAGGGCGGCGACGACGATCTCGGCCCAGACGAGATCCATCGCGAGGCGCCCCACCGAGGTGGAAATGCGAAAGCCCATGCCCTGGATGGGCGAGCCGAAGAACTCGGCCACGATGGCGCCGATAAGGGCGAGCGTGGTGCCGATCTTGAGCCCGTTGAAGACGAAGGGCATGGCGGCGGGCAGGCGGAGTTTCAGCAGCGTCGTCCAGTAGCCGGCGGCATAGGTGCGCATCAGGTCGCGCTGCATGGCGTCGGCCTCGGAGAGGCCCTGCACGGTGTTCACCAGCATCGGGAAGAACACCATGACGACGACCACGGCGGCCTTGGACTGCCAGTCGAAGCCGAACCACATGACGAGGATGGGGGCGAGGCCGATGATGGGAAGGGCGGCGGCGAAGTTGCCCACGGGCAGGAGGCCGCGCTTGAGGAAATCGGAGCGGTCGACGGCGATGGCCGTCAGGAACGCGGCGCCGCAGCCGAGGATATAGCCGGTGAGCGCGCCCTTGATGGCGGTCTGGAGGAAGTCGCCCCAGAGGATGTTGAGGGAATTGGCGAACGTCACGGCGATGACGCTGGGGGCGGGCAGGAGGGCGAGCTTGATGCCCAAACCCCAGACGAGGCACTCCCAGACGGCGATGAGCGTGGCCCCGAAAACGATGGGCGCGGCCAGTTGCGCGGCGGTGTTCTGCGGATGGCGGGCTAGCTGCACGTTGATCCACCAGCCCACGGCCCAGATCAGCGCCCCTGCGATCAGCCAGCTCATGTCGCCATTCCCATGCGCTTGAGCGTGATCCTTTGGATCAGGCCGATCAGGCCCACCAGAATGGCGGCCAGCGTGGCGGCCATGATCAGCGCGCTCCAGATCTGGATGGTCTGGCCGTAATAGCTGCCTGCCAGGAGCCGCGCGCCAAGGCCCGCGACGGCCCCGGTTGGCAGCTCGCCGACGATGGCGCCCACCAGGCTGGCGGCCATGGCGATCTTCAGCGAGGTGAAGAAATAGGGCATCGACGACGGCAGGCGCAGTTTCCAGAAGGTCTGGGAGCGGCTGGCGTGCCAGGTGCGCATCTGGTCGAGCTGCATCTGGCTGGGGCTGCGCAAGCCCTTCACCATGCCGACGACAACGGGGAAGAACGACAGGTACATCGAGATCATCGCCTTGGGCAGCAGGCCGGAGATGCCCACGGCGTTCAGGACGACGATGATCATCGGCGCGATGGCGAGGATCGGGATGGTCTGGGACGCGATGACCCAGGGCATGACGCTCATGTCCATGGTGCGGTTGTAGACGATGCCGATGGCCAGAAGCGTGCCGAGGGCGGTGCCCAGAAGGAAGCCCAGGGCCGTGGAGCTGAAGGTGATCCAGCTGTGGTAAATGAGCGAGCGCTTGGAGAAAGCCCGCCCGCTGGCGATCATCGCGCCGGTGGTGTTCCACATCTCTGCGGCCACCTGGTGCGGGGCGGGCAGCTTGGGCTTTTCCTGGGACCAGGTGTCTGCGACGAGGTCCGGGAAGGTGAGCGTGACCTCGGCCCGCGCGGCCTTGTCATAAGCCCAGGGGGCGTTGAGCGCGACTGCGCCGGCATACCAGAGCGCGATGAGGGTCGCGACGACCGTGAGGACGGGGACGATGTTGCGCATTACACCCTCCTGCTTTCACTGTTCCAAAAATACTCAATCCCAACCGCGAAATTGAGCGGAGTTTTTTTGAGTATTTTAAGAACGATGAAAGGTTTGCTCTCCAAACTGGCCCCACGGTACAGGCTGGAGAGTCGATGACCGTGAACGGTGAAAGTCCCTCGCCTGCTTCGGCGGGCGGGGGCAACTGGTCGACGCCGCGGCCCGGAGACTAGACCTGTTGACCGTGTGGGACAGGCGTGCTTGGCGGTATGCCGCCCCGGCCACCGAGCCGGGGCCTCTGAGCCCGCGGTGAGCGGGAGGCCCCGGATCAAGTCCGGGGCAGGCTCCCGGATCAAGTCCGGGGCAGGTTCCCGGATCGGGTCCGGTACAGGCTCCCGGATCAGGGCCGGAGCGGGGCGTGAGACGTCAGTCCTCATAGCTGTGCCCCGCGCGAAGCCCGTCGCGGACGCGGTGGGCGATTTCGAGGAATTCCGGTGTGTCGCGGATGTCGAGGGGACGTTCGCGCGGCAGGGTGCTTTCGATCACGTCGGCGATGCGGCCGGGGCGGGGGGACATGACGACGATTTTCGTGCTCAGGTACACCGCCTCGGGGATCGAGTGGGTGACGAAGCAGATGGTCTTGTTCGTGCGGTCCCAGAGCTGCAGGAGCTGCTCGTTGAGGTGATCGCGGACGATCTCGTCGAGCGCGCCAAAGGGTTCGTCCATCAACAGGATGTCCGCATCGAAGGCCAGCGCCCGGGCGATGGAGGCGCGTTGCTGCATCCCGCCGGACAGCTGCCAGGGGAACTTCTTTTCGAACCCCGCGAGATCGACGAGCTCCAGCACGCGGGCGATGCGGCTTTGCTGGTCGGCCCTGGAATAGCCCATGATCTCGAGCGGCAGGCGGATGTTGCCGCCGATGGTGCGCCACGGGTAGAGGCCGGCGGCCTGGAACACGTAGCCATAGGCACGGCGCTGGCGGGCCTCGGCGGGGGTCATGCCGTTGACCGAAATGCTGCCGCCGGTGGGGTGTTCGAGATCGGCCATGCAGCGCAGGAAGGTGGTCTTGCCACAGCCCGAGGGGCCGATGAAGGAGACGAAATCGCCCTTTTCCACGTCCAGCGTCACGTCCTTGAGAGCATGCACGGGCCCGTCATTGGTCTGGAATGTCAGCGACAGGTCGCGGGCGGCGATCACGGGGCTGGGGGTCGATGTGGCTTGGGCGTCTTGCATCAGGGGGTCGTGTCTCCGGGCCGGGTGAAGGGAACAATCCCACGCCGCAAGGTGGTGTCAAGGCGGGTCCCGGCGTCATCTGCCTGTGGGGCAGGCACATGATGAATTTGCGGGCAATGGCGCGGGCGGATGGCGGCGTGGTTCATTCGCAAGGGACCAGGTCTTCGACCGAGCCGTCAGGCAGGGTCAGGGTAACGCCGGTGCCATCGGCGCTGCGGGTGATGCCGAGGACCTTCTTGCGGCTGTCGGCGTCGCCGGGGCAGGTGGCCATGAGCGTGCCGGTCTGCACCGCGGTGATCTGGCAGATCGCGCCGCGCAGGTTCAGGTGGCCCGCGACGATGGCGACCTCGTTTTCCTTGGGGCCGTTCTCGCCCAGGATGCGGGCGCAGCCGTCGGGATTGCCGAGCGGGGCGGCCAGCTGGGCCGTGGCCGGGCTGGCCAGCAGGAGGAGGGCGAGGGCGAGGCGCATGGGGGTGGGTGCCCGCCGGGATGGTGATGGCGCGTGGGGCACGGTCGTGAGGATCTGGTGGCTGCCGGCATCGGTCGGGAAGGTCCGCGCGCGGCTTCCGGTATGGATCACAGGGTGCTGAGCCGGCTGCATTTCAGCGACCCTGCGGTTTGGGAAACGTCGTTTCCTGCCGCACCATGCGCGATACGCCCATTGGATGTGGTAAAAATTGACAATTCCCGGATAGGTTGATACGATCGGGCATATTTTCTGATGGTATTTTTGTTTCCATTTGGGTTGCCAGCTTCGTTTCACGCCAAACAAGGGGATTACCATGAAGTATGTATTTCAATTTCTGATCGCCGTCTGCCTGATGCTTTCCACAGTCTCGTCCGTGCCGGCGCAAACCGCCAGCACCAACGACGCCAAGACGCCGACACAGGCGGCCCCGGCGAATTGTCCGGCGCCGGGGAAGATTGTCTTTGACAACAGGCATGTCGAGGAAAACATCCAGAGGGCGATCTTCGGGTACGTCAACCAAGCGGTTTCAGCGGGCTGTTTTCCCTGCTGCTTTTGCTGCGGCGAAGGCGACTGCTGCGATGAATGCAAGGATAACAACAACCTTACCATCCGCCCCCCGTCCAACGAGTGACGCGGTCGCGTTTACCAGTTTCCTGCCAGCAGAGAGGCCGGGCCATCATATCCCCGCCGGAATATTCAGCGGATCGCGCTCGATCATCTTGGGCGCGGTCAGGGCCTTCCATTTCGAGAGCGCCTCATGCGCCGAGGGGAAGGCGGGGCGGGGGACGAAGCGGCCGCGACCGGGTTGGGGCTGGGAGTTCTGGCCCCAGGCCCAGATGACCTCGCCGCGCGAGATCGTGTAGCGGGAATTGGCGGTGACCTCGAAGCCCTCGAACACGTTGTAGTCGAGGATCGAGTGGTGGTTGGAGGCCGAGATCGTCTTGGTGATCTTGGGGTCCCAGACGACGATGTCGGCGTCCGCGCCTTCGACGATGGCGCCCTTCTTGGGGTAGATGTTGAGGATCTTGGCGACGTTGGTGGAGGTGACCGCGACGAACTCGTTGGGCGTGAGGCGCCCGGTTTCCACGCCGCGGGTCCAGAGGACGGGCATCCGTTCCTCCAGCCCGTTGGAGCCGTTGGGGATCTTGGTGAAGTCATCCACGCCCATGCGCTTTTGCTCGGTCGAGAAGGCGGCGTGGTCGGTGGCGACGACCTGGAGCGAGCCGGCCTGGAGCCCCGCCCAGAGGCTGTCCTGGTGGTCCTTCGAGCGGAAGGGGGGCGACATGACGCGGCGGGCGGCATGGTCCCAGTCGGTGTTGAAGTATTCGCCCTCGTCGAGGGTCAGGAACTGCGCCAGCGGTTCGCCATAGACGCGCATCCCCTTCTGGCGGGCGCGGCGGATGGCCTCGTGCGCCTGTTCGCAGGAGACGTGCACGATATAGAGCGGCACGCCGGCGGCATCGGCGATGGTGATGGCGCGGTTGGCGGCCTCGCCCTCGAACTCGGGCGGGCGGGAATAGGCGTGACCCTCGGGGCCGGTGATGCCCTTCGAGAGCATCTCCTGCTGCATGTCGGCCACCAGGTCGCCGTTCTCGGCATGGACCATGGGCAGCGCGCCCAGCTCGCGGCAGCGCTTGAACGAGGCGAACATCTCGTCATCCTCGATCATCAAGGCCCCTTTGTAGGCCATGAAATGCTTGAAGGAGTTGACGCCCATGTCGACGGCGTCCTTCATCTCGTTGAAGATCTGCTCGTTCCAGCCGGTGACGGCCATGTGGTAGCCGATATCGGAACAGATCTGGGGGGCGGATTTGCGGTGCCATTCCTCGATGGCGTTCTTGATGGAGCCGTCCGCGCCGGGCAGGCAGAAATCCACCAGCATCGTGGTGCCGCCACAGGCCGCGGCCCAGGTGCCGGTCTCGAAGGTTTCGGCCGCGGTGGTGCCCATGAAGGGCATTTCCAAGTGCGTGTGCGGGTCGATGCCGCCGGGAATGACATAGGCGCCCTCGGCGTCGATGGTCTCGTCGCCCTTGAGGTCTTCGCCGATCTGCTTGATTTTCTCGTCCTCGATCAGGACATCGGCCTTCCACGTGCGGTCTGCGGTGCAGACGGTGCCGTTCTTGATGACTTTGGTGGTCATTGGGTGTCTCCCTGGTGCTACGCAGTCCCGGCCTTGAGCCGGGACCTCAGAGAAACGAGGCCTCCATGCTCAAGTCGGACCAGCTTGGGTTTGCGTGTTCGATCAGCCTGTCTTTCCACTCGCGCCGCCAGCGTTTCAGCTTTCGTTCGCGGGCGACGGCGGCATCCAGTGTTTCGTGGGTCTCGAAGTAGACCAGCTTGGTGATGTTGTATTTCGACGTGTGCACGGAGCCGGCCCCCAGCCGGTGCTGGGCCGCGCGGTCGCGCAGGTTGCCTGTGGTTCCGACGTAGATCGCCGTGTTTGAGCGGCAGGCCATGATGTAAGTGTAGAACGCCATGGTCCGGTGGTGCGGGAACATGGTTAATTTGGCGTGCACGCGGCTTTGGTGTTTGTGGCGGGACGCGGGTGGCCGGGAGGTCCCGGGTCAAGCCCGGGACTGCGTTGCGCGGTGTGGCGGGGAGGTCCCGGGACAAGCCCGGGATTGCGTTGCGCGGTGTGGCGGGGAGGTCCCGGGTCAAGACCGGGATTGCGTTCTGCGGCGTGGCCGGGAGGTCCCGGGTCAAACCCGGGACGTCGAATGATCGTTTGACGATCACTCCACGATCCCCGCCGTCTCCACCACCGCGTGCATCAGGACGTCCGTGCCGGCCGTGGCCCAGTCCTTGGAGATCTCCTCGGCTTCGTTGTGCGACAACCCGTCGACGCAGGGGCACATGACCATGGCGGTCGGGGCGACGCGGTTGATCCAGCAGGCGTCGTGGCCGGCGCCCGAGACGATGTTCATGTGTGAATAGCCAAGGCGCTCGGCCGCGTTGCGCACGGCGGTGACACAGCCCTCGTCGAACTCCACCGGGTCGAAGCCGCCAGCGACTTCGAACGCCACTTCCAGCCCCATTTCATCGCAGATCTCTGTTGCCGCGGCTTTCATCCTTGCGACCATATCCTCGATCACCGCCTTGTCGGGGGAGCGGAAATCGACCGTAAAGACGGCCTTGCCGGGGATCACGTTGCGCGAGTTGGGATAGATGTCGATATGCCCGGCGGCCCCGACCGCATGGGGGGCGTGGGACAGGGCGATCTCCTCGACCTTTTCAAGCACGCGGGCCATGCCGAGGCCGGCATTCTTGCGCATCGGCATCGGTGTCGATCCGGTGTGGCTGTCCTTGCCGGTGATGGTCACCTGCGTCCAGTTGAGTCCCTGCCCGTGGGTGACGACGCCGATATCCTTGCCTTCGGCCTCCAGTATCGGGCCCTGTTCGATGTGCAGCTCGAAGAAGGCGTGCATCTTGCGCTCGCCCACCGGCTCGTCGCCTTTCCAGCCGATGCGCTCGAGCTCGTCGCCGAACGTCTTGCCGTCGGCATCGACGCGGTCATAGGCCCATTGCTGGTCGTGGATGCCCGCGAAGACGCCCGAGGCGAGCATGGCGGGGGCGTAGCGCGTGCCTTCCTCGTTGGTCCAGTTGGTGACCACGATGGGGTGTTTCGTCTTGATGCCGAGGTCGTTGAGGGTGCGGATGATCTCGAGGCCCCCCAGAACGCCCAGAATACCGTCATACTTGCCGCCCGTGGGCTGCGTGTCGAGGTGGGAGCCGACGTAAACGGGGAGCGCGTCGGGCTCGGTGCCCTCGCGCCGGGCGAACATGTTGCCCATCGTGTCGACGCCCATGGTCATGCCCGCCGCCTCGCACCAGGACTGGAAGAGCGCGCGGCCCTCGGCATCCTCGTCCGTGAGGGTCTGGCGGTTGTTGCCGCCCGCGACGCCGGGGCCGATCCTGGCCATGTCCATCAGGCTGTCCCACAGCCGGTCGCCGTTGATTTTGAGATTCTGTCCAGGTGCGGCCATCGGTGTCCCCTTTGTCTTCGTGGACTCATACCATAGGGGGCGCACGATGCGGCTGCCATCCCGGTTGCCACTTTTTTACCAAATGGTAAAAGCACGATTGCGAAGCGGGGCGGGCATGTCAAGCATTGCACCCGCCGCTGGCCAATTCGGGCCGGGCGGTGCTAGATCTTCGGGCAGGGAAATGTGAGAGGCGCAATGGAAGACGGGAGGACGCCCGAGGGCGGGGCCAAGCCGAGCCGGATACAGTTGCGCAACCGCAAGCGTATCCTGGACGCGGCGCTGGACGTGTTTTCGATGCACGGATTCCGGGGCGCGACGCTGGACCAGATCGCCGAGGCGTCGGGGCTGTCGAAGCCCAACATCCTGTATTATTTCGCCGGCAAGGAAGAGATCCATGTCACGCTGCTGAACGGGTTGATGGACACGTGGCTGGACCCGATGCGCGCCATCGACCCCGCCGGCGAGCCGCTGGAGGAGATCCTGCGCTATGTGCATCGCAAGCTGGAGATGAGCCGGGCGCTGCCGCGCGAGAGCCGGCTCTTTGCCAACGAGATCCTGCAAGGCGCGCCGATGATCGGGCCGGGGCTGGTCTCGGACCTCAAGCCGCTGGTGGACGAGACCGCGGCGCTGATCGAATCCTGGGGCGCGGCGGGGCGGCTGAAGCCGGTGGACGGGCGCCACCTGATCTTTTCGATCTGGGCCACGACGCAGCACTATGCGGATTTCGACGCGCAGGTGCAGGCGCTGGTGGATGGCCGGGACGTCCACGGCGAGGCGTCCGTGTTCCTGGATGCGCTCTATCGGCGGATGCTGGCGGTGTAGCGCCCGCACGGGGCGCGATACGTCTAAAATGCTGTCTAGATTGCCGTCGCGGGAGACCACCGCGCCATGGTATGTTGATCTTTGGGTGCGGGTGCCGGATCTAGCGATCCCCCGTGTTTGGAGTGGACACATGAACATCACAGGACCAGCCCCTGTGACCGTCCTGCCCTCGGTGCCGGCCGGCGCCGGGCAGAACCTTCAGAAACTCGCCGTCAAGAGCGCCTCGGGGTCGGCGGAAAGCAGTGCGAGTGGCAACAATTCCGACAACGCCACAAGCGGGGACGGGCCGCGCGCGGAGGCAAGCCCGCGGCCCGGGCGCGAGGCGATATCGCGATTGCCGGCCAGGGCGTCGGGCGAAAGCGTGCTCGACGCGCGGATCAAGAGCCAGGAGACGCCGCGCGATCAACTGGTCGCGGCGCAGTACGAACTGGTCGGACGGCAGCAGGACCTGCTGCGGGCCAGCACGCGGCTGGAGCAGTCGCGCGCGGCGCGCGACATCACCGACCTGCGCGAGATGATCGCGGTACTGAAGATCGAGATGGGTGGCGAGGACGCGTCGAGCGGGGCAGAACCTTCTGCCGTCAAAGCCGGGGATTGATGCGTTTTCCGACACGCCCGAATCGCGGCTGATCCGTGAGATGCCACGCACCATTCGGTCGGTGCACGCGTTTCGCATTTGGCCGATGCCGCCGGCCACGGGCGCAACGCTTCGGGTGGCCCGGGGAAGCGTGGGGCGCTGCGGTGCCTGCGGGCGCAGAAGCCTTAACCTGATTTTTACCAGGATGGCGGCAGGGTCGCGGCATGACGCAGATCATTCGTCCCGTTCCCGCCGCGCCCTGGGTGGCGCAACTTTTCTCGAGCCAGTCCGCGCGCAAGGGCGCTGTCGTGCGCCGGTCGCGCCGGTGGGTGGAGCGCGAGGTCGGCCGCGAGGCGTTCGAGCGCGAAGTGCGCAGGCGCGGCTATCACCTGATCGAAACCGGCGACCAGATGATCGTCGTGTGCCATGCGGGGCCTATTCGGATCGTGTTTTGATTCGGGCGAGGTTACCCCCAGAAAATTCGTACGAATTTTCTGGGGGTTCAGATTCTTCGTACGAAGAATCTGTGTCGTTATTCTGCGGCGCAGGTTCCCGGGTTGTTGGGGTGGCTGGTCCAGTTGGCGTAGTCGTTCTGCACCGTCTTGCCGGTCCGGGGATCGGTCGTGCCGGGGGCCAGCTCTTCCATCGTGATGCAGCCTTCGACCGGGCAGACATTGACGCAGAGATTGCAGGCGACGCATTCGGCGTCGATCACCTCGAAAATGCGGTCCGGGGACATCGAGATGGCCTGGTGCGAGGTGTCCTCGCAGGCGGCATAGCAGCGGCCGCACTTGATGCAGAGATCCTGGTCGATCCGGGCCTTGGTGACGTAGTTGAGGTTGAGGTGCTGCCAGTCCGAAAGGTTCGGAACGGCGCGGCCGACAAGCTCGTTCGTCGAGGTGAAGCCCTTCTCGTCCATGAACTGTGACAGGCCCGAGATCATTTCCTGCACGATCTTGAAGCCGTAGGTCATGGCCGCCGTACAGACCTGGACGTTGCCCGCCCCCAGCGACATGAATTCCGCCGCGTCGCGCCAGGTGGTGATGCCGCCGATCCCCGAGATGGGCAGACCGGCGAGCGAGGGCGTGCGGGCGATCTCGGCCACCATGTTGAGCGCGATGGGTTTCACCGCCGGGCCGCAATAGCCGCCATGGGCGCCCTTGCCGTCGATGGTGGGCTCTGGCGCGAAGCTGTCGAGGTTGACGGAGGTGATCGAGTTGATCGTGTTGATCAGAGAGACCGCGTCGGCGCCGCCGTCCTTGGCCGCCTGGGCGGGTTTGCGGACGTCGGTGATGTTGGGCGTGAGTTTCACGATGACGGGCAGGTCGGAGTGTTTCTTGCACCATTCGGTGACCTGGCCCACATATTCCGGCACTTGGCCCACGGCGGAGCCCATGCCGCGTTCGCTCATCCCGTGGGGACAGCCGAAGTTCAGTTCCACCCCGTCGCAGCCGGTTTCCAGAACGCGGTCGAGGATGGACTTCCAGCTGTCCTCGTCCACCGGGACCATGAGCGAGGCGATGAGGGCGCGGTCGGGGTAGTCTTTCTTGACCCGCGTCATCTCGTCGAGGTTGGTTTGCAGGGGGCGGTCGGTGATGAGCTCGATGTTGTTCAGCCCCAAGAGGCGGCGGTCGGCGCCCCAGATCGCGCCATAGCGAGGTCCGTTGACGTTGACGACGGGCGGGCCTTCCTCGCCCAGTGTCTTCCAGACCACGCCCCCCCAGCCGGCCTCGAAGGCGCGGCGAACGTTGTATTCCTTGTCCGTGGGCGGGGCGGAGGCCAGCCAGAACGGGTTGGGCGAGGTGATGCCGATGAAGTTGGTGGTCAGGTCAGCCATGTCTCGCTCCTTCAGGCGCTCAGCGTCGCGTGGATGTCTTCGGCGGCGTCGCGGCCTTCGGCCACGGCCGTGACGGTCAGGTCGTCGCCGCCCGCGGCGCAGTCGCCCCCCGCCCAGACACCGGCGACCGAGGTGCGGCCCGGGCCGGTGACGGCGATCTTGCGGCCGTCGAGATCGGGCAGGGCGTCACCCGTAAGGGCCTGGCCGATGGCCTTGAACACCTGGTCGGCGGGGATGCGGATGGTCTCGCCGGTGGGGGTGAGGGCGTCGTCGGTATACTCGAACTCGATCTCGCGGACCGTGCCGTTGCCGTGGAGGGCGCGGGGCGTGGCGTTCGTGATGATGCGCACGCCCTTCGACGCGGCGAGGTCCTGCTCGAAGACGCTGGCGTTCATGCGGTCGCGGCCCCGGCGATAGACCAGCGTGACGTTGAGCGCGCCCAGCAGTTTGGCCTGCACGGCGGCGTCGATGGCGGTCATGCCGCCGCCGATCACCACAACGTCGCGGCCCACCTGAAGCGCGCGCAGGTCGCTGGCCTGGCGCAACTCGGAGATGAAATCGACCGCGTCGAGCACGCCGGTCTTGTCCTCGCCATCAAGGCCGAGGGCGTTGACGCCGCCCAGGCCGATGCCGAGGAAGACCGCGTCGAAGCGGTCGCGCAGGGTGTCGAGGGAAAGGTCGGGGCCCAGGGCCTTGCCGTTTTCCAGGGTGATGCCGCCGATCTGCATCAGCCAGTCGACCTCGCGCTCGGCGAAGCCGTCGACCGTCTTGTAGGCGGCGATGCCGTATTCGTTGAGGCCACCCGGCTTGGGCCGGGCGTCATAGAGCGTGACGGCATGGCCGTGCATCGCCAGACGATGGGCGCAGGCCAGACCGGCCGGTCCCGCGCCCACCACGGCGACCGACTTGCCCGTTTCGGGCGCGCGGGCGAAGGGATGCGTGCCCGCGGCCTGAAGGGTGTCGGTGGCGTAGCGTTGGAGTTGTCCGATGAGAACCGGCTTGCCCTCGGCGGTTTCGCGCACGCAGGCCTGTTCGCAGAGCGTCTCGGTCGGGCAGACGCGGGCGCACATGCCGCCGAGAATGTTCTGGCTGAGGATCGTCCTGGCGGCGGCCTCGGGCGTGCCGGTGGCGATCTGCCGGATGAAGAGCGGGATGTCGATATCGGTGGGACAGGCCGTGATGCAGGGCGCATCGTGGCAGAAATAGCAGCGGTCGGCGGCCACCAGCGCCTCGTGCGGATCGAGCGGCGGATGCAGGTCGGAGAAGTTCCGGGCGAGGTCGTCCTCTGACAGGCGGCCGGAGGTGATGCCGGGGGTCAAGGCGGAATGGCTCATGGAGGGCTCCAGTGGCTGTACGCTTTGGAGAAAGTATTGCACAGTTCAAAATTTTATCAATTGGTAAAATTTAGGCGGTTTGTGAACGGCGCGAGAAGCGGCGGCGCAGCACGCGAAAGCCCGTGATTTGCAGGGTGTGCGGTGTAATGGTGGGTGAACCTGCGCATTGCGCAGAACCACCCACCCTACGGTGTTGGCAACGAATTCAGCGGCGGTTCTCGTGTTCCAGGCGCTGGCGGGCGATGTGTTCGTGGGCCTCGGCCTTGCGCTGGTCGGTCAGCGCCCGTTCGACGAAATCGAGATGTGTCTCGACCGCCGCGCGGGCTGCTTTGGGATCGCGGGCAAGGATCGCGTCGCGGATGGCGCGGTGCTGGTCCAGCAGGCTGGAGCGCCTGGTGGACTGGTTGAATATGACCTTGCGGTTGTAGAACACGCCGTCCTGCATGAGCTGGAACATCGAGCGCATCATGTGCAGCATCACCACGTTGTGGCTGGCCTCCAGTATGGCCATGTGGAACTCGGCGTCGAGCCGCGCCTCGCGTTCGGGATTGGCGCGGCCCTTGGCCTGCTCCATGCGGGCGAAGGTGGCGGCGATGACCTCGAGGTCGGTGTCGGAGGCCAGCCTGGCGGCGCGTTCGGCGGCGAGGCCTTCCATGTCGCGGCGGAAGGCGATGACGTCGAAGACGGCCTCGTCATCGCTGGCGAAAAGCTCGATCAGGGCGGGAGAAAAGGCGCTGCCCAGAACGTCGGCCACGAAGATGCCGGCGCCGGCGCGTGTGGTCAGCAGTCCCTTTTGCTGAAGCTCGGCCACGGCCTCGCGCAGGGACGGACGGGAGACGCCGAAGCGGTCGGCAAGTTCGCGTTCCGAGGGCAGACGTTCGCCGGGGCGCAGGATGCCGCGCAGGATCAGCTTCTCGATCTGGCGGGTGACCGCGAGCGAGAGTTTTTCGGGCGTGACTTTCTGGAAGGGCATGGGGCGCCTCGGGGTTGAATTGGTCAAATCATATGACCGGAGGCGATAGGGGGCAAGCGTGCCTCAAGGGGTGGGAGATCCTCGGATCACGTCCGGGGATGACGCGGCACCTTAACCGGCGGTGTAGTTGCGGGACTGGTCGGGCAGGAACGCCTCGACTGCCGCGGTGGCAATGACGATGGTGTCGCCGGTGTCGGGGTTCACCACGTTGTGACCGCCGAACGTGGCCGTGACGGTGGCGTTTCCGCGCGGCAGGCAGGTGGCGAGCGCCTCCGTGTCAAGCTTGTCCGGCTCCTGCACGCCGATGGTGACCTGCACGCGCATCTGCGACGGGTCGAGCGCCGTGGTCGAATACATGGGGATGGCCGAACGGCGAATGGCGGATTCGATCGCGCGGGCGGCGGCCTTTTGATAATCCATGCCGTACTGGTCGTTGCCCATGCCCATTTCGATGATGAAGCGGTGATCGGTCATTTCGCGGGCTCCAGGTTCAGGCTGACATTGATGGCGGCGTTGACGATGACGGTGGGCTCGCCGTCGGGACGGGGCACGTCGAGCCCGCCCTTGTGGGCGGTGACGGTGGCCTGGCCGTAGGGGAAGACCTCCGACAAAGCGGCGGTGTCGACGGCGTCGGGGTCCTGCGCGGCGATTTCCACGTCGATGATCATCGCCTCTTTCGGTTGGCCGAAAAGCTCTGCGAGGTTGATGGAGTTGCGCCAGAGCGCGTCTTGCAACGCGCGGCGGGCGGCGGCGGTGTAATCGCGGTGGCGCAGGGACGAGCCGATGCCGAATTCGGTGAGAAGGCGCGTTTTGGGCATGTGGAGGCTCCCCCTGTGTGGCGTTGGGATTTGAGTATTTTTGGAACGGTGAAATTGCAAGGCGTCAGTGGGTCGGCGGACGCGCTGCGGGAAAGGCGCGGGGCGGTGCACCGTCGTGCCGCCTGCGATATCGAGCTTGGGCATTGCGCGTTTCGCGTTGCCGCGGCGGAACGCGGCGCGAGGCGACAGCCAAGGCGGGGCAGCGGCCCGGCATATCCCTGTGGGACCATTCGGCCGAGGAGCCGGAGAACGGCGATGCGGGGCGACGTGGGGACGGACGTGGCCATCGTGGGCGGCGGCTATATCGGCCTGGCGACCGCGCTTTATTGTGCACCAGCTGTGGAAGAGCCTCTGGGCCCGGCAGGTGCGCAAACGCAAACCGCCGCCCGGCAAGGGGCGGCGGCAAAACGCGAGACGTGTCCCGGCTTAGTTCCAGAAGCCTTCGTCGACGCCTTCCATGGACTCGATCTCTTCTTCGTTGAAGCGGGTCACGAAGGTGTAGCTCTTGTCGTCGACGGGGACGAGCTTGGCGTCCTTCACCGACAGCATGACGTGCTTGTCACCGATGTCGAGGAAACCGCCGACTTCGACCACGATGCCGGTCAGCTTGCCGTCCTGCGACATCACGAGGTCTTCGATCTCGCCGATCTGGTTCCATTCCGAGTTGACTTCGTCATACTCGGTCATGTCCCAGCCTTCGCCTTCGTCGTTGGCTTCGTTGGTGGTGTAGACCGCGCCGCCGGTGATGTCGCGGCTGCGGATCAGTTCACCTTGCATCTGGCTCATTTCTTCGCTGGACTTGTCCCAGTTCAGGCCGCTGTCATTCATGGCGGTCTTGTCGGACTCGCCTTCGGTCTGCATGTTGCCGCTGGCGTCGGCGCTGTTGTCCGAGCTGTTCATCTCGGTGCTGGACTCGACCTGCGTGTTGCCGGTGTCGGTGTCCATTTCCTCGTTCGAGTCGCTTTGCGCGAACGCGGTGGTTGCGGCCAGGGCCATTGCGATGGCTGTGCTGCCGATCAGTTTCATGATGTTCCTCCTTCGTCATGTGGTATCTGCATGGTCAACGCGGGGGACCCCCGGACACGTTCCTGCGAAGGCGAGAAAAAGAATGCGCCTTTCGCATGAAACAAATCGCGGTCCCTCGCGTTAGGGCGGGCGCGAAAAAGCCATTGGTTACCGTTTCTTAACCATGGATCGGCGATGATCGCGCGATGCGTCCGTTGCTCTTGATTTTGCTGTCGGCCCTGACGGCCTGCGACACGGCCAGCCCGGATTTTGCCGGTGTCGCGCCGGTGCGCATCGAGGCAGGCGCGTCGGTGTTCGATATCCGGGTGGAGGGCCGCAGGGCCGAGGCGGTCCGGCTGAACGCGCAGCCCGCGTTCCGGCTGTCCAGCGTGGGCGTGCCCGTGGTGCTGGCCATCGAGGCGGTCAGCGGCTGCCGGGTGGACCGTCTGACCGGGGACCAGGCGATGATGCGGGCGACGCTGGATTGCGGCAGCGGCGCCCCGGCGCCGCGGCGGCCCGAGACGTATCTTGAATGCGACGCCTTCGAACTGGACGCGGAGGGCGGCGAGCTGATCTGTTACCCGTTCTGAGCCGTGGGCGCGGTCAGGGCCTTTTCCATGTAGACGCTCGTGGCGTTCGGGCGGTAGTCGCCGAAGATGCCGCACCGGGTGAAGCCGTGCCGTTCGTAAAGACGGATCGCGGCGTCGAGGACCTCGCCCGTTTCGAGCCGCAGAACGGGCACGTCGTCGCCGCGGGCCTCGTCCTCGAGCGCGCGCAGGATCGCGGCACCGACGCCGCGGCCGCGGGCGGCGGGAGAGGTGAACATCGACTTGATCTCGGCATAGCCGCGCTTGAACGCCAGCGCCCCGGTGCCCAGCGTTTCCGCCCCGTCCCGGGCGGCGAAAAAGCAGATGCCGGATCCGCGCAGCTCCTCCAGGTCGAGGAAATAGTTGTCTTCGGCCGGAAAAAGCGCGCGCATCATGGCGTGGCTTTGTTCCAGCAGGGCGCGGGGGCCGGGGGCCTTGGGGTTGGCCTGTTCGATGATGAGCATGGCGGGGACCTATTCGATGGTCACGGTCGTCACGGCCTCGATCGGGGTGCCGTTCGTGGCAAGGTGGCCGTGATCGTTGGCATTCAGCGTCACGCGGATTTCGTGCGTTCCCATGGGGAGTGCGTCAAGCTGGACCCAGGGGCTGTAGGCGCGGGGCTGTTTCACGCCGTTGATGTAGACATGGGCGTGGCCGTGGCCGGGATGGTGGTCGCCGTTCACGCCTTCGGGGTCGAAGGTGAAGTTCGTGGTGACGATGTGCAGGTTGCGGCTTTGCGGGCCGTCGGGATGGATTTCGATGGCCAGCGTCGGGGCGGGGTCGCCGGCCTCGGTCATCTGGTGATCGTGCATCGCCTGGCCCTGGCCGTGGTCATGGGCGGAATGGTCGTGGGCCATCCCGTCGGACATCGCCGCCTTGGACATGGCCGGGCGGTCGATCACCGTGGCGGTGACCAGGGCCCCCAGGCCGGCGCCGGCGGCGAGACCGGCCAAGAGCAAGGCAATCGGATTGGACATTGCGCGGCGTTCCGGGACAACGGCGTGAAGATTTCAGCAGCATATGGGGTTGGCGCGGGCGCTGCAATATCGTGGGTCGGGAGAGGGCGGTGCCGCAGGTCTGTGCCATAAGAACGCAATATCTTGTGGATAAGTGGCGCGTCCGCGCCATATGCAGGGGTTTTGCGTTGACAGGGGCCAAGGTCCTGCGCTTGCATATCCTCCCAAGGCCGGAATCACGTCCAAAATCCAGACCGGCCCGAGCAGAGGGACACGCACCGTGCAGTTCACCAAGCTGAGATTGACCGGGTTCAAGAGCTTCGTCGACCCCACCGATCTGTTCATTCAGGACGGTCTGACCGGGGTGGTGGGGCCGAACGGATGCGGCAAGTCGAACCTGCTGGAGGCGTTGCGCTGGGTGATGGGCGAGAACCGCCCGACATCGATGCGGGGCTCGGGCATGGAGGACGTGATCTTTGCCGGGGCTGCCACGCGGCCCGCGCGCAACTTTGCCGAGGTGAGCATCCATCTGGACAATTCCGACCGGCTGGCGCCGGCGGGGTTCAACGATGCCGATCACCTGGAGATCATCCGGCGGATCACGCGTGACGTGGGCAGCGCCTACAAGGTGAACGGCAAGGACGTGCGGGCGCGGGACGTGCAGATGCTGTTTGCCGACGCCTCGACGGGCGCGCATTCGCCGGCGCTGGTGCGGCAGGGGCAGATCTCGGAGCTGATCAACGCCAAGCCCACGGCGCGGCGGCGTATCCTGGAGGAGGCGGCGGGGATTTCCGGGCTTTACCAGCGGCGGCACGAGGCGGAGCTGAAGCTGAAGGGGGCCGAGAGCAACCTGGCCCGCGTCGATGACGTGATCGAGCAGCTGGCCAGCCAGCTGGCGCAACTGGCGCGGCAGGCGAAACAGGCGGCGCGATATCGCCAGATCGGCGAGGAGTTGCGGCAGGCCGAGGGCCTGCTGCTTTATCGTCGCTGGAAGGAAGCGGATCTGGCGCGGGCCAATGCGCAGAAGGAGCTGACCGAGCGGACGAGCGATGCGGCCCGGGCCGAGGCGGCGGCGCGCGAGGCGGCAAGGCTGCGGGCGCGGGCCGACGAGGCGCTGCCGCCCCTGCGCGAGGAAGAGGCCATCGCGGCGGCGGTGCTGCAGCGGTTGCAGGTGAGCCGGGACACGCTGGCCGAGCAGGAGGCTGCCGCCAGGGACCGGATCGAGACGCTGCAATCGCGGATCGAGCAGCTGGCCCGCGACATGGAGCGCGAGGACAGCCTGAACCGCGACGCGGGCGAGACGATCGAGCGGCTGGAATGGGAAGCGCAGGAACTGGCCAAGGCCTCGGACGGGCATGAGGGCAAGCTGGACGCGGCGAGCGGTGAGGCGGCGGATGCCAGCCAGGTGTTGCAGGCGCGGGAAACGGAACTGTCGGAACTGACCGAGGATGTCGCCCGGCTGGCCGCGCGGCACCAGTCGGCACAGCGGCTGGTCGAGGACAGCCGCAAGACCCGCGACCGGGCCGATGCCGAGGCGGCGCGGGCCAAGGACGCGGTGGACGCGGCGCAACATACCGTGACGCGGGCCAGCGAGGACCATGCCGCTGCCGAGACGGCCGAGAAAGAGGCGGTGGCCGCATCGGAGGCGGCGGAGGTCGCGCTGACTGAAGCCGACGAGGCGCGGGCCGATGCGCAGGGGCGCGAGGCCGACGCCCGGGCCGGGCGCTCGGAAGCCGAGGGCGAGGTGAGTGCGCTGTCGGCGGAGGTGTCTGCCTTGGCGCGCCTGCTGGAGCGGGACACTGCGGAGGGCGGGCAGATCCTCGACGCGGTGCAGGTGGCGCCGGGATATGAAAAGGCGCTGGGCGCGGCCCTGGCAGACGACTTGCGTGCGCCGGAGGTGGAGGCGGACGGACCTTCGGGCTGGGTTGCGCTGGACGGGTATCCCCAGGCGCAGACCTTGCCCGAGGGCGTCGTGGCGCTGGGCGCGCATGTGAACGTGCCGGGTGTGCTGGCGCGGCGGATGGCGCAGATCGGCCTGGTGGATGCCGATGACGGGCCGCGCTTGCAGGCCTTGCTGAGGCCCGGTCAGCGGCTGGTCAGCATCGACGGCGACCTGTGGCGCTGGGACGGGTACCGGGCCTGGGCCGAGGATGCGCCGTCGGCCGCCGCGCTGCGGCTGGAACAGCTGAACCGTCTGGAAGAGTTGAAGCAGCAATTGTCGCACGCCACGGCGCGGGCCGAGGGCGCGCAGCGGGCGCACGAGACGCTGAAGGCGCGGCTGGTGGAGTTGACCGAGGCGGACAAGGCGGCGCGCGAGGCGCGGCGGGCGGCGGACGGCAGGGTCGCCGAGGCCAACCGGGCGCTGAGCCGGGCCGAGGCGGAACGCAGCCTGGCGGGATCGAAGCTGGAAAGCCTGGGGCTGGCGGTGAAACGCCACGAGGAAGAGGCATTGGCGGCGCGAAAGACGCTGGCCGAGGCGGAAAAGGCGATGGGTGACCTGGCCGATCTGGACACCGCGCGGGCAGAGGTGGAAGACGTCAAGATGACGGTCGAGGCGGCGCGGATGACGATGATGTCCAAGCGGTCGGCCCATGACGAGTTGCGCCGCGAGGGCGAGGCCCGGCTGAAGCGCAGCCAGGAAGTGACCAAGGAATTGTCGGGCTGGCGGCACCGGCTGGAGACGGCGAAGACGCGCAGCGCGGAGCTGGCCGAGCGCAAGGACGCGAGCGAGGCGGAACTGGCCGAGGCCGGGGCGAAGCCGGGCGAGCTGGCCGCCAAGCGCGAGGCCCTGAACGCCGACATCGCCAAGGCAGAGGCGCGTCGTGCCGAGGCCGCCGATACGCTGTCGAACGCCGAAGGGGCGGCGCGTGAGGCGGTCGGGAACGAGCGCGACGCCGAGCGCCTGGCCGGCGAGGCGCGCGAGGCGCGGGCGCGGTCCGAGGCGCGCGCGGACGCCGCGCGCGAGACGCAAGCACAGGCGGCGGGACGGATCGAGGAGGAGCTGGAGTGCTCGCCCGAGGACCTGCTGGAGACGTTGCAGGTCGACCCCGAGACCATGCCCGCCTCGGAGACGATCGAGGCCGACGTGAACCGCCTGAAACGCCAGCGCGACGCGCTGGGTGCGGTGAACCTGCGGGCCGAGGAAGACGCCCGCGAGGTGCAGGAAGAGCATGACACGCTGGTGGGGGAGAAGTCGGACCTGGAAGAGGCGATCCGCACGCTGCGGGGCGGGATCGCGTCGCTGAACCGCGAAGGGCGCGAGCGGCTGCTGACCGCGTTCGAGCAGGTGAACTCGAATTTCTCGATGCTGTTCAAGCACCTTTTCGGCGGCGGCGAGGCCAACCTCGTGATGGTCGAGAGCGACGATCCGCTGGAGGCGGGGCTGGAGATCATGTGCCAGCCGCCGGGCAAGAAACTGGCCACGCTGAGCCTGCTGTCGGGGGGCGAACAGACGCTGACCGCGCTGGCGCTGATCTTTGCGGTGTTCCTGGCCAACCCGGCGCCGATCTGCGTGCTGGACGAGGTCGACGCGCCTCTGGACGACGCGAACGTGGGCCGGTTCTGTGACCTGCTGGACGAGATGTGCCGCCGGACCGAGACGCGGTTCCTTATCATCACGCACCACGCGGTGACGATGAGCCGGATGGACCGCCTGTTCGGGGTGACGATGGGCGAGCAGGGGGTGAGCCAGCTGGTGTCCGTCGACCTGAAGAAGGCCGAGCAGATGGTGGCGTGAGCCATCCGTCGTTAAGATTTTACTGACATTGAGCCGATATTTCTGGTTTCGCTGCAACCCTTTGCAGTGAGAGGAGGTGGTACGACTGGATGAAAAGGCATTCAGAAAGTGGATGGTCCTTCTGGCGGCGGGAACGCTGACCGTTGCGATCATCCGGCTTTGGAAAGGGCTTTGAGGTCCTGACAAAGAAAGACCCCGCGAAGCAGCAACTTCGCGGGGTCACGTCTTCAGTGATAGACTGGAAGACATTCAGATATGTGCACTATGATGCGCTTTTCTTGCCAAAAAGTAAAGCCGAGCGCGCGACCGTGGTTAACGCCTCAGGGCAGTGGCCCGGTCTGCCAGAGGGTGATGCGCAGGCCCCCATGGGCGACGGGCGGGCCGGGGTCGGTGAACGGCAGGGCGGTGGCGTTGGCGAGGCTGACATCGGTGGTCACGAGGCCGACGCGCCAGCCGGAAAACCGCTCCGCGAGGGTCTTGCCGAGGGCTCCGTAGAGGCCGAAAAGCTGTTTGCGCTCGCCGATGCGGGTGCCGTAGGGCGGGTTCACCATGATCAGGCCGGGCGGGCCGTCGGGGCGTTTCAGATCGCTGAAGGCGTGGTGCGAGATCGTGATGAGGTCGCCGAGGCCGGCGGTCTCGGCGTTGGAGCGCGCGCCGGTGACGGCACCGGCGTCACGGTCGCTGCCGTGGAAGCGAAGGCTGGTTTCGGTGTCGGGTTGATCAGCCGCCAGTTCTTTCCATGCGTCTGCATCGAGATTGGCGAAGCGCTCGAACGCGAAGGGCCTGTCGCGGCCCGGGGCGCGGCCGAGGGCGATTTCGGCGGCCTCGAGCAGGAATGTGCCGGAGCCGCACATGGGGTCAAGCACGGGCTCGGTGCCGGTATAGCCGCATTGGCGCAGGAAGAGCGCGGCAAGGGTTTCGCGCATGGGGGCCTTGCCGACGAACGGTTTCTGGCCGCGGCGGTGGAGCGGCGCGCCCGAGGTGTCGAGGCTGAGCAGGCACTGGTTGTCTTCGATCCGCAGTTGGACGCGGACGGGATCGTCGCCTTCCAGGGGCGCGCCGGTGACGTGGTGGATGGCGCGGGCGACGCGTTCGGCGGCGGCGCCCTGGTGGTAGATTTTGGATTTCCGGGTTGTCGCCTCGACCGTGATCGGCACGTCGGGGCGCAAGAGGCCCGCCCAATCCACCTCGCGCGTGAGAGATTCAAGCTGGTCGAGATGCATGGCCTGGAAACGGGCGACGCGGGCCAGAACGCGGCCCGCGCCGCGCAGCGCGAGGTTGGCGCGCCAGACGTCCGGCCAGTGACCGCGAAAGCGAACACCGCCGGGCATTGCCTTGGGCTTGGTGAACCCCGCCGCCAGCGCCTCGTCCTTGAGGGCGAGTTCAAGGCCGGGCGGGGCGGTGAGAAAGACCTCGAATGCGCGGCGTGGCGTCATAGGGCGTTCAGAAGCGCGGGCGTGGGCCACGCGTCGGCGGGCATGCCCAGTTCCTGCTGCACGTCCTGCACGGCGGCGCGGGTGCCCGAGCCGAGAATGCCGTCGATCTTGCCCACGTCATAGCCACGCGCGGCCAGTTTTTCCTGCAGTTGTTTCATCTGGCCGCCCGAAAGCCCCGGATCGGGGTTGCCCGCGTTAAAGATCGGCGCGCCTTCGAGGCGGTTGGCGAAATAGGCGGCGGTCAGGACGTAGACGTAGCTTTGGTTCCATTCGAAGTAGACGTTGAAATTCGGATAGGCGAGGAAGGCCGGGCCTTTGTGCCCCTCCGGCAGAAGGATGTTGGCCGGCAGGTCGCCACGGATCTGGCCGTGGCGGGGGGTGACGCCCATCGCCGCCCATTCGGAGGCGGGCAGGGTGGTGCGCAGGCCCGTCTTGGACCAGTCGAGATCGTCGGGCACGTCGACCTCCTGCAGCCAGGGCTCGCCCGCGCGCCAGCCCAGATGTTGCAGCATCTTGCCGCCCGACATCAGCGCGTCGGGTGCGGAGGTCTTGAGATCGACATGACCGTCACCGTCGCCATCGACACCGTTGTCGATGATGTCCTGCGGCAGCATCTGGACCATGCCGATTTCGCCGGCCCAGGCGCCGGTGGTGCGCGCGGGGTCGAAATCGCCCATCTGGTAGAGGTCGAGGGCGGCAAAGACCTGCGGGCGGAAAAGCTCGGGCCGGCGGCAGTCATGCGACAGGGTGACGAGCGCGTTGAGCGTGTTGTAATCGCCCTGGAAGCCGCCGAAATCGGTTTCGAAGGCCCAGAAGGCCAGGAGCACCCCGCGCGGCACGCCGTATTCGGCCTCGATGCGCTCGAACACGGCGTCGTATTGCTGTGACTTGGCAAGGCCGGTGTTGAGGCGGCCCGAGCTGATCAGGCGGCGGGCGAATTCGGTGAAGGGTTTCTGAAAGACGCCCTGGCGGCGGTCGGCCTGAAGGACGCTTTGATCCTGGCGCACGGAGGCGAAGAAGCTGTTCACCCGGTCCGGTGCGTGGCCGCGGGAAATCGCCTCTTGTCGGAGCGCGTCGACGAAGCCGGAAAAGGAGCCGCCGCAGCTTTGACCATAGGCGGTCGTGGCGGTGCAGAGCGACAAGGCGAGGGCGAGGCAGCGGATCATCAGTACTTCCTTATTTTGGGTGACAGTGCAGCAGCGGGCCGGTCAAGGCCAGTCCGGAAAACCTGTATTCGGGCGGTGTGTTATTCAATATCGTCTGACCCGAACGCACGCGGCGGGCGGTGCGTTTCATCGAGCTGTACCGACGGAGCACGACAGGCGGTGAGAGGCAGGCGCGCGGGGGTGCACGGGTGTCCGATCGGCCAGAATTAACCATTGGTTAACCTTTGGTCCCGAAGACTCCGGTCATACTAAGCGCGAACACAAGTACCGAAGAAGATCAGAGGGTGAAAAAGCGACCATCGCGTGTGCTGATCGTGGAAAGCGATGCAGCGCTTGGCCGGGTGTGGCAGCGGCACCTGGAGCGTCATGGCATTTGGGTGCGGCTGGAGCATGACCAGCAGGGCGCGTTGGACGCGCTTGGCGCGATGCACTGCGATCTGATCATCCTGGACCTTATCCTGACGCGCAGCAGCGCCTTTGTCATCGCGGATGAGGCGGAGCGGCGGTTTCCCGGTGTGCCGATCCTGTTCGTGTCGAAGACCTCGTTCTTTTCGGACGGTTCGGTGTTCGGGCTATGCGCGAATGCGCGGGCCTTCGTGAGCGCCGATACGCCGCCCGACGACCTGACCGCGATGGTGGAGCATTACGCGCGCTCGGGCTGAGGCGTGGTGTCGGGGGCGGCCAGCCGGGTCTCGATCCTGGAGGTCTGTTCCAGGGTCCGGTGGACCGGGCACTTGTCGGCGATTTCCAGGAGACGCTGGCGCTGATCGTCGCCGAGATCGCCCCTGAGGCGGATCGTGCGGACGAAACTGTCGATCTTGGCCGGGCTGCTGCCATCGGCATCCTGGGCGTGGACCTTGTCATGGGTGACGTCGACCGAGACGTGATCGAGCGGCCAGCCCTTGCGGCGGGCATACATGCGGATGGTCATCGACGTGCAGGCCCCCAGCCCGGAGGCGAGAAAGCCGTAGGGGCTCATGCCGCGGTCGGTGCCGCCATAGGCCTCGGGCTCGTCGGCGCGGACATAGTGGTGCGGCCCGGCGTGGACATCCTGCAGGAACCCGTCGGGGTCCACTTCGCAGACCCGCACGACGCCTTCGGGCGCGCCGGGGGGCGGCGCGGGGTGCTTGAGGTCGAGATAGCGCTGCGCCCAGGCGGCGATCACGCCGGCGGCGTACTCGGCATCGCCGGGGTCGGTGACCAGGTGGTCGGCGCTGTCGAGGGTGACGAAGCTCTTGGGATGTTTCGCGGCCTTGAAGATCTCGGTGGCGTTGTCGATCCCTACGGTGTCGTCAAGCGGGGCGTGAAGCACCAGGAGCGCGCGTTTCAGACCGGAAATCTTCGGGGCGAGGTTTTCAGCGCGAACATCCTCGACGAATTTCCGGCCGATGCGGATGGGGCGGCCGCCCAGTTCGACCTCGGCCGCGCCATCGGTCGCGATCCGCTCGAGCGCGCCGTCGAAATTGTGCGTGACATGGCCCGGATCGAAGGGCGCGGCGATGGTGGCGACGGCGCGGGCGCTGTCGATGCGAGAGGCGGCGGCCAGCACGGCCGCCCCGCCGAGGGAGTGGCCGACCAGCAGGCTGGGGGGCATGTCGCGGGCGGCCAGCGCGTCGGGGGCGCGCAGGAGATCCTCGACATTCGAGGTGAAGGAGGTGTTTTCGAACTCTCCCCCGGAATGGCCCAGCCCGGTGAAATCGAAGCGCAGCACGGCGATGCCCGCGCCCGCCAGCCGCGCGGAGATACGGCGCGCGGCGGGAATGTCCTTGGAGCAGGTGAAGCAGTGCGCAAAGAGCGCGGTCGCCAGGTGCGGCCCCTCGGGCAGGTCGAGCCGCGCGGCAAGCTCGTGCCCGTCATGGCCCGTGAAGGTGAAGCGTTCGGTCGGCATGGGTGATCCTTTCGGTTGCCTTCAAAATGGCGGTTCCGGGCGGATGCGTAAGGTGTGTTTCAGGCCCGTCTCGGGAATGTGAGGCCGTGATGTTGCACAGGGTCGCATTGGGTCGGACCACCCCCATGCGTTGTTGCCCGACACCGCCGGGCTGTGCCATGGTGGCCGTATATTTGCAAAGTGATAGATGCAGGCATGTCCAGTAACTCCCTGATCGCCAAGTCGGTTATCCTGGTCTCCGCCCTTGTGGGCGGCGTTGTCGGGGTGTTCGAACTGGGTGATCGGTTCATGACGTCGAAACCGTCCGGGGACGTGGTGGTGACCCAGTCGGCGGCAAGCGGATCGTCCGACCCGGCGGAGCGCGGGGGCGACGAGGCGGAGACCCCGGGCGACGCGACCGCCGCGCTTTCCGAGAGCGTCACCGAGGCCGATGGCGTCACCGAGGCCGATGGCGTGGCCGGCACGGCGCTGGAGCGCGAGGTGGCGCAAAGGGTCTCGGAGCATCTGACGCGGCTGGAGTGCCGGAACGTCACGGTGGACCGGGTGTCTGCGACCGCGACGACCGTGCCGGAAGAGGAGACCAGCCACGGGTTCGAGGGGCACTTGCTGGACGGGGCCGTGACCCTGACAGTCAAGAGCGGCCCCGAGCGGATCCGGTTGGCGGGTTCGGGCAAGGGGCCGACGGGTGCGGTGAGTGCCGTCGACATGGCCCTGCGCGGGTTCGGGGATCATCTCAAGTTGACGGAAATTTTCGAAGAGAATTGCAGAGGGGACTGAGAATGCGGTGGACAAATCTTGTGGCGGCCTGCGGTTTCATGGCGCTGGCCGGGGGCGCGAATGCTGCGTCCTCGGTGGATGAAAGCCTTGAGGAGATCGCGGGTCAGATCGTGGAGCGGACCCGCACGGACGGAACGGCCACCATCGGGATTTCGACGTTCACCCACAGCGACGGCACGTGTTCGGACCTGTCGAACTACATCAGCGAGTTCATCGTGGACAGCCTGTTCAACGCGGGCGCGGGCACGATAGACATCATCGAACGGTCGCAGCTGAGCGCCATTTTCCGCGAGATGGAGCTGGTCTTTGACGGCACGATCGCGCCGGATGCCGCCAAGCGGCTGGGCGAGATCGAGGGGGTCGATGCGCTGGTGACCGGATCGCTGATCCAGTTCGGCGAACAGGTGAAGGTGCAGGCGCGGATGATCAGCACCCAGGATGGCCGGCTGTTTGCCACCGCGCGGTCGGAATTTCCCAGCGTGGGCAGCGTGGCGCAGATGATGGCGACGCGCAGCCGGGGCGCCTGCGGCTTTGCCGAGGCGGCGGGCAGCGGTGAGGACACGCCGACGACGCAGGTGGTCGTGGTCGAAGGGGGCGGCACGGCTCAAGCAGCTCAGGCTGGACTGACCGCGCCGTCGCGCCGATTCACCGGCGATGTCTTCGAGGCGGAAGTAACAAGATTGTTTGCCGGCAACGATGGCAAAGTGAATGTCGTACTGCGCTTCAAAAATACCTCCGAGAGAAAGATTGCTCTCGCGTACGTCGACGACAGCTACTCAATGACAGATCAACTGGGACGTGCTCTTCGCTATGGAGGTGGCTGGAAAGGGATACCAATGTGCAGATTGTCGATGGCAAATCGTTGTACCGGCGCGGATCCAGCCTACGCAACAGTAATACCATCTGGGAACGTGGCTCAATTGCGGTTCGTACTTGAAGGCGAGAAGACGCAGGATAGACCTAAGCTGACGCTCTCAATGGACCTTATTGTGACACCAGATATTTTGGATACGGGAGATTACTCGGTAAAACGCATTAACTTTTTTGACATGGAACCAGACAGTTAGGTGGCGTTCGATAACCCCATCAGCGCGGCATCAAACGGGTATTTCGTCAGGTTCTCGTAGCCCGTGTCGGTGATCAGAACCTGGTCCTCTAGCTTGATCGAGAAGTCGCCGCCGACCTCGCCCACCAGCGCCTCGACGCAGAGGGTCATGCCGGGCTCCAGCGCGTAGTCGAACGATCCGGGCACGGCCTGGTCGGGATAGGCGACGAGGGGCCATTCATCGCAAAGGCCGACGCCATGCATCAGGCAGCCGTATTTCTGGGCCTGGTAGCGGTCGTCGAGCACGTGGGTGCCCGCGGTGAGTTCGGGGATGGTGACGCCGGGTTTGAGCATCGCCATGTTGGTCATGATGTGCTCGTGCGCGTGGCGCATGGCGTCGATCATGTCGGGGCGCGGTTTGGCGTCGCCGATCCACCAGCTGCGCGAGATGTCGACGCAGATGCCGTAGCTGCCGACGAGATCGGTGTCGAAGGAGATGATCTCGTTCATCTGCGCGATGCGCGGGCCGCATTCCTGGAACCACGGATTGGAGCGGGGGCCGGAGGCGAGCAGGCGGGTTTCGATCCATTCGCCGCCGCGACGAATGTTCTCGGCGTGCAGGACGGCCCAGATGTCGTCCTCGCTGGTCTGGCCAAGCGGCACGTTCTGCCGCGCGAAACGCTCCATTTCCGCGACGGCGGTCTCGCAGGCGTGGGAGGCACAGCGCATGGCGAGGATCTCGTCGGGGCCTTTGACGGCGCGGCACTTTTCCGTCAGTTCCTCGCCTTCCATGATCTGCAAGCCCTGCGCCTCGAGCGCGCGGAGGCCGTGGAGCATGATCTTGTCCACCGCGAGGCGCGTGTTGCCGGGGGCGTGTTCGGCCAAGAGCAGGCGCACCTCGTTCGAGAAGGTGTCGGCGGCCACGTCCACCTTGTCGCCCCGGTCGAAATAGAACAGGTCCGCGCCGGAGCGTTGTTCGCGCACCAGCGGGTTGAAGGTGCTGAGGAACGGCGAGTTCTTGTAATCCCACATCACCATGTAGCCGTCGGCGCAGACCAGTAGCGCGCGGAACGGGTTGTGGGTGTTCCAGAGCTGCATGTTCGTCGAGTCGGTGGCGTAGCGGATGTTGAGCGGATCGAAGACCAGCAGCCCGGCATAGTCGCGGTCCTGGATGAAGCGGGTCAGACGCTCCCAGCGGTAGCGGCGCATGGCTTGCAGGTCGGGCAGTTGCAGCCCGGCGGCCTCCCACTCGCGGAAGGCCAGCTGGGTCGGTCCGATCTCGATCCGGTCGGCGTCGTTGGGCGTGTTGTCGCCCAGAACGGGCCCGCGGGTGGGGTCGATCTTGCGCGTGTCGCGGAAATGGATGTTCATGGTCGGGTGCTCCGGGCTTCGTGCCAGATTGAGCGTGCGAGGGGTGCCGTGCGCGACGGAATGCGACATCGGGAATGTCGGAACTGCGAGGTCGCGCGTCACAAAGGTTTTGCGAAACCGTCACGGTCCTTTTGGACAAGCGGCGATATTCCCGGGCGATGAAAACACGACATGGGAGATCGAGAATGATCCGTTTCACATTCGCCGCGGTGCCGTTTGCCATTGCCGGGCTGGCTGCACCGCTGGCCGCCGAAGAGGTCGGGTACGGGCCGCGCCCGGCCTACCTGATCGACCGCATGGAAGAGGGGCCGCTGAAGGACAAGCTGGCCTCGTGCATGGGGCAGACACCGGCGCGGTCGGAGTTCTCGATCGGGCACCGGGGGGCGCCGCTCTTGTTCCCGGAGCATACCGTGGAGGCCAACAAGGCGGCGGCGCGGATGGGTGCGGGCATCCTGGAATGCGACGTGACCTTTACCAAGGATCACGAGCTGGTCTGCCGTCACGCGCAGAACGATCTGCACACCACGACCGATATCCTGGCGTCGGACCTGGCGGGGACCTGCGTGACGCCGTTCAGCCCCGCCGAGGGCGAGACGGACGCGACGGCGGAATGCCGGACCTCTGAGATCACGCTGGCCGAGTTCCGCACGCTGACCGGCAAGATGGATGCGGCGAACACGTCGGCGACGACGGTCGAGGAGTACATGGACGGCACCGCGAACTGGCGCAGCGATCTTTACGCGGTCGAGGGCGGGACGCTGATGACCCATGCGGAGTCGATCGAGCTCTTCCGCGACCTGGGCGCGAAGTTCACGCCCGAGCTGAAGAGCCCGGAGGTGGAGATGCCGCATGACGGGTTCAGCCAGGAGGACTATGCGCAGAAGATGATCGACGAATACAAGGCGGCTGGGGTTCCGGCCTCGGACGTGTGGCCGCAGAGCTTCAACCTGGATGACGTGCTCTACTGGATCGAGAACGAGCCGGAGTTCGGCGCGCAGGCGGTGTACCTGGACGACCGATATGACGTGGAGGGGTTCGATTACATGGACCCGGCGACGTTCGAGCCGTCGATGCAGGAGCTGGCCGACCAGGGCGTGAACTATATCGCGCCGCCGATGTGGATGCTGGTGACGCTGGAGGGCGACGAGATCGTGCCGTCGCCCTATGCCACGGCGGCAAACGAGGCCGGGCTGAACATCATCACCTGGACGCTGGAACGCTCTGGCCCGCTGACCGGCGGGGGCGGCTGGTATTTCCAGTCGGTCGCGGACACGATCGACACTGATGCGGATTATTTCACCATGCTGCA
Source organism: Roseovarius atlanticus (assembly GCF_019802205.1). Lineage (GTDB taxonomy): Bacteria > Pseudomonadota > Alphaproteobacteria > Rhodobacterales > Rhodobacteraceae > Roseovarius > Roseovarius atlanticus_A. The sequence goes on from NZ_JAHVHQ010000004.1 coordinate 252,423, forward strand.
CGCGCTGCACGACAAGGTCGGCGTGGTCGGCGTGTTCAGCGACTGGCCCGCGACGGTGACCTATTACGCGAATTGCATGGGGCTGGACTGAGCGACGTCAGCGCCGCCCGGTGCGTGTGCGCCGGGCGGGTTTCCTTGAGTATTTTTGGGAACGATGAAAGGCGCCGTCAGGCGCTGCGGACCGTGTCGATCATCAGTTGCACGTTGCCGGGATCGGCGTCGGGCGTGATGCCGTGCCCGAGGTTGAAGATGTGCGGGCCGCCGCGGAAGGCCTCGACCACTTGGCGGGTTTCGCGCACCAGGGCGTCGCCGCCGGTGACCATGTGCGAGGAGGCGAGGTTGCCCTGCACGCAGCCGTCGTTCTGGACATGTTCGGCGGCCCATTCGGGGCTGACGGAGTTGTCGATGGCGACGCAATCGGCGCCGGTTTTTGCGTGGAAGCCGATATAGCCGTCGCCGGCTTCGCGCGGGAAGGCGATGACGGGGATGCCGGGGTGTTTTTCCTTGAGCGCCGAGATGATGCGGCGGGTCGGTGCGACGGCGAAATCCTCGAAATCCTGGCCGTTGAGGGAGCCGGCCCAGCTGTCGAAGACCTTGACCGCCTCGGCGCCGGCGTCGATCTGGGCCGAGAGGTAGTGGATGGTTGCCTCGGTGATACGCTCCATCAGCGCCTCGAAGAGCGGGCGGTTCTCGGATTTGAGCGCGTGGGCGGGGCCCTGGTCGGGCGTGCCGCGGCCGGCGATCATGTAGGTGGCGACGGTCCAGGGCGCGCCGGCAAAGCCGATGAGCGTGGTCTCGGGGGGCAGGGCGCCGGAGAGGTTGCGGACGGTCTGGTAGATCGGGTTGAGCGTCTCGTGCACCTCGTCGGCGGGGCCGAGCTTGTCGAAATCGGCCTGCTGGGTGATGGTCGACAGGCGCGGCCCCTCGCCGGTCACGAACCACAGGTCGGCGCCCAGGGCCTGAGGGACCAGGAGGATATCGGCGAACAGGATTGCCCCGTCAAAACCGTAGCGGCGAATGGGTTGCAGCGTGACCTCGGTGGCGAGGTCGGGATTGTAGCACAGCGACAGGAAATCCCCGGCCTTTTCGCGCGTGGCGCGATACTCGGGCAGATACCGCCCGGCCTGGCGCATCATCCAGATCGGCGGTGTCGCCTGCGTCTCGCCGGCGAGGGCCTTGAGGATGGTTTTCTGTGACGCCATGTCCGGTCTCCCTTTTGCTGGTTTGGTCCTCTTTGAGCCTTGGAAAGTCAACCAAAACTTGTCAGCCCAGATTTACACGTCTAGACCGTCTGCATGACAGTGACCATGCCCACCCCCGCCGCGCCGCTGAAGATCGGGACACGAGGATCGCCGCTTGCTCTGGCGCAGGCGAACGAGACGCGCGACCGTCTGGCCGACGCCTTTGACCTGCCGCACGAGGCGTTCCAGATTGTGGTGATCAAGACCACCGGCGACCGGGTGATCGACCGGCCACTGAAGGAGATCGGCGGCAAGGGGCTGTTCACGCGCGAGATCGAGGAGGCGATGCTGTCGGGCGAGATCGACATTGCCGTGCACTCGATGAAGGATATGCCGGTGTTGCAGCCCGAGGGGCTGATGCTGGACACCTACCTGCCGCGCGAGGATGTGCGCGATGCGTTCGTGTCGCCGCGCTACGAGGGGCTGGCCGGGCTGCCCGAGGGCGCCAAGGTGGGCACGTCGAGCCTGCGGCGCAAGGCGCAGGTGCTGGTGAAGTTCCCGCATCTGGAGGTGGTGGAGTTTCGCGGTAACGTCCAGACACGGTTGAAGAAACTGGATGACGGCGTGGCCGAGTGCACGTTCCTGGCAATGGCCGGGCTGAACCGGCTGGGACAGCCCGAGGTGGCGGTGGGCGCGGTGGACACGGGCGACATGCTGCCCGCCGTGGCCCAGGGCGCGATCGGCATCGAGCGGCGGGCGGATGACAGTCGCGCGGCCGAGATGCTGGCGGCGATCCACGACGTCGAGACGGGCAAGCGGCTGGCGGCGGAACGCAGCTTTCTGGCGACGCTGGACGGGTCCTGCGAGACGCCGATTGCCGGGCTGGCGGAGTTGCAGGGCGACACGATCCGGCTGCGCGGAGAGGTGCTGCGGCCCGATGGCAGCGAGAGCCTCAGCGACGAAGGCGAGGCGCCGGTCGAGGACGGGGCCAAGCTGGGCGACGCGCTGGCGCGCGGGTTGCTGGAGCGCGCGGGCCAGGGCTTCTTCGACTGGCGGGAATAGCAGGTAGGTTAACAAGTGTCCCGTCCAGTGGGGGCGGGTTATTGGGTTGCGCGCGATGAACAAGAGAACGGTCGAGGTTTTTTCCGTCATCGGGGCGATTGCGACGGTGATCGGCGTCGCGGTGGCGGTCTACTTCGGGTATCGTTCGTTGTCGCAGCCGGGACTCGAGGTTCAGGGCATTTCCGAGCTGGTGGACGAGGCGCGCAAGGGCAACGAGATCAGCGGCGATATTCTGGACGCGGTGGCGGCCAAGGACCCGATAGAGGCGCTGTCGCGGCGCGGCTATGACTGGACGCGAGTGGATTTCTTTCGTGCGCTGCGGACGCAGGACGAAACCTCGGTCGCGCTCTACTGCGATGCGGGTCCGGTGAACGTGTTCAAAGGTGACCTTGGCCTGCTTTGGACCACCAAGGATATCCCGCCGGCCCGGATTGCGACGCTTGGCGATTGCGCCGCGTTCGACAGCCGGTCGGTGTGCGAGAACGATGATTACCTGACGGCGTCGGCACGGGAATTCGATTGGGACGCGTATATCGAACTTTGCGGCGCCGCGCCCGCGGAGGTGCTGCGGCAGCATGTGGCCGAGGGACTTGAGGCCGAGGCCAGCGAGGCGCGGGACTATTGCGCGGATTTCAACGCCGCGTCCGACAGCATGAAAGACGCACTGTCCCGGAATTTCATGCTGCATTGGATGCGGTACAAGACCTGGCACAGGTTTGGCGGGGCGCATTCGGCGGTGGAGTTCTGTGACGGGGTCGCGCGTCTCGCCAAGTGAGGGACGGCTGAGGGGCGCGTGCGGTTTCAACCACCAGGGGTGGGTTCTCACCCACCCGACGTGCAGGATTGACGGAACCCGGGGTGCGGGGCATCGTCGGTGGATGCGGATCGAGGACAAGACCGACACCACCCTGACTCTGGTGGATGACCAGAAGGACAAGACGCTGGGGCTGGCGCTGGCCGGGATCTTCGTGGCGGGCACGTGTCTTTTCATGGCGTGGGAAGGGTTCGCCGAGGTCTTGCTGCCGGGGGCGTTGCTGATCGTGGGAATGGCGGTCTACTGGAGGCGCAGCAGGATGCGGTCGGAGATGGTGTTCGACCGGACGGCAGACCGGGTGACGCTGCGCGTGACCGACCGCAAGGGGTCCGAGACTTGGGAGTGGCGGCTGAGCGACGTGGAGACGGCCGTGGTCGGCACGGTGGGCGCGCAGGGAACGGATAGCGGCATCGACCGGCCACATTTGCGCCTGACGGACGGAACCTATGTGCCGATGCGGCCCTATCACGCGGCGGGCAGCCAAAGCTGGCACGCGGTGGCGGCGGTCAAGCTGTTCCTGGGGCAGACGCTGGAAGATGCGCCGGTGGGGTGGTTGCCGCCGGAGGCGTTCGACAGGTATTTCGGGGATGAGATGGCGCGGCTTTACCGGAAGTGACGGGTGGGCGCGCGTGTGGGGTTTCATTCACCAAGGGTGGGTTTTCATCCACCATGGGTGGGTTGTCATCAGCCAAAGGTGGGTTGTCACCCACCCTACGGGGTGTCGGATCAGGGGAATGCGCGCGCGGGATCAAGGCGCGGCCTCCTGCCCCGGAACCACCGCGTCCCGGACTTGATCCGGGACCTCTCAGGAGATGTCAGGTTTCGGAGGCGCGCGTGAGCGACAGGCGGGCGGTTTCCAGGTGTTCCTTCATGATGGTCGCGGCGCGCTCGGGTTCGCGGGCGCGCAGGGCGTCGAGGATCTGGCGGTGTTGCCGGTTGTAGGTGGTGATCGTCGGCTCATCCAGCGTCAGGCGGCGCATCCGGGTCCAGTCGTCCTGGCCGCGGACGCTGCCGATCTGGGTGAGGATCCACACCAGGAGACCGTTGCGGGTGCTGTCGGCGATGGCTCGGTGAAACTGCGTGTCGGCCTCGGAGAACGCGGCGGGGTCGTCGAGGCTGGCCTCCATCTGCTCGCAAAGCTCTTCCATCCGGTCGAAATCGGCGTGGCGGCCATGCAGGACCGACAGGCGGCAGCTGTGCGGCTCGAGCGCGAATCGGGCATCCATCAGTTCCAGCGGCGTGGCGTTGTCGATGGCGCTGGCCGCCGCCGTCTCGGTCTTGTGCAGGACATAGGTGCCGCTGCCCGGCCGGATCTCGACAAAACCTTCGGATTCCAACTGCATGAGCGCCTTGCGCACGGTGCCGCGCGCGGCGCCGTAGGTCTCGGACAGAATCCGTTCGGGCGGCAGGCGGTCGTGCTGTTGCAGAGTGCCCTTCGATATTTCGCGCCGGATGAGGCCGGCAATGTCCGCCGAGCCCATTCTTTGTGCGTCACCCACTGTGATTCCTCCATTATTTGGACCAATTATATACCATATAGCGGCCATTTCCAGCAAAAACTGCATGTTTGGATCAAATTCGGTTGACTTTTGGATTGCGCCTCGGAATCGTGAGGGTGCTGGGCGGCATCGCGATGCCTGCCCATGCCACCTAAAATACCGGCCGTCATTCGATCCTCGATCCGACAAGGGCGGCGCAACATCAGGGAGCTAAACCGTGGCTGAAATGGATCTTGAGAAATTTGTCGAGGCCCCCGGGCGCGACGAGAAAATCAAAGAAGTCCGCAAGATGATCGATGCGAAGGGCATCGAGTACCTTTACCTGCAATTCGTGTCGGTGACCGGCAAGATCATGGGCAAGGGCATTCCTGCCGATCACTGGGAAACCGTCGCGAAGAAGGGCTTTCAGCTGGTCTATGGCGCCACGGTGAACCTGTTCACCAACCGTGCGGGCGAGTACCTGGGCTATGGTCCGGAAGCGGCCGAGCTGGTGGGGATCCCGGAACCCGAAACCTTCATGCAGCTGCCCTGGGCGCCGACGATCGGGCGCTTCTACTGCACGCTGTTCCGCAACCGCGAGGAAAAGGAAAATCCGGGTGGGTTCCTGACCTCGGACTGCCGGGGCAACCTGCGTCGGATGCACGAGGACTTCAAGAAGAAGCATGGCCGGAGCCTGCGCATCGGGACAGAGCCCGAGATGATGTGGCTGAAGTTCGACGAGAACGGCAAGCCGCGCGACGGCTATTCCAAGCCTTATTGCTATCACATCGACCAGTTCGAGAGCCTGCGCCCGGTGTCGATGCAGGTGATCCGCTATGCCCGGCAGATGGGCCTGGACATGATCCAGGGCGACCACGAGGACGCGCCTGGCCAGCTGGAGCTGAACTGGATGTTCGACGACGTGCTGCGCAACGCGGACCGTCTGACCACCTATCGCCAGATCTGTGCGCAGGTGGCGCGCGAGAACGGCATTTTCGCCTGTTTCATGACCAAGCCGTTCATGGGCGTGTCCGCCTCGGGCTGTCACCACAACATGAGCCTGTGGCGCGGCGGCGAGGACGAGTTCGTCAAGTGCGGCAACGATCCCAAGGATCTGCCGGGCATGAAAGAGAACTACATGTACGTCAAGGGTGGCGAGAACACGTTCATGCCCGATGACGACGACCCGCAGATGCCCGGCAAGGAAGGCCTGGAGGCGATCGGCGGCGTGGTGCATCACCTGCAGGCGCTGACCGCGGTGGGCTGTTCGACGGTGAACTCCTATCGCCGGCTGTGGGACACGGGCTTCTGGGCGCCGGTCTTTGCCGACTGGGGCTTCCAGAACCGCACCACCGGCCTGCGCGTGTCGGCGCCGGGGCGGTTCGAGTACCGCTCGGTCGACAGCATGGTGAACCCGTACCTGATGGGCACGACCCTGCTGGCGGCGATGGACGACGGCATCGACAACAAGCTGGACCCCGGCAAGCCCGAGGAGCGCAACATCTACGAGGCGATCAAGGACGGCAAGGATGTCAAGAAGCTGCCGATGAGCCTGGGCGAGGCGCTGGATTTCCTGAAGAAGGACGAGGTGGTGCAGCGCGGGATGCCCGGCGAGATGTACCGGCTTTACGACGAGTACAAGCACGACGAATACGCCCGGTTCATGTCCACCGTGACGGATTGGGACAAGGACACGTACATGGAATGCCTGCCCTGAGGCATCCCATGCGTTCGGCGGCGGGTTGAGGAGCCCGCCGCCGCTCTAAGACATTCGCAACCCAGAGGAGGCGTTTCCAGATGTGTGGAATTGCTGGACTAATCTACAAGGGCAAGAGCAGCGACGTGGGGTCGGAGATGACCTCGATGCTGCTGGCGCTCAAGCACCGGGGGCCGGACAGCACCGGCTACGCGGTATACGGTGAACCGACCGAGGGCGATTACATCATGCGCCTGAAGGTGGCCGAGGCCGAGGACATGGAAAAGGGCCGCGGCGTTCACAAGGTGATCGAGGACCGTATCGCCTATGTCGAACAGGTGATGAAAGAGCACGGCGCCAAGATCAAGTCCAAGGACGCGCCGCTGGAATACGCGCTGCGCTATGTCTTCACCGGCGCCGACAACTTGGGCGAGATGGCCGAGCATATCGAGGAACAGGACGGGATCGAGATCCTGTCGATGGGCAACGGGCTGGAGCTGATCAAGGACCTGGGCGATGCGTCGGTGGTGTCGAAAGCCTATGGCCTCAACGATTTCAAGGGCACGCACGCCATCGGGCACACGCGGATGGCCACGGAATCGGACGTCGACATCAAGTCGGCCCACCCCTACTGGGCGTTCCCCTATAACGACGTGAGCGTGGTGCATAACGGCCAGATCACCAACTACTGGATCATGCGCCGCGAGATGGAGCGCAAGGGCCATCGGTTCATGTCGAACTGCGACTCGGAGCTGCTGGCGGTCTATACCGCGCACAACCTGGCCAATGGCATCACGTTGGAGGAAAGCCTGCGCAAGTCGATCGAGGAGATCGACGGGGTGTTCACCTACCTGGTGGCCACCAAGGATCAGCTGGGCATGGCGAAGGACACGATGGCGGCGAAACCGCTGGTTCTTTACGAATCCGACGACCTGATCGCCATGGCGAGCGAGGAGGTGGCGATCCGCGCGATCCTGCCGCAGGAAATCGACACGACAGATCCCTACGACGAGGAGGTCCGGGTATGGCAAGCGTAAGTGACGCAGACCTGAAAAAGATGACCCAGGAGGAGCGGGTGACCGCCCTGGGGATGCGGACCGAACAGCTGACGGGCAAGTCGCTTTACGTCGAGTTCGACCCGGATGCCGAGGAGCGGTTCACCTATCCGTGGGCGCCCGACGTGGACTTCAACAAGCGGACCGAGATCGACTGTGACGGCAAGACCGTGACGGAAGTGAACTCGAACATCCGCGAGCTGATGCGCGAGGGTTACGGCACGATCGTGCTGCAGAACCCGCGCGGGATGCACAGCCTTGGCGTGGGGATCCTGAGCAAGCTGAACCTGATCATCGAAGGTTCGACCGGCTATTTCGCGGTCGGTCTGATCGACGGGCCGAACGTGCGCATCAGCGGGCGCGTGGGCTGGTCCTGCGGCGAGAACATGATGTCCGGCACGATCATGATCGAGAAGAACGCCGGCTCCACCTTTGGCGCGGCCATTCGGGGCGGTGACCTCGTGTGCCGCGGCTCGGTGGGCTCGCGGACGGGGATCGACCAGAAGGGCGGCACGATCATCGTCGGTGGCGATACCGGCGCTCTCAGTGGCTTCATGATGCAGCGGGGCCGGATGGTGGTCTGCGGCAACGCGGGCAAGAACCTGGGCGACTCGATGTATGACGGCACGATTTACGTGGGCGGAGAGATCAGGAGCCTGGGCGTGGATGCCGTGACGGCGGAGCTGACGGAGCTCGACAAGAAGTGGCTGACACGGAAGCTGACGCAGTATGGCCTGATGCCCGAGAAGGGGGTGGATCACTTCACCAAGGTCGTCGCCGGCAAGCAACTGTGGAACTACGACAACCTCGAGCCGTCCGAGAAGAAATTGATTTTGTAATGGTGGGGTGAAACCCCACCCTACGCCGGACGTGTAGGGTGGGTTTGCAACCCACCTCACCATGCACGAAGGAGACAAACATGGCTGATGGTGATCTGCCGCAGAAAAAACAGCTGGCGCGCGATGTGAACCGCATCGGTGACAGCTTCATCTTCCCGCCGCGTGTGATGGATGACATCCACATCAAGTCCGAGCTTGGCCGCTACCGGATGCGGGGGTTCTCGCTGTTCAAGAAGATCCCGCACTGGGATGACCTGACCTTTTTGCCCGGCACGCTGACACGCTTCGTGATCGAAGGCTATCGCGAGAAGTGTGAGACCAAGACCGTGATCGGGCCGCGCGCCAAGGTGCCGCTGGAGTTGGATATCCCGGTCTATATCACCGGCATGTCGTTCGGCGCGCTGTCCTACGAGGCGAAAACCGCGCTGGCACGCGGGGCCACGATGGCGGGCACGGCGACCTGTTCGGGCGAGGGGGGCATGATCCCCGACGAGCGGCGCTATAGTTCCAAGTGGTTCTACCAGTGCATCCAGTCGCGCTATGGTTTCAACCCCAACCACCTTGTGCTGGCCGATGGCTGCGAGTTCTTCATCGGGCAGGGCTGCAAGGTGGGTCTGGGCGGGCACCTGATGGGTCAGAAAGTGACCGACCAGGTGGCCGAGATGCGCAGCTTGCCTGCGGGGATCGACCAGCGCTCGCCGGCGCGGCACCCCGACTGGCTGGGCCCGGACGACCTGGCGCTGAAGATCCAGGAGATCCGCGAGGCGACCGACTGGCAGATCCCGATCCAGCTGAAGCTGGGGGCCTCCCGCGTGTTCGACGACGTGCGGATGGCGGTGAAATGCGATCCGGACAGCATCTATATCGACGGGATGGAAGGTGGCACGGGCGCGGGCCCGCACCTTGCGACCGAGGATACCGGGGTTCCGGGCATGGCGGCCATCCGCCAGGCGCGGAAAGCCATCGACAGCCTTGGCAAGCGGGGCGAGATAAGCCTGGTCTACGCGGGCGGGATCCGGAATGGCGCGGACGTGGCCAAGGCCATCGCGCTGGGCGCGGATGCCATCGCGATCGGCCACTCGGCCATGATGGCGCTGAACTGCAACAAGGATATCCCCGAGGCGAACTATCCCGAGGAGATCGGGGCCGAGCCGGGCTATTGCTATCACTGTCACACGGGCCGCTGCCCGGTGGGCGTGGCGACGCAGGACCCCATGCTGCGCGAGCGGCTGGACCCGGACGAGGCGGCGGAACGCGTGTACAACTTCCTGCACACGCTGACCATCGAGGCGCAACTGTTCGCACGGGCGTGCGGCAAGACCTACCTGCACAGCCTCGAGCCGGAAGACCTGGCCGCGCTGACGATGGAGGCCTCTGCCATGGCGGGGGTTCCGCTGGCGGGCACCAGCCATACGGTCGGCGTCGAGGATTATCACCATTTTTGAGGGTTTGGCGGGGTAAACCCCGCCCTACCGCAACCGTAGGCCGGGGTTTACCCCGGCACCCCGGAAGAGGAGAAAACAATGGCTGGATCACAGTATCGCGGATCGGAGATCACCGATGTCGACCAGTTCCTGAAGGACAAGGACGGGCTTGGCTCGGAGCGCGAAAAGGAAATCGGGCAGCATATCGGCTATCGCTATGACGTGAACCTTGTGCCGGACTATGACCGGATCACGCCGTTCCTGACGAAGTACATGGAAACCATGGGCTGGGACGACCTGAACTGGCTGGAAGACGTGCATATGGGCTACGAGGAAGGCGCGCCGGCGGTGTTCGACCGCAACAACAACGGCTGGGTGCGGGTGCCCGACACGATCGACCTGCCCGACAACCAGCAGGACCGGGACATGATCGCGCGAGAATTGCTGATCAAGTTCCAGATGTCGGACCGGCACCCTTTGGTGAACCTGCGCAAGGCCTATATGAAGTTCTGAGAGGACTTTGAAAGGACCAGACATGACGCGCCCGATCAACATCGCCTGCCTGCAGACACGGCCCATGCCCGATTTCGCATCGGCCTGGGAGGAGGCGCGGCCGCTGGCCGAGAGGGCGGTGGCGGCGGGCGCGCAGGTTCTTTTCCTGCCGGAATATTGCGGCGGGCTGAAAACGGAGGGCGCGGCCGTGGCGGCGCCTTCTGCCCCCGAGGGCGATCATCCGTTTCTGCGCGAGGCGCAGGCCTTTGCGCGGGAGGCGGGGGTGTGGATGAACCTCGGCTCCATCGCGGTGGACGGACCGGACGGGCGGATCATCAACCGTGGGATCATGCTGGATGATCAGGGCAGGGTCACGGGGCGGTATGACAAGATCCACATGTTCGACATCCAGTTGAGCGAGACGGAAGTCTACCGCGAGAGCGAGCGGGTGGCGCCGGGCAGCCGGGCCGTCATTCACGACACGCCCTACGGGCGGATCGGGCATACGATCTGTTACGACCTGCGGTTTCCGATGCTGTGGCGGGGGCTGGCGCAGGCGGGGGCGGAGATGCTGATCTGTCCCGCGGCGTTCACGAAGAAGACGGGTGAGGCGCATTGGCACGTGCTGAACCGGGCAAGGGCGATCGAGACCACGCGGTTCGTGGTGTCGCCTTGCGCGATTGGGCCGGTGCCGGGCGGGGGCGAATGCTATGGCCATTCGCTGATCGTCGGGCCGTGGGGCGAGGTGCTGGCCGAGGGCGGCACGGAGCCCGGCGTGGTGCAGGCGGTGATCGACCTGGACGACGTGGAAAAGGCCGCGGGCCGGGTGCCCAGCCTGACCAGCGACCGGGACTTCGACATGGAAACGCCAGACCCCGAGAGGAGCGTGGCATGACATCTTTGGCGGCCCAACTGGGGCAGAGCTATTCCGACAACCCGCTGCGGCTGGGGTTCCTGAAATGGCAGTGCCACGTGCGGCAGCTGGCGATGCGCAACAATGACGGGCGCCCCGATGATGCCATCATGCCGGAGGTGACGCCGGAGGGGCATGAGGCGCCCATGGGCGTGGTGATCACCGTGCTGAACAAGGCGCCGGGATATTCGGTGACGCCGGAATTGCAGCACATGGCGGCGAAGACCAACGACCCGGCGCAGCGGCGGCAGAGTGCGCTGCAATTCCTGTCGGCGACCTATTACCAGAAGGCCAAGGAGTTTTCCGACATCCTGACCGCGACCTTCCCGCCGGGCAGCCCGGGCGCCAAGGCGCTGCACGAGGCGGGGCACGCGACATTGCGGTTCGAGGCCTACGGGCAGGCGTTCGAGCTTTACTGCAAGGTCTGGCGGCTGGCGCCGCACAACCTGCTGCACCAGGCGACGATGGCGCATAATGTCCTGTTCAACCCGGCCCTGCCGCCGGCGACGGAAGTGCTGGGCTTCGAGCCCGACTGGGACGCGAGCCGGGCCGATCCGCCGGTGGGCGGGCGGCGCTAGGCTTTCAGTTCGATCGAGCGCGTTTCACGCGCGCAGGTTCTCTCGGCCTTGTGGCCTCGGGGGCGTGAGGGTGGCGTGACGCACCCGGCCCGACGGTGTGCATGTGGCGGGCGGGGGCCTGCGGCGCGAGTATTTTTGGCAAGAAAAAGCAGGGGTTGGGCAGGGTCCGGCGGGGGCGCGAAATTTGAGTCGACGCGGCAATACAAAATGTATACATTATGTATTCAGCAAGGAGAGTCGCTTTGACCGCCGACAAGAAAACGCAGTGCCTGGAAGACCTGCGGATGCGTATCCTGACGCAGGAGATCGCGCCCGGCAGCGACCTCGACGAGGCGACGCTGTGTGAGCGTTACGCCATGTCGCGCACGCCGATGCGCGAGATCCTGCAGCGGCTGGGTGGCGAGGGGTATGTGGACCTGACGCAGAACCGCGGCGCCAAGGTGGCGTCGATGGACCTGCCGGTGATGCGGACGTTCTTTCAGACCGCGCCGATGATCTATGCGAACGTGGCGCGGCTGGCCGCCGAGAACCGCAAGGCGGGCGAAATCGGGCCTTTGAAGGCCATCCAGGAGCGGTTCCGCGCGGCGACGGAGGCGGGCGATGCGGCGGAGGCCGCGTTGCAGAACCATCGCTTTCACCTGTGCATGGGGGAGATGGCGCACAACCCCTACCTGCTGCCCAGCTTGAAGCGGATGCTGATCGACCATACGCGGCTGAGCCAGACATTCTATCGCCCGGCCTCGGAGGACGAGGCGGCGCGGGTGGTGACGGCCTGCGCGCATCATGACGCGATGATCGAGGCCATCGAGCGGCAGGAGCCGGGGGTGATCGTCGAGCTGACCATCGCCCATTGGAACCTGTCGCGGGATCGGCTGGAGCGGTTCGTGAGCCCCGATCCGTTGCCGATCGACGTCTTGCCGGTGAAGGATCGTGAAGATGCAGTTTGAGGGCATATGGACGCCCATCGTGACGCCATACCGGGAGGATTTCACGGTGGACGAGGGCGCGCTGGGCGAGGTGGTGGAGCAGCTGATCGCGGGCGGCGTGGCCGGGATCATCAGTGCCGGGACCACGGGGGAGTATTACGCGCAGAGCTTCGAGGAGCGAGAATGGCTGGCGCGAAAGACCCACGCGCTGATCAAGGGACGCGTGCCGCTGGTGGTGGGGACGGGCGCGCTGCGCACCGAGGACAGTATCGAATTTGCCAGGATGGCGAAGGACGTGGGCGCCGATGCGATCCTGGTGGCGACGCCGCCCTACTCGGTGCCGACGGGGCGCGAGATCGCCTTGCACGCGCTGGCCATAGACCGGGCGGTGGATATGCCGGTGCTGCTGTACAACTACCCGGGCCGGATGGGTGTGAACATGGACGAGGAGACTTTGGATCGCCTTGGCCGCTCGCCCAATTTCTGCGGCATCAAGGAGAGCTCGGGCGACATCAACCGGCTGCACCTGATTGCGCGGGACTATCCGCATCTGGGGCTTCTGTGCGGGATGGACGACCAGGCGCTGGAGTTCTTTGCCTGGGGGGCCAAGGGCTGGGTTTGCGCCGGATCGAATTTCGCGCCCGAGGCGCATGTGGCGCTCTACCGGGCCTGCGTGGTGGAAGGGGATTTCACCAGGGGCCGGGCCATCATGTCGGCGATGATGCCGCTAATGCGGGTGCTGGAGCAGGGCGGCAAGTTCATCCAGTGCATCAAGCATGGCGTGACGCTGCGCGGCATTCCGGCGGGGCCGCCGCGCAAGCCGCTCTTGCCGCTCAACAAGGATGACAAGCGCAGCCTCGAAGAGGTGATCCGGACGATGGACACGGGCGTGGCCGCCATCGAAGGGGGCAGGACATGAGCCTGTCGGTTGAAAGTGGCACCCACGCGTCCCGGCCCCCGAGCCGGGACCTCTGCGCCAACCAGGAGGTCCCGGGTCAGGCCCGGGACGGGAAACAGGAAAGGGCACCGGCGTGACCGAGCTTCTGACACGGGACGAATATGGCGCGATTGCCGCCGAGCTGGACCTGCCGCGCGCGCCTTTCGTCGATGGCAAGTTCCGCAGGGGATCGGGGCCGGTGATGGAGACGGTGAACCCGGCGACGGGGGAGGTGCTGGCGAAGATCTCGACCGCCGATGCGAAGGACGTGGATTTCGCGGTGGAGAAGGCGCGGGAGGCTTTTGAACGCGGCGAGTGGGCGAAGGCGCATCCGAGCGCGCGGAAGGACGTTCTGATCCGGCTGTGCAAGTTGATCGCGCGGCGGCGGCACGAGTTCGCGGTGATGGAGAGCCTCGACAGCGGCAAGCCGATCCGGGACTGCGAGACGGTGGATATTCCCGAGGTCATTCACACGATCAAGTGGCACGCGGAACTGATCGACAAGATCTATGACCAGGTGGGCCCGTCGGGGGACGATGCGCTGAGCCTGATCGTGCGGGAACCCCTGGGCGTGGTGGCCTGCGTGCTGCCGTGGAACTTTCCGCTGCTGATGATGGCGTGGAAGATCGGGCCGGCGCTGGCGGCGGGCAACTCGGTGATCGTGAAGCCGGCCGAGCAGACCAGCCTGACCGCGTTGCGGCTGGCGGAAGTGGCGCATATGGCGGGCGTGCCGCGCGGTGTGTTGCAGGTGTTGCCGGGGGATGGACCGAGCGTGGGCGCGCCGCTGGGCCTGCATATGGGCGTGGACATGGTGAGCTTTACCGGGTCGACCGAGACTGGCAAGCGGTTCCTGCGCTACGCCGCCGACAGCAATATGAAGAAGATCACGCTGGAATGCGGGGGCAAGAACCCGGCCGTGGTGCTGGAGGATGCCGAGAGCCTCGATCACGTGGCCGAGCACCTGGTGAATGCGGCGTTTTGGAACATGGGCGAGAATTGTTCCGCTTGCAGCCGGGTGATCGTGATGAAGGCTGTGAAAGAGCCGCTTATGGAGCGGATCGTGGCGCGGATGCGCGACTGGAAGACTGGCGATCCGCTGGACCCGGCGAACCATCTGGGCGCGCTGGTGGATAGCGAGCATTGCAAGAAGGTGGCGGGTTATCTGAAAGGCAAGGCGGTGGCCGGGGGCGGCAAGCCCAAGGGCAATTTCATCGAGCCGACGGTCTACGAGGTCAAGAAGGACGACAAGCGGGCGAAGGAGGAGATCTTTGGCCCGGTCCTGTCGGTGATCGAGGTGGCGAGCGAGGCCGAGGCGATCCAGCTGGCCAATGACACGGCCTACGGGCTGGCGGCGTCGGTCTTTACCTCGAATGTGCGCCGCGCGATCCGGGCGGCGCGGGAGATCCGGGCGGGGACCGTGACGGTGAACTGCTATGGTGAAGGGGATATCGCGACGCCCTTTGGCGGGTACAAGCAGTCCGGCTTTGGCGGGCGGGACAACGGCGTGCATGCCCATGACCAGTTCACGGAAGTGAAGACGATCTGGGTCGATCTGAGCGATCCGAAGGACGGAGACCTAGTGGGATGAGCCGGGTCGGATTCCTTGGAGCCGGGCATATCGCGGCGCCGATGGCGCGGGCGCTGGCACGCATCGGGCATGAGGTGACGGTGTCGCGCCGCGGCGAGGCGGTGTCGGCGGCGTTGGCGCAGAGTGGTTTGGGCATCGCGGTGGCGGAGAATGCCGAGGTCGTGGAGCACAGCGAGATCGTCCTTCTGTGCTTGCGTCCGGCGGTCTGGGCCGACGTGGTGAAGGGCCTGCCGTTCCGGGCGGACCAGAAGATCGTGTCGGTCATGGCGGGCGTGCCGATGGCCGGGATCGTGGCGGCCTGTGCGCCGGTGCGGGACGTGTCGGTGACGATCCCTTACGGGTTCATCGAGAACGGCGGCTGCCCCTTGCCGGTGGCGGGGGATCCGGGCGTCGTACAGGCGCTCTTCGGGGCAGAGAACCCGGTGTTGCCGCAGGCGGACGAGGCGGCGCTGAACCACCATTTCGCGGCCTCGACGATGGTGGCCGCGGCGTTGGGGCTGCTGGAAGAAGGCACCGGATGGCTGGCGGGAAAGACCGGGTCACCCGAGGCGGCGGAGATCTATGTCAGCAACCTGGTGACCGGGGTTCTGAACGGCCTTGGCCGAGACCGCGCGGGCGAGTTGCATGACGAGAAGAGGGCGCTGGCCACGCCCAATACCCTGAACCTGCAGATGGTCGAGGGGTTGGCGGCGCAGGGGGCCTTTGACGGGCTGCCGGGGATACTGGACGGAATTTCGGACAGCATGGAGGACGACGCGTGACGGCAATTGCGGAAAAACCCGCGCGTCGAGGGCGCGGCACACGGACCGCGCTGCGGGCCGTGCGGGACGTCAAGATGCTGCCCAGCCTGAAGCGGGGCCTGCCGCTGACCGAGCCGATGAGCGCCGAAGAGATCGAGCGCATCGATGCGGCGAGCATGGATATCCTGGAAAACGTGGGCGTGGTCTTTCGCGACGAGATCGCGATTGCGGATTGGAAACGGGCCGGTGCGGAGGTGCGCGACGGCGACCGGGTGCACTTGGATCGCGGGCTGGTGCGGGAGCTGATCAGGTCGATCCCCGAGAGCTTCACCTATCATGCGCGGAACCCGGCGCATAACCTGCCATTTGGCCGCGAGCATGCGATTTTCGTGCCGATGACCGGCGCGCCGTTCCTGCGGGATCTGGACGACGTCCGGCGCAATCCGACGCTGGAGGACCTGGCGAATTTCCACAAGCTGGCGCAGATGTCGCCGGCGCTGCATTCCAGCGCGCATCATATCGTGGAGCCCTATGACCATCCGATCAGCCAGCGGCATCTGCGGATCACCTATTCGTCGATGAAGCACTCGGACAAGACGTTCATGGGGATGACCACCAGTCCGAAGAACGCCGAGGACGTGATGGAGATGTGCGCGATCCTCTTTGGCGAGGCGTTCATGGAGACGCACCCGGTGGTGACGGGCAATTGCAACGGCAACTCGCCTCTGGTGTGGGATGAAACCATGCTGGGCGCGATGCGGGCGTTCTGTCGCCGCAACCAGCCGGTGCTGTGCAGCCCGTTCGTGCTGGGCGGGGCCAATACGCCGGCGTCTGTTGCGCCCACGGTGGCGCAGCTGAATGCCGAGGCGCTGAGCGCGCTGGCCTATACGCAGGTCGTGCGCAAGGGGTGTCCGGCCATATACGGGCACTACCTGTCGACGGTCAGCATGAAGTCGGGCGCGCCGATGGCGGGAACGCCGGAGATCAGCCTGATGAACCTGATGATCGGGCAGATGGCGCGGTTCTATGGCGTGCCGTGGCGGTCCTCGACCAACCTTGGCGGGGCCAAGACGCTGGATGCGCAGGCGGGGTACGAGAGTGCCACGACCCTGATGGCGTTGCAGATGGCCGGGACCAATTACATGTGGCACGCGGCGGGCTGGAACGAGGCCGGGATGCATTGCTCGATGGCGAAATTCGTGATCGACGCCGAGCAATGCGCGATGGCGTACCGGATGGCCGAGGGCATCCGCTGGGACGATTTCGACGAGGCGGTGGCGGCCGTGGGCGATATCGGACCCGGCGGGCATTACCTGGGCCATCCCCATACGCTGGCGAATTTCCAGCGGGCGTTCTTCATGCCGGATCTCTTTGACAACAACTCGATCGAGCAGTGGCAGGCCGAGGGCGCGGTGGAGGCGAATGCAAGAGCGCAGGCGTACGCACGCAAGATGCTGAACGAGTATGAAGAGCCGAAGCTGGACGAAGCTGTGAACGAGGCTCTGCTGGCGTATATTGCGAAACGGGAAAGCGAGATCCCGGCGGCGGATGCGCTGAACCAGGAGTATTGAGAACGCGCGACGGCGCGGAGGAGTGACGCATATGGGCAATCTGCCGTATCTGGACCTGAAAGACCCCGGGTTTTCGACGCGGGGGCCGGAAGTTGTCGCGGCACGCGAGGCCCATTGGTGCGCCGAGACGCCCTTTGGCCTGGCGGTGTTGCGGTATCGGCAGGTGGGCAAGATCCTGCGCGACCGGCGGTTCCGGCAAGGCAGTCACAACTGGCCCGAGACGGTCGGGATCGAGGGGCGGTTCGCGGATTTCTGGCGGGATTCGGTGATCGGGCGCGAGGGCGACGCGCATCAGAAATTGCGGGCGCTGGCGGTGCCGGCGCTGAGCGAGGAGTACGTGCTGTCGCTGGTCCCGGCCTTCGACGAGATCGCGCGGGACCTGTGCGCGGGCCTGCGCGAAAAGACGTCCTGCGAGTTCCAGTCGGCGTTTTGCGAGCCCTTCGCCGGGCAGGCCATCACGACGCTGCTGGGGATGGAGCGGGAAGCCTGGCCGCTGGTGGCGCATAACGCCGCCGACCTGGGGCTGGCGATGGGGATCGAGGCGCCGAAGTACCAGGAACGGTTCAACGCGGCCTGCGAGACGCTGTTCCAGCTGGCCGATCAACTGGTGGCCAAGGTGCGGCGCGGCGAGGATTGCGACAGCTATGTTGCGCGCATGGTGGCGGAGTTCGACCGCAACGGGGACTGCACGCATGAGGAATTGCTGAACACCATCGTGATTTCGATCTTCGGTGGCGTGGATACGACGCGGGCCTTGCTGGGGCTTGGGTTGTCGCTGTTCATCGAGAACCCGGAGCAATGGCAGATGCTGCGCGAGGACGAGAGCCTGATCCCCAACGCGGTGGAAGAGTTCATCCGGGCGCGGCCGACCACGACGTGGTCCACCCGCGAGGCGGTGGAGGATGTCGAGATGGACGGCATGGTGATCCCGAAGGGCACGGTGCTGAACCTGCTGGTCCATGCGTCGGCCCGCGACCCGGAGATCTGCGAGGAGCCGGGGTTCGACATCACGGTGAAGCGCAAGCGGCATTTCGGGTTCGGCGGCGGGGCGCATCACTGCATCGGGCATTTCGTGGCGCGGACGGATACCGGCTGTGCGCTGGATGCGTTGCGGCAGACGTTCCGTACGGTGGCGTATGACGGCGCGCCGGAATGGTTGCCGGACAGCGGCAACACAGGAGCACTCAGCCTGCCGGTGAGATACGAGGTGGCCTGATGCGGTTCGAGGGACGTTGTGCGCTCGTCACTGGAGGCGCGGGCGGCATCGGGGCTGCGCTGGTCGCGGCGCTCAGGGCCGAGGGCGCGCTTGTGGCGGTGAGCGACCGGCAGAGCGGCGCGGTGGAGGCCGAGGCGCATCTGGACGGTGACCTGCTGGACGGGGCGTTCTGCGACGCGCTGCCCGGGACGGCGGAGGCGGTGTTGGGCGGTCTGGACCTGGTGTTCAACAATGCGGGCGTCATCACGCGCGGTGATATCACCACGGCGCGCGATGACGACTGGCGCCTGACCATGGGCGTGAACGTGGAGGCGCCGTTTCGGATTTGCCGGGCGGCGATCCCGATCCTGGCCGCGCGGGGCGGCGGGGCGATCGTGAACACCTCGTCCTGCTGGGGGCTGCGGCCGGGGCCGAACCATCCGGTCTACGTGACGAGCAAGGCGGCGATTGCCAGCCTGACGCAATGCCTTGGCCGGGATCACGCGCATCAGGGCATCCGGGTGAACGCGGTCTGCCCCAACGAGGTGGATACGGCCATGCTGCGCACGGGCTTTGCGGCACGCGGGCTGGACCCGGATCGGGCCATCGAGGACCTGAATGCCAGCGTGCCGCTGGGGCATATCGCCAGCCCGGAAGAGATCGTGGACGTGATGCTGTTCCTGGCGTCGGACGCGGCGCGGTACATGTGCGGGTCGCTGGTGGAAGTGAACGGTGGGAAGGCCGTGACATGAGCCGGTTCGCGGGCAAGGTGGCGCTGGTCACCGGCGGATCGAGCGGCATGGGCGCGGCCACGGCGGCGATGCTGGCCGAGGGCGGCGCGCGGGTGTTCTGCGCGCAGCGCGGCGCGTCGGCGCACGAAGATATCGCGGCGGATTTCAGTGATGAGGCCGTGCCCGAGCGGGTGATGGCGGAAGTCGCGGAGAAGGCGGGCACGCTTGATATCCTGGTGAACAATGCCGGTATCATGCGGGAGGGCACCGTCGAGAAGACAAGCGAGGCCGATTGGCACCTTCAGATGCAGGTGAACCTGACGACGCCTTTCCTGCTGATCCGGCATGGCATGAAACTGCTGCGGCACGGGGGTGGCGCCATCGTCAATGTCGGTTCCATCGAGGGACTTGGGTCAAATCCGCGGCATCCGGCCTATGGCGCGTCGAAGGCCGGGCTGCACGGGCTGACGCGCGCCGTGGCAGTGGACCACGGGCAGGATGGCGTGCGGTGCAATGCCGTGGCGCCGGGATGGATCGACACGCCGCTGAACGAGGCGTTCATCGAAAGCATGCCGGACCCGGTGGCGTTTCGCGCAGGGCTGGCCGGGATCCACCCGGTGCGGCGGACGGGCGGGCCGGAGGACGTGGCGCGGCTGATCTGCTGGCTGGCGAGCGAAGAGGCGGGGTTCGTGACCGGGCAGGTCTGGACCGTGGACGGGGGCCGGATGGCCCAGTTGAGCCTGCCGTGAAGGTGCGCCGGTTGCCTTGCGATCCCGGTGTGACCGGGTGGAACGCGATCCTGCCCGAGGCGGGGCCGGCGCAGCCGCTGGAAGAGGCGGCGACGGCGGACTGGCTGGTGATCGGCGGCGGTTTTGCGGGGCTGGCGGCGGTGCGGCGGCTGAGCCAACTGCACCCGGAGGCGCGGATCGTGCTGCTGGAGGCAAGGCGGATTGGCGAGGGGCCGGCGGGGCGCAACTCGGGCTTCATGATCGACCTGCCGCATGACCTGTCGTCGGAAGACTACGGTGGCGCGCTGGAGAAGGATATGGCGCAGACGCGGATGAACCGCGCGGCGATAAACTTTGCCGCAGAGATGGCGAAGGCGTTCGGGCTGGGCGGGGAGGCGTTCGTGCGGTCGGGCAAGACCAACGCGGCGGCGAGTGCGAAGGGGCATCAGCACAACCTCGATTATGCCGCGCACCTGGAGGCGATGGGCGAGGCGCATGAATTGCTGGATGGCAATGCGATGTGCGATCTCACCGGATCGGACTATTACCGCAGCGGGCTTTACACGCCCGGCACGGCGATGATCCAGCCGGCGCTGTTCGTGCGGGGCGTGGCACGCGGGCTGGCCAGCAACCGGGTGCGGATCTGCGAGGACTCGCCGGTGACCGGGCTGCGGCGCGAGGGCGATTGGGTGGCCGTGACGCCGAAGGGCCGGGTGACCGCACCGAAGGTGATCCTGGCGGTCAACGGTCATGCCGAAAGCTTCGGGCAATTCGAGGGACGGTTGCTGCACCTGTTTCTCTACGCGTCGATGACCCGTCCCCTGACCGAGGACGAGGCCGCCCGGCTGGGCGGGGCGGAGCGTTGGGGGCTGACACCCGCCGACCCGATGGGCAGCACGGTGCGCAGGATCAGCGGGCCGGGGGGCACGCGGATCGTGATGCGCAACCGGGTGACCTATGACCCGTCGCTGAAGATTCCCGAAGGCCGCGTGGCGGCGATGGGGCGGTCGCATGACAAGGCGTTCGCGGCGCGGTTTCCACAGCTTGCCGGCGTTGACATGGAATATCGCTGGGGCGGGCGGCTGTGCCTGAGCTGGAACGGCGCGCCGGCGCTGGGCGAGGTCGAGGACGGGCTGTTCTCGGCCTGTTGCCAGAATGGTTTGGGCACGGCGCGCGGCACGCTGCACGGGATGGCGATGGCGGAGCTGGCCTCGGGGGTCGAGAGCGGGATCGTGGACCACGTCATGTCGCAGGGAACACCGTCGCGCCTGCCGCCGCTGCCCTTCACCTATGTCGGGGCGACTGCGACGATGAAGTGGGGAGAGTGGAAGGCGGGGGCGGAACTCTAGCCTGAGATTATTCGTACGAATAATCTTGGGGGAGAATTTTCGTACGAAAATTCTGGCGCTCAGTGGCGGGCGAGGTCGTTGAGGATCGGGCAATCGGGGCGGTTGTCGCCGGCGCAGCACTCGATAAGGTGGCCGAGCGTGTCGGCCATGGATTGCAGTTGCGCGATTTTCTCGTTGATCTGTTTCAGGTGCTGACGAGCGATGGATTTGACGTCGGCGCTGGCGCGGGTGTCGTCCTCGTAAAGGGCCAGCAGCGTGCGGCAATCCTCGATGGAGAAGCCCAAGGCGCGGGCGCGGCCTAGGAAGGCGAGCTTGTGCAGGTGGGTGTCCTCGAAGACGCGGTAGCCGTTGGCACCGCGCTCGGGCGTGACAAGGCCGATCTCCTCGTAATAGCGGATGGTCTTGGGGGGCAGGCCGGTCTTGTCCGAGACTTGCGAGATGTTCATGGGGCGGGCTCCGGCGAGAGGCGGCGCAGCCGCAGGGCGTTGGTGAGCACGAAGACAGAGCTGAGCGCCATGGCGCCGGCGGCGAGCATCGGTGACAGGAGTGCGCCGGTCAGCGGGTAGAGCGCACCGGCGGCGACGGGGATGAGCGCCGCGTTGTAGGCGAAGGCCCAGAAGAGGTTCTGGCGGATGTTGCGCAGCGTGCGGCGCGAGACATGCAGCGCGGTCAGCACGTTTGCGGGATTGCCGGAGACGAGCACCACGTCGGCGCTTTCGATGGCCACGTCCGTGCCGGTCCCCATGGCGATGCCGATATCGGCCTGCGCGAGGGCGGGGGCGTCGTTGATGCCGTCGCCGACGAAGGCTGTGGCGCCGTGCGTGTCCTGAAGTCGGGCGATGGTGTCGCGCTTGTCGCCGGGCAGGACCTCGGCCTCGACATGGTCGATGCCGAGGGCGGCGGCGACGGCCTGGGCCGTCGCGGCGGTGTCGCCGGTGATGAGGGCGGTTTGCAGGCCGCTTTCGTGCAGGGCGCGGATGGTGTCGCGGGCCGCAGGCTTGATCGGGTCGGAGACGGCGAGAAGGGCGGCCAGACGTCCGTCGATGGCGGCAAAGACCGGGGTTTCGCCGTGGGCGGTCAGGTGCGCCAGTGCGTCGGCGAAGGGGGCGATGTCGATGGCATGGTCATGCATCAGCCGGGCGGTTCCGGCCAGCAGGTCCTGGCCGTTGACGGTTGCCGAAAGGCCGTGGCCGGGGATGGCCCGGAACTCGGTGACGCGGGGCAGGGTGAGGCCTTCATCGCGGGCCGCGGTCTCGATGGCGCGGGCGATGGGGTGCTCGGACTGCGCCTCGGCGGCGGCGATGGCGGCGAGGGTGTCGGCGCGGTCGACGCCGGGGGCGAGGTGCAGCGTGGTGAGGGTGGGACGGCCCATGGTGAGGGTGCCGGTCTTGTCGAAGGCGACCACGCGGACTTCGGCCAGCGACTGGAGCGCGTCGCCCTTGCGGAAAAGAACGCCGAGTTCGGCGGCGCGGCCGGTGCCGACCATGATCGAGGTGGGCGTGGCGAGGCCCATGGCGCAGGGGCAGGCGATGATCAGCACCGAGACACCGGCGACGAGGGCGAGGCCGAGCGCGGGGCTGGGGCCGAAGGCGAGCCAGGCCAGGACGGTCAGCACGGCGAGGGTGATGACCACGGGCACGAAGACGCGCACCACCTTGTCGGCCAGGGCCTGGATCGGCAGCTTGGCGCCCTGGGCCTCCTGCACCATGGCGACGATACGGGCCAGCATCGTGTCGCGGCCGACGCCGGTGGCGGTCATGGTGAGCGCACCGTCGCCGTTGATGGTGCCGGCGATGAGGATGTCGTTGGTGGTTTTCGAGACGGGCACGGGTTCGCCCGAGATCATGGATTCGTCCACGTGGGACGTGCCGTCGGTGACGGTCCCATCGACGGGGATGCGTTCGCCGGGGCGCAGTTGGAGCGTGTCCCCGACGCCCACCTGCGCGACGGGGATGTCCTGTGCCGCACCATTGCGGATCACGCGGGCTGTGTCGGGTTGCAGGCCGATCAGGCGGCGGATGGCGGCGCCGGTCTGGCCGCGGGCGCGGGCCTCCATCCAGCGGCCCAGCAGGATGAGGGTGACGATGACGGCGGCGGCCTCGAAATAGACGGCGGCGGTGCCGGGGGGCAGGACGCCGGGGGCGAAAAGCGCGACGGTGGAATACCCCCAGGCGGCCAGGGTGCCGAGGGCGACGAGGCTGTTCATGTCGGGCGCGCCGCGCAGGAGCGCTGGCAGGCCGAGGGTTATAAACTGCCGGCCGGGAAAGGCGAGGACCAGCGTGGTGAGGATGAATTGCAGGGTCCAGAGCGTTGGCTGGCCGATCAGGTCGTGCAGCCAGTGGTGGAAGGCGGGGATAAGGTGCGCACCCATTTCGGTGACGAAGACCGGCAGGGTCAGCGCGCCGGCGAGCAGGGTCATGCGGCGGGCATGGGTGATCTCTGCGACGCGGCGCGAAGCAGCGGGATCGGGCGTGTCTTCCTCGGACGGGCGGGCCGGGTAGCCGGACTGCGTGACGACGCGGGCGAGGTCGGCGGGCGTGGTGGTGCCCGAAAGGTAGGTGACCTGAGCCGTCTGGCTGGCGAGGTTGACGGCGGCGGTCAGTACGCCGGGGGTTGCCGTCAGGCTGTCCTCGACCCGGCCCACGCAGGAGGCGCAGTGCATCCCGTCGATCGCGAGGGACGTTTGCGCGGTGCGGGCGGGGTAGCCGGCGGCATCGAGCGCGTCGGTGATCCGGTCCAGGGGCGTGCCGTTCACCTCGACCTGCGCGGTGCCGGTGGCGAAGTTCACGGAGGCGCGGCCGAGGCCGGGCAGCGCGCCGAGCGCGCGTTCGGCGCGGCCCGCGCAGCCGGCGCAGGACATGCCATCGAGTTCGAGGTTCAGCGTTGTCATGCGGCAGAGATAAGGGTTCCAGTCACTGGAAGGTCAAGGGGGTTTTCGGAAAATATACGGGGGTCGCGTGGGTTTTCACCCACCCTACGCGTTGTTGAAGCGTCTGCGTGAGTGGCGCGGTGGCGTGGTGGGGTGGAACCCCACCCTGCGGGCTGGCGGTTATTTCCGGGAGCGCAGTTTGAAGACGCCGGTCGCCTCGGCGATGAGGGTGCCGGTGTCGTCGCGCACCTCGCCCTTGGCGAAGAAGGTGGAGCGGCCTCCGCCGGTCACGCGGGCCTCGGCCACCAGGTGCGTCCCGGTGGCGCGGGCGAGGTAATTGACCGTCATGCTGAGGGTGAGCGCGTTCTGTTTGATCTTCGGATCGCCGGTGAAGCAGCCGCAGAAGCCCATCGCGGTGTCGAGGATCGCGGCATAGACGCCGCCGTGGGTCAGGCCCTGGCGGTTCATCAGGTGGGGCGCGATGGGAGCCTCGACCCGGGCGTAGCCTTCGGACCAGTCGGTCATGTCGAAGCCGAGGGTTTCGGAAAGCGGCGAGGGCGCCTCGCGCAGGTTGGGATCGAAGGTGTCGGTCATTCGGTGGCGGCCTTTAGCCCGGAGCGGGCGAAGAAGGGAACGTAAGCGCCCAGTTTCAGGGCGCGGTCGGGGTCGGAGGCGTTGCCGTCGAGGGCGCGTTTCTTGACGCCCTGAAGGATGGCGGCCATGCGGAAATAGGTGAAGGCGAGGTAGAAGTGGAAGTCTTCGATACCCGGAATGCCGCGGCGGTCGCAATAGGTGTCGATGAACTGCCGGTCGGACCAGAGGCCGTGGGCGGCGCGGTCGATCCCCTCCAGCCCGCGCCCTTCGGTGGTGGCGGGCATGGACCATTGCATGATCACCGCCGCGAGGTCGGCATAGGGGTGGCCTGTGGTCGACAGCTCCCAGTCGAGCACGGCGGCGACGCGGGGGGCGTCCGGCGCGAAGAGCAGGTTGTCGAGGCGGTAGTCGCCATGAACCAGCGTGCGCTGGCCGTCATCGGGGGGCATGTGGGCGAAGAGCCAGTCGATGAGGGCGTCCATCTCGGCGATGTCCTCGGTCGCTGTCGCGCGATATTGCTGCGTCCAGCGTTCGGTCTGGCGTTCGCAATAGTGCCCGGGAGGGCCGTATTTGGCGAGGCCGGTGGCGTCGAGATCGACGGAATGGATGGCCACGAGGGTGCGGTTCATGGCGTCGATGAGGGGCGCGCGGTTTTCGGGGGCGATTTCGGGCAGGGACGGCTGGTCGAAATTGCGGCCTTCGACATGGTCCATGATGTAGAAGGCCGAGCCGATCACGCTGTCGTCTTCGCAGAGGGCGTGCATCTTCGGCACCGGGACGCCGGTGTTCGCGAGGACCTTTTGCACGCGGTATTCGCGGTCGACGGCATGGGCGGATTTGAGCAGCACGCCGGGGGGTTTTCGGCGCAGGACGAAACGGCCCGAGGGCGTGTCGAGCCGGTAGGTGGGGTTGGATTGCCCGCCGGAGAACTTGGTGGCGGTGATGGGGCCGTCGAGCGCGGGCAGGTGGGTTTTGGCCCAATCCTCCAGCGCGGCGGTGTCCAGCGAAATGCTCACGCGCCGTCCTCGCGCAGGTCGGGGTGGACGTAGTCAGAGAACTGCTCGCGCAGGGTCAGCTTGGAGACCTTGGCGGTGGCCGTCAGCGGCAGTGCGTCGGTGAAGAGAATGTCGTCGGGCATCTGCCATTTGGCGAAATGCGGTTCGAGATGGGCGTGGATGTCCGCGAGAGTGGGCTTTTCATCGCCCGCCGGGACCACGACGAGAACGGGGCGCTCGTCCCACTTGGGGTGGGGTACGGCGATGACGGCGCAGGTGTCGATCAGCGGGTGCGAGATGGCGGCGTTTTCGAGGTCGATGGAGCTGATCCACTCGCCACCCGATTTCACCAGGTCCTTGGCGCGGTCGCGGACGATCAGGCGGCCGTTGGCGTCGACGGTGGCGACGTCGCCGGTGCCGAACCAGCCGTCTTCGTCCATGGCCGCAGAGGTGGCCTCGTCGTTTTCGTAGTAGCCGGAGATGACGGTGCTGCCGCGCACGAAGAGCTCGCCGGGCGTTTCGCCGTCGTGGCGCACGAGATTGCCGTCATCGTCCTTGAGCTTGAACTCGACACCGAAGAGGCGGCGGCCCGCGCCGACCTTGGCGTCGACGCGCTCGTCGAAAGATGCGTCGGCAAGGTGGCTGGGCAGGATGCCGCGGGTGCCGATGGGGCTCATCTCGGTCATGCCCCAGGCCTGGTTGACGTTGACGCCCATCTCCTCGAAGGCGGCGATCATTGAGCGGGGGGCGGCGGAGCCCCCGACCACGAGGTCCTTGAAGCCATTGGGCGGGGTGCCGCGTTTGGCGATTTCCTGTTGCAGGCCGGCCCAGACGGTGGGAACGCCCCAGGCCGAGAAGACCTGTTCGGCCTCCATCAAATCGTAAAGGCTGGCGCCGTCGAGGTGGCGGCCCGGCATGACCATGGTCATGCCCGCGAGCGGGGCGGTATAGGGCATGCCCCAGGCGTTGACGTGAAAGAGCGGAACCACGGGCAGGACGCGGGACCCGTGGCGCAGGCTTTGCGGGTGGCCGGCGATGACGAGAAGCGCGTGCAGCACGGTGGAACGGTGCGAATAGAGTGCGCCCTTGGGGTTGCCGGTGGTGCCGGAGGTGTAGCAGAGGCCGGCGGCGGTGTCCTCTGGGAAGCTGGGCCAGTCGTAGGTCTGAGGCTGGTCGGCCAGCAGGTCCTCGTAGGCGAGGGCGCCGTCTGGGGCGTCGGGCATGTGGTCGTCATCGGTCAGGACGATGACGCGGCAGCCCTCGGGCAATGTCACCTTCTCCAGGAGCGGCACGAGGCTGATATCGACGCAGATCGCGCTGTCCTGCGCATGGTCGAGGATATACTGCATCTGCTCGGGCGGCAGGCGGGGGTTGATCGTGTGGCAGACGCCGCCGATCCCGGCGATGGCGTAGTAGAGCTCGAAATGGCGGTAGCCGTTCCACGCAAGCGTGGCGATGCGGTCGCCGGTTTTCAAGTCGAGTGCGTCGAGGGCGTGGGCCAGCTGGCCGACACGGGCCAGCGTCTCGGGGTAGGTGCTGCGGTGAATGTCGCCTTCGTCGCGGACCGAGACCAGCCCCTGTTCGGGGAAGGCCTCGGCGGCATAGGTCAGGATGTCGATGATCCTGAGCGGGCGGTGCTGCATCTGGCCGAGCATGGTGCGGGTCCCCCTGAGCGGAATGGCGGGATCAATTGGTGGCACGAATGGGCCGGGGGTTCAATCTGCCGGGATCGATCGCGTTTGCGCAAGGCTTGACGGCGCGGGCCAAACCCCGCAAGAGCGGGGCACACCACGAGGAGAGCCTGCCATGCCGTTCGACCGTTCCGTCAAGATCGCGCCATCCATCCTGTCTGCCGATTTCGCCAATTTCGGGGCCGAGATCCGGGCCATCGAGGATCAGGGCGCGGACTGGGTGCATGTGGACGTGATGGACGGGCATTTCGTGCCGAACCTGACCTTCGGCCCCCCGGCGGTGAAGGCGTTTCGCCCGCATGTCACGACCTTCATGGATGTGCACCTGATGATTTCCCCGGTGGATGCGTATATCGAGGCCTGTGCCGAGGCGGGCGCGGACATGATCAGCGCCCATGTGGAGGCCGGCCCGCATATCCACCGCACCTTGCAGGCCATTCGCGGGGCGGGGTGCAAGGCCGGGGTCTGCGTCAACCCCGGAACGCCGCTGGAGGCCATCGAATACGTTCTGGACATGGTCGACATGGTGGTGCTGATGACGGTGAACCCCGGCTTTGGCGGGCAGAAGTTCATCACGTCGGGCGTCGAGAAAACGCGGCGGTTGCGCCAGATGATCGGGGATCGCGAGGTGCATATCCAGATCGACGGCGGCGTGACGCCCGAGACCGCGCCGCTGGTGGTGGAGGCGGGCGCCGATGTGCTGGTGGCCGGATCGGCGGTCTTCAAGGGTGGATCGGTGGAGACGCCGGAGGTCTACGGCCAGAACATGGCCGCGATCCGGACGGCGGTGGGCGGCTGAATCGAAGCCGCCCGTGTTCAGGCCGTTCTCAGATGGCCGAGCGGACGGCGTTGCGCAGCTCGGTGTGCATGACCCAGACCGACGCGGTTTCGGCGTCGGCTTCAACGAGGTAGCCCAGAACTTCGCGTGCATCCCTGGGATCGTTCGCCGCGTCTGACCGGGGATCCAGGCCGAGGAAATCGCCGACAAGGGAACCCGCTCTTTTCAGAGCTTTCATGGCCGTGTCCTCGGACTTGTATCCCGACGCCCTGGTCAAGGCGGCCAGGGTCATTCCGTCGTCACCGGCAAATGCATGGGCCTTGAGCATTGCCAGCTGCGCGTCCGTCAGTTTCATCTGGCGGAGCGCCTCGATGAATTCTTCCTTGCCGGGAATCGAGGTGTCGGACCGTTCGTCCCAGCGGCGCGCTTCGGTGCGATTGGCGCTGCGGGCCCGCAAGTTTTCCTTCAATGCCTCGATTGCGTCGGCCTCGGACGTGCCGGAGGCTTCGGCGATCAGCCCCTGGCTCCTGGGGCCGGTGCCGGGAAAGGCACGCGCGATGAAATCGCCGTTCAACCGGCCAGCGCGGATGAGGTAATTGCCGAACGCATCCTCGACGATCGTCGCGGCGTCTGCTGGCTTGATCTCGGTTCCGGCGGCACCGGGTTTGTTTTTACTTTTGTTCTTCGACACGTTGATTTCCCATATCTGCAGTTTGCTTCATCAGGCGAAAACGGCACGAACCCGTAATCAGGTCGCCCAATCAACGGTTGCCCTTTTCCGGGTCATGACAGTGCCGTTGCAGCCAGTGTTGACGCCAAAGCGTAGAACGACGCCGGTCGCCGGGTGTCGCCCGCAATCCTGCATGCCCCTGAAACCGCGTCGTCGACTGCCGAAGATCGGCAGGATTGCCGAGCTTAGCTTTCGGTGGACTCTGTCTGGGCGACGCGGTTTTTGGACCCTGTTCCGGGTTTGATCGGCGCGCTGCGCATGCCGAACTTTCGGAAGGGCAGCTTCCTGGCCGGCTCGCTCAGGAATTCCTTGAGGTCCAGTTGTTTCTTAGGTGTCGAATAGCCCATTTTTTCTACTTTCATTTGAATGCGTTGCAGCCGCCCGGGTTCGCGTGGGAACCGGGCTGCCGTACTTGGTCTTCGCGGCGCAGTGCGCGACGCGGTCTTTCGAATATCCTGACAACGATCCCTGCACGACGCGTGTCTCGGGCCGTTTTTCCGGCCCGGTCGCGTCGTTCATGTCCAAGCCCGCAGCCGGCCCGTGTCAGACCCGGAGATTTGCTCCGGCTGCGGTGTGTTCGCCGCTCCCGACCCTCGTGTGAGCCGGTCGGGAGAGGCGCTGGTACTATCAGTCGACGCGCGACTGCGGGCGATCCCTTACCGGGAAAGCCCTGCGTCGCGTGCTTCCCGGGCAAGCTTGAGCCTGGCGCTCTTTTGCACCCGTTCATTGGCCTGGGCGTCCAGTATCTCTCTGGCCGCCGCCGTGGTCTTGTCCAGCCGGGTGACCGGCGCAACGGGAGCGTCCTTGAAGACGCTCGACGGCGTCAGGTACCGCCCGCCATTGCCGGTTTGCTGCGGGACCTCCTTGAAGACGTCCTCGAGGGAAAAGCTCATGCGAGTTCCAGCGCGCCGGCGGACTCGCGCCCGTCGCGGCCGGTCTCGGTCTCGAACTTGACCTTCTGGCCGTCATCCAGACCGCTGATGCCTGCGCGCTCCAGCTCGGAGATGTGAACGAACACATCCTTGCCGCCGCTCTCCGGCTGAATGAATCCGAAACCTTTGGTTGAGTTGAACCATTTCACGGTGCCATTGGCCATATCCGTGTACTCCTGTTTGGGTGCTGCCCACAGGATGCGGCAGCCCGGCATAGTCAGACTGAATCGATCAACTGAGAGCCGGGTAAACGGAAGCAGCGGTTCGAGAGAACAACATAAGCAGTCAAGAGATAGGCGTTCGGCGGGCACAATACAAGCTGCATCGGTGTATACGGGTGTTCTATTTCCCGGCCGCGGCCATAACCCGGGTGATTGATATCGGTGGCCGGCCAAGCCGGTTTGCGTCCGGGGCCAGGGGCTGGTTTCCGTTTGGAGTGAGACATGCCCGGATCGCGCGAAGGTCTGGCCGGGGCCGGGAGCCGTCCCTTGCAGGCAATTTGGAGAAGGGGCCAATAAAAAAGCCCCGCCAAACGGCAGGGCCTTCGTCTTGTGCGATGCGCAGGGGCGATCAGGCGTTGGCGGCCTGGGCCTTGGCGATCTCTTTCTTGACCTTGAGCGCGCGATCCGACAGTTCGGCATCTTTCGACTTGGCCAGGAAGCCGTCCAGCCCGCCGCGGTGGTCGACGCTGCGCAGGGCAGCGGCGGTGATGCGCAGCTTGATGCCGCGACCCAGCGTTTCCGATTGCAGAGTCACGTCGTTCAGGTTGGGCAGGTAGCGACGCTTGGTCTTGTTGTTGGCGTGGCTGGAGTTGTTGCCAACCATCGGGCCTTTTCCGGTCAGTTCGCAGCGGCGCGACATGGGTTCATCCTCGTTTTTGTCGGGCCGCTTGGGCGGACCCTCTCAATACAAACGGGCACCGCCATAGGCAGCGCCCTGAATTCCGTTGCGCGTCTTTACGGCCAAAGCCATCGCCCGTCAAGGGATTCGGGCCGGGTTTTTGGCAGTTCGGCGTCAGCCCTTGTCGCGCCCGTGCGGTGCCGTGAGGTCAAGGTCGGGACCGATGGGGATGATGCGGTGCGGGTTTATCATATCGTGGCTGTAATGGTAGTGGCGCGTGATGTGATCGAAGTTCACGGTCTGCGCCACCTCGGGCCACTGATAGAGCTCCCGCAGGTAGCCCCACAGGTTGGGGTAATCGACGATCCTGGCGCGGTTGCACTTGAAGTGCCCGTGATAGACCTTGTCGAAGCGGATCAGCGTGGTGAAGAGACGCCAGTCGGCCTCGGTCGGCTGCGCACCGGCCAGGTACCTGCGCTCTGACAGGAGGCCCTCGAGCCAGTCCAGCGTCTCGAACAGCGGAATGACGGCGTCCTCGTAGGCGTCCTGGGTCGTCGCGAAGCCCGCCTTGTAGACGCCGTTGTTGACGGTGTGGTAGACGCGCTCGTTGATCTCCTCGATCTCGTCCCGCAATTCCTTGGGGTAATAGTCGTCGTCATTGCCGGTGATGTCGTTGAAGGCCGAATTGAACATGCGGATGATCTCGGCGCTTTCATTGGACACGATGGTGTCGCGCTGCATGTCCCACAGGATCGGCACGGTCACGTGGCCGGTCGTGTTAGGATTGGCGCGAATGTAGAGATCGCGGGCGAATGGCAGGCCGAAGAGCTTGTCGCCCGTGGCTCCCGGGAAATCGGTGTCGAACGTCCAGCCATCGGAGAGCATGTCGGGATGCACGACCGACACGTCGATCAGGTCGGTTAGACCCTTCAGGCGACGGAAGACGAGCGCGCGGTGCGCCCAGGGACAGGCAAGCGAGACATAGAGGTGGTAGCGCCCCGCTTCGGCCTTGAAACCGCCCTCGCCGCTTGGCCCGGCACTGCCGTCGGCGGTGATCCAGTTGCGGAATTTCGAGCTCTCCCGCTTGAATTTGCCGCCATGCTTTTTCGTGTCGTACCAGCCGGTATGCCATGTGCCGTCGATCAACTCGCCCATCGGAGCCTCCTTTTCCTGTTCCCCAACACTTAACCGCGCCAATCGTTTCGGGCAGGGCAGATCCCCGCGCAGAGACTGTGCAGCGGCACACAGCGAGTTGCGCCCGGCGCCCGGAGTTCGCGGCCTCCGCCCCGCCCGTCGGTCGAATGCCGGTTGCCGAAGCCGAGTTTGTCGTGGAACGTGGTGCCGGACATGTGAAAGGTGCCGGGCGCCGCCATTCATGCCATGGCGCACAAGCGCGTGACCCGGCATCCTGAAAAGGAGCGAGAAATGAACGAGATCCTGCTGGAGTTCGCCGGACGGCAGGCCGATGCCGGGGCGACCCAATTGCCCGAGACGTACCGGCAGCTTGCGGTCAACGCGGCGTTCCACCTGAAGACCCGGACCGCCGGCAGCGCGGTTTCATCGCAGGTGCAGGACGTTTCGGACTTCCGGCTGAACCTGAAGAAGGGCCGGATCGTCTTCGTGCCCGCCGAGGGGCCGGAGATCGCGGCCGAGGCGCAGGTCATCGGCACCTATTCCGACGATGGCAGCTGGATGTGGGCCTGGGGGCATCCCGACGTGCCGGTAGAGATGCAGCAGGCCGCCTGGGCCGTGCAGCAATTCGGAGAGCGCCAGGAGATCGAGGAATTGCTGAGCCGTGGCGGTGCCATCGATGCCGCGCGGCTGGCGGAATTCCAGGCGATCTGTGCCTATATTTCGGATGCCGATGGCGTGTTCATGGGCCCGCACGGCGCCGGGGGGCAGGTGGCGGTCTGCTATTACCTCGGCGATCAGCTCGAGGGGCTTCTGGGCGGGTGACGCGCCGCAAGTGCATTGCGGCAATGCGGCGAAAAATTTACGTGACTGTCATGGTTTAGCCCTACATTCTCGCTTAGCGATTCTGTTCGAAGGTGACTGCCATGACCACTTTTCTTTCTCCCGAAATCCTTGCGGGCCTCGAAGAGGCGCGGACACGTGGCTGGCAGAAAAGCAATCGACTGAGGGTCGAGGCCGGGCCGCAATCCCACAACGTGGTGCGGGCCTGGGAAAACGGGTTCGCCCTGCGCGCCGGTTCCGCGCCGCATCTTCGCGGTCTCGTCGACCTTTATGACGGGTCCCGCCATCTCAAGCGCTGCCTGATCGTGGCGTCCGAGGATGACGGGCAGGAAATCCGTTTCGAGTTGAAAGTGGTCAACGAGGCGTCGGGGGAACAGCCCCTGGATTTCGCCCGCCCCGATGATGCGCCCGTTGCCCTGATCGGCGAGGCCTGACACGCGGTTTCCCTGTTCCGACAATAGTCCGGGGAGCGCGAGGGGCTGGCCCCTCGCCCCTGTCGGAGTGCGCCTGCGCACTCCGAAACCACGCCCCCTGACGCTATTGAAGGTCCGAGAACGCGTCCTGAAGCCGCGCCACAGCCTCTTGCACGCGCGCGCGCGGCGTGGCGATGTTGAACCGCAGGAAGCTTTCGCCGCCGGTCCCGAAGGTGGGTCCGTGATTGGCGGCGATCTTTGCCGTCTTTTCGACCCGCGCGGTGAATTCCTCTCGGCCCATGCCGGTGCCGGAGAAGTCGACCCACGACAGGTACGTCGCCTCAAGCGGCATGGACCGCAGGCCGGGAATGGCGTTGATCCCCGCGTCGAACAGTTTCCGGTTGCCGTCGAGATAGAGCATCAGGTCATCGACCCAGGCCGCCCCTTCGGGCGAATAGGCGGCCTCGGCCATGACCAGGCCGAAGGAATTGGGCGACAGGCCCAGCCCCGCCATGCGCGCGGCGAATCTCGTGCGCAGTCTCTCGTCCGCGATGATGACATTGCCGGAATGCGAACCGGCGATGTTGAAGGTCTTGGTGGTCGCCGTCATCATCACCAGCCGGTCGGCGATACCGTCGATATGCGCCATGACGGTATGCGTGTGCCCCGGGTAGACAAGATCGTGGTGGATTTCGTCGGACACCAGCACGAGGTCGTGACGCTTGGCGAATGCGGCGACGCCCTCCAGCTCTTCCCTGGTCCAGACGCGGCCGCCGGGATTGTGCGGCGAGCAGAGCACCAGCAGTTTTTCCGACCCGTCCAGGATCTCGTCGTAGGCGGCGAAATCCATCCGGTAACGGCCGTCCTCATCGACCAGGGGGCATTCCACCACCCGGCGGCCTGCCGAGGTGATGACTCGCGCGAAGGCATGGTAGACGGGCGTGAACAGCACCACCCCGTCGCCGGGATCGGTGAAGGCGTCGACGCACATGCCGGTGCCGTTGACCAGCCCGTGGGTGGTGAAGATCCAGGACGGGTCCACCTGCCAGCCGTGGCGGGTTTCCATCCACCAGCAGATCGCCCGGCGGTAGCCATCGTCGTTCCCGTAATAGCCGAAAATGCCGGGATCGAGCATCCCGCGCAGCGCGTCGCTGACCGCCTTTGGCGGGCGGAAATCCATGTCGGCGACCCACATGGCCAGCCCCTCCTCGGCGGGGACGCCATAGATCTGCTCCATCCTGTCCCATTTGCCGCAATTTGTGCCGCGTCGCTCGATCGGGTCGTCGAAAGTCAAGGTGGTCTCCGGTGTTGGTATTGGTCGTGTCGGGCGCACGCTATGGCGTTGCAGGGCCGGGCGCAATCGCCTAAAGCATTTCGCGCGATGGCCGGGCGCCCGGCTTCAAAACCTGACGACGAGCGGTTACATAACGCCCATGCTGCGACCGATCCTGATCCATCCCGACCCGCGCCTGAAAAAGGTGTGCGCGCCCGTGTCCGACCTGAGCGACGACTTGCGCGCGCTGGCCGATGACATGCTTGAGACGATGTATGACGCGCCGGGCATCGGCCTCGCCGCGCCGCAGATCGGGGTGATGGACCGGCTGATCGTGCTGGATTGCTCGAAGGACGACGAGACCGGGGAGCCGCCGCGCCCGCTGGTGATGTTCAATCCCGAGGTGGTGGCCGGCTCGGACGAAAAGAACGTCTACGAGGAAGGCTGCCTGTCGATCCCGGACCAGTTCGCCGAGGTGACGCGCCCCAAGGTCGTGGATGTCAGGTGGATCGACCGCGACGGGACCGAACGGTCCGACACGTTCGACGGGCTTTGGGCGACCTGCGTGCAGCATGAGATCGACCATCTGAACGGCAAGCTGTTCATAGATTACCTGGGTCCGATGAAACGGCAGTTGATCACGCGTAAGATGCAGAAGCTGAAGCGTGAAATGGCGCGGGGCTAGGCCGGTGGCCGTGCGCCCTTTCGTGCCCTGGCCGGACAAGCGGTTGCGCAGGCCCGCCGACCCGGTCGAGGCGGTCACCGATGCCGAGCGCGCGATCTGGGACGACATGATCGACACCATGGATGCGATGCCGGGCGTGGGCCTGGCCGCTGTGCAGATCGGCGTGATGCAGCGGCTGGCGGTGGTCGATGCCAGCGATGCGCGCGGACAGGCGGTGCGCATGGCGAACCCCGAGATCCTGCATGCCAGCGCGCAGATGCGCGACCATGACGAGGCCAGCCCGAATCTGCCCGGCGTGCACGCGAGGATCAGCCGCCCCCGCGCCGTGACCGTCCGGTTCCTGAATGCAGAAGGTGAGGTCGAGGAGCGGGATTTCGTCGGGCTTTGGGCCACCAGCGTGCAGCACCAGGTCGATCATCTGAACGGGAGGATGTATTTTGATCGGTTGAGCAAGGTGAAGCGCGACATGCTGTTGCGCCGCGCGGCCAAGCAACGCTGACAGGTCAGGAGACAACCATGCGCCTCGTTTTCATGGGAACGCCCGACTTCTCGGTGCCGGTGCTCGAGGCGCTGGTCGCGGCGGGGCACGAGATTGCCGCGGTTTACTGCCAGCCGCCGAGGCCCGCGGGGCGTGGCAAGAAAGATCGCCCCAGCCCGGTGCAGGCGCGGGCCGATGCGCTGGGGCTGACGGTGCGCCACCCGGTCAGCCTGAAAGACCCTGACGCGCAAGAAGCCTTCGCCGGCCTCGATGCCGACGTGGCCGTGGTCGTGGCCTATGGATTGATCCTGCCGCAAGCGATCCTCGATGCGCCGCGGCATGGCTGCCTCAATATCCACGCCAGCCTGCTGCCGCGCTGGCGCGGGGCGGCGCCGATCCACCGCGCGATCATGGCGGGGGACGACAGGACCGGGGTCTGCATCATGCAGATGGAGGCGGGGCTGGATACGGGCCCGGTGCTGCTGCGGCAGGAGACGCCGATCGGCGCGGAGGAAACCACGGGCGCGCTGCATGACCGTTTGTCCCGCATGGGGGCCGAGGCGATCACGACGGCGCTCGGGCGACTGGAGGGCCTGACGCCCGAGCCGCAGCCGGAGATCGGCGTCACCTATGCCGACAAGATCGACAAGGCCGAGGCGCGGATCGACTGGACGCGCCCCGCCGAGGAGGTCGACCGGCAGATCCGTGGTCTCTCGCCTTTCCCCGGCGCATGGACCGAACACGACGGCACGCGGATCAAGTTCCTCGCCTCGCGGATCGGCCCGGGCAGCGGTGCGCCCGGCGAGGTGCTCGACGACGCGTTGACAATTGCCTGCGGCAGCGGCGCGGTGAAAGTCCTGCGGTTGCAAAAGGCCGGACGGGGGCCGCAAGCAACGGCGGAGTTCCTGCGCGGCATGGCGCTGGGCAAGGGCACCCGGCTCTGATCCGCCTTTTCCTCTGGCCATAAATATCCCAAAGCGTTCTGCCCCGATCACGTGTTCCGGGATGGGGGCAGAACGCCCGCAACGTCCGAATGTCGTATCGCGATTTTCCGAAAGCCGCTTCGCCGGTCTTTCGAAAAACGCTTTGGGGAGCGCGAGGGGCTGGTCCCTCGCCCCGGTCGGACTGCTCCTGCGCGGTCCGAAACCTGGTGACCCGCGCTTGCGTCCGGTTCTGAAACAGGACAGCATCGCACCAACCAGAGCAACGAGGTCTCATGTTCCTGCAACTGTTCGGCACAGTGGTGATCGCCGGGATCGTCGGCTATATCAGCGAGAAATCCGGCTTTACCCGCAACGGCATCCTGCAATCCATCATCATCTGCGTCGGCGGGGCCTTTCTGTTCTATTTCATCCGAATCATGTTTGGCTTTCGCTTTGGCGCACCCGGGGTGGACGCGATCCTTTCGTCCATCGGGGCGCTGATCATCATTCCGACGCATTGGCGCCGGAAGCGGTGACACGGAGCCGCTGACAGGGGAACGTGGCATGGGACTGATCTATCTCGTCATCATCGGAGCCGTCGCCGGGTATCTGGCCACGCGTATCATGCGGATCGACGCCGATCCGCTGATGACCATCGGGATCGGCGTGGCGGGCGCCTTGCTGGGCGGGCTGATCCTGCAAGGGATCCTGGCCTTTCTGGGTCTGCTGGGCGGGATCGTCGGCGCGGTTCTGGGCGCGCTGGTGCTGATCTGGGCCTATCAGGCTTACAAGGCGCGGAAATAGCCTAGCGCCGCGGCGGCCGGGCGCGGTAGGCCGGCAGGCGCCAGCCGAAGGCGAGCGAGCCGGCGCGCAGGGCCCAGGTGACGCCGGCGCAGGCGATCAGGATGAACAGTTCCTGCCGCGTCACCAGCGAGGTTGCCACGGCGGCAAGGGAGCCGGCGAAGGCGGCGGTGACGTAAAGCTCGCCCTGTTTCAGCACCAGCGGCACCTCGTTGCAGACCACGTCGCGCATCAGCCCGCCCAGGCAGCCGGTGACCATGCCCATGATCACGACGATGGGCAGCGGTTGCGCCATCGCCATCGCGGTGGCGACTCCCGCCGGGACGGCCACGGCCAGCGCGAGGCTGTCCAGCCAGAGCAGGAGGCGGTACCGGCTCTCGAACAGATGCGCGGTGAAGAAGATCAGGATCGCGGCGGCGCAGGCGGTGGCGATGAAACTGGGATTGGCGATCCAGAAGACCGGGTTGCGGTCAAGAAGCACGTCGCGCACCGTGCCGCCGCCCACCGCCGTCAGGCAGGCGATGAAGGCAAACCCCACCACGTCGAGCTGCGCCCGTGACGCGACCAGCGCGCCGGTCAGCGCGAAGATCAGGACCGAGGCGTGGTCCAGCAGGAACAGGGCCGTCATGACCTGGCCTTGCCGGGCTTGAACGGTGCCATGCCGGCGCGGGCGAGTTCGTCGGCGCGTTCGTTTTCAGGATGGCCGGCATGGCCCTTGACCCATTCCCAGGTGACGTCGTGCCGCTGGGCCGCGGCGTCGAGACGTTGCCAGAGGTCGACATTCTTGACCGGCTTCTTGTTCGAGGTTTTCCAGCCGTTGCGCTTCCAGCCGTGGATCCAGCCGGTGACGCCGTTCTTCACATAGGCGCTGTCGGTGACGATGGTGATGCGCGTGGGCTTGGACAGGGTTTCGAGCGCGGTGATGGCCGCGAGCAGTTCCATCCGGTTGTTGGTGGTCTCGGCTTCGCCGCCACTGAGTTCGCGCTCCTTCACGACGGTGTCACCGTCCTTGGCCTGGAGCAGCGCGCCCCAGCCGCCGGGGCCGGGATTGCCGGAACAGGCGCCGTCGGTATAGGCGAAAAGATCAGTCATCAGCGGACTTTCTTGTAAGGATCGTGACCCATTCCGCCAGACTGCCGTCAAGGCCTTTGTCGGCGCCGGTGCGCGTCTCGACCGGGTGCAGGCCCGCCGCGATCAGAAGGTCGGAAAGCTCGGTCTGGGTGACATAGGTATAGAGCCGTCCGAGCGTGTCGCGGTGTTCGCCGGTGCCGGTTTTCATGCCGATGTGAAAAAGTCCGCCGGGTTTCAGCGCGGTCACGAGGGCGGCCAGATGGCGGGGAAGGTCGGCGCGGGGCGCGTGCAGGAGCGAGAAATTGGCCCAGATCGCGTCATAAGCCGCGACTTCGTCGACATCGTCGAATTTGGCGAGCCGGGCGGTCACGCCCGGTTGCGCCTCTGCGAGGACGACCATTTCCGGCGTGGCGTCGGTGGCCGTGACCGCGTGGCCTTCGGCGGCCATGATGCCCGAGGCGATGCCGGGGCCGCAGCCGAGGTCGAGGACGCTGCTGCCGGGGGCGAGATGGTCGAGAAAGAGGCGCAGCACAGGGTCCTTGCCCGCATCCTTCGTCACGTCGGCATAGCGCGCGGCCTCGGACCCGTAGACCCGGATGGTCTGGTCGTCGTGGCTCATTGCGTGAGGCCGATCACGAGGCAGAGCACGACCACGGCGGTGATGACCAGGCGCAGGCGCATCCACCAGTTCGGCGCCACCCCGTCGCGCCAAAAGAGCCAGTCCAGCGCGAGGATGCCGGCGAAGCCGACGATCAGCATGATCCCGGCCTTGTAGGCGCCGCCGCCTTGGGTGAAGAACACCCAGAGCGCGGGAATGACCGAGAGCACGTAGCCGGTGGTGGCCGAAGGCCCGGTCATGCGGGTGGCAAAGCCCCAGAGCACGCCGGACATGAAGCTGAGGATCACCGCGCCGTAGAACAGCCCCACGTAAGGACCGACGAAGCGGGGGCCGACCACGCGCTGGGTCCAGATCGCCAGATCGGGCCAGAGCACGGTCAGGGCGCTCCACAGGAACGGCAGGAGGCCGGCCAATGCCAGGATCAGCGGAGTGCGGGGGATCTCGTTCACGGGGCGGGGCGGTCCTTGGCTGCAAGCGTCGGAGTTGGTTTAGAAGGCCGCCCGGGCGGGATCAAGTGTCAGACATGTCGCGCGCCCTGCGTTTCAGCGCGCGGATCAGACGGGCGGAGCGGGTAAGGGCGGTGGTGCCGGTGCCAAGCGCGGTCACGATCAGGGCCACGAGCAGGGCGTGGCGCGTGTCGAACAGCCCCAGTTCGATGGCCGACAGGACCGCACCGGCGGTGATCGCGGCCATTCGCTGTGGCTTTGCGAAGGGGCCAGAGAAATCCGAACCCAGCCCCTCGGCGCGGCCCAGTTCGCGGATATAGGCGGTAGCGATGGCCAATGCTCCGCCCAGCAGGCCGAGTGCGGGTTGCCCGGTGGCCAGCCCCGCGCCGGTCAGGATCAGAAGGTCGGCGGCGCGGTCCGGGGCCTCGTTCCAGAAGGGGCCATCGGGTTCGGACTTGCCGCCTTCGACGGCGACCATCCCGTCGAATAGGTTGCAGAGCAGGCGCAGCTGACAGCCGAGCGCGGCGAGAAGCAGCAGGACGATGGCGGCGGTCGTGCCCGTGTGGGCGGAGGCCCAGAAGGCGAGGCAGGCCAGCGCCGCGAAGAGGATCGACCCTTGGCTGATACGGTTGGGTGTAAGCGATGTGCGGCTGAGCCAGCGGGCGGTGCGGCGGGCCCAGCCGGTGTCGCGGCTGCTCAGGGGGCGGCGGGTGTCGGTCATGGGGCGTGCCTCAGGCGGTAGTTGTAAAGCGCGGCGTAGCTGGTGGCGACGGTCACGGGCAGGGCGAGCGTCGCCGCGATTTCCGGCGTGCCGACGGCGCGGTGCGCGAGCGACAGCAGCGTGATCGATATGGCCGCGCAGGCAAGCGGCGGCAGGATCAGGCC
This sequence comes from Roseovarius atlanticus, assembly GCF_019802205.1. Lineage (GTDB taxonomy): Bacteria > Pseudomonadota > Alphaproteobacteria > Rhodobacterales > Rhodobacteraceae > Roseovarius > Roseovarius atlanticus_A. Next base: position 292,717 of record NZ_JAHVHQ010000004.1, read on the forward strand.
GGGCAGGCCCGAGATGCGCGGCAGCAGGTGTTCGATCACCGCTTTCAGGGCAAGCGTGATCGTGGCCGAGAGAACGCCCTGCGCGATGCCGGAGACCAAGGGTGCGGGCATCGGGTGCGCCGCGTTGGCAAAGACCGCCCAGCCGCCCATCAGCACGAAGCCGCCCGCCATGTGCGCCAGATTCGAGCGCAGCAGGCTCATGTCAGCGACCAGTAGTACCGGGTCAGGTGAAAGAAGAGCGGGGCCGAGAAGACGACGGAATCGAGCCGGTCGATGAAGCCGCCGTGACCGGCGATCATGTGGCCCCAGTCCTTGACGCCCCGGTCGCGCTTGATGGCCGACATGACCAGCCCGCCGAAGAACCCGGCGAGCGTGATGACGAGGGACATGCCCGCCGCCTGCAAGGGCGTGAACGGCGTGATCCAGAACAGCGCGGTGCCGATCAGGGTGGCAGAGGCGACACCGCCGATCAGCCCTTCCCAGGTCTTGGAGGGCGAAAGCGAGGGCGCGACGGGATGGCGGCCGAAGAGCTTGCCCCAGGTGTATTGCAGGACGTCCGACAGCTGGACCACCACGATGAGGAAGGCGATGAGCAGGACGTTGCGCGCCTCGAAGCCGGGGATGTCGAGGAAGAGGAGCGCGGGCACGTGGCTGGCGCAGAAGACGCAGATCATCAGCGCCCATTGCATCTGGCTGATGCGGACGAGGAAATTGCGGCTGTCGCCGTGCAGCACCGCGATGATGGGCAGGATGAGGAAGGCGTAGACCGGGATCAGGAGCGACCACATGCCGTACCATTCGTCCCAGATGAGCCAGTATTGCGCCGGCAGGATCACGAAGAAGGCGCAGGCGATGGCCCAGTGGTCGGACGCGCGGCGAGTGGTCAGCGTCACGAATTCGCGCAGGGCGGCGAAGGAGGTGAAGGCGAAAAGCGCGATCACCCCGCCGCGCCCGGCGAGGAAGGCCACGGCGAGGAACGCCGTCATGCCCCACCAGGCGAGGATGCGGGCGTTGAGGTTCTCGATCGTGGCGTTGGAGCCATCCGGCGCGATGCGCTGCTTGAGCACGTAGCCGATGCCGCTGGCGACGATGAGAATGCCGATGATGCCCGCCAGCAGGGTCAGGAAATCCGCGTGCGTTTCGTTCATGCCCGGGCCTCCTCTGCCGGTGCGTCATCGGCCGGGGCGAGGGCCAGCAGGGCGGTTTCGGCCCGCTTGAGGAAATCCTTGCGGTCCTCGCCGGGCGCGACGCGGATCGGCGCACCGAAGGTGACGGTGCACAGAAGCGGGATCGGCACCAGCTTGCCCTTGGGCATGACGTCGTTGAGGTTGTCGATCCAGACCGGGACCAGGTCCACCTCGGGGCGGGCGTCGGAGATGTTGTAGAGCCCGCTCTTGAACGGCAGGAGGGGTTTGTCGGTGGTGTTGCGCGTGCCCTCGGGGAAGAGGATGAGCGAGGCGCCGGTGTCGAGTCCTTCGAGGATGAGCTTCATCGGATCCTCGTTCCGGGTCTCGTTGTTGCGGTCGATCAGGACCGCGTTGAAGACATCGCGGCCGATGAAGGTCTTGAGCGGGGATTCGAGCCAGTAATCCGCGCCGGCAACCGGGCGTGTCCCGCGGCGCAGGTTCGGGGGCAGGACCGTCCAGATCAGTATGAAATCGCCGTTGGATGTGTGGTTCGCGAAATAGACCCGCTGGACGGGTTCGGGCTCGGAGCCGTCCCATACGGCGCGAACGGCCGTGATAAGCCGCGCGAATGTGGTGATGGCGCTGCCGGTCAACCAGGCAAGGAAGCTGCGTGTCACGTGATGGGTCCCGTCTTTCGGGGCAGCCTACAGTTACGGGGTGAATTGGGAAGACAGGAAATCCTGACCCCGGCGAAGAGGTCCCGGGTCAGGCCCGGGACGGGCTGCGCGGAGTGCCGCGTCGTGCCATAGCCCGGCGGTGTGGCGCGGGTAGAAGGCTGAGGGACCAGCGCGTTCCGCCGACGGAATGCCGAAGCGGACAAGTCTTTCAGGCGGGTTCGCGCAGGACCCGTGGGACCTTGAATTCGACGTTTTCCTGCGCGGTTTCGACCTGTTCGATGGTCACGTCGAAACGGTCGCGAAAGGCGTCGATGACCTCGTTGATCAGCACTTCGGGTGCCGAAGCGCCTGCCGTGATGCCCATGGTGGTGATGCCGTCAAGCGCGCGCCAGTCGATATCCGCGGCGCGCTGGACCAGCTGCGCGTAGGAACAGCCCGCGCGGGCGCCGACCTCGACCAGGCGTTTGGAGTTGGAGGAGTTGGGCGCGCCGACAACCAGCATCGCCTCGGCCTTTTCGGCCATCGCCTTTACCGCCTCCTGCCGGTTGGTGGTGGCATAGCAGATGTCTTCCTTGTGGGGGCCGACGATGTCGGGGAATCGGGCCTGGAGCGCCAGGACGATATCGGCGGTGTCGTCGACAGACAGCGTGGTCTGCGTCACGAAAGCGAGACGCGCGGGATCGCGCACTTCGACCCGGGCCACGTCTTCGGGCGTTTCGACGAGCAACACGTCGCCGGTGGGCAGCTGGCCCATCGTGCCGATGGTCTCGGGGTGGCCGGCATGGCCGATCATGATGATCTGCAGCCCGTTCGCGGCGTGGCGCTCGGCCTCGATATGGACCTTGGAGACGAGCGGGCAGGTCGCATCGACATAAACCATTTCGCGCGACGCGGCCTCGGCCGGGACCGCCTTGGGCACGCCATGCGCCGAAAAGATCACCGGGCGGTCGTCGGGGCATTCGTCGAGCTCTTCGACAAAGACCGCACCCTTTGCGCGCAGGTCGTCCACCACGTACTTGTTATGCACGATCTCGTGCCGGACATAGACCGGCGCGCCCCATTTCCCGAGGGCCATCTCGACGATCTTGATGGCGCGGTCGACCCCGGCGCAAAAGCCGCGCGGGGCTGCGAGATAGAGGGTGAGGGGCGGTTTGGTCATGGACACTCCTGTTCCCTCAAGACGTAAGGGTTGCGGCGTGCGGCGTCCAGTGGGGGCTGGCAAATCGGGGCGCGAGGTGCGGCCGCTTTCGGCTGCCCCCGGCCCCTCTTACCTAGCGGCTCGTTCAGGCCGAGGCTTGCTGACGCTCTTGCGAATCTTCGCGCGGCGGGCGTCCGATGACCTCCTTGAGGTCTTCGAGTTCGATGAAGTTGTCGGCCTGGCGGCGCAGGTCGTCGGAGATCATCGGCGGTTGGCTGCGGATGGTGGAGACCACGGATACGCGGACGCCCTGGCGTTGAAGGCTTTCGACCAGCGGGCGGAAATCGCCATCGCCGGAGAACAGAACGATGTGGTCGATCCGAGGCGCAAGCTCCATGGCGTCCACCGTCAATTCGATGTCCATGTTGCCCTTGACCTTACGGCGGCCCTGGCTGTCGGTGTATTCCTTGGCCGGCTTGGTGACCATGGTGAAACCGTTGTAGTTGAGCCAGTCGACAAGCGGGCGGATCGGAGAGTAGTCGTCGTTTTCCAGCAGCGCCGTGTAGTAGAAGGCTCGCAAAAGCTTGCCACGACGCATGAATTCCGTTCGCAGCAGCTTGTAATCGATATCGAACCCGAGCGCCTTGGCCGCAGCGTACAAGTTCGAACCGTCGATGAACAGCGCGAGCCGCTCGTCCTTGTAAAACATAAAATGTCCTTCCGAGTGTGTTTGCCCTGCCGCGTCGGTGTACTAATGGAGTGGATTTGAAACCGGACAGGACTAGTCGGTGTACCTAGGAGTTTAGTTTGCGCTACGCAAGCGTTTAGATTGTATAGAGGATAAGTCGGTCACATGCCTGAGCAACTATTCCTGATAGCATTGGGCGGGAATTTGCCGTCCGATACGGGGGCGCCGGAAGCGACCCTGCGCGCGGCGCTGGCCCAGTTGCCAAAGGCGGGCGCGCGCGTCGTGGCAGTCAGCCGCCTGTATGAAACGCCCTGTTTTCCCGCGGGGGCGGGGCCGGATTACGTGAACGCCGCCGCCGTTCTGGCCTTCGACGGCGATCCTGCGGAAATGTTACAACTTTTACACGAAATCGAATCCGCGTTCGGACGGGCGCGGCAGCAGCGCTGGGGCCAGCGCACGCTGGATCTGGACCTGCTGGCGGCAGGTGCGCAGGTCCTGCCGGACCGGGCCACGTTCGAGGCCTGGCGCGCGCTGCCGCTGGAACAGCAGATGCGGCGGACCCCCGAAAACCTGATCCTGCCGCATCCGCGGATGCATGAGCGGGCTTTCGTTCTGGTGCCGCTGAATGACGTCGCGTCCGATTGGGTGCATCCGGTGCTGGAACGCAGCGTGGCGGCGATGCTGGCGGACCTGCCCGCCGACGCCCGGGCAGAGGTGCGGGCGCTGGACTGATTCTGTGCTTGTAAACACCTGCCCGAGGCTTTAAATGAAGGGCTTCTTGAGACTTTGCCCTATCCGGAGGCCCCATGGCGCGCGTAACCACAGAAGACTGCGTTGATAAAGTTCCGAACCGCTTCGACCTGGTGATGCTGGCGGCACACCGCGCGCGCGAGATCTCGTCGGGGTCGCCGATCACCGTGGACCGCGACAACGACAAGAACCCGGTCGTGGCGCTGCGTGAGATCGCCGAGGAGACGCAAGGTGCCGACGACCTGCGCGAGCGGCTGATCGAATCGAACCAGAGCCAGATCGAGGTCGACGAGCCGGAAGACGATTCCATGGCGCTGCTGATGGGCGAGGAAGCCGAGAAGCCGGCCGACGACGACATGTCGGAAGAAAAACTGCTGCGTGCGCTGATGGAGGCGCAGGGCCAGGGCTGAACCCCTGCGCGCGGACGGGTGATGGAAAGCGGACCAGATGATTGGTGCTGATACGCTTGTCGATCTTGTCCGCGCCTATAATCCGAAGAGCCATAGCGATCTGATCCGCGACGCCTATGCGTTCGGAATGGAGATGCACGAGGGCCAGACGCGGCACTCCGGGGAGCCCTATTTCAGTCATCCGGTGGCGGTCGCCGCCATCCTGACGGAACAGCGGCTGGATGACGCGACCATCATCACGGCCCTGCTTCACGACACGATCGAGGATACGCGCGCGTCGTACAACGCGGTGGCCGAGCGGTTCGGGGGAGAGATCGCCGACCTCGTGGACGGCGTGACCAAGCTGACCAACCTGCAGCTGTCGAGCACCGAGACCCAGCAGGCCGAGAATTTCCGCAAGCTGTTCATGGCGATGTCGAAGGACATGCGCGTGATCCTGGTGAAGCTGGCCGACCGGCTGCACAACATGCGCACGATCCGCGCGATGCGGCCCGAAAAGCAGCTGAAGAAGGCGCGCGAGACGATGGATATCTTCGCGCCCCTGGCCGGCCGGATGGGCATGCAGTGGATGCGCGAAGAGCTAGAAGACCTGGCGTTCCGCGTGATCAACCCCGAGGCGCGCGCGTCGATCATGCGGCGGTTCATCACGCTGCAGCGCGAGGCAGGCGACGTGATCGAGCGGATCACCGGCGACATGCGGCTGGAATTGCAGGAGGCCGGGATCAAGGCCGAGATCCTGGGGCGGGCCAAGAAACCCTATTCGATCTGGCGCAAGATGCAGGAAAAGGAGATGGGCTTTTCCCGGCTGAGCGACATTTACGGTTTCCGCATCATCACCGCTTCCGAGGATGACTGTTACCGCGTGCTGGGCGTGATCCATCGCCGCTGGCGGGCGGTGCCGGGGCGGTTCAAGGATTATATCAGCCAGCCCAAGTCGAACGGGTATCGCTCGATCCATACCACGGTGTCGGGCCGCGACGGCAAGCTGGTGGAGGTGCAGTTGCGCACCCGCCAGATGCACGAGGTGGCCGAGACGGGCGTGGCGGCGCATTGGTCCTACCGCGACGGCGTGCCGGCGGAGAACCCGTTTGCCGTCGACCCGGCCAAGTGGATTTCGAGCCTTACCGAGCAGTTCGACAGCGAGGAGGACCACGACGAGTTCCTGGAAGCCGTGAAGCTGGAAATGTACGCCGACCAGGTGTTCTGCTTCACGCCGAAGGGAGACGTGGTGAAGCTGCCACGCGGGGCGACGCCGATCGATTTCGCATATGCCATCCACACGCGAATCGGCAATGGCTGTGTCGGCGCCAAGGTCGATGGGATGCGCGTGCCGCTGTGGACCCGGATCAAGAACGGCCAGTCCGTGGAGGTGATCACCGCCGACGGGCAGACACCGCAGGCGACGTGGCTGGATATCGCCACGACGGGCAAGGCGCGCGCCGCCATTCGACGGGCCCTGCGCGAGGTCGACCGGGACCGTTACATCCGGTTGGGACGCGAACTGGCGCGCGCGGCGTTCGAGCATGTGGGCAAGAAGCCCACCGACAAGGCGCTGGAACGTGCCGCCAAGACCCTGCGCCTGAAGGGGCGTGACGAGGTTCTGGCCCGGCTGGGAAGTGCCGAGTTGACCACCAGCCGCGTTCTGAACGCGGTGTATCCCGACCTGGCCCCGGACACGGGCAACGAGGTGGCGCTGGATCGCGCGGTGATCGGTCTGGAACCGGATCAGCGCTTTGACCGGGCGCCATGCTGTCAGCCGTTGCCGGGGGAACGGATTGTCGGCATCACCTATCGCGGAAAGGGCGTGGTGGTCCATTCGATCGACTGCGAGAATCTGCAGCGTTACGAGGAACAGCCCGAGCGCTGGATGGACCTGCAATGGCACGGCGGCACGCATGCTGCCGTCTACGAGGCGACGCTGGATGTGACGATCGGCAACGATGCGGGGGTACTGGGACGTATTTGCACGTTGATCGGAGAGCAGAAGGCCAATATCTCGGACCTGACATTCGTGGATCGCAAACCGGACTTTTACCGGCTGCTGATAGATGTCGAGCTGCGCGACGCGGAACATCTGCATGGCGTCATCTCGGTGCTGGATGCGGAAAGCGATGTAGCCACGGTGGAACGGTTCCGCGACCCCGGCCGGCTGGCGGCCAGTGGCGGAACGGAACAGAGCTGACCCAGAGGAGCCGCGCCCCGTGGTTTTCAAACGCCGTGACAGACTGCCTTGGTGGAAGGCCACGTTACGGTTTCTCTGGCCGAGATCCGGCTGGACGCGGGCGTTCCACTACGTGCGGCACCGCGTCAGGCGTCTGCCCGACCCGCCGCACCGAATCGCCCGGGGGGTTTTCGCCGGGGTCTTCGTCAGCTTTTCGCCGTTCTTCGGGCTGCACTTTCTTCTGGCCGCCGTGGTGGCGTCGATCTTGCGCGGCAACATCGTGGCTGCGCTCCTGTCGACCTTCTTCGGCAACCCGCTGACCTTTGTCTTCATCGGCGCGTCTTCGCTGCAGACCGGATATTTCATGCTCGGGCTGCGCAACAATCCCGACCTTGAGGCGCATGGCACGCTCGGTAGCAAGTTCGTCGATGCGGGGCGGGACCTGAAAGACAACCTTTGGGCGATCTTCAACGAGCAAAGCGCCGACTGGAGCCGGCTGACCGTCTTTTACGATGAGGTGTTCTTTCCCTACATGGTCGGCGGACTGATCCCCGGAACCATCGCCGGCCTGACCTGCTATTATGTCAGCCTGCCGCTGATCCAGGCCTATCAGAACCGGCGCAAGGGCATGCTCAAGGCCAAGCTGGCCGCGATCCGCGAAAAGGCGGCGGAGAAGGCTGCCGAGAAGGCCGCGGCAAAGAAGGCCAGGGATGGCGCCAATGACAAGGCTGACGCGGAGCCCGAGAAGCACTAGGGTCAGGGACGAGTCGTTACCCTTGCTCTGGAGGATGTCATGAGTGATGCCGGAAAACTGCGCCTTGGCGTGAATATCGACCATGTGGCGACGGTGAGGAATGCCCGCGGCGGCGCCACCCCCGATCCGGTACGCGCCGCCAAACTGGCCGAGGAGGCAGGGGCGGACGGGATCACCGCACATCTGCGCGAGGACCGCAGGCATATCTCGGACGCGGATATCGACGGGCTGATGGCGGCGCTGAAGGGGCCCCTGAACTTCGAGATGGCCGCGACCGAGGAAATGCAAAAAATCGCCCTGCGCCACAAGCCGCACGCGGTTTGTCTGGTGCCCGAAAAACGCGAGGAGCGCACGACCGAGGGCGGGCTGGAGGTGGCGCGCGAGGAAAACCGGCTGGCGCATTTCATCGCGCCGCTGCGCGAGGCGGGGTGCCGCGTGTCGATCTTCATCGCCGCGGACCGCCGCCAGATCGAGGCGGCGCACCGGATCGGGGCCGAGGTGATCGAGCTGCATACCGGGGCCTATTGCGATGCCCATGCCGAGGGTAATTTTCAGACGCGGGACAGGGAACTGGCCGCCCTGAGGGAGATGTCGGCCTTTGCCGATTCGCTGGGGCTGGAAGTGCACGCGGGTCACGGTCTGACCTATGAGACGGTGCAGCCGGTGGCGGCGTTTCCGGAGGTCATGGAGCTCAATATCGGACATTTCCTGATTGGCGAGGCGATCTTTCGCGGGCTGGAGCCGGCGATCGGGGAAATGCGGCGCCTGATGGATGAGGCGCGGGCGGATCCGCAGCGCATCGCCGGATGATCTGGCTGCGTTACAGCGCCGTCTTTCTGGCCGTGGCCATCGGCGTGTCCCAGGTGGTGCGCCAGTTGGGGATCACCAAGGACGAGATGCTGGGCTCGGCGGCGCAGATCATCGTGCCGGCGATGATCGCCGCGCTGATCGAAGGGCAGCAATACGTGCGCCGGCACGCGGCTTTGCCCGGCGCGCGTCGGGCCTGGAGTTTTGCCTGCGTCGGAACGCTCGTTGCCACGGCGCTGAACGTGGCGCTGGCCTATGCGGGACCCGGCGTCGCGCCCGAGTTCGCCAAGCTGGCCATCGCCGTGCCGGGCTCGCAGCAATTCGTGACGCTGCTGTTGATGTATGCGGGCGGTTACCTGCTGGCCAACCGCTTTTTCTTCGGCATCGGCGCGGGCAACACGATGAGCCGCGACAGGGCCCGTGAGGAACGGGGTGTGAAATGACGGGCGGGGGCGCGGCGAAGATGAAGCGTGGTTTCGCGGCGGTGGCGCTGGCGATGGCCATGGCGCCTGCGATGACGCTGGCACAGGAGGTCGGCGTATGTGACTGGCGCAGCAGTGCCGCGTCGATTGTCGAGCCTTGGGAGGAGCACAGCCGGACCTTTTCGGACGGCAAGGTGCGCGTCGCGCTGCTGGATACGCTGGAGCCGGCGGCGACGGCGGTGCATGTCCTGATCCTGTCGCCGCCATACGATGAACTGGGCGCGCGGCAATGCCGGGTTCTGAGCCACCACGACACGAGCGGGTTTTCGAACGCGGATTTTTCGACGCTGGACGCGACATACGATCCTGTCGTCGGGCTGACCTTCGAGATTGCGGTCGAGGTGATGGGCGCCGTGGGCCCTGAGGACCGGACATTGCGATTTACCCTGAACCAGGCGACCGGCGGGATTGGCGCCAGCCTGCAGTGACGGTGCGGTGGTTGCGGTGGCGCACGCTCGCCGCGTTGGTTCTCGGGGCGTGGGCGCTGTGGACGCTGGAGGCCGCGCGAGGCGGGGTCGAAATCGACGAGATGCGGGTGGGGCCGACCCCGGTGACGATCTGGGGCGTGGAGAATACCGGGCCGGCGGTCGTCATGGCCCACGGCTTTGCCGGATCGCGGCAGATGATGCAGGGCTATGGCCTGGTGCTGGCGCAGGCCGGGTACCGGGTTTATGCCTTCGATTTCCTGGGCCACGGTCGGCACCCGCAGCCGATGTCGGGGGATGTCACGGCGGTGGACGGCACCACGCGGCTGTTGGTGAACCAGACCCTGGAGGTGATCGACGCCGCGCGCACGAACGAAGGCGACATCGCGCTGGTCGGGCATTCCATGGCCACGGATGTGCTGGTGCGGGCGGCGCGCGAGGCCGAAGGTGTCGGGCCGCTGGTGTTGCTGGCCACCTTTTCCGGCGCGATTACGGCCGAGGCGCCCGATGACGTGCTGATGATCACCGGCGCGTGGGAGCCGCGCTTGCAGGGGTTCGCGGCTGATGCGGTGGCGGAGGCCGCGACCGGCGTGCGACGCGAGGCCATGGTTGCCCCGGCGGTGGAGCACGTGGCGATCCTGCACTCGCGTGCGGGGCGACAAGCAACGCTCGACTGGCTGGATACATATTACGGGCGGGACGCGAAGGTGCCCGTGCCGCAGACAGGCTGGGCGCTGATCGGGGTGCTGGCGGCAATCACGATGCTGTTCGCGCCCGTTCTGCAGTTGTTTCCGGCAAGAAAGGTCTCGGCGACTGCCCTATCATGGCGGCGGTTCGCCGGTGTGGTCTGTGCGCCGATGCTTGTCACCCCGGTGCTGGCGGCGCCGGTGGAAACGCAGGTTCTGCCCGTTCTGGTGGCGGATTACCTGGCGCTGCACCTGTTGATCTATGGCGTGATCCAGCTAGCCGTTCTGTGGTTCACGGGCGCGCGACCCGGCGCGTTCAGTGTCACGGGAGGGGTCCTCGTGCTGATTTGGACCGTGGGCCTTTTCGGCTTCGCGCTGGATCGGTACGGGGCCAATTTCTGGCCCGTGCCGGAGCGGTGGGGGATCATCGCAGCGCTGGCCCTTGGCGCGGTGCCGTTCATGCTGGCCGACGCGTGGTCGGTGCACGGTGCGGGACCGGCCCGCCGCGTGGTGGCCCGAATCGGGTTCCTTGTCTCGCTGGCCATCGCGGTGGCGGTGGATTTCGAGGGGCTGTTCTTTCTGCTTCTGATCGCGCCGGTGATCGTGCTGTTCTTCCTCAGTTTCGGCTGGATCGGACGTGTGGCGGCGCGCCGCTTTGGCGCCATCGGGCCGGGCGTTGGACTGGGGCTGGCGCTTGCCTGGGCTTTGGGTGTAAGTTTCCCGCTGTTTTCAGCCGGATAAAGGGCGCATTCATGATCCTGGGCGTCGGAACGGACCTGGCCAATATAGATCGGATCGCCGGTACGCTGGAACGGTTCGGCGACCGCTTTCGCAACCGGGTTTTCACGGAAGTGGAGCAACGCAAGTCCGAACGCCGCAAGGACGTGGCGGGCACCTATGCCAAGCGCTGGGCCGCGAAGGAGGCCTGTTCCAAGGCGTTGGGGACGGGACTTCGGATGGGGATCGCCTGGAAGGACATGGCGGTGAGCAACCTCGACACCGGGCAGCCGGTGATGGCGGTCACCGGCTGGGCCGCCGATCGGCTGGCCGAAATGACGCCGGAGGGGCACGAGGCCATCATTCACGTCACCCTGACGGACGATCACCCCTGGGCGCAGGCCTTTGTCGTGATCGAGGCGCGGCCGGCAAGCTGAGGACGCCGGGTCGCCTTTGCCGGCGCGGCTTGACACCTGTGCCCCCGCCCCGCATGTAGCGCAGAAGAGCAATCGGAGACAGGCATGGCCGAAGAATCCAAGACATCGAGCGCGATCTGGGAAACCGTCAAGACGGTCTTCTGGGCACTGCTGATCGCCGGTATTTTCCGCACGATCCTGTTCCAGCCCTTCTGGATCCCGTCCGGGTCGATGAAAGACACGCTGTTGATCGGGGATTTCCTGTTCGTCAACAAGTTCGCCTATGGCTACTCCTATGCCTCCTGCCCGAACATCAAGATCGAACGGATCGGGCTGGATATCGACGCCAAGAACATCTGCGGCTTTCTCGATGGCGACAACACGCGCCTTCTCGGGTCCGAGCCGGAGCGCGGGGATATCATCGTGTTCCGCCATCCCAGCAACGGCACGGATTACATCAAGCGGGTCGTGGGCCTGCCGGGTGACCGGATCCAGATGCAGAACGGCGTGCTGAACATCAACGGCGAGCCGGTCGAACTGGAAGATGCGGGAACCTTCGAGGAAGTGCTGGAACCCCAGGGGCCGCTGGGCAAGACGCCGCGCTGTGCCAACGGGGCCGTGGGCGTGGGGGGCATCTGCGAGAAAGAGCGGCAGATCGAGACCCTGCCCAACGGCGTGTCGCACAGCATCCTGAACGTCGGCATGCAACGATACGACAGCACCGGCGTCTACGAGGTGCCCGAGGGGCATTATTTCTTCATGGGTGACAACCGCGACAATTCCACCGACAGCCGCGCGCCGCTCACCGCGCCGGGTGGGGTGGGGTATGTTCCGTTCGAAAACCTGATCGGCCGGGCGGACCGGGTGATGTTCTCGTCCGCGGGACGCTCGATGCTGTTCTTCTGGACATGGCGCGGCGACCGCTTCTTCGAGAAGCTGGAATGAGCCGGGGATGAAGCTGTCGGGCGACCTCAAATCGTTCGAGAGCCGCCTGGGGCACTCCTTCGGGCGGCCGGAATTGCTGGTGCGGGCGGTGACGCATGGCTCGATGACCACGGCCAATCGGGACGACAACCAGCGTCTGGAATTCCTGGGCGACAGGGTGCTGGGCCTGGTGATCGCCGAGGCGTTGCTGGAAAGCGACAAGGGGGCCGCAGAAGGCCAGCTTGCACCGCGCTACAATGCGCTGGTGCGCAAGGAGACCTGCGCCGAGGTGGCGCGGCAGATAGACCTTGGTGCGGTGCTGAAGCTGGGGCGGTCCGAGATGATGTCGGGCGGGCGGCGCAAGCAGGCGCTGCTGGGCGACGCGATGGAGGCGGTGATTGCCGCCGTGTATCGTGACGCCGGGTTCGACGCGGCGCAGGAGGTGATCCTGCGGCTGTGGGGGGACCGGGTGACGTCCGTCAAGGCCGATGCCCGCGACGCCAAGACCGCGCTTCAGGAATGGGCGCAGGCGCAGGGCCTGGCCCCGCCGGTCTACAAGGAGACGGCGCGCAGCGGGCCCGACCACGCGCCGCAATTCACCATCGAGGCCCGGCTGGAAAACGGCGAGGCCGAAGAGGCCACCGCCGGGGCCAAGCGGCAGGCGGAGCAAACCGCCGCAAAGGCGTTGCTGGCGCGGGTGGCGTCGACCAAGCCCTAGCGGATGACGATCACAGACTGGTTGGCGTGGCGGGTGATCCGCGCCGCGTTCGGGCCAACGAGATAGTCGCGCAGCTCGGGGCGATGCGCCCCCACGACGATCACGTCGGCGCCGATCCTGTCGGCCATGCGCAGCACGCTGTCATAGATCGTTCCTTCGGTCACGTGCACCTGCGCCTTGCCGTCGAAGGCACCATCCGTCCAGTCTTTCAGCGCCTTTTCGGCAGCGCTCTTCGCGGAGCGGTTGTAGTCCCCTTCGAAGGCGGCGCCGACCATGTTCATGCCGCTGCCGGGGACAACGTTGATCACGTGGATCTCGGCGCCGTCGCCGGCAGCCAGCAGCTTGGCCGCCTGTGCCAGCCGGTGGGCGCCTTCCATCGCGTTGATGTCGACGGCCAGGAGAAGCTTGTTGAACATGATGTTCCTCCTCAGAACGCGGGTTGGGTGGCGCGGGGCCGCTGGATCAGGACGATGCCTGCCAGCAGGATCAGGGCGGGGATGAAGAACAGTTCCTTGGGCGGGCGCTCGTTCTCGATCTCGGCCTTGCTGACCACCACCGGGGTATCGCCATAAAAGTCGTACTCGATTCCGATGGCCTCGAAATGGGGGGTGCCGGGGAAGGGTTCCTCGAGCTTCAGCTGGCCATCTTCGTCGAGGATGCTAAGGCCCTGTTCCGAAAGGGCGGCGGTGCCGTCGCCCTCGATTCCGGGAACCGAGATGGTGATGGGTCGGATCTCGCCATTGTCGAAATCCGGGCCTTCGATGGTCAGGCGCATGTCCTGCCCGGTCTCGGCGCTGTCCATGAGGGCATAGATCTCGGTTCCGGTGGCCGTCTGGTAGGGTTCGGATATCTGGTCGAGGAAGAAGCCGGGACGGAAGAGCATGAAAGCGATGAACAAGAGTGCCGCGCTTTCCCATTTTCGGGACTTGGCGATGAAATAGCCTTGGGTCGCGGCCGCGAACAGGAGCATGGCGATGAGCGATATGCAGAAGACCATGATCGCCTTGCCAAAGCCCACGTCGATCAGGAGCAGGTCGGTGTTGAAGATGAAGAGGAACGGCAGGAGCGCCGTGCGGATGTCGTAGCCGAAGCCCTGGATACCCGTCTTGATCGGGTCGCCGCGGGAGATCGCGGCGGCGGCATAGGCGGCCAAGCCCACGGGCGGCGTGTCGTCGGCGAGGATGCCGAAGTAGAAGACGAACATGTGGACCGCGATCAGAGGCACGATCAGGCCGGCCTGTGCGCCCACCGACACGATGACGGGGGCCATCAGCGAGGAGACCACGATGTAATTGGCGGTGGTGGGCAGGCCCATGCCGAGGATCAGCGACAGGACCGCCACGAGGAACAGCAGGATCATCAGGTTCCCGCCCGAGATGACCTCGATCACCTGGCCGATGACCTGGTGCGCGCCGGTCAGGGAGATCGTGCCGACGATGATGCCGGCGGCGCCGGTGGCGACGCCGATGCCGATCATGTTGCGCGCGCCCAGGATCAGCCCGTCGATGAAATCGCGCCAGCCGTGCCAGGTTTCATTCCCCGGGCTTTCGCCCCGGAACATCGCCTTGAGCGGGCGGTGCGTCAGCGCGATGATGACCATGAAGAACGTCGCCCAGAACGCCGAAAGGGCGGGCGACAGACGGTCGAGCGTGTCGGTGCGCACCATCAGGTTCCACACCAGGATGAAGATCGGGATGGCGAAATAGAGCCCGCCGATGAGTGTCGGTGTCAGACGCGGCGCCTCGGGCGGGCCATCTTCGTCCTTGTCCATCTTCAGGTCGGGATACCGCGCGGCGATGGCCACGAGCACGACATAGAGCACGGCGACGAGGGCCACGGCGGCATAGACCGAGTTGCCCGTGATCGGCTCGAGAATGCCGCGCAGGCCGATCATCAGGAAGGTGCAGAGACCGAGGAAGATGAAGCCCGAGAGGAACAGAATTAGGATCATCAGCACGCCGATGCGCCGGCCCGGTTTCTCCAGCCCCTTGAGGCCCATCTTCAGGCTTTCGAGATGCACGATGTAAAGCAGCGCGATGTAGGAGATGACCGCCGGAAGGAAGGCGTGCTTGACCACGTCGATATAGGGAATGTTGACGTATTCGACCATCAGGAAGGCCGCCGCGCCCATCACCGGAGGTGTCAGCTGGCCGTTGGTGGAGGACGCCACTTCGACCGCGCCCGCCTTTTCCGCCGGAAAGCCGATGCGCTTCATCAGCGGGATGGTGAAGGTGCCGGTGGTGACGGTGTTGGCGATGGAGGAACCCGAGATCATGCCGGTCATCATCGACGACAGGACCGAGGCCTTGGCCGGGCCGCCGCGCAGGGCGCCCAAAAGCGCGATGGCCACCTTGATGAACCAGTTGCCGCCGCCGGCCCGGTCCAGCAGGGCGCCGAACAGCACGAAGAGGAAGATCATCGTGGTGGAGACGCCGAGCGCCACGCCGAAGACCCCTTCGGTCTGCATCCAGTAGTGCCCAAGCGCCTTGGACAGCGACGAGCCGCCGTAATTGGTGATGTTGCGCGCCCATTCCGAATAGCCGCCGAAGAAGGCGAACAGGATGAAGCAGCACGCGATGATCACCAGCGGTAGGCCGAGTGAGCGGTAGACCGACACCAGGAGGACGATCATCCCGATCGCGGACATGGTGACGTCAGTGGTGTTCCACAGACCCGGACGGTCGGCGATCTCGAACCGGAAGACCACCAGGTACAGGCAGGCCGACACGCCCAGGATCACCAGCGCCCAGTCATAGAGCGGAATGCGGTCGCGGGGCGAGGATTTGAACAGCGGGAAGGCGAGGGTCGCCAGCATGATGGCAAAGGCCAGGTGCACGAAGCGGGCCTGTGCGACGATATTGGCGAAGATGGACATGCCCGTGGCCTGGGCCAGTATGCCCGGCACGCGTGAGGCGATGTAGAGCTGGAAGAGGGACCACGCGATACAGGTGCCGATGATCAGCTTTGTCTGCCACGCCGCGGCCGGGTTGCGGGCGCCGGTATCGGCCTCGGCCAACATGTCGTCGGCGGAACGGGTGTTTTGGGTCTGGTCGCTCACTGTCATGCCCCCTGAAGCAAGTATGTGTATGATGGTGTGAGGGGCGCCCGTGCGGGGCGCCCCTCGAAGCCCCGGGGGCTTATTCCATCAGGCCTAGTTCCTTGTAGGCCTTTTCCGCACCGGGGTGCAGCGGGGCCGACAGGGCGTCCTGAACCATCTCGGAAGGCTCGAGGTTGGCAAAGGCCGGGTGCAGCTGGCGGAAGTCCTCGATGTTTTCCATGACCGCCTTAGCCAGAACGTAAACCGTGTCTTCCGACACGTCGGCGGAGGTCACGAGGGTCGCGCCCACGCCGAATGTGGTGACGTCCTCGTCATTGCCGGCATACATGCCGCCCGGAACGGTGGCGGTGCGGTAATAGGGGTTTTCTTCGATCAGCTTGTCGATCACGTCGCCGGTGACGTTCACGAGCGTGACGTCACAGGTGGTCGCCGCTTCCTGGATGGCGGCGGCCGGGTGGCCCACGACGTAGACCATCGCGTCGATGTTGCCGTCGCAGAGCTGTTGCGACATTTCCGAGCCCTTGTACTCGGTTGCAAGTGCGAAATCGTCCATGGTCATGCCGTATTCTTCCATCAGCACCTCGGTCGTGGCGCGCAGGCCCGAGCCGGCATTGCCCACGTTGAAGCGCTTGCCCTTGAGGTCCTCGAAGCTTTCGATGCCGGCGTCGGACCGGGCGATCAGCGTGAAGGGTTCGGGGTGAACCGAGAAAACGGAACGGATTTCGGGAAACGGATTGTCCGAGAAGGACGAGGTGCCGTTATAGGCATGGTACTGCCAGTCGGACTGTGCGACGCCGAATTCCAGCTCGCCGGCCTTGATCGTGTTGATGTTGTAGACCGAGCCGCCAGTGGATTCCACGGCGCAGCGGATGCCATGTTCCTTGCGGGACTTGTTCACGAGACGGCAGATCGCGCCGCCGGTGGGATAGTAGACGCCCGTCACGCCACCTGTGCCGATGGAAATGAATTCCTGCGCCGAGGCGGGGGCGGAAATGGCTATTCCTGCGGCGGCAAGGGCGCCGAGAAGGTAGTTTTTCATGGTGTTCTCCCTTAGTTGCGAACATCATCTCGAGATGAGTCGATGGGGTCAGTAGAGACAGAACTGGCCTAGCTTGCAAGACCGTCAGGCGACAAATTAATAAATTCAAGATGTTAGCGACATGAGTCACGTGTTTCACCGCAACAGCCGCACCAATATTCCGACCGTATCGCGGGGCGAGGGCGCCTATCTTTACGACCGGACCGGCAAGGCCTATCTGGACGGATCGGGGGGCGCGGCGGTGTCCTGTCTGGGGCATGGCGATGCGCATGTGATCGACGCGATCAAGGCGCAACTGGACCGGATCGCCTTTGCCCATACCGGGTTTCTGACGTCGGAGCCGGCAGAGACGCTCGCCGACCGTCTGGTGGCGGTGGCGCCGGGCGAGTTGAAGCGCGTCTATTTCGTGTCGGGCGGATCAGAGGCGATGGAAGCGGCGCTGAAGCTGGCGCGACAGTATTTCATCGAGGCCGGACAACCCCAGCGCAGCCGGGTGATCGCGCGGCGGCAAAGCTATCACGGCAACACGCTGGGGGCGTTGGCGACCGGCGGCAATGCGTGGCGGCGCGCGCCGTTCGCGCCGCTGCTCATGGACGTGAGTCACGTGTCGCCCTGCTATGCCTACCGGGGGATGCAGGAAGGTGAGACGGCGCAGGGCTATCTCGCCCGGCTGGTGGCCGAACTGGAGGCCGAGATCGAACGGCACGGACCCGAGACGGTCATGGCCTTCGTGGCCGAGCCCGTGGTGGGGGCGACACTGGGTGCGGTGCCGCCCGTCGCGGGATATTTTCGCGCTGTCCGAGAGCTTTGCGACCGGCACGGCATCCTTCTGATCCTCGACGAGGTGATGTGCGGGATGGGGCGGACCGGCACGCTTTTCGCGTGCGAGCAGGACGGGATCGCGCCGGATATCTGCGCCATCGCCAAGGGGTTGGGGGCCGGGTATCAGCCGATCGGCGCGATGCTGTGCACGGCCCGGATACACGACACGATCGCGGAAGGGTCCGGGTTCTTCCAGCATGGGCACACCTACCTGGGGCATCCCACCGCCTGTGCGGCGGCGGGGGCGGTGTTGGACCGTTTGCTAGACGACGGCCTGGCGGCGCGTGTGGCGCCGCTGGGGGAGGCATTGCGGGCGCGGTTGATCGAACGTTTCGGGAAGCACCCGCATGTGGGCGACATTCGCGGGCGCGGGCTGTTCCAGGGGATCGAATTCGTCGAGGACCGACAGACCAAGGCGCCGTTCGACCCGGCCCGCAAGCTGCATGCCCGGATCAAGGCGGCGGCGTTCGAGGCGGGGTTGATCTGTTACCCGATGGGTGGCACCGTCGATGGGCAACGCGGGGATCACGTGCTGTTGGCGCCGCCCTTCATCCTGACCGAAGACCAGCTGGACGAGCTGGTCGACAAGCTGGGGCAGGCGGTGGACAGCGCGCTGGCCTGAGCGATGGGCCTATTCGGCGGCGGCTTTCAGGCTGGACATCAGCCGGTGGAATTTTTCGCCCTGAACGGTGACATGCTGGCGCAACATGTTGCCGGCCTGGTCGCCGTCTCCGGCCTCGATGGCGGCGAGGATCGCATCGTGTTCAGCCACCGATTGCGCCATCCGTCCACGCCAGCGCAATTGCAGGCGGCGAAACGGGCGCAGGCGGCGTTGCAGCCGCAGGCATTCCTGTTCGAGAAACGCGTTGCCGGTCTGGGCATAGAGCGTGGCGTGGAAAAGATCGTTCTGATCGTAGTTGCCGTCGGCGTCCTGCGCCTCGGTCGCGGCGCGGCATCGCTCGTTAATGGTGCGCAATTCGGACAGGGCCGTGTCGGAAATGCGTGAGGCGGCCAGCCGGGCGCAGACCGCTTCCAGCTCGGCCATGACCTCGAACATTTCGATCAGTTCGACCGGCCCGGGCTGGCGCACGAAGACCCCGCGGCGCGGCAGCTGTTCCACCAGGCCGGACAGTATAAGCCTTTGAAGGGCCTCTCTTATCGGTGTCCTAGAGACGTTGAAACGTTCGGCCAACTGAACCTCGTCCAGACGATCACCATCGTCGAAGGTTCCATCGAGGATCAACTCCTCGATGGCGTCCGCGATGAGATCTGCGCGCTTGCGTTCCATTTCAATCCGCTAGCATACCACTGTCTAGAGCGCAAGAAATCCGTTCTTGTATACAAAAAATTTGACTGGTGACACAATCTCGTTAGGTTGCAGGGCAGTCCGAACACGAATCAGGACACTTTGGGAGGAACATATGAAACTGAATTTCACAGCCGCAGTCGCGGCAGCAGCCCTTTTCGCAGGCAGCCTGACGGCAAGCGCCGAGGAGCTGCGCCTGTCGCACCAGTGGTCCACGAGCGACGTGCGTCACAAGGTGGCGCAGATGGTCGCCGACGAGGTCGCGGCGGCGGATGTCGATCTGGACATCCAGATTTTCCCGTCGCAATCGCTGTTCAAGGCACGCGAGCAATACAAGCCCTTGGCGCGCGGACAGGTCGACATGATCGTCTTTCCGCTGTCCTATGCGGGCGGTCTGCGCAACGCCTACAACCTGACCCTGATGCCGGGGCTGGTGAAGAACCACGATCATGCCGCGCGCCTGAACGAATCCGAGTTCATGGGCGATATCGAAGCCATCATGGCCGAAGACGACATCATGGTGCTGGTCCACGGCTACCTGGCCGGCGGTTTCGCGGGCAAGGAGAAGTGCATCACCGCGCCGGAGGACGTGGAAGGCCTGCAGACCCGCGCGGCGGGCAAGGCGTTCGAGCAGATGCTGGCGGGCGCCGGTGCGTCGATCGCGTCGATGAGCTCGGCCGAGATCTACAACGCCATGCAGACCGGCGTTCTGGATGCCGCGAACACCTCGTCCTCGTCCTTTGTCAGCTACCGCATCTACGAGCAGGTGTCGTGCTTTACCCCGGCGGGCGATTATGCGCTGTGGTTCATGTATCAGCCGCTCTTGATGAACAAGTCCAAGTTCGAAGGCCTGAGCGAGGAACAGCAGACCGCGCTGATGGAGGCCGCCGAGAAGGCCGAGGCGTTCTACCTGGAAGAGGCCAAGAGCCAGGACGGTAACGCGCGCGACGTCTTTGCCGACAACGGTGTCGAGATCGCCGAGATGACGCAGGAAGAGTTCGACGCGTGGCGCGAGATCGCGCAGGAGACCGCCTACAAGGCCTTCCTCGAAGGCTCGCCCGAGGGTCAGGAACTGCTGGACAAGGCGCTGGCCGTCGAGTGATCCGCTGAACCATTCGTCGGGTCCGGCACGCCGCCGGGCCCGACGCCCGCGTACCATTTCCACTTTTTCAACGGAGGCCGAGCGATGTCCGGATCCGCCCATGCCACAGCGGCCGCCCGCCACGGTGGCAACCCCGTCCTGCGCGTCATCGGCTGGATCAGCCAGATCTGCGGCGTCGTCGCCGCGCTGATGATCGTCGCGTCCGTCCTGATCGTCTGCCAGATGATCTTTATCCGGTTCGTGCTGAACCAGTCGACGATCTGGCACACCGAGGGCGTGACGTACCTGATGATCGGGGCGACCATGCTGGGCCTGCCTTACGTGCAGTTCGTGCGTGGTCACGTGAACGTGGACCTGCTGCCGATCATGCTGCCGAACAAGGCGCGGCGGGTATTGGCCGGACTTGTCATGGCGCTGACCCTGGCCGTGATCGGCATGATGGTCTGGCACGGATATCACTTCTGGCACGAAGCCTGGGATTGGGGCGAGACGTCGAACACGCCGTGGAACCCCAAGCTTTGGGTGCCGTACCTCGCGCTGCCGCTGGGCTTCGGCCTCTATGCGCTGCAACTGGTGGCTGACCTTTTCGCAATGACCACGGGCATCGACAAGCCCTTCGGGCTGGAGGACGTCTGATGGATCCGCTTGCACTGGGTGGCCTGGTCGCCATCATCACCATCGTCGTCCTGTTTTCGGGCATCTCGGTGGCCGCGGGCCTGCTGGTCGTCTCGGCGGGATTCCTGATCATCTTCGACGGGATGAGTTCCCTGTCACTGATGCCGGAAATCTTCTTCGGCAAGCTGGACAATTTCGCGCTGCTGTCGATCCCGATGTTCATCATCATGGGCGCCTCGATTGCCTCGACCCGCGCGGGTGCCGACCTTTACGAGGCGCTGGAGCGCTGGCTGACCCGCGTGCCGGGGGGGCTTGTGGTGTCGAACCTGGGCGCCTGCGCGCTCTTCGCCGCGATGTCCGGGTCCAGCCCGGCCACCTGTGCGGCCATCGGCAAGATGGGCATTCCCGAGATGCGCAAGCGGGGCTATCCCGATGGCGTCGCCGCGGGGTCCATCGCGGCCGGCGGGACGCTGGGGATCCTCATTCCGCCGTCGGTCACGATGATTGTCTACGGTATCGCGACCGAGACCTCGATCGGCCGGCTGTTCCTCGCGGGCGTGTTCCCCGGCCTGCTGCTGGTGGGGCTGTTCATGGCGTGGTCGCTTTACTCGACATGGAAGTCGGGCAACGCGAGCGTCCTGTCTGCGGGCAGCTACACCTGGAAGGAACGGGTGGAAATCCTGCCACGGGTGTTGCCGTTCCTGTTCATCATCCTGGGCGTGCTTTACGCCATGTATGGCGGCATCGCCACGCCGTCGGAAACGGCCGCCGTGGGCGCGCTGATGTGCATGTTGATCGCCATGGTGATCTATCGCCTGTGGGACCCGCGCCAGATCTGGACGGTGCTGCGGGACAGCACGCGGGAAAGCGTGATGATCCTGTTCATCATCGCGGCCGCGGGCGTGTTTTCCTACATGCTGTCGTCGCTCTTCATCACGCAATCCATCGCGGAATGGATCGGCACGCTGGATGTGAACCGCTGGATGCTGATGGGCGCGATCAACGTCTTTCTGCTGATCGCCGGCTTCTTCCTGCCGCCGGTCGCGGTGATCCTGATGGCGGCGCCGATCCTCTTGCCGATCATCACCACCGCCGGGTTCGACCCGATCTGGTTTGCCGTGGTGCTGACGATCAACATGGAAATCGGGCTGATCTCGCCGCCCGTGGGGCTGAACCTTTACGTGATCAACGGCATCGCGCCGGACATCTCGCTGAAGACGATCCTCATGGGGTCGCTGCCCTTCGTGGCCTGCATGGTGATCGCGATCGTCCTGCTGTGCCTCTTTCCGGGCATTGCCACGTGGTTGCCCGATATGGTGATGGGAGCGGAGCTATGACCTTGCTTGCCGACCTACTGTCCACCGTGTTCGAGCGCCGTTACGGGGCGGCGCGCGGGCTGCCTCGGGATGACCGGCCGATCGAGGACCTGACGGCGGACCTGATCGGGGCCACGGGCGAAGTTTCGGGACAGGCCGTGGCGCGGCAGATCCTGGAGCGCTACGAGACCTGGGACGATCCCGCGAAGCTGGCGTTCTTCCGGCACCTTGCACAGGACATGGTGATCAACCCCGAGATCGTGCGCGATGCACTGGACGCGTACGAGCGCGGGCAGTCGAAAGCGACCTATCGCGCCTTCCTGAATGCGTCCGAGTCGCCCCGGCAGGAGTTGATCCGGCGGATGAACCAGGTGCCGGGCGCGACCAAGCGGCTGGTCGGGATGCGGACCGACCTGTTGCGGCTGGGACAGGACGATGACGGTCTGCAGGCGCTGGACCTGGATTTCCGGCATCTCTTTGCCAGCTGGTTCAACCGCGGGTTCCTGGTGCTGCGCCCGATCAGCTGGGAAAGCCCGGCGCATATTCTCGAGAAGATCATCGCTTACGAGGCGGTGCACGCCATCGACAGCTGGGAAGATCTGCGGCGCAGGCTGGAGCCCGCCGACCGCCGCTGTTTCGCGTTCTTTCACCCGGCCATGCCGGACGAGCCGTTGATCTTTGTCGAGGTGGCGCTGACCAAGGGTATTCCCGGGTCGATCCAGGACGTTCTGGCCGAGGCACGCGACCAGATCGACGCCGAACGGGCCGATACCGCCGTGTTCTACTCGATTTCGAATTGCCAGTCGGGGCTGGCGCAGATTTCCTTTGGCAATTCGCTGATCAAGCAGGTGGCGTCGGATCTGTCGCTGGAAAACCCGGCTTTGCGGAATTTCGTGACGCTGTCGCCGATCCCCGGCCTGACACGGTGGATGACGAGCGTGGACATCAATCCCGAGGCGCAACAGCCCGACGCGCTGTGCGAGTACGCCGCCTATTACCTGACGCAGGCCAAGCGCGGCGACGGTTTGCCGCTCGATCCGGTTGCGCGGTTTCATCTGGGCAACGGGGCCCAGGTGCACAAGGTCCATGCCGGTGCGGACGTGTCGGACAACGGATTGAAGCAATCGGCGGGTGTGATGGTGAACTATCTTTACGATCTGGCCAAGGTGTCGCAGAACCATGAGCGTTTCGCGGCGGAGCAACGCGTGGCCACGTCGAACGAAATCAAGACACAGGCCGCCGCGGCGGCGAAAACCGTGCCGGAGGAGGGAGCAGCATGACCAACCCGCTTTTTGACGCCCTGTTCGGAGATCACATCGGCAAGGACACGATCTTCCTTCATCTGCCCGATGGGGACACTCTGACCCACGATGCCTTCCTGAAGCTGACGGCGCGATATGCCAATGCCTTTGCCGCGCAGGGGCTGACCCCCGGAGACCGGGTGGCGGCGCAGGTCGAGAAATCGCATGACGCGCTGGCGGTCTATGCGGCCTGCGTGCAGGCCGGGCTGGTCTTTCTGCCGTTGAATACCGGCTATACTGTCGATGAACTGAGCTATTTCATCGAGGACAGCGGTGCGTCGATGGTGATTTGCAAGGGCGACCGGCGCGAGGCGCTGACGTCCATCGCCAAAAAGCACCGCGCGCAGATCGAAACGCTGGAGGACGATGGCACCGGGAGCCTGCCGGACAAGGCAGGTGATCAGGCGGACAGTTTCAAGACCGTGAAGCGGACCGAGGACGACCTTGCCGCCTTGCTTTACACCTCGGGCACCACGGGACGCTCGAAGGGCGCGATGCTGAGCCAGGGCAATCTTCTGTCGAACGCGCAGACGCTGGCCGAGCACTGGCGGTTTACCTCGGACGATGTGCTGCTGCACGCGTTGCCGATCTTTCACACCCATGGCCTGTTCGTGGCGACGAACATCACGCTGGTTGCCGGCGGGTCGATGATTTTCCTGCCGAAATTCGACCTCGATACGGTGATCGAGCTTTTGCCGAAGGCCACGTCGATGATGGGCGTGCCGACCTTCTATACGCGCCTTCTGGACGATCCGCGTTTCGACAAGGATCTTGTGGCGCATATGCGGCTTTTCGTGTCGGGCAGCGCGCCCCTGCTGGCCGAGACCCACACCAGGTTCGAGCAGCGGACCGGGCACCGCATCCTGGAACGCTATGGCATGACCGAGACGAACATGAACACCTCGAACCCCTATGACGGGGAACGGCGTGCCGGCACCGTCGGCTTTCCGTTGCCCGGGGTGGAGTTGAAGATCACCGATCCCGAAACCGGCGAGGAGGTGCCGCAGGGCGAGGTTGGCCAGATCGAGGTGCGCGGACCCAATGTTTTCCAGGGCTACTGGCAGATGCCCGAAAAAACCGCCGCCGAACTGCGCGAGAACGGGTTTTTCATTACCGGCGACCTCGGGATCATCGACGACAGGGGGTATGTCCAGATCGTCGGGCGCAACAAGGACCTGATCATCTCGGGCGGGTACAACATCTATCCCAAAGAGATCGAGCTGGTGCTGGACGAACAGCCCGGCGTGCTGGAAAGCGCGGTCATTGGCGTGCCGCACGCGGACTTTGGCGAGACGGTCGTGGGCGTTCTGGTGCCCGAAGCGAATGCGGAACCGGATCTGGAGGCGATTGCCGAGGCCACGTCACAGGCGCTGGCGCGGTTCAAGCATCCCAGAAAGCTGATCATCCGCGACGAGCTGCCGCGCAATTCCATGGGCAAGGTCCAGAAAAACCTGTTGCGGGATGAATTCAAGGACCTGTTCACCCCCGCCTGAGAGGTCAACCCAGACCGGCATCGTGCAAGAGCTCGGGAAGCTTTTTCCTGACCTTGAAGTAGCCTGCCGTAGCGTGGGGCCAGACGATTGCGTCCCAGTCGCGGCGCCATTCGCGGAGCGTGACGCCCGCATCGTCCAGTGCCGGCTGCGCCGCGTTCAGCCAGTCGCGTAGCGGACCTTCGGGCACGTAAGGCGTGGCAATCTGGCGGGCGCCTGCGCGTGTTGCCCAGCGGGCAAGCTCGGCCGGATCGTTTGCTTGCAGGTTCTCGGCCTTTCGCGTGATGCGCTGCGCGGTGTCGGCCAAGGCCGCGGCCTCGAACTCGACGACTTTTCCGCCCACGGGCCGGGGTGAGCGCAGGGCAGTGGCCGCAAGGGTGGCCCTGGCGCGAATATCGAGGTCGCCGAGCGCGAAGTCGTCGGGGCGACAGTCTTCTTCGGTGATCAGAAGGGCGGTCGGAACGCCCGCATCCGGTGCTCCTGGCGTGCGCAGCGGTTGAAGCTCGGGCAGGCCGTCCGGCTCCTGGTTTTCCAGCCCTTCGGTCACGTCGGCAAGGTCGGCGGCGTCGGGTGAAAAGCGATGGTCGGTGAACTTGGCGATATTCCAGGCTTCGGCGGCATAGAACTTGCCGCGCGTGTGCAGGCCGGCGACCCAACGCCAGCTGAGCGTGTTGGAGGCCGGATCGCCATCGAGCAGGTGGCGATAGAAGAAATCGGCCCCCAGGCGCCATGGCAGGCGCAGCGTGAAGATCCAGATCGAGGCGAACCACATGCGGGCGTGATTGTGCAGGTAGCCGCTGTCGGTCAGTTCCCGCGCCCAGGCGTTCATGCAGTCGAGATCGGTCTGGCCCGTTTCGGCACGCTCGACCGCGCGGCGCAGGTCTGCGTCGTGGTCCAGCTGCGCCAGGTCGGCGCGAAGACCGTCGCGGTAGCTCTGCCAGACCTGCGGCCGACGCTCCAGCCATCCTTTGAAATAGCTGCGCCACAGAACCTCTTGGAGGAACTTTTTGCCGTTCTCGGGTCCGTGCGCGCGCAGCACCGCCGCGATCAGGTCAGGCTCGGTGATCATGCGGCGGCGAAGGTAGGGCGAAAGCCGCGAGACGGCCCCGTGTCGTCCGGGGCCTTTGTCGACATTCCTGTTGTGGGCATACCGCGCGCCAAGCTGCGGCAGAACCCGCGCCAGATGCGCCTCGGCCGCGTCGCGGGTCGGGGTCGGCCAATCCGGTGCCAGGCTTTCGGCCATGGTTTCGTCGGTCATCGCATCCCTTTTCTGCAGGTCGGGCGGAGAGATAATGCGACCCTCGGCAATGTCTACAATCTGCGGGTTAGGCCAGGCGCCGCAAGGCGCCGCGCAGGGCGCGGGCCTGCAATGGCTCGGCGAGGCTCGGGGTTGCGTCGTATCCCATGCGCTCCATCGCCGGGCCTTCCTGCGGGTGCGGAGTGGCGGTGAGGCCCGCCCATATCAGCGACAGGAGTGCCCGTTTGTCGGACTGTGCCTGGCTCAGGTCCGCAAGGGCCTTGACCAACAGCTGCTCGATATCAGTGAAATAGGTGCCGAGCGGATAGTCCGGCAGGAGGCCGTCGCGGTAGGGGGCAAGCCATGTCGCGATGGTTTCCGGTGTATTGGCGGCGTGCGCGGGCGGAACCGTCCAGTCGGGATCGAGTTTCCCGGCCTTTTTGGCTGACCCGGCAAGCTCCTGCTGAAAGCGGCTGTCGGCGATGCAGATCAGGCGCTTGATGACCTCTTCGTCCGGCAGACCGCGCAGGAAGGCCGCGCCGTATTCGGTGACCACGACATCGCGCATGTGGCGGGGCACGGTGGTGACGGGCGGTTGCCAGACGATGTTCGAGCCAAGGTCGCCGCCGCTTCGTCGCGTTGCGGGCAGGGTCAGGACCGCATGGGCGTCGTCCAGCGCGAAGGCCTGTTCGAAGAAGTTGAACTGGCCGCCGACCCCGCTGACAACCTGACCCGGTTTCGCGGAATCGGACATCGCGTCGCCCAGCAGGCTGACCTGCATGGCACCGTTGACGAAGCGGGCGTCGCGGCGGTCGTCCCGCTTGGTGGGCTCGTCGCCGTAGAGCGCATTGGTGAAACTGACCGGCATCATTCGGATCCTGGCGCGGCGGTCGGGCGGTAGCGCGCGGAGGCGCTGGTACATGTCGCGCGCGTCCACGAAGAAACCGGCGTGGACCACGGCGCCGTCATGTGCTTCCCGGCGCAATATGTCCGCCTCGAACAGCGCCACGAGGCCGCCCACGAGCATTTCTGTCACGGCATAAAGCCCGGTGCGAAAGGGGCCTTCCTCGGCCCCTTGCAGGGGAAACGGCGCGGTGCGCCAAAGATCATGCAGCGTGGCGCGGTCGCGGGCAATCAGCGCGTTTGCCACCGCGTCGCCGATTGCGCCGATGCCGATCTGCAGCGTGCCGCCATCGGGGACGAGCCGCGAGACATGCAACGCGATGGCGTGCTGCGCATCGGCCACGGGACGACGCGGGACGGAGAAAAGATCGACCTGCCGCGGCGGCTCGAGCACCATGGCGACTTCGCGCGCCTCTATCTCGGCGGGTCCGTCCATGTAGGGCAGGGCATCGTTCAATTCGGCCACGGCCATGAAATCCATCTCGCCGGCGCTGCGCCGCGTGAAGAGGTCGGCGGAAATGTCGGTGTTGCTGGACATGCTGAAACGCGCGCCGTCGCGCGGCATCAACTGGGCGAGCACGTTCGGCTTTTGTGAAATCAGGACGTCGCGGGCATGAGTGTAGTTGGCCGAGATATACTGCCGTTGGGCATAGTCGTTGCCGAGCCAGCTTGCGGCCTGAAAGAAGAACTCGGATACCTCGATGTTGTCGGGCAGCTCGCCGCGCTTGATGAGGTCGACATAGGTCAAGGAGGGCGCGGTGCCGAAGAGGCGGTCCATCGCGGGGCCAAGAAACCGTTTCTCCAGCTCCGAGGATGGGTCGGGGCGTTGCAGGCTCAGCGCCGTGAATATCTTCAGGGAAAGCGCCGGGTCGTCCACAGCCGCCCGCACCAGCGCGTTGACGATCGTGATCGGCTTGCCCAGACCAAGCGGCAGGGCAAGGCGTATGTCGCCACCGTTGGCCTCGTAGATTGCCCGCGCCATCGCGTCGGCGTCGGTATAGACCTCTGGCGTGTCAGCCAAGGTCGGACCAGCCGGGATCGGGGGTGAAGCGCGGGCCGTGCGTGGCTTCCAGTTCTGCGAGGCGTTGCTTGATCTCCGAGATGCCGCGGTTTTGGGCGTAGTGCATCGGACCACCGCGGAACGGGGCCCAGCCGGTGGCAAAGATCAGCGCGGCATCAACCTGGTCGGCATCCTTTGCGACACCTTTGCGCAGAACCTCGACGCAGGCGTTCAGCATGGGAAGGATCAGGCGGTCGGTCAGATCTTCGGGCGCGTCGTTCATGTCCGCGTCGGGACGGGGCGTGCCGTCGGACCAGTCGTAGAAACCCTGTCCGGTTTTCTTGCCGAGATCACCCTTGTCGACACGGGCGCGCAAATCGTCACTGATCGGTGGCATGGACGCATCCAGGCTGGCTTGAAGGCTTTCGGCCACGTGAAGACCGATGTCGAGCCCAACCTGATCGGCCAGGGCGACCGGACCCATGGGCATGCCGAAGCGGATCGCGGCGGTGTCGATCACTTCTTTCGAGACTCCCTCGTCCATCAGGACCATCGCCTCGAGCATGTAGGGCACCAGTGCGCGATTGACGACAAAGCCGGGGTAGTCGCTGACCAAGGCGGGCAGTTTGCCCGTGGCACCGCAGAACGCGGCGAGGCGGTTGGCGGTCTTTTCGTTTGTCGCGCTTCCCTTCACCACCTCCACGAGATCGATTTTCGAGACCGGGTTGAAATAGTGCAGCCCGGCGAAGCGAGACTTGGCAGGTGCGGCGCCGGCAAGATCGTCGACCGACAGGCTGGACGTGTTGGTGGCGAGGATCGCGTCCTTCTTCAAGGCGCCTTTCAGTCCTTTGAAGATCTTCTGCTTTATCTCCTGTTCTTCGCTGGCGGCTTCGATCACGAGGTCGGCGTGGGCGAGCCCGTATCCGTGCGGGTCGGGCATGAGGCGGTCCAGCGCGTCGCGGGTTTCCGTGCTGCTGAGGTGTTTGGCCTCGCAGATTTTTGCCGCCGTCCTGACGGCCTTGCCCAATGGATCCGTTTCGATATCGCCCAAGGTCACGGTCTTGCCCTTGATGGCGGCAATCGCGGCGATCTCGGCACCCATCGCGCCTGCGCCGATGACGTGGACATGGGCGATGCCGTCCTCTCCGCGCCCGGCGTCTTTCAGCGATTGCTGAAGGAAGAAAACCCGCCGCAGGTTCTTTGACGTCTCGGTGTCGAGCAGTTTTGCGAAACTCTCGATCTCGGCCTGCTGCATCGCTTCGCGGTCATCGCCGTGTTCTTCCCAGAGGTCGATCAGGGCGTGCGGTGCGGGGTAGTGTTCCTTCGGGGCCTTCTCCTCGGTCTTGCTGCGCATCTGGCGGGCGGCAAGACTGCGGGCCTGGTCGAAGGAAAAGGCGCGGGACTTGAGACCGGGCGATTGGCGCTCGATCTTGCCATTCCTTGCCGCGCTCACGGCAGCGGCGACGTGGCGTTCCTCGACGATGGCGTCGGCGATGCCTTGCGACTTGGCGCGCTTGGTATGCGCGGTCTTGCCGGTCAGCATCATGGTCATGGCGTCCGTCGGGTCGATCAGCGCGGGCAGGCGGAACGTGCCGCCAAGACCGGGGTGCAGGCCAAGCTGAATCTCGGGGAAGCCGAAGGAGGCACCGGGCGTGGCGATGCGGTAATCGCAGGCCAGCGCCAATTCAAAACCGGCCCCCAGCGCCGCGCCGTGGACCACGCAGATCGTGGGGCAGGGTAGCGCCTCGATCCGGTCCAAAACGTCATGCGCCTGTTTCAGCAGGGCGGCGGCGCCCTGGTCGGTCATGGATTCGAAGCCCGAGATATCAGCACCGGCGGCGAAGCCTGCCGGTTTCGCCGAACGTATCACCAGCGCGGCGGGCTTGTCGGCCTCGGCGGCGGCAATGTGATCGTCAAGCTCTCGGATCACGTCTTCGGAGACGGTGTTGACGCTGCTGCCGGTCTTGTCGAGGACAAGCCAGAGGATGTTGCCGGCATCCCGGCCGGTGCGCCAGTTGCCTTGAGCCTCTCCGATCGGGCCCAGTTCCAGCTTCGTCTCGCCCAGGAATTTCAGGACAGGTCCGGTCATTGCACAGCCTCCAGCAGCATCGCGCCGCCAAGGCCGCCGCCGATGCATTCCGTTGCGATGCCGCGTTTCGCACCGCGGGTCTTCATCGCGTTGGCAAGGTGCAGGACGATGCGGTTGCCACTGGTGCCGACCGGGTGGCCCAACGAAATCGCACCGCCATCGACATTGAGCTGGTCGCGGTCGATGCGGCCGAACGCGCCATCGAGGCCCAGAACGTCGCGGCAGAAGTCATCGTCATTCCAAGCGGCAAGGCAGGACAGCACCTGTGCCGCGAAGGCCTCGTTCAATTCCCAAAGGTCGATGTCCTCGATGCCGAACCCGTGACGCTTTACGATGGGCGTGGAGGACATGACCGGCCCCAGCCCCATGATCGACGGATCGAGCCCGGCCCATTCGCTGTCGGTGATCTCGGCCAGCGGTTCCAGACCGTGGGCGTCTACCGCTTTTTCGGACGCGAGGATGCACCAGCTTGCGCCGTCGGTGATCTGGCTGGAATTGCCCGCCGTCACTTTCCCGTAAGGTGGCTCGAAGACGGGTTTGGGCTTGGCCAACCCTTCCATGTCGCTGTCGGGTCGGACGCCATTGTCGTGGTCGTAGACAGTTCCGTCGCGCGCGAAGGCGGGCATCAGTTCGCCGTCCAGCCGGCCTTCCTTGTGAGCGGCGGCAAGGCGATGATGGCTTTGCATTGCGTAGGCGTCGGCGGTTTCGCGGTCGATATTGAAGTGATGCGCCAGAACCTCGGCGGTCTGGCCCATGCTGAGCGTGGTGATCGGATCGGTCAGGCCGCGCTCCAGGCCGACGACGGGCTTGAAGAATTCGGGCTTCAGTCCGGCCAGGTTCTTGGCCTGGTCCAGCGGGCCCTTGGCGGTGCTCATCCGTCCGAACCATTCCACGGCAGACTGGCGCAAGGTCAGGGGCGCATGGCTGAGTGCCTCGGCGCCGCCGGCGAGGATCATCTGGTGACTGCCCTCACGTATGTAGCGATAGGCGGTGTCGATGCTCTGCATCCCGGAGCCGCAGTTGATCTGCGTCGTAAAGGCAATGGTCGTTTCAGGCAGGCCAAGCCGGAGGCCGGCAACGCGGGCCGGGTTCATCTCGTCGGCGATCACGTTGACGCAACCCAGTATCACGAGGTCCAGCGCCGCGCGGTCAAACGGCTGCCGGGCTAGCAAGGGCCGGCCGCATTGCACGGCGAGGTCGACCGGGGTGAACGGCCCGGGGCCGGCCTGGGCCTTGAGAAACGGCGTGCGTGCACCGTCGACCAGAAAGACACGATTTCTTCCGTCAGTCTTTGTCATTCCGCGGCCTCGCGGTGGGTGCTGTCGCTTGTGTGCGGTGCGGGAAAGAGCGCGGCGAAATCGTCGGCTGCGTAATCATCGACGGCCACCACCTGGTCCACCAACCGGGTCATCTCCTTGATGTCCGCCATTTCGGCATCGCTGAGAATGCCGGCTTCCAATGCCTCCTCGGGCGTCTTTTTCGCATCGCGCAGGCGTTTCATGACGGGCGCCATTTCCGTGACCTTGGCGTAGCATTCATTGAGAACCTGCACGCCGTCGCGATTGCAGCCATCGGCAATGCGGCCGACGATGCGGTCGCGTGCCTCGGACGGATCGTAGAGCAGGTCGCTGCATTGCGCGACCAGCCTGTCGTCAGGTTTGCGCTGTGCCATGCCGGGCAGGGTGAAGAACCGCAGAAGGGCCGCAGCCCAACGGGCCGGCAGGTTGGCGATGACCTCGTCCAGGGCCGTCTGGATATTGTGAAAGGCATCGGCGGCGACATAGCGCAGCACGGGCAGATCGGTTTTCTGGCGGCCTTCGTCCTCCCAGCGTTTGAGGGCGGCCGAGAGGATGTACATCTCGGACAGGATATCGCCCATGCGGCCCGAGATCATTTCCTTGCGCTTGAGTGCGCCGCCCAGCGACAGGAACAGCATGTCGGCGGTCAGGGCATAGGCCGCAGACCAGCGCGACAGTTGCCTGTAGATGTCCGTGGCGTCGCCTGCGGCCGGTGCAGGCGCAAAGCGCCCGCCGGTCAGCGCGCGGCCCCAGCTGCGAAAGAGCGTGCGCGTGCTGTGGCCGACATGCGCCCAAAGCGATTTGTCGAACATATCCAGCGCCTTGTCGGGGTCGCCTTCCTCGAGCGCCATCATGTTGTCGAGCATGTGCGGATGCGCCCGGATCGAGCCCTGGCCAAAGATGATCAGGCTGCGGGTGACGATGTTGGCGCCTTCGACCGTGATGCCGATCGGCACGGCACGGTAGAGCGGCAGCAGGTAATTCGACGGACCGTCAATCACCGCCTTGCCGGAATGGACATCCATCGCATCGTTCAGCGCCTCGCGCATGCGGAAGGTCGCGTGGGCCTTCATGATCGCCGAGATCACCGACAGCGCGCGGCCCTCGTCGAGCCCGGCACAGGTCAGATGCCGTGCGGCATCCATCGCGTAGGCGTCCGCCGCAAGCCGGCCCAGACGGGCCTGCACGCCGCCGAACTTGCCGATTGGCAGGTTGAACTGCTGGCGGATGCGGGCATAGGCGCCGGTCGTGTGCGCCGACAGGGCTATGGCGGCGCAGCCCATGGAGGGCAGCGAGATGCCACGCCCGGCAGCCAGTGCGCTCATCAGCATCATCCAGCCTTCGCCGGCATATTCCTGACCGCCGATGATGTTGTCGAGCGGGATGAAGACATCCTTGCCGGTGGTCGGTCCGTTCATGAACATCGTGGACGACGGGATGTGGCGCCGGCCGGTTTCGACACCCTCGAGGTCTGTCGGGACAAGCGCACAGGTGATACCGATCTCGGGGTTGTCGCCCAAGAGGCCATCGGGATCGCGCAGCTTGAACGCCAGCCCGAGAACGGTGCAGACCGGCGACAGGGTGATGTAGCGCTTGGCCCAGTTGAGGCGGATGCCCAGCACCTCTTCGCCTTTCCATTGGCCCTTGCAGACGACACCGTCGTCGATCATCGCGCCGGCGTCGGATCCAGCCTCGGCGCTGGTGAGACCGAAGGCGGGCAGTTCGCGCCCGTCGGCGAGGCGCGGCAGCCAGTAATCCTTTTGTTCGTCGGTGCCGAACTGATGCAACAGCTCGCCCGGGCCAAGCGAGTTCGGCACCATGACGGTCACGGCGGCGGCGACGGAACGGGTCGAGATGTAGCGGACGATTTCCGAGTGGGCGAAGGCGGAAAATTCGAGTCCGCCATGCTTTTTCGGGATGATCATGCCGAAAAATTTGTTCTCGCGCATGAACTGCCAGACCTCGGGGGCAAGGTCGCCGGTTTCGTGATTGATCTTCCAGTCGTCGATCATCTCGCACAGGTCCTGCACGGGACCATCGAAAAACGCCTGTTCTTCCTCGGACAGCTTCGGCGATTTGACGTTGCGCAGCTTCGACCAGTCGGGGTTTCCCGAGAAAAGTTCCGCCTCCCACCACACTTCGCCGGCGTTCAGCGCCTCGCTTTCAGTCTTTGACAAGCCGGGCAGAACGCCCTTGGCCCACTTGAAGATGGGTTTGGTGATCGCGCGCGCGCGGAAGCTGGACATGCGGGAACTCCTTTAGGGCGCAACGCCTCACCCAAGCGGAAGTTCCTGCGCGCAGCCGCGCGGGCCAAGGTGGAGGTGCCTGACGCCGCGTCAGAAGCCGCTGATGGCCGGAAGCCAGGTCGACAGGATCGGAATGAACGTGATGAGGACAAGGGCCGTCGCGAGGGCCACGAAGAAGGGTGGCATCTCCCGGATCAGGGTCGAGGGCCGCAGGCCGACCGTCGAGGACACGACGAAGATCAGACTGCCGACAGGTGGCGTCGTCAGCCCGAGCGTGAGGTTCACGATCACGATGATTGCAAAGTGATTGGGGTCGATCCCCAGCGCAAAGCTGATCGGGGCGAGGATCGGCACCAGGATCATCACGCCCGGCAACGGGTCCATGAAAAGGCCGAAGACCAGCAGCAGCAGGTTGACGGCGAGCAGGAAAACGATGGGCGCCAGATCCCACGAGATGATCGTTTCGGCCAGGAACTGCGGAATCGACTCGATGATCAGAACCCAGGCAAAGGCGCGCGCGGCGCCGAGGATCAGCAACACCGCGCCCGAGGTCAGGGCCGCACGCAGCACGATGCCGGGCAGATCACGCAGGCGCAGCGAGCGATAGACGAACATGCCGACAAAGAGGGCGTAGAAAACGGCGATGACCGACGCCTCTGTCGGGGTGAAGATACCAAAGCGGATACCGCCCACGATCAGGGCAATCAGGATCAGGGCGGGCAGGGCGAAAAGTGCGATGCGCGCTATTTCCGCGAATGAGGGCATCGGTTCGCCCGAGGCATAGTTGCGCCGTTTGCTGACATGGGCATTGGCCAGAAGGACCATCAGGGTGATCACGAGACCCGGCAGGATCCCGGCCATGAAGAGCGAGCCGACCGAGACGTTCTGGTCCTGCATGGCGTAGATGATCATGGTGATCGAAGGCGGAATGATCGGGCCGACCACGGCGCTGGCGATTGTGAGCGCACTGGCATAGGGCCGGTCGTACCCGCCCTTTTCCATCATGCGGATCATCATCGTGCCCGGTCCGGCGGCATCGGCAAGCGCGCTTCCCGAAATCCCCGCGAACATGGCGGAACTGACGACATTGGCGTGCCCCAGACCGCCGCGCAGGTGTCCGACGAGTGACTGGGCCAAGCGCAGGATTGCGAGGGTCACGGCACCGCCGGTCATGATCTCGGACGCAAGGATAAAGAACGGCACGGCCAGAAGCGGAAAGCTGTCGAGACCCGAGAACATTTCCTTGACGACGACCAGCGGCTGATAGCTGGAGGCCAGCATGATCGCCGCGAAGACCGAGATCGCCATGGCGAAGGCCACGGGCAGCCCCAGGATCAACAGCAGGAAAAGCGCGGGAAAGAGGATCTCAGCCATTGGCGCCGCCGGTGACGGTTTCATCGTCAACGCCGCGTGCGTCGAGGCTCTTGTAGTCTCCGGCGCTGATGAAGGAACGCGCGATCAGCAACAGATGGACGATCAGCAAGGCGAACCCCACCGGCATCGCCGCGTAAACATAGAGAAATGGCAGGCGCAGGGCCGGGGTGACCTGGAATTGCATCCGCTGGGCGTATTGCCAGCCGACATGCACCATGTAGGCGAAGAAGGTCAGCAGGATGAGAACGATCAAGGTGCGAAGAAGTTTTTGCCCGATCGCGGGCAGTTTGTCCTGCAGGTTCGTGATTGCGACGTGTCCGCCGATCCGCAGGATAAGGCCCGCGCCGGTGAAGGTCAGCCAGATCATCAGGTAGCGGGCGGCCTCGTCCGCCCAGGGCAGGGACTGCGCGGTGAAGTACCGCAGGAAAATATTCGCCCCCACGATCAGGGCCATGGCCGACAGCATCAGGATGAGCGCCCAGCCATTCAGCACGACGAAAATATGTTCGAGCCTTTTCACGTGGCGCCCCCGGTCGGTTCACCGGCGCCGGGTGGGCGCCGGTGGGGTGTCATCACTCGAAGTTGACGATCGAGTCGACAAGATCCTTGCCGTAGGTTTCGTAGTAACCCTCATAGGCCGACGCGATGGACTCCTGGAAGGCGGCCTTCTGTTCGGCCGACAGTTCGTTCACCTTCATGCCGCGCTCTTTCAAGGTTTCCACGCCCGTGGTCTCGACGTTGTCGACATAGCCGCGCATGGCCGTCACGGCCTCTGCCGCGGCCGTCTCGAAGGCGGCTTTCTGGGTGTCGTCAAGGCCGTCCCAGAACGGTTTGGACACAAGCAGCATGGCGGGCGAATAGACGTGGCCCGACAGCGTCAGGTATTCCTGAACCTCGTCCAGCTTGACCGAGACGATCAC
Source organism: Roseovarius atlanticus (assembly GCF_019802205.1). Taxonomy (GTDB): domain Bacteria; phylum Pseudomonadota; class Alphaproteobacteria; order Rhodobacterales; family Rhodobacteraceae; genus Roseovarius; species Roseovarius atlanticus_A. Next base: position 328,713 of record NZ_JAHVHQ010000004.1, read on the forward strand.
GGACAGAGGGTTTTCCTGACCGTCGATCACGCCCTGTTGCAGGGACGAGATCACCTCGGGCCAGGCCATCGGCGTGGGGGCCGCGCCCATGGCGTTGAATGCCGCAAGGTGGACGGGGTTTTCCATCGTTCGGATCTTCAGGCTTTCGACATCGGCCGGTGTCTCGATGGCGTTGCGGTTGTTGGTGATGTGGCGGAAGCCCTGTTCCCCCCAGGCCAGCCCGTGCAGGCCGACAGCGTCGAACTTGCCGAGGATTTCCTGGCCGACCTCACCATCCAGCACCGCGCGGGCGTGGTCCAGATCCCGGAACAGGAAGGGGATATCGAAAACGCCCGTGTCGGGCACGAAGTTGGCCAGCGTGCCGGAGGACACGATGGTGGCCTCGATGGTGCCCAGTTGCAGCCCTTCGATCACTTCGCGCTCACCTCCCAGGCCGGACGAGGGGAAATGCTTGAACTCGAACGCGTCGCCGGTCTCGGCCTTGACGACCTCTTCGAACTTCTGCGCCGCGACGCCGTAATGGCTGTCGGGGGCGAGGGCGTAGCCGATCTTGACCTCGGTCTGCGCAAGAGCCGGAAGGCCCATCGCAAGGAAGATGCCGGTCGAGACCAGCCCGCGAGTAATGAACGTCATGGTTTTCCTCCCGTTTAACGTTTGGTTTTTGCTACACAGGTATTTTTGGGCTGACAACCCCGAGCCGGAGCGTCCCGGTGCCTGTGTGTCACCCGTCTTTCCGCTGCCTGAACAGGTGGACCAGTTCCGGCACATAGGCGTCGTCGGGGCCGGCGGCGACCGTCGCGGCAAGGGCGGCTGAGACGCCGTCGGCAACAGACGTCTGAGCACCCGCCGCGTGGGACATGCTGCGGTAATAGTCGATATCCTTCAGCGCGTTGGACACGTAAAAGGGCAAGGCATCTCGATCCTGCGAGACGATGAAGGGCGCCAGCCGGTCGAGGGCCGCGCTCGCGCCACCGCCACCCGCCAGCACATCAACGAAGACCTGAGGGTCTATGCCGGTATCGGCGGCCTGGGCCGCGGCCTCGGCGAGCAATGTCATGAAACCGACCGACACGTAGTTATGCAGAAGCTTGAGCCGATGTCCGTGTCCAAGCGGGCCGACGTGATCGACATTCTCCGTGAAAGAGGCCAGCACGGGGCGCACGGCGTCGAGGCTCTCGGCCGCACCGCCGACCAGCAGGTTAAGCGTGCCCTCATGGGCATGTTGTGCCGTGCGGGTCATCGGAGCGTCCAGATAGTCGCCGCCGGCGTCCCGAACCAGCTCGGCCATGCGCAGGGTCGAGTCGGGCAGCGCGGTCGAGCAATCCACCACGATCGTCCCCGGGCGCAACGAGGCCGCAAGCCCGTCCGGCGCGCCGACGATGGCCTCGACCTGGGGCGAGCCGGTGACGCAGAGGATGACCACATCGGACGCCTCTGCGATCTCTGCGATGGTGGCGCACGTCCTGCCGCCCTGCGCCAACAGGTCGTCAGTGGGCTGGTTGCCGGGGTGATCGAGAAAATGCAGCGCGAAGCCGCCGCGCGACAGGATGTTGCGGGCGATGCCGTGGCCCATGAGCCCGACGCCGATGATGCCGACTTGCATTGCGTGGTGCCTCCGATCGTCTTCATTGAATGCGTGGCGGGTCGTGGAACCTAGTCCGCGTTGATCCAGATTGCTTTGGTGTCGAGATATTCTTCCATATGCTCGGTTCCCCCCTCGCGGCCATAGCCCGACATCTTGACGCCGCCGAAGGGCACAGCCGGGTCGATGGCGTGGTACATGTTGACCCAGACGGAGCCGGCCTTCAGCCGGTTGGCCAGCTTGTGCGCGGTACCCAGGTGGGTCGAGAACACGCCCGCCGCCAGTCCGTAGGGCGTGGCGTTGGCGCGGGTCACGACCTCGTCCAGATCATCGAAGGGAAGAGCCGAAATGACCGGGCCGAAGATTTCTTCGCGTGCGACACGCATCGTGTCGGTCACGCCGCCCAGCACCGTCGGTTGGAAAAAGTGCCCGCCTGCAAGCTCCGCGCCTTCGGCCCTTGCGCCGCCGGTGATGACCTCAGCGCCTTCGCGGGGGCCTGCGTCGAGGTAACCCGCGATGCGTTGGGCTTGCCGGGCCGAGATGATCGGGCCGATGTCGGTGTCTTCTCGAATGCCGTGACCGATCCGCAGCCCGGCGGCATATTCGGCCACGCGGCGCACGAATTCGTCGTGGATTTCGCGGGCCACGAACAGGCGCGATCCCGCGATGCAGATTTGCCCGGAATTGGCGAAGACGGCCATCGCCGCGACCGGCACCGCCTTTTCGATATCGGCGTCACGGCAAACGATGACGGGTGACTTGCCACCCAGTTCCAGCGACACGCGTTTGAGGTTGCCGGTGGCGGCGCGGGCGATGGCCTGTCCGGTCGCGGTCGAGCCGGTGAAGACGATCTTGTCGACGCCGTCGTGTTCGGCCAGTGCCGCGCCGGCCTCGGACCCGAGGCCCGTCACGATGTTCAGCACCCCGTCGGGCAGGCCGGCCTCCTGCATGATCCGGGCGATCATCAGGACGGTCAGAGACGCCTCTTCCGACGGTTTCAGAACCACGGTGCAGCCGGTTGCGATGGCGGGCGCGATTTTCCAGATCGAGCCGGCAATCGGCGCGTTCCAGGGAATGATGGCGCCAACCACGCCGACGGGCTCGCGCATGGTCTGGGAATAGATCTCGCCGGGGAACGAGTTGGGAATGGTCGCGCCATGGATCGCCACGGCCTGGCCGGCATAGAAGCGCAACATCCCCAGCACGCGGCGGCTGTTGGCGAGCGTGCGCTGTATCGGCATGCCCATGTCGAGCGTGTCCGACAGGCAAAGGTTTTCCCACTCGGCCTCGAACCGATCGGCTATGCGCAGCAGCAGGGCCTGGCGCTCGAACGGAGTCCATTTCGACCACGGCCCCTCGAACGCCGCCCGCGCGGCCTTGACCGCGATCTCGATATCGGCGGCGTCACCCTTGGGGACCGTTGCCAGAAGGCTTCCGTCCGCGGGGTTGCGCGCCTCGATGACCTCTCCGGAACGGGCTTCGCACCAGGTCCCGTCGATGAACATCTTTTGACTTGCGCCATCGTAAAGAGCGGTGGCCGCTGCGCTCCAATCTTTCATGGTGCCCTCATCTTGAGTGAATGTGCTGGCTCGCGATGCCCCGTTACGCTGACGGGGCAGCCGTTGCGGCGTGTCTACACCAGACGGTTTCCCCAAGACCAGCGGATAACTCGACGTGTTGAGGCGCCAGGACCCTTCACACCTTGGCGGACAATGGTCCCGAAGGAAAGGTCGAGGCGGTTCAATCGGCGGGTGCCGAAAGTGTCGAGCTTTGCGATGACCGCACTCGGCTTCGCCTATCCAAAGCGACGCCAGTCAATCCACTAAGAGGTTATGAGCGCTCCTTTTTCTTCGAGCGAACGGATCTGGTCCTGCGAATACCCATGTTCGGTCAGAATTTCCGCGCCATGCTGACCGAGCGTGGGCGCCGGGGTGGTGACGGCGCCCGGGGTGTCGCTGAACTTGATCGGCAGTCCGATGGCCTTGACCGCGCCAGCCCTCGGATGATCGGTTTCCACGATCATGTCACGTGCCAGAGCCTGTGGGTCGTTGTGCATCTCGGAGATGGTCATCACGGGGCCCGCGGGCAGGCCCGCGGCCTCCATCCGGTCCAGCCAGTCTTGCGTGTCGCGTTGCATGAAGTGGTTTTCGAGGATCGGAACGAGCTCTTGCAGATGTTGCATGCGGGCGAGGTTGGTCTCGAAGCGGGGATCGCTGCCGAGTTCGGGTGCGTCAATGATCTCGAGCAGGCGCATCCAGTTGCGCTGGTTGGCTGCGCCGATATTGATCCAGCCGTCGCGCGTGCGAAACGACTGGTAGGGCGCGTTGAGCGGATGCGCCGACCCGAGGGCGCCCGGCGACTCGCCCGTCGCGAAGGCGATTGCGGATTGCCAGTATGTCAGCGAGATCCCGGCCTCAAAGAGCGAGGTGTCAACCATCTGTCCCTCGCCCGTCTTCTGCGCATGCGAATAGGCCGAAACGCACCCAAGGGCCGCAAGAAACCCCGCAGTGATATCGGAAATCGGCGCGCCCGGCTTGACCGGCGGACGGCCCGGCCCCTCGCCCGTGATCGACATCAGGCCCGACATGCCCTGTGCAATCAGGTCGAAGCCACCGCGCTCGGCATAGGGGCCGGTGCGGCCAAATCCGGAGATGGCGCAATAGACCAGCTTGGGGTTTCTTTTCCGCAGGGTCTCGTAGCCAAGCCCGAGGCGTTCCATCGTGTCGTGACGGTAGTTTTCGATCACCACGTCCGCATCTTCGAGCAGTTTGCCCAGAGCCGCGATGGCATCGGGGTCCTTGAGATTCAAAGCGATGCCGCGCTTGTTGCGGTTCATCATCAGGTAGGCGGCGCTTTCGCCGTTGATTTCCGGAGGCAGGAATCGGCGGCTGTCATCGCCGTCGGGCTTTTCCACCTTGATCACGTCTGCACCCATATCGGCCAGCATCATGCCGCAGGCCGGGCCGGCCATGATATGCGCAAGTTCGATGACCTTCATGCCGGCAAGGGGACCTTGGCTGCTCATTCTCCACTCCATTCGGGTTTGGTCTTGTTCAGGAAGGCTTCGAGCCCATGCTTGAAATCCTTGCTCATGTAGCACATGGCGATGAGATCGTTGTCTTCCACAGCGAGCGCCTCGCGGTTGCGGCGCATCGCCTCTTTCGTGGCCCGCAGGGTCAGGGGCGCCATGTCCGCAAGATGCTCGGCCAGAGCCTCGGCACGCAGCAGCAGGGCGTCTTCATCGCTCAGCACCTCGGAGACGAGGCCGGTTGCCAGCGCCTCGTCGGCGGTCATCAGGCGGGCGGTGAAGATCATCTCCCGGACACGGCCCGCGCCGATAAGTTCGCTCAACCGGGCCAGGTTGCCGGCATTGAGGCAATTGCCCAGCGTCCGGGCTATGGGAAAGCCGAACTTCAGCTGGGCGCTGGCGATCCGGATGTCGCAGGCCGCGGCGATCGAGGCACCACCGCCGGTGCAAGCGCCGTGGATGGCGGCCACGGTGGGGACCGGACAAGTGTCGACGGCGGTCAGGATGCGGGTGATCTCGTTCTCGTAGTCATGCGCGTCCTGCGCCGTCTTGAAGCCGCGGAACTGCGTCATGTCGGTGCCCGCCGCAAAGGCCTTGCCGCCTGCGCCGTGGATCACAACTGCACGCACGGACCCGTCCGTCGGAACGTTGGCGCAGATGTCGGCCAGTTCCTCGTACATGGCAAAGGTCAGGGCATTGCGCGCCTCGGGGCGATTGAACGCGATCCAGAGGGTCTTATCGCGAAGCTGCGAGTTGAGTTCGTCTGTCATTTCAAGAAGGTCTCCACAGGAAAACGGGGCATTGCTGATCGGAACAGGAACAAGGTGCGGTGCGTCGGGAGTTACGCCCTGCACGGGCGGGCTGCGAGCCGTCGTCGGCGTGCATGCCGCGCGTCTTGTTCGGGAATTGGTTCCGTCATCGTGGTTTAGGCGTTTCAGGCACTGTCGGACTCGAGGCCGCCGGAGCCCATCGACTTCAGGTGCGCCGCGAACTTGTTCATCATGTGCGTCTTCATGACCTGACCGAGCCCCTGCGCATCTCGGGCGCGGAGCTTCTCCATTATGTCTTCATGTTCCTCGATCGCCTGGGCCCAGCGTTCTTCGGACAGGTTGACCATGAACCGCGCCCGGCGGACGCGCATGCCCAGCATGCGATGATGCATTTCCAGGATTTCGTTCCGCGCGCCTATCAGCAGGGCGTTGTGGATGTCCTGGTTGGCCTTGAAGTAGGTCTGGCGATCCCGGGCCTTGTAGGCCCTGACCATCGCGGCGTGCCGTTTCTCGATGGCTTGGATCTCGGCATCGCTCAGGTTGCGGCAGGCCAATTCGCCGGTGAGCTGTTCCAGCACCGCGATCACGGGAAACGTGCTTTCCACTTCGGCGCGTGTGACTTCGGCGACACGCGCGCCCCGGTTCGCCTGCAGGATGACCAAGCCCTCGGAGCCGAGAACCTTGAGCGCTTCGCGCAGCGGAGTCCGGGAGACGCCGAAGGTTTCGCACAATTCCTTTTCGGGAACCTTCTCGCCCGGCTTAAGGGCATCTTCCACGATCAGGTTGCGCAATCGCTCGACCAGTTCCTGGTGGAGGGTCGGTCGCTTGATGCTTTCATTCAGGTTCATCACCGCATCCTAATATTCAATTACTTGATCCAGCAAGCGTGCCACGTGCTGCGCGCGCCGGGGCGTGCCGTCGGCGATCTGATGCCGGCACGAGGTGCCGTCGGCCACGATGAACGCCTCCTTTGGCGCCGCATCGAGCGCCGGAAAGAGATCGAGACCGGCCATCTTGAGCGACACGTCAATGGTCTCGGGCGCGTAGCCGAAGGCGCCGGCCATGCCGCAACAGCTGCTTTCTATCATGGTTACGTCTGCGTCGGGGATGCGATTGAGCAGGTCGAGCATCGGATTGACGGCATCGTGGGACTTCTGGTGACAATGGCCGTGAACGTAGATCGGGCGGTCAATCGGTTTCATCGGAAAGTCTGCGACTTGGACGAGATACTCCTCGAACGTGTGCGTGGCCGACGCCAGCGCCTGCGCCTCTTGGCCGGGACAAAGTGCCAGGAACTCGTCGCGGAATGTCAGGATCGACGAAGGTTCGAGCCCGACGACGGGAACCCCGTTTGCCACGGCGGCCTTCGTCGCGTCGATGACGCGTTGCGCCTCGGTACGGGCCTCGTCGACGCATCCCACTGCCAGCAGGGTGCGTCCGCAATCGAGCGACCTGCCGCTGTCATCGCGGGCCACCGCGACGCGCTTGCCGGCCGCGCGAAGGACACGGATCGCGGCGCGCAGGTTCTCTGGTTCGAAGTAGCGGTTGAAGACATCCGCGAACAGCAGGACATCCGGATCGGCATCCTGCGCCTCGTCATCGCGGAACGGATTCGAGGACCAGACCGGAAGGTCACGGCGGTGCGACACCCCTGTAAGCTTTTCGGTCAGCTTGCGCACCGGGCCGATCTTGTTGCGCAGGTTCATGAGCCACGCGAGCCTGGCCGCCGTTGGCGCGTAGCGGGGCAGGTAGCCCACCAGCTTGTCCGCGAGCTTGAGGCCGGAGTTCCGGCGCCGGGCGGCCAGGACTTCGATCTTCATGCGGGCCATGTCGACGCCGGTGGGGCATTCGCGGCGGCATGCCTTGCAGGACACGCAGAATTTCATCGTGTCGGCGATGGCATCCGAGGTCAGACCGCCGGGCATCTGTCCGCTGATCGCGAAGCGCAGGGTGTTGGCGCGGCCGCGCGTCGCGTCACGCTCGTTCCTGGTGGCGCGGAAGGACGGGCACATGACACCGCCCTTGAGCTTGCGGCAGGCGCCGTTGTTGTTGCACATCTCGACCGCGCCCTGAAAGCCGCCCCCGGCCCCCGGCCACGCCGACCAGTCGAGCGCGGTCTCGAACTCCGGCACGGCATAGTCCGGCCCGTAGCGGAAGACGCGACGATCATCCATCGCGGGGGCGTGCACGATCTTGCCGGGGTTCATGAGGCCGCCCGGATCGAACCGCGCCTTGACCTCCTCGAAGGCCGAGACGATGCGCGGGCCGAACATCTTTTCGTGGAATTCCGACCGTACGATCCCGTCGCCGTGTTCACCGGAATGCGACCCCTTGTACGTCCTGACCAGGTCGAAGGCTTCCTCAGCGATGGACCGCATGGTCCTGACGTCCTTGTCCTGCCGCATGTTGAGCACGGGCCTCACGTGGAGGCAGCCGACCGATGCGTGAGCATACCACGTTCCCTTCGTGCCGTGGCGCGTGAAGATATCGGTCAGTCCCTGGGTGTATTCCGCAAGGTCGGGCAGGGCCACGGCGCAATCCTCGACGAAGGAAATCGGCTTGCCGGCCTCTTTCATCGACATCATCACGTTAAGGCCCGATTTGCGGTATTCGGCGATGGCGCTCTGCAAGTTGTTGTCCGTCACGGGGACGACACCGCCCCATGACTTGGTGTTGTTGGTGAATGCGTAACCGAGATCGCCCATCATCCGGGACAGCTCGGCCAGCTTGGCGGCGTTGGCCTCGGCGCTGCCTTCTGCGAACTCGACCAGCAGGAGCGCGGCCGGATCGCCCTGGACGAAGGATTCGATCGTGTTGCGGAAGAGCGGTATGTCGCGGCCGAGCGCGATCATCGTGTCGTCGATCAGTTCGACCGCCTGCGGGTCGAGCGTGACGAGATGCTGGGCCGCGTCCATCGCCGCGTAGAAGGTGGGAAAATGGCAAACCCCGGTGACTTTCTCGCCCGGAAGGCGGGCGAGGCCGAGTTCGAGCTCGGTGAAATAGGCCAGCGTGCCTTCCGAGCCGACGAGCAGATGCGCCATATTCAGGTCATTGCGGGTCAGCGCGTCGATATTGTAGCCGCCGACACGACGCTGGACCTTGGGAAAGCGGGCGTCGATCTCGTCTGCTTCGCGCCGCCCGAGGGCCCGCATGTCGGCCACCAGGTCGGCGTAGCTGCCGGGCTCGGGGGCGTCGGTGTCGAAACGTGCCCGGGTGCCGTCAGGCAGAATGGCCGAGATCGAACGGACATTGTCGCGCATGATTCCGTAGCGCAAGGATTTGCCGCCCGAGGAATTGTTGGCGGCCATGCCGCCGAGCGTGCAGCGCGACGCGGTGGAGGGATCGACGGGAAACCAGAGGCCGTGCGGCTTCAGCGCGCGGTTCAGTTCATCGAGAACCAGGCCGGGCTCGACCCGGGCGGTCAAGTTCTCGGGGTCGATGTCCAGAATGCGGTTCAGGTGCCGGGTATTGTCCAGGACCACGGCGCGATTGACCGTCTGGCCGCATTGCGAGGTGCCGCCGCCGCGCGGAAGTACCGGCACCGCTTCTTCGCGGGCGATTTCCATCGCCGCCTCGATATCCTTCACGGTGCGAGGCACCACGACCGCGTCGGGAATCATCTGGTAGATCGATGCGTCGGTCGCGTAGCGGGCGCGTGCCGCGGAATCGGCCATCACCGAGCCTTCGACAGCACGGCTCAAGCGGCTTGAAAGGCGACTGTTGTTGCGCATCGTGTTCTGTTTTCCCTTCCTGTTTCGGGCGTAATTCCGGACCCGGAACTTTTCAGTTGACTGAATTATGAATTCATAATTACGCTGAGGCAACATCAAATCGTGCCGACCAACGGCGCGCCTGGAAGGACAAGTTGCAATGCGCCAAGCTGGCAGACATTTCCTGCAAATTCCCGGCCCGAGTGCCGTGCCGGACCGAATACTGAAAGCGATCGGGCAGCAGACCATCGACCATCGCGGCCCCGATTTTGCCGAAGTCGGCAAGAAGGCGCTGGACGGCATGAAGACCATCTTCAAGACCGAGCAGAACGTTTTCATCTTCCCGTCCTCGGGCACCGGCGCGTGGGAGGCGGCGCTGGTGAATACGCTGTCGCCGGGCGACAAGGTGTTGATGTTCGAAACCGGGCACTTCGCGACGCTGTGGAGCAAGATGGCGCGCAAGATCGGGCTGGAGCCGGAGTTTCTGGAAGGTGACTGGCGCGGCGGGGCCGAGCCCGACCGGATCGAGGCGCGCCTGCGCGAGGACAAGGACCACGAGATCAAGGCGGTCTGCGTGGTGCATAACGAAACCTCGACGGGGTCTGTGTCGCCGATCGAGGAGGTGCGCAAGGCGATCGACGCCGCGGGCCATCCCGCGCTCTTTATGGTCGATTCGATCTCGGGCCTCGCCTCGGTCGACTTCCGTTTCGATGAATGGGGTGTCGATGTGTGCGTGTCGGGCTCTCAGAAGGGGTTGATGCTGCCGCCCGGGCTGAGCTTCAACGCCGTGAGCGACCGCGCGCTGGCGCATGCCAAGTCGGTGACCATGCCGCGCAGCTATTGGGACTGGCACGACATGGTCGGGCCGAACGCCACGGGGTATTTTCCGTACACGCCCGGAACGAACCTGCTGTATGGTTTGAACGAAGCGATCGACATGCTGCATGAGGAAGGTCTGGACAACGTCTTTGAGCGCCACGCACGGCATGGTGCAGCGACGCGCGCCGCGGTGCGGGCGTGGGGGTTGGAAGTGCTTTGCGCCAGGCAGGGGCAGGAATCCGGGGTTCTGACCGCGGTGCTGGTCCCGCAAGGGCATTCGGCCGATGCGTTCCGCGCGACGACACTGAAGCACTATGACATCTCGCTCGGCAACGGACTGTCGAAAGTGGCCGACAAGGTGTTCCGCATCGGGCACCTGGGCGATTTCAACGACCTGATGCTGATGGCCACGCTATCCGGTGTCGAGATGGGGCTGGAAAAGGCCGGCGTCCCGCACCAGTCCGGCGGCGCACAAGCGGCGATGGAGCATCTGAAAAAGTCAGATAACACGCGGTTTGCCGCGGAGTAACGCTCTGGGAGGAGCAATAAGGGAGGAGAAACTATGACTTTCAAAGCAACCATCCTGGCCAGTGTGGCGGCGATTGCCATGCCGCTTGCGGCAGGTGCTGCGGACATGACCCTGCGCTTTGGCCATGTCGGCAACCCCGGATCGCTCTTCGAGGCCTCCGCGGACGCCTTTGCCGAGTGCGCGAATGGCAAGCTGGGTGACAAGGCCGAGGTGCAGACTTTCGGTGCCAGCCAGCTGGGCAAGGACCGCGAACTTCTGCAAAAGCTGAAGCTGGGGCAGGTGGATTTCTCTCTGCCGTCCTCGGTGATGTCGTCGGTCGCGCCGGAGTTCGGCGTGTTCGAGATGCCCTATATCGTCAAGGATCGCGACCACATGCGCCGCATCCAGGCCGAGCTGGGCGACGTCTTCCAGGCGGCGGCGCAGCGTGAGGGATACCGGATCATCGGTTACTTCGAGAACGGGTTCCGCCACATCACCAACAATGTGCGTCCGATCAACAAGCCCGAGGACCTGGAGGGCGTCAAGCTGCGCACGCCGAACGGCGAATGGCGTGTGAAGATGTTCCAGCTTTATGGTGCGAACCCGACGCCGATGGCGTTCTCGGAAGTTTTCACCGCGTTGCAGACCAAGGTGATCGACGGTCAGGAAAACCCCTATGCGCAGATCGCATCGGCCAAGTTCCAGGAGGTGCAGGAGTACCTCTCGATCACCGGGCACGTCTACACGCCGGGCTATGTCCTCGTGGCCGAAAACCAGTGGCAGAAGCTGCCTGAGGACGTACGTGCCGAGCTTGAAGCGTGCGGTGCCGAGACGCAGGATTTCGTCTATGAGCACGCAGCGAAGCTGGAGACCGAGCTTCTCGAGGTTATCCGCGAGGCCGGGGTCGAGGTCAACGAGGCCGACAACCAGGCCTTCATCGATGCCTCGGCGCCGATCTATGAAGAGTTCGCGACGAGTGTCGACGGCGGTGCGGAGCTGATCGAGACAATTCAGAGCCTCGCTTCCGGTTCCTGATCCCGACTGCGCAGGGGGCCGTCAGCGGCCCCCTGCAAACACTACTGCACCTGAGCACCAAACGTCGCAAGACTATCGCCGGGCACGCCGCCCGGCAGGGACCCATCATGTTCAACTCACTGCGTAAATTCTTCGAAGTTGCCCTGGAGTACTTCGTGGTCTTTCTCATGGTTATCCTGACCGCCATCGTCGTCGTCGCGGTGATCTACCGTCTTCTGGGGGCAAGCCTGGCCTGGTACGATGAGATCGCCGCCATCCTGTTGGCATGGATCACCTATTACGGCTCGGCGCTCGCCGCTTTGCGGCGTCGCCATATCGGCTTTGATACCGTGCTGCTTGCGGTACCCATGCCCGCGCGCATGTGGGCAGTGGCCTTGGCCGAGGCCACGACCGCCGGCTTTTTCATCCTGCTGGCCTGGGCAGGGTTCACGGTCATGTCGATCCTCGGAGGCATGTCGCTTGTATCGGTCACATGGGTGCCTGTCAGTTTCACCCAATCGGTGATCCCGGTCGGCGCAATCCTGTTCCTGATATGCCAGGCGCTGAGTCTTCCTGACTATTGGCGCAAGACTGCCGCCGGCGTGTCGCTCGAACATGCCGAGATCGAGGAAGAGGTCGAAACCGAAATGAAGAAAGCGGGGAACGCCTGATGCTGATGCTCGGTATCTTCATCGCGATGGTCGCGATGATCTGTCTGAACGTGCCGATCGCGATTGCGCTGGCCGTGTCCGCGATCGGAGGGCTGCTGGCGCTCGAAGGCACCAACTCGCTCGTGAATGTCGCGCTGGACATGTATAGCGGCGCGACCAAGTTCTCGCTTATCGCGATCCCGATGTTCGTGCTTGCCGGCGCAATCATGAACGCCGGCGGTATCACCGACCGGCTGATCAACTTCGTGGCGGCACTCATCGGGTTCATCCGGGGCGGGCTGGCTCATGTCAATATTGGCGTGTCGCTGTTCTTTGCCGAAATATCCGGCTCGGCCGTCGCGGACGTGGCGGCGATGGGGTCGGTGCTGATCCCGCAAATGAAGAAGCGTGGCTATTCCGGCGCGCTCGCCGCGGCCGTGACGTCGTCCTCCGCGTCGCTTGCGATCATCATTCCGCCGTCGATCCCGATGATCCTTTACGCGACATCGGCCAATGTTTCGGTCGAGCAATTGTTCGTGGCCGGCGTGGTGCCGGGGGTGATGGGCGCGGCGGGCCTGATGGGCGTCGCCTATTACTTCGCCCGCCGTTACGACCTGCCGCGCGAGGAGGCGTTTTCGGGCCGTCGCGTGTGGGAGACCTTCGTCGAGGCGCTGCCGACCTTCGCGCTGCCGGTGATCATCCTCGGCGGCATCTTCGGTGGCTACGTCACGGCGACCGAGGCCGCGGGCCTTGCCGTTCTGGCGGCCATCGCGATCAGCCTGTGGTATCGCCAGGTGGATTTCAAACATCTGCAGCAGTCGATGCTCGACGGTGGCATGCAGACGGCGGTGGTCATGCTGCTGGTGGCGGCATCCGTGGTGATGGGCGGGTTTCTGACGCGCGCGCAGTATCCTCAGGAACTGGCGGCGGGGATCTTGAGTCTCACGGAAAACAAGTGGTTGATCCTGCTGATCCTGAACTTCTTCTTCCTGATCATCGGGTTTTTCCTGCACTCGGCCGCGGCCATCATCCTCGTCGTGCCGATTGTCATCCCGTTGATCGAGGCTGTTGACATCAACCCGATCCACTTTGGGCTTGTTGTCACGCTGAACCTCGCCATCGGGCAACAAACGCCGCCCGTGGCCAGTGTTCTGATCACGGCATGCGCGGTGGCGCGGGCGAACATCTGGGAAGTGAGCAAGGTCAACATCTACTTTGTTGCGGTCCTGCTGACCGTGCTCCTGATGTGCACGTACATCCCGTCTATCCCACTATTCCTGGTGGATTATTTCTATAACTGAGGTCGAAGGACCGGCTAGCTTGCATGGGCGGGCAGTCGGTCAGACCCTGAGGAGCTGCCGGAATGAACCTTGAACTTGCGAATGCGCTGATCGCCTCGGCTTTGGAGTATCGGCGTGCGCATGACATGAAACCCCTCACGATTGCGGTGATCGATGCCGGAGGCCATCTTGTTGCGCTTCAGCGCGAGGACGGCACGAGCAACCTGCGACCCGAAATTGCACAGGGCAAGGCAAAAGGCGCAGTGGCAATGGGCCTGGGATCCCGGGCGCTGTATTCCCGGGCACAGGAACAGCCGTTCTTTATCGACGCCATGAACGCATTGAACCGGGGTCAGCTGGTGCCTGTTCCCGGTGGTGTCTTGATTTACCGCGATGAGACGCTGATCGGGGCAATCGGTATCACGGGTGATAGCTCGGACAACGATGAAGCATGCGCCGTGTCCGCCTTGAGCGCGCATGGTCTGACTGCGGGAACAGGTTGAAGCGCCTGCTGTGGTCTTGTCTGCCGCATATGAGTTGACACTTGGCAACCGAACTTCAAACACCGTCAGACACTTGATACGTTTCCTCCGAAGTAACCCGGTCTGCCATGAGGGCCTATGACAAGAAATCTGCCGAAGGCCCATCGTGCACGGGTTGGAGCAATCCGTGAGTAAGAACGAAGTTCAGTATACCGATTTCGGGTACCAACCTGATTTTGTCCGCGGCTATCGGGATACGATCAGGCGCGGAGTGCCGAAAACTCTGAATGTGCATGTCTACCAAGGCAACGGGCCGGGACCGAGTCCCTTGGTCGTTTGTTTTCATGCGGGAGGTTTCCGTACCGGGCGTATTGTGCATGGCGACCATCGCGCTATCGCCCGGTGGCTAACCAAATCAAATATCTCCGTGGCGTTCCCAGAGTACAGGCTGGGTGCCAAGAGATCTGATTTGTCGGAAAGTACCAGATCGAGAATGGACGAGTTGGAAGCGCTGGCCATTTCAGGATTTCCGGCACGCTTTCGGCGCAGCGAGGCATTGGCCGCATTGGAAGACGCGTGCGCACTGCTGGTTTGGTTGGAAGCCAACAGAAACGAGTTCAATTTCAGCGGTAAGCTTGTCTTGGCGGGCGGATCGGCAGGAGCAATCACGGCGTTGAACGTTCTTTACCTGGCGCCGCATCTAGGGCTGTCTGTACCTGAGATCGGTGGAGCAATTTGCTACTCGGGCGGCTTCGCCTTTCCAGGCCTTGCCGACACTGTAGATACTCCGGTATTCGCGATACACGGCCCCGAAGATGACCGCGTTCCGATGCACTCGATCCTGGAATTGTCGAAGCGCAACCCGGCTGTGTCCTTGTTGGTCTCGGATGAGCACAGCCATGGAAGCCTGAAGCTATGTCCAGGTGAGGTCAAGAAAGATACGTATGGACGGCTAATCTCCAAGGTGAATGAATTCAGCTAGGGTCGTCAGAGTTTGGGGATTCCCAAATCGGTGGCTGAATGATTGAATGTTACTGACACATTAACTGAGCCAAAAACCGAAGATGAACGGTCTCGAGGTCGTTGCTCAGACGGTCAGGGACCGGGGCATTCGACCCCATACAGGTGATGGATATGCAAAAGAAAACGGGCGGCGAAGGAAACCGGAATGACGTGTGGATCGCGGGCGCGGGGCTATCCGCGGCGGTCGTGGCACGCGAGTTGGCGGAAGCCGGGCATCACGTTCAGGTCTTCGAGGCGCGAGACCACATTGCCGGCAACTGCTACACCGAACGCGACCCGGAAACCGGCATCATATTGCACCGCTACGGGCCGCATATCTTTCACACCGGGGATGACGAGGTGTGGGACTACGTCAACCGCTTCACCACCTTCGTGCCCTACGACCACAAGGTCTGGACGACTGTTGGCGGGCGTGTCTTCCCGCTGCCCATCAGCCTTGCCACGATCAACCAGTTCTACGGCCGCGCCATGGGACCGGCCGAGGCGAGGGATTTCCTTGCCGACATCGCCGAAGACATCCCGCACCCCCGAAACTTCGAGGAACAGGCGCTGTCGATGATCGGCCGGGACCTGTACGAGGCGTTCTTCAAGGGCTACACCGAAAAACAGTGGGGCCGGTCCCCGACCGAACTTCCCGCGTCGATCCTCAAGCGCCTGCCGGTGCGCTTCTCCTACGAGGGCAGCTACTTTGCCCATGCCCATCAGGCGCTGCCGCGCGACGGCTACACGCCAATGGTCGAGGCCATGCTCGATCATCCTTCGATCACCGTGCACATCTCGACACCGCTCGATCCCGCAGAGGTGCCGGACGGCGTGCATCTCTTCTGGTCAGGGCCGCTTGACGCCTATTTCGACCACGTCCACGGGCACCTGGGCTACCGCACGCTCGATTTCCGTCACGAGCGCACCAGCGGCGATTTCCAGGGCTGTCCGGTCATGAACTACGGCGAACCGGACGTGCCCTATACCCGCATCACCGAGCACAAGCATTTCGCACCCTGGGAAAGCCACGACAGCACGATCATCACCCGCGAGTACTCGCGCGAGGCAGGGCCGGACGATATCCCCTACTACCCGATCCGCTTGACGAACGAAAAGGAACAACTTGCGCTCTACGTGAAGGCCGCGAAGGAAACGCAAGGTGTGACCTTCCTCGGTCGGCTTGCAACTTACCGCTATCTCGACATGGATGTCTGCATCCGCGAGGCGCTCGATGCCTCCCGCGCCTTTCTTGCCGCCGAAGCGAAGGGCGAGCGTTTGCCGGCGCTACTGGTTTCTCCCTGAGAGGCTCACGCGGAAGGCCCGGCTTGCCCCACAGTGGGCCGAGACGCCTTTCGATACTTCACGATCGTGCGCCCGTAGAACCGGCACCCGACCTATTTCAGGGCTTTGGTAATTCGCAGCGCAGCCTGCATTTGTGAAAACGCGACGAATTCGTACTTACTCTCGGGAATGGTTTCGGTGAGCGCCTTGTATTCATGATGCTCCCACGCGGGATATCCGAACAATTCGTCGAACAGGATGACAGAGCCGACGCGCAGCCGCGGTTTCGCCAGTTGCAGAATGGTCTTCGCCGGTTGATACGTGTCGGTATCGACATGTAGATAGGCGATGTCGCCCGGGTTCTTTTTGAGGAAAGGCTGGAATGTCTCGTCGATCCAGCCTTTGACGAGTTCAACATTGGGCTCGACCTTCGGAAGTTGCCCACCAAGATCAAAATGCCCGCTCTTGTGATGGTTGCCCGTCCAGTTCTCGGATAAGCCCTCGAAACTGTCGAAGCCGAAGAGTTTTCGCTGGGGATGCAGGCCCGCCATATGGTTGATCGAGCCGCCAGTGAAGACACCGCACTCGATCATCAGCCCCTCATCCTTAATCAAGGTGGCCACATAATCGAGAAGATGCGACTTCCTGCCGAACAGAAGCGCGTTGGCGATGTTGGCCTCGATGAAATCCGCCGAGCGTTCGTTGGCCCGGTCCTTTACGATCTGTATTGGTTTGTCACTTGGCATTGGCTCGATTTCTCTTTCCGTCACTTGGGGTGGCATCGTACCGTCGCGACGGTTGACGCTGTTGCCTGTCTGGCGATTTGATACCCCCTGTCCGGGCCGGTCCAAAGAAAAATCTGTGCGCCGAGGATCGACATGTTCGACCATCGGCATTCGGGCAATAGCGCCCCGTCACGCTCCTGCGATAGTTGAACAACAGATGTCGTTCTTTTCGACTCCGAAATCTTCTTTCTGTTGAGGCAATTGCCGACATGCATAAACTAGCGAGAACCTGGCACCTCAATGACAGACCAACGAGAAAACAACGCAATGGGCGAACTCAGCAGTATCGTACTTCCCGAAGGCCACAAGTTCCTGCGGGCGGTCCCCGTCGAGAAGCAGGACGATGAAGCATTCGTCGCCTCTTACGACAGTCAAACCTTGTTTTACGATGTCTTCTATGACGGATCGAACAATCTGGTCCGCATGATCGGCCCGGATCTGAGGAACCTTAAGAACTATTTCAAGAACGCGATCCTCGAGGTCGATGGCGTCGAAGTTCAGGAGCGGAACATCGTCAAGCTGGGGCCTCGCACGAATGAGGTAACCTTTTCATCGCCGCATCCGGACCCCAGGCATCTGCGCCTGTTTCAACCCCGGACCCCGCAGTTCGAAGAGGTCGTGGAAATCAATCGCTCCAACCTCGAGAAATTCCGGGGAAAGAACGCCCTCGTCGCAATATCCAAAAACAACGACCTTCAGTGGATCGAGGACTGGCTGACCTTCTATTCACGACGGCATGGGGCAAATGCTGTCGTGCTGATTGACAATGGAAGCGATGCCTATACGCCCGAGGATATCAGACGGACAATCGCCAAGGTGAAGGCGATCGAAGCAGCCGAGGTGATCTCAGCCCCTTTCCCATTCGGACCACGCGCAACGACGCGGGTCGAGATCGGCTCGAAGTTTCTTCACCTGTCGATGCTGCATATCGCGCACAGGAAATATCTGGCCGAGGCGAATGCTGTTTTGTCGGTTGATATCGACGAGCTGGTGCTGGGCCGCGACGACGAGACGGTTTTTTCCGCGGTCAAGTCCACGGCGGACGGCTACATGTCCATTCGCGGACGCTGGCGTTATGCACGCAAACCGGAAGGCCCGGCAAAGGTCACACATGCCGACCACGTTCTTCAGCGACGGGGCGCGGACGCGCGGATGCAGCCCAAATGGTGCCTGGACCCGCAAGGGCCGTTGGCCGGCAGGTACTGGCGCGTCCACGGGATATCCGGTGCACAAAGAAATTTCGAGCATCACTTCTACTATCTTCATTGTCGCCAAATCACGACGAGTTGGGATTACGCACGTGGTTTCGAGGACGAAGAGAATTTCGAGGAGGCGCAGGATGCCTCGTCTCTTCGGGAAGTGTTCGGGGGCGTGAGCAACTCGACCTGACTGGTCCTTTTGCCGCAAAGCAGCCATTCGGTCATATTGCGGTAACCGGCAGCGTCGAGGCGATATCGACAGATGCTGGAACTTGCACGCATGTCCAGTTTCGGAAACCAGCAGATGCGTGACACGAGCTTGTTTCCGTCAAGGGCTCGTGCCGCAATGATCTGCAGCCTTTTGCCCGGTGCTGAGCTATCCGGTCCATCCAAGGCCCGACGAAATCGAATTCATCGATTGCAGGAGCGGGATGGAAACGCGGTTCGGCTCTTCACGGGACCGCACCTCGCGTAGCAAGGCGACCTGCAGGGTATTTACTCGGTCCAGCCCGGGGCGAATCCTGTCGAAACGCGCGCGCATACGCGGAAACCTTTCGGCAATCTTCTCACTCCCGGTCAGGAAAGCGATGCCGCTGCATGCCAGCGCGTATTCCTTGGCGATCGCATCAGTCACGCTTCGGCGAATATCGTCATCCGTGACCAGCGACGCGTATTCCCCCGCAATGTCCAGATCGGCTTGGAACAAGGACTTCTCGACCTCGTCGGCAATCAGGCGAAAGAGCTTGGTACGCTCGAACATCGCCAGAAGCGTGTCTTCGCCACGGGAGCCTTGAAACTTCCGGAATGCTTCGATGGCAGAGCCGAACCCATACCAGCCAGTGATCAGGTGGCGGTTCTGCGACCATGCAAAGACCCACGGAATCGCCCTCAGATCAGCCAGCGAGGCGGCACCGAACCGACGCGCGGGACGCGAGCCGATCTTGAGCATGGCGAGTTCCTCGACCGGGCTGGCCTGCTGGAAATAGTCGATGAAGCCGGGCATGTGCAGCAGCGTGGAATAGGCGGTCTGGGACAAGCCCGACAGCGCCTCCAGCGCCTCGTTGAATTCCGGCGCGCGGGGTGGGTCGTCCGCGTCCGCCGTATGCTTCAGAACGCTGGACGCCAGAAGCTCAAGGTGCGCGGCGGCGGTACCGCGATTGGCGTAGTTGGCCGACACTACCTCGCCCTGTTCCGTCAGCCGCATCCGTCCCGAAACGGTGTCGGTCGGCTGTGCCGCGATGGCGCGATCCATCGGCGCGCCGCCACGACTGACCGAGCCACCGCGACCGTGAAAGAAGACCGGGGTCAGACCTTTCGACTTCAAAACGCGCGTGATCCTGCGCTGTGCCTGGTCAAGCTCGCAGGTCGAGCAGACAAAGCCGCCATCCTTGTTGCTGTCCGAGTAGCCCAGCATGACTTCGATAGCCGAACCGTCCCGCGTCAGGCTGCGCTTCGCCAGTGGAACATTGAGCAGGTCAAGGAGGATATCGGGGGCGGCGCGCAAATCCTCGATGGTCTCGAACAGCGGCACGACCTTGATTTCCAGGGTTTCGGCGCCGAACCCCGCGTACCGGGCCAGCAGGAAGACTCCCAACAGGTCGTCGGACGAGCGCGTCATGGACAGGATGAAGGGGCCTAACGCGGCCGGGTCCGGCCCGTAGCGGCGTTTCGACATCAAGGTCAGCAGGTCGATCAACTCGTTTGCCTGATCGGACAGCGCGTTGTTGTCAGGCGCAGGCAGCTGCGGCTCTGACAATTCCGACCGAAGCCGTTTCGACCACGCCGGATCGCCATATTCCGGCACGTTGCCATCGTCCCGCTGGCGCCAGATCTCGGCGATCGTCTGGGTTGTTACGGTCGAGTTCTGTCGGATGTCGAGCGTATAGATGCTGAACCCGAAAACCTGCGCCCGCCAGCGCACCGGGCGGATATAACGCTGCGCCAGATGCCGGGCGTCGACCGCGGCAAGCGCGGTCTCGATGATTTCCAGGTCGGTGATGAAATGGCTGACATGGCGATAGGTTTCGAGCCGGTGCAGGATCGCCGAAATCGCCTGCCGAAAAAGCTCGTTGGGGTTGCGGTCACGGTGCGGCGAAACCGAGGCGAGGCGCTCTAGCTCTGCCTGCTTTTCCGAATTCAGCGGGACGATCCGGTTGCTGATGCTCAGACGCTCGGCGGCGATACGCAGATGCTCTCGGTACATGTCCATCGCCGTATCGCGCGCCCGTTTGAGAGCATGGGCCGTGCTGTCGGTGGTCACGTTCGGATTGCCGTCACGATCGCCTCCGATCCAGGAGTGGAAGCGGATGCAAGGCGAAACGACGTCGAAGGTCCCGAAGCGGTTCGCTGCCGCCTGCTCGAACTGTTCGAACACCTGCGGCACGGCGTCGAAGATCCCGTCACGGAAGAACTGCAGCCCCCATTCGATCTCGTCGCTCAGGCCGGGACGTTCCAGCCGCAGTTCGCCCGTCATCCACAGAAGATCGATTTCGCCTTCGATATCGGCAAGAATGCCTGTGCGTTCGCGGGTGGTCCACCGTTGCGCTTCCAGCGCCACGAGGCTGCGATAGATCCTGCGGTGGATTTCCAGGATCGTCACCCGCTTGGCTTCGGTCGGATGCGCGGTCAGGGTCGGCCCGACGGAAAGACTGGCCGAGATCTCTGCAAGGCGTTCCGCGGTCAGATCCTGGCGGTCGAGGGCCTGCGCGAAACTGCTCGGCACGGTTTCCGCCCCGGTTTGCGTTTCGGTTTGGCGCCGGTCGCGGATCGCCGCATTTTCCTCGACGATACGCAAAAGCTGGAACCAGATATTCAGGGCCTGAAGATAGGGCACGGCAGCGGCCCCGGTGGGGATCGCCCCCTCGCTGTCGTTCCGGGCCCATTCGGACACGTGCGGCGCACGCCGTTCAAGGACATTGCTCCACAGCTCGAAGAGTGCCCGGCGCAGGTCGGCGGCATAAGCCTCGCCGTCATGGGTGCCGTCGCAGGCGGCATTCAGCAGGACAGACGGCATCAGACGCTGCCCGCGCTCGGCGAACATGGCGCACAAACAGGTATGTCGCCGCATTTCGCCCGGTGATCAAGACTATCGACCATGACTTTCCTCTTGTTGCGGCGCCGGCATGCAGCATACAGCGCCGCCCAGTTCTCGCCCGGTGTCGTTTCCTTCACGCTACCATCCTTGTCCGAAAGCCGCCTTTAGGATTCCGTCAGAATTCGTCATGAATCCACGCATCTCCAGGACAATGTGCCGAGCCAGAATGACATGACATGTCAGCGCATGACTACCTACACTTGAGTTTGAAGCGACGCTCATTCGGAACACTGGAGCGTAGGCTTCAAGCGACAGGTTGAAAGACCTTTGCTTGCAGTTCAGGCTTAATGGAGGCTGACCGCACTTAGACAGCTTCAGATTGCGCGGCGGCAGACCTTGTGCAGTTGCGGGGGAAAAGGTGCTTCGTCCCGCAGGGTAAGCTTTGCCCGGATCAATTGCGGACGTGTGATTACGGGCGAAGACAGCCCTTCATCTCATGCAGAGCGAGCACCTGCTCAGGTTGGAGTTGAAATTTCCGTTTTGACGTATTGTTCGTAAGGGTTGACGCGACTTACCTCGGCGATCGGGCAGTTCTTGAGAACAAGTGTATTCGCTTGTTTGTCCCACCGGCTCATTCAACGCCTGAAGCTCTGGATATCGTCCGCCGAAAGGGCATAGCCGATCTCGGCCAGTTGGGTGGACCGCGACGCCGTGCCGAACATGCCAGTGACCGTCACCGGCTCGAACATGCCGGAGCTTTCGAAGGGCGTGCCGGTGGTCACGAAGACCAGCTGGTTCGCCGGGGGCGGGGGGACGTGAACGCAGGCGCCGACATAAGGGACCAGGATGAACGCGGTGATGCCGGTACCCTCGTGGTCGAGTGGCACGATAAAGCCCGACAGTTGCACGGTCTTTCCGGTCCAGTCGGTCCGGATGCCCGTCGACGGCGGCTGGCGCACGGCCATGCTGCTTTCGTCATGCGGCAGGATGCCTTGCAGGTTGCCGGGCAGAGACGTGTCGTCCTCGGGCAGAAGGTCGCGCCATTCCAACGCGACCACCGTGTCGGCCAGCACCTGTCCGGCAAACCCCGATGCGGCGACAGACAGAAGCATCGCCCGACGGGTCAGTCCCTTCACTGCCATTCGTAGACCTCGATCCGCTCGGCGGTCATCCGGTATCCGACATCGGCTATCTGGGTCTTCATGGATTTGGCCGAGAGCCGCCCCGAGACCCAGACCGGATTCCACAGCGAGTCGCTGGGCCAGGGGGTTCTCGTGGTGACGAAGACAAGCTGGTTGGGCGGTGGCGGGGGCGTATGGATGCAGGCGCCCACGTAAGGCACGAGCATGAAGCTGGTTACACCTTGAGAATTGAAGTCGAAGGGGATGATGTAGCCGGGCAGCTTGATCGGCTTGCCGTTGAGACGGGTGTTCATCCGCCACGCGTTGCGGTCGTATTCGGGGACCCAGGTGTCATTGGCCTCGTCGATCTTGCCGGGACCGATGATCTCACCATAGGGCACGCCCTTGGGGATCAGGTCCGGCCATGAAATCACACGGTACTGGCTGGCCATGGCCCGGCTCGGCACCAGGGTTGCCGAGAGCATGGCCAGGACGGCCCGTCGAGAAGGATGTGCGTGTCTCATATCCTGACCATCATGCCATCGGACAGCGACAGGCGGTAGGCCCTGAGGGCCGGAAACAGGCTGACAAGCGCCGCCGCGACGATCACACCTGCGAGAGTGGCCAGTTCCCGCCCGGTCGGCCGTGCGATCGGCAGCCAGAGGCCGAAGGCGCTGTCCACCACCTGCTGCGCCAACGCCAGCCCAGTGTAAAGCAGCGTGAGGCCGAGGAGTGCGCCGAGGGCCGCCATCAGCCCCGCTTCCAGCACCAGCAGGCCGAGGATGGTGGCCGGGCGCGCGCCCATGGCCCGCCAGATCGCCATTTCCCGCCGCCGTTCGTTGAGCGAGGAAAAGATCATCGCCATCATGCCCAGGAGGGCCGTCACTACCACCATCGCCGACACGCCGATCAGCGCGGTCTCGGCCACACCGACGATCTGCCATAGCTCCTGCAGGGCGACACCGGGCAGGACGGCCAGCAACGGCTCTTCCGGGTAGGTGTTGATCCAGCGTTGCAGGCCGAAGATCTGAAGCCGCGACTTGACCCCGACCAGCGCGGCCGTCACCGCCGAAGGCGACAGGTCCATCTGGCGTATCTGCTCGACAGGGGTGCTTTGGCCGGGGATCTGCGCGCCGGATTGCCAGTCGACATGGATCGCCTCGATCGCCTCCAGGCTGACGATGACGGTCCGGTCCACCGGGGTGCCGGTGCGGTCGACGATGCCCGCCACGCGAAAGGGCTGATCGTCGTGGTGGGTGAAGGAGGCAAGGCCGTGCGACACGACGATCGGGTCGCCCACCGCATAACCCAAGGTGGCCGCGACCTCGGCGCCGATGACCGCGTCGTAAAGATCGTCCAGCCCGTGGCCATCCCCGATCTCCAGCGACCGTCCGCCGCGATACTTGTAGTGTTCGAAAAATGCCTGCGTGGTGCCCATGACCCGGAACTGTCGGTGGCTGTCGCCCAGCGATATGGGCACGATCCAGTCCACCTCGGGCCGGTCGGCGATATCGCGGTAGCTTTCCCAGCTCACGTTGTTGGTGGCGTTGCCGATCCGGAACACCGAATACAGCAACAGCTGCACCGAGCCCGAGCGCGCCCCGACGATCAGGTCGGTGCCGGAAATCGTGTCGGCGAAACTGGCCTTGGCGCCGGTGCGCACCTTCTCGACCCCGAGAAACAGCGCGACCGACAGGGCTATGGCCAACACCGTCATGCTGACGGTCAGGGCGCGCGCCATGAGAGACCCGAAGGCAAGGCGCAGGATCATGCGGCCTGCCTTTCGACCGAGGCGATGTCAGCGAGGTGCACCACCCGATCGAACCGTGCGCCCAGCCGTTCGTCATGGCTGACCATCAACAGAGACGAGCCCGCCGCTGCGATCTGGTCGAACAAAAGGCCCAGAAACGCATCCTGCGTCGCCGCATCCAGCGCCGAGGTCGGCTCGTCCGCGACGATCAGGGGCGGCTGGCCGATCAGGGCGCGCGCCACGGCGACCCGTTGCTGCTGGCCGACGGAAAGGCGCCCGGCCTTGGCCTGAATGATGTCGCCGGGCAGGCCCAGTGCGGTGCACAACCTTGCCGCATCGTCTGGCCCGGCACGCTTGCGCCGCTCCGGCGCGAACTTCAAGGGCAGCAGGATGTTGTCCGACACGCTGGCATAGGGCAGCAGGTTGAACTGCTGGAAAATGACGCCGACGCGCTCGGCCCGGAACCTGTCGCGCGCGCCGGCCCGCAGGGTGGCAAGATCGGTGCCGGCCAGGTCCACCCGGCCGGCATCGGCGGTGACGATCCCGCAGACCAGCGACAGGAGCGTGGACTTGCCCGACCCGCTTTCGCCCAGAAGCAGAACGCTTTCGCCCCGGTCCAGCCGGAACTCCGGCACCGACATCCCGAAAGACGCCCGCCCCGGCCAGCGGAACCGCACGTCTTGCAGGGTCAGGGCCGGGTCCGCCATCGCTACTGGAACGAGACTTCGGCGGCACCGGGCGTCAGTTCCGCCGTGCCCGCGCCGGCCCCGGTCACGTATTGCACCTCGATTTCCCCGGCATTGGGGAACCGATCGAAGAACGGGAAACCCACGCCGGTCAGCGCGTCCTCGTCATCGCAGGTGAAACCATAGGTCACGTGAAATTCGCTATGGCGCGCCGCGTCCGCGTGATCTTCGTGGTCGTGCTCCTCGCCTTCGGCATGCTCTTCGTGGTCGTGATCATGCTCTTCGCCCTTGGCGTGATCGACGTCATGCGCGTGGTCATCATCGCCAGCATGCAGATGGGCCAGAACCTCGGTCAGGCGGCACCCCGCGCCCTCGGGCAGGGTCACGATCTCTTCCGGCGTCAGGAAATGCCGGATCGCGGCGTCGACGGCCTCCTTGTCCCCGGCAGAACTTGCCTCGTGCTCGAACCCGACGATGTCCATGCCCGGCGACAGGATGTTGATCTCGACCTCCCCGTGTTCGACCGCGATCTCGACGGTCGAGACGCCGTGCACATGCGCGTCCAGTTCACGCGTGTCCTGCGCGATTGCGGGCACGGCGAGGGTCGTGGTGGCCAGGGCCAGATAGATCGGTTTCATGACAGGTCCTTTTAGGGTTCATTGATGAAGTCAGATGCGTGCCAATGCAACGGCGCCAACACGGTGAGAGCGCTCAAATCCGCGTGGCTTTGGAAATTTTCAGTAATTGCGTCTCGACCTTGGCGACGGCATCAGGCGCGTCACCAGCCCGCGCGGGCGTGGCAAACTGCGCAGCCGGGATCAGGGAGGAGTTGCATTTCATGTGGTTCGGTCCTCTCGTCTCGTCATGTCTCTGGGGTGCCGGCCCGACAGGTCAGCCTGTCGCGGGCAAGCGTGATCCGCTCTGCCCGGTCGAGCCGGGCCAGAATGGCGTCGGGCGCTTCGCCCTCGGCCCGTGCCTTTTGCCAGATGCGGCGGCACGAGGCTGGTGACCATGCCAGCGCCGCCTGGTGCATCCAGTTGCGCAATGGCTGTGGCAGGGCGTCGAAATCCCGCATCGGGTCGCTGCGCCGTCGGCGGCGCAGGCCGGTGGCGACGTTGCGGCTCATAAGTCGGCGTCCCGATCGGTGACCGGGTCGAGCGCCAGCATCAGGCGGGTTTCGCCCGTACCCTCGATCGGCGGAGAGCGGTGCAGCAGGTGCGGATCGGGTTGCGCCGGCCAGAGCGTGCCGCGCATCACGAAGGGCGATCCGGTTGGCACCGTATGGATGGTGGCCGGCGCGTCGTCTCGCGACACACCGTATTGCGTGCCGGTGCCGCGATAGGTGCAGACCAGCCGGGCCGTGACCCTGTCGATGTGGAACCGGCGGCAGGCATTCGTCGTCACCACGTCCAACCGCAGGCGCAGCCAACGCGCACGTGTCATCTCGCCAAAGGTGGCGGCCAGCACCGCGATGTCGTCGACGAGGATCCGGCGCTCCGGTGTGTCGGGCATGCTCGCCTCGTCGCACGCCAGGGTGACGGCCGAGGCGATCTCGCCGGGTCGCACGATGACCCGGGTCGAGGGCAGTACCTCGGGCGGTAGCGTTTCCAGCCAGTGCAGCACGGTTGCGGGAAGCCTGCGCTGGCAGATCACGCCACCCACGCCCGGCAGCCGGATCGCGCCCATGTCCTCGGGGCCATTGACGCTCAGTACGCCCGACCCGGCGCCTTTCGGAACAATCGGATGCAGGGTCACGACGCCCTCCGCCAGGCGGGGAACGGGTCGGGCAGGTCGGGCAGGTGGCCCGGTCCCGATGCCACGCTTTCGGGGATTAGCGCCGCGTCCAGCCGCGCCTTCAGTGCCGGCCAGTCGATACCTGCGCCGATGAACACGATCTCCTGCCGGCGGTCGCCCCACGGCTCTTGCCAGTGCGCCCTCAGGTAGTCCTGCGCGGCGGCGTGGTCTGGGTGCCGCTCCTTCGGTACCGTGGCCCACCATTGGCCCAGCGGCGAGACCGAAGACAGCGCCCCGGCGAGCGAGTACTCCGCCACCCAGTCGGGCCGCGTGGCGATCCAGAAATGCCCTTTCGCGCGGATCACGCCCGGCAGGTTGCCGTTCAGCACCGCCATGATCTTTTCCGGCTCGAACGGCTGCCGCGCGCGATAGACGAAGGACGCGACGCCGTATTCCTCGGTTTCGGGCACGTGGTCGGCAAAGCCGTAGAGTTCCTTGGCCCACATCGGGTGCTCATGCGCCTTCTCGAAATCGAAAAGCCCGGTGTCGAGGATGGCGTCCGCGGCAACGTCGGAATGATCGGTCTCGATGATCCGGGCGTCGGCGTTGAGGCTGCGGATGATCTTGCGCGCCGCATCGGTGCGCTCGGGCCCCGCGTCGGAGACCTTGTTGAGCACCACGACATCGGCAAACTCGATCTGGTCGGTCAGCAGGTGCACCAGCGTGCGCTCGTCCGCCTCGCCCATGGTCTCGCCCCGGTCGCTGAGGAAATCGTGGCTGGAATAATCCTTGAGCAGGTTCACCGCGTCGACCACCGTGACCATCGTATCGAGGCGCGAGACATCCGACAGGCTGTCGCCCGCCTCGTCGCGGAAATCGAAAGTGGCGGCGACGGGCAGCGGCTCGGAAATGCCGGTCGATTCGATCAGCAGATAGTCGAAGCGTCCCTCGCCGGCGAGCCTGCGAACCTCGTCCAGAAGGTCGTCGCGCAGGGTGCAGCAGATGCAGCCATTGCTCATTTCCACGAGCGTCTCGTCGGTGTGGCTGAGGTTGGCGCCGCCTTCGCGCACGAGGTCGGCGTCGATGTTCACCTCGGACATGTCGTTGACGATCACGGCAACACGTCGGCCCTCGCGATTGTTGAGGACGCGGTTCAGGAGTGTCGTCTTCCCGGCGCCGAGAAAGCCGGAAAGCACGGTGACGGGGAGGCGGGAGTTTAGAACTGTTTGCATGTTGGCTCTTGTTTGGGACCGGCTCTGCAGTCCGATTTGGATTGGGTTTTTGGACCCCGAACGGGAACGCCCTGGGCGGCATGGGCCTCGCCCCGGAAAACTCGAGCCGCGTCAGTGTGCTTAGGGCGGTTCCGGGATTTTCTCTTTCCGAACATCCTTCAGGTGGTCTCAATCTTCAGCGCGGGCCGCTCTGTCGTTGCTTTCCCTGGGTAACACGAGAAGTGATACCATATAACATCACAGTGTTATCTTATAACGTTTTGAGAAACACAAGTGGCAGAATGCTTATGCAGAACAATTTCACTCATGTCCGGAATTGCCATTAGAGCCGATGGCCAGATGGCCACCATTCGACAAGTCTGCGGAGAACGACCGACCTATGCCTGAACTGCCTCGAAAGCGCCCGCTCGAGACCTTTTTCGCCAATGTCCAGACAACCATAAAGCGGACATCAGCCAAGCTTCCTGGAGGTCAGTCTCGGCTCGCGAGAACGCCTAAAAGTTCGGCGCCTATAAGGCGTCGACCGCTGGGCACGGCAAGCGCTCAAAGCTGACGACAAAAGCGGCCGTCTACCGCTAACGCAATGAACCCACTAAGCCTGACTAGGGCTATGGAGCCTCACATCAGGCCGAACAAGCGCGGTATCGTAAGCGAAAGGTCTGGCCAGAAAGTGGTCAGCATAAGTACCGGGAAGGCCACGAATCCCATCAGTCCGAGCGCTGGCATCACGGCTTGCAAGATGGGCACACGGCATATCTTGCAGGACAGGAAAAGCGTGGGCGCGACGGGCGGGCTGTTGGCGCCGATCACCACCGAACAGGCGACGATCGCCGCGAAATGCACCGGGTCGATATCGTTGGCGACCATCAGCGGCAGGAAGAGCGGTGCGATGACCACGGTGACCGAGACGTCGTCCATCAGCGCGCCCGCGACGATCAGCACGAGGTTCACCACCAGAAGCGCGCCAACCGGGGTGGTCACGACCGACTGGATCGCTTCGGTCAGGTCCTGGGGGACACGCTCGAACGCCATGATGCGCGAGATCATGAAGGAGAAGAGCAGGATGAGGATGATCGTGCCCGTCGTTTCGGCAGCGCCGAGGACACTGCGCCCGAGGCTGCCCCATGTGAATTCGCGGTAGATGAGGCCGCCCACGATGAGAGCCGCGACAGCCGCCACGGCGGCGGCCTCGGTCGGTGTGAAGATGCCGCCGTAGATACCGCCCAGGATGATGATCGGAAGCGACAGGGCAGGCAGCGCATTGAGAGTGACGCGGCCGAAGCTTTGGGTGTCCTCCGCCTCCAGTTCGATTTCGTCGAAGGCGCGGCCGACGAGGAAGCGGTTGTAGAGAATGAGACCGATGATGAGGATGATCGCGGGGCCGATCGTGGCCGCGAAACAGGCGGCGACGGATTGGCGGGTGACGACCGCGAAGAGGATCATGGTGATCGAGGGTGGGATCAGGATGCCCAGCAGGGACGAGATCCCGAGCAGGGCTGCGATGCGCCCGCGCGGGTAGCCCCGCTGCACCAACGGCTCGGTCATGATCGAGCCGATCGAGGCAATGGCCGCGGTGGCGGTGCCGGAAATGGCGCCGAAGATGCTGGAGGAGAGGACCATGGCGGTGCCCATGCCGCCTCGGCCCGTCGCGAGGCGGCTTACGAAGGCGATGATGCGGCGGGCGATGCCGCCCGACTGCATCAGGTAGCCCGTCAGGATGAAGAGCGGCAGCGCGACGAGAACGACAGAGTTCAGCGATCGAAAGCCCTGTAGCATCAGGGTATTGAGGTTCACGTCATAGACCCAGGTGAGGTAGGCGAGAACACCGGCGAAGGACCATGCGACGGGAAGGCCGAGGCCCATCAGAAGGATGAGCAAGGGCAGGGCTATGAGGGCGTCCATTGGGTATTGTCCGTGATTTCAGCGGCGCATGAGCCGCCGGCAGGCGTCAATCGCGTCGCGCAGGGCGTAGGCGTAACACCCGACCGCGGCGACGCCTATGGCGAATTGCGGGATCCAGAGAGGGATCTGGAAGGCGGGCGTGCTTTGCGGGCGTTTCATGCCCCAGGTGAACATGTGGTAGGCCCACACCATGAAGAAGCAGGTAACCACGATGGTCAGCGTCGCGATGAGCAGGTCATGCGCCGCCTTGCCGCGCGGGTTCTTGAGGCTACCGGCGATCCAGTCCACGGTCAGGTGTTCGTGGCGCCGCGAGGCGATGACCGCGCCCACCATGTAGAGGGCGACCGCGGCCAGCATGATCAGCTCGTGCAGGCCCACGACCGAGAGGCCCAGCACGTAGCGCGCCACCACGAGAAAGAACATGAGCCCCACCACCGCGGCGGAGGAGACCACCCCGATCACGTTCAACACGATCGCGATGGCCCCGCCGATGCGGCCCAGGGCCGACGCGCGTTCAGAGCTCGCCGGCATTTGCACGGATCGTGTCCATGATCTCGCTGCCGATGCGTTCTTCCATCAGCGGCCAGACTGCCTCGCGCACCTTCTTGGCCATCTCCGCAAGCTGCTCGTCGGAGGGTTCGATGTACTCCATTCCCGCAGTCTTGGCCTGTTCGATGTAGTACTGGTCACGCTCCTGCGCCTGATCGAAAGCTTCTTCCATCACGGTCAGCGCTGCGTTCTGCACGACTTGCTGATGCTCTTCCGACAGGTCT
Organism: Roseovarius atlanticus; assembly: GCF_019802205.1. Lineage (GTDB taxonomy): Bacteria > Pseudomonadota > Alphaproteobacteria > Rhodobacterales > Rhodobacteraceae > Roseovarius > Roseovarius atlanticus_A. The sequence continues at coordinate 359,058 of NZ_JAHVHQ010000004.1, forward strand.
TCCCACGCGCCGGTGTTCATGGCGATCACGCCGGTGACAAATTGCATCTTGGTCTGGTTGTAATAGTCCAGAACATCCCGGAAATACTCGTAGTCCCAATAGATGATGTTGGCGCCGTCGCCGTCGACCACGCCGGTCTGAATGGCGGTGAAAACCTCGGACCAGTCGATTGTCGCGGTCTGGTAGCCCAGTGCCTGCACCGACTCGGCCATCGGGAACATGGCGGGCACGCGGATCTTGAGATCGGATGCCTCTTCCTCGCTCATGGCGTACTTGTTCGCCGAGGCGATGCCGTTGAACCCTTCGGGCCAGGGGCCGAAGAACTTGAGGCCGAGATCGTCGTAGATCCCGACCAGCATGTCGTTGACCCAGCCGCCGGGCTTGTAGGCTTCGAACGCCTCGTCCCAGCTGGTGACCATGTAGGGCGTGAAGAGAACGCCCAAGCGTTCGTCGTAGGCCGTGATCGGCCAGTTGATCATCATGTCGATATCGCCGGCCACGAAGAGGTCGAAGACCTCGGCCTGGCTGCCCAGCTCGTTCTGGTAGAAGACATCGACCTGAACTTCGCCCTCCGTGCCTTCTTCGATCAGCTCGGCCCAACGGTCGAGCGCGTCGCCGGAAGGCGAGCCCTTGGCCCCTGAGTCAGTCGCCAGCTTGAGCTGGGTCTCGGCCAGGGCCGGGGCGGCCGCAAGCATGAGGACCGAGGCGGTCAAGCACAGGATTTTCCTTGCAAACATATTGATTTCTCCTGCTGGATGTTCCGCTGCTTTGTCTCCTGCAGCGTGTGGTTTGAGGATGTGGACACAGTTGTACTATACTGTCAATCGATACGCTCTACGCTCATTCTGCAGCACGGTCGAAGCCTTGAGATCTGCCCGACGCGCTTTGTCTTACGGCCTTTCATGCCTCGTGCCGGTTCTGCCACAACTCCCATTTGAACCGCGTGCGCACACCGAGGTCGAGAAAGGGGCGCGGCGGCAACAGACTGGGCGAACCGAGGCTTTCCATATCCGCTATCAGAGGATTGTCTTGGCCGGTTGCGACGTCAGCTGCGAGGATACCGCCAAAGGTGCCCTTCGTGACGCCGACCGCGTTCTGGCAGACCGCCGACCAGATGTACGGCGCGACCTGACCGAATGCCGGCGAGGCATTGCGGGACAGGCAGACGAAGCCGCTCCAGGTATGTTCCATCTCGACCGCCTCGAGCCCCGGAAAACGCTGATCGAAGAGTCTCTTGTGTCGCCGCTTCACGGCATCCTGCTCTCCGGGATTGATCCGCTGGCTGGGGCGATAGTTCAGACCTTGCCGGATCAGGATTCGGTGGTCGGACGTGTAGCGCATGGTGATCCCGGCAAAGGCGTTGGCGGGGGTGAGACCCCAGGGGCGCGGGGCGCCGTAGATCCGCCGTTCCTCCGCGGTCAGGGGACGGGTCAGGCTGGCATGGGCAATGAGGTGCAGGAACTTGCGCTGGTGAAAGCCGAACTGCTCGGAAAAGCCGTTGGCCGCCAGAATCATCTTCGGCGCGCGCACCGACCCCTTGGCCGTAGTGAGACGAACGCCGTTCGCGTATTCGGCCTCGATGACCGGCGAATTCTCGTGGAGCTGGACGTTGTCGGGCAAGGTGTCGGCCAAGCCTCGGGTCAGCGCGGCGGGGTTCATCAAGACGCAGCTGGGCGTGTAGACCGCAGCGGTGAAATGCGGCGACCCGAGCGTCTGTCTCAGCGCGTCGCCCTCGACCCATTCGAAGGGCTCGTCCAGTGCCTCGAGCTCTTTGCGGAAAGGTACGAGGACTTGTTCGGTCCCTCGGGGCGAGACGGCCGCGTGGTACTTGCCCGCGCGGGACCAGTCGCAGTCGATGCCGTGCCGTTCGACCACGCCTTCGAGGTGATCAAGCGACATCCGCGCGAGTTTCATGAAGCGGTGGCTGCCCTCCAGCTCGTCGAGCGAGGAGCCGACATTGTGAGGCAGGTCGATGCCGAAACCCGAGTTCCGGCCCGACGCGTTCTCGCCCGCCTGGCCTGCATCGATCAGGACGATCTTTTCGTCGGGACGGTTCTCGGCCAGGCGCCGTGCGGCGGCGAGGCCGGCATAGCCTGCGCCCAGGACGATCCAGTCGGCCGCCACGTCGCCCTGCAGTTCGGGACGAGGCGTGCGGTCGGGCAGGATCGCGCTCCAACCGTTGGTCTTGTCATCCGCGGGAAGCCTGGTGATCTTCATCGCTCAGGCTTCCTTGGCCCAGTCGGCCGGCTCGATCGCGAAGAACACCAGCGCATCTTCGGCCACGTATGTGAGCGCGGAGCCCTTTGGCAGCCAGATGCTTTGGTGCGGTTCGAGGGCAAGATCGCCATCGGCCGTGCGCACCGTCAGGCTGCCCTCCAGCACGAGGATCACCTCGTCATACTTGATGGTCCAGGGGATTTCGGCCTGCTTGAGTTTGACATACCCGCTGCCGAGCCGGGTGCCGTCTTCCGGCCCGCTGACAGTCGCGGCCTTGGCCATGTGGCCGTATTCGAAGCGCGGCGTGAATGTGATCGCGTCCGGCGAAACAACGCGGGCTGGCGATTTGTCAGGCATCGCGATTCTCCCTCATCCTGTCAGAAAATCGTCCTTGTTGACCACAAACCATACAATCCTGTATCTTTCCATGCAACCCTGTACGGAGAGTGCCGATGGTCCTAGCCTCGACTGACGCAAGGCAAGATAGACAGCCCCGGTTGACAAGTGAGGACTGGATCGAATGTGCCTTGACCGTACTTGTCGAGAGCGGGATCGAGGCGGTCCAGATCACTGCCCTGTCGCGGCGGTTGAACGTGACGCGCGGCAGCTTCTACTGGCATTTCGAAAGTCGAGAATCCCTGCTCGATGCCTTGTTGACGGAATGGCGGGCTCGCAATACCGGGGTGATGGTCGAAGCTTTGGCAGGGTCCGACTCGCTGGACGACGGTATCCTTGCGCTGTTCGCGGTCTGGGTGGATCATCGCAGGTTCGACCCGCGCCTCGACCAGGCGATCCGCGACTGGGCGAGACGCTTCGAGAAGCTGCGGGCCGCGGTCAAGGCGGAGGATGCGGCCCGGGTCCAGGCGATTGCGGCCTTCTTCGGGAAGCACGGATTCGATCCGACCGAGGCGTTCATCCGGGCCCGGGTGATCTATTTCACGCAGATCAGCTATTACGCACTGCATCTGGGAGAGGACGAGGCACTGCCGGAGCGTATGAGCTATGTGGAGGTCTATTTCCGAAGCTTTACGGGACGGGACATTTCCCCGGAAATTGCCGCTAGATATCGGGCGCGTATCCTGGATGGCGGTGACTCATGACTGGCGCCGCCGAGACCGGCAAGCGCAGACGTGGCCGTGCCGCGAAACGCCACGGCACGCCCAAGGCGGCGTTCGATGTGGCCTGGCGACGGTGATGCAATCCTTATCCGCCGATAGAGCAGTTCAGCGCATCAGAGATCGAGGCGATTCACACGGCGTCGGTGCGGGTTCTCTCGGATTTCGGGATCCGGGTCCTGAGTGAAGAGTGGCGAGGGAGTTACGTCGCGGCGGGCATGACGGATGCAGGTGAGCAGGTGGTGCGCTTTGATCCGGACCTGGTGGAAGCTCTGGTCTCGGACGCGCCGCCCGAAACAATGCTCCATGGCCGTGGCGACAGCCGGAATGTGACGATCGGTGGCAAGATGATGGGTGTCTGCACGACGGGGGAAACCCCCAATCTTTCGGACGCGAAGAACGGTCGTCGGCCCGGCTGAAAACCGGGGCGTCAACCTTTGGGACGCCTGAATACACCAAGGCGGCATTTGCCTCCGGGCAATTGGCGCGACGCTACAAGATCCCGCTGAGATCGTCGGCCGTGACGGCTTCCAACGTGCCGGACGCGCAGGCCGCCTATGAAAACAGATGTGACTTTGGGGCGCCCTTATGGGCGGAACCAACCTTTTGCTGCACGGCGCCGGCTGGCTCGAGGGCGGGCTGACAGCCTCGGCCGAAAAATTCATTATCGACGTAGAGCAGCTGCAAATGTTCGCCGAACTGTTCAAGCCGGTTGAGGTCAGCGAGCAAGCCTTGGGGCTTGAAGCCATCGGCGACGTTGGACATGGGGGGCACTATTTCGGTACGCAACACACGCTTGATCAGTTCGAGGCCGCATTCTACTCGCCGCTGTTGTCCGATTGGTCCAATTACGAAAGCTGGGTCGAGCGCGGAGCCCTTACGGCGGCGGACAGGGCGCACCGGCTATTCTGTGAGACAGTCAACGCGCATGACCCCCCCGCGATGGATGCGTCACGTCTGGAAGAGCTGTATGATTTCGTTGCACGCCGCACGGCTGAAGGCGGTGCGGACCTCGACAGGTAGTTCGAGAGTGAACTGAGCGAACGCTCACCAGCAAACCTTCGAAGATGCAGACGCTCAGCGCGCTGATATCGCGGTGGCCTGTTCCGCTCAGGTGCGACGCAACAGGTAGCTGTCCATTATCCAACCGTTTGCGGCGCGCGCTTCGCTGCGTTTATCCACGATTTTCTGCCCGACATCGGTCAGGGCTCCTTCGATAAGGATCTGCTTTTCGGAGCCAAGATAAGCGCCCCACCAGATATGAAGGCCGGCCGGGTCGATCTGCTGGAATGAGCACAGTCCGTCCAGCATCACGACTGCGGTGGTTTCATTTTCAGGCAGGCCGGTCTCGCGCAGTTGTCTTCCGGTCGTGATACGCACGGGGCCGTCCACGGTGTTGAGCGGAATGGCGTGGGCCGCGGTCAGTGCCTGAATTGCCGTGATCCCGGGCACGACGCGGATCGCCGGTTTCGGGGAAAGACATTCGGCGATCCGGATGGTGCTGTCGTAGAGCGACGGATCGCCCCAGACGAGCAGAGCCACCGGCCCGTCGACGGATTGCCCGCCCAGGGCCGTAATCCAGCGCCGGGCGATCTCGTCGTGCCAGGCGGCGACGCGTTCGATGTATGGCAGGTCGGGGTCGCGCACCGGGTATTCGAAGGGCACGATGCGGGCCGTGCTGCCGGACGCGGTGATGATGGCGCGCCTCAGGTGCGCCAGATCCTCTTTGTCGTCGCCTTTTGTCGGCAGCAGGATGACGGCGGCGTTCCGGAGCGCATCCGTTCCTTCTAGGGTGACATGCGCGGGGTTGCCCGTGCCGATGCCGATGAGCCAGAGATTTTCGATCATTGGCTGGGTCCGGTCCTGGCCCGCCGCATCGCGCCGAGGGGGCGGGTATATGGGGCGCGTCGTTGCATCATGTGTCTGCCAGAGATCCGTAAAGGATGAGGGCGGGATGGTCGCTGCTCTCTTGCGCCAGAAGGTCCGACAGGGTTGCGACGGTGTGGCGGGTGATCTTCTGTTCCGGGCGGCTGACGGCTTCGGCCAGGATCGCGGGGGTCGTAGGCGGAAGGCCGGCATCCATCAGGCGCGCGGCCAGTTGCGGAAAGGTGCGCTTGCCCATGAAGACGACGGTGGTCGCGGCGGGATCGGCTAGGGCGGCCATGTTGACGTCCTCTGGCAAGGCGCCGGTGACGTCGTGGCCGGTGATGTATTGCACGCGCCGGGCGGTCAGGCGGCGGGTCAGCGGAATGCCGGCGGCGGCCGCGGCGGCATTCGCCGAGGGAACGCCGGGGATGATTTCGTAGGGGATCTGCTCGGCCTTGAGGGCGACGATTTCTTCTTCTAGCCGGCCGAACACGCCGCTGTCGCCGGATTTCAGCCGGACGACGCGCTGATCCATGCGGGCGTAGTCCACGAGCAGGCGGCTGACGTGGTCCTGCTTGGGCGAGCTGCGCCCGGCCCGCTTGCCCACGCCCACAAGGTCGGCGCCGCGCCGTGCGTGGGCCAGGATAGGGCCCGAGGACAGGTCATCGAACAGCACGGCGTCGGCCCGCTTGAGCCGGTCGACGGCCTTGAGCGTCAGCAGCTCGGGGTCGCCGGGACCCGAGGACACAAAGGAGACGAAGCCGGTCATTGCGGCTCGTCCCCGGTGATCAGGTGAAAGAACGTGCCGGAGACGTGACCCCGGGTCGAGCCGGTTTCCGGCACCGGGTTGCCATCGGCATCCGCGACCTGCGCCAAGGGGGCGTCGGGTTGGTCGAGAATGGTGGAATAGTGGAATTCATGACCGCGCAGGGTTGCGCCTGCATCGAACCCCGGCATCGGGGCCGAAAGGGTCGCGCGCCGGTATCCAAGGTGGAACTTGCGCTTTTCATAGGAGGTGACGAGGCCCAGCAGCCCGGCCATTTCGTGGCGCGTGCCGTCCTTGTCGATCAGAGCCTGGCCAAGGGCCATGTAGCCGCCGCATTCGCCATGGACCGGCTTTGCCTCGGCATGTTTGCGCAGGGCGGCGCGGAACCGCGTGGCGGCGGCAAGCTTGCCGGCGTGCAGTTCGGGATAGCCGCCGGGCAGCCAGACGAGATCGGCGTCGGGATCGGGCGCTTCATCCGCCAGGGGGGAGAAGGGCAGGATCTGGGCCCCGGCGGCGTGCCAGCCTTCCAGCAGGTGCGGATAGGTAAAGCTGAAGGCGGCGTCGCGGGCGATGGCGATGCGTTGCGCGGGCGGGTGGGGCAACGCTGCGGGCGCGGGCAGGGGGGCGCCGAGGGCGGCGGATTTGATTGCATCCAGATCGACATTCTCGCGCAGGAAGGCGGCATAGCCGGCGATGGCGGCGTCGAGGTCGGGATGCTCGACTGCCTGGATCAGCCCCAGATGGCGTTCCGGCAGGGTCAGGTCGCCGCGCCGGGGCAGGACGCCCAGCACGGGCATTCCCGCGCGGTCCATTCCCAGCCGGGTCAGCCGCTCGTGCCGCGGCGAGGCACATCGGTTGAGGATGACCCCGGCGAAGGGCAGGTCTGGCATATATTGCCGGAACCCCAGCGCCGTTGCCGCGGCGGATTGCGCCTGGCCGCCCACGTCGAGCACCAGCACTACGGGCCAACCCATGGCCAGCGCGGTTTCCGCGCTTGACCCGAAGCCTTGCTGGCCGCGCGTGGCGACGCCGTCATATAACCCCATGGAGCCTTCGGCCACGCAGATATCCGCGCCCGCGGCCTGCCCGGCGATGGCCTGCCACAGGCCCTTGCCCATGGCCCAGCCGTCGAGGTTGAAGCTGTCGCGCCCGCAGGCGGCCTTGTGAAAGGCGGGGTCGATGTAATCGGGGCCGGACTTGAACGGTTGCACCTTGAGCCCGTCATCGGCCAGCGCCCGCAGAAGGCCCAGCATCACGGTCGTCTTGCCGGTGCCCGAGGAGGGCGCGGAGATCAGCAGGCCGGCGCTCATGACGTGCCTTCGCTTTCCGGGGTCCAGTCAGACCATTGGCTGTCGGCGCTTTGCGGCCGGTAGCGGCGGTCGTAATCCACGGCATAAAGGCAGGACTCGTCGAAGCCTTCGCCGGCGAGCGCGGGCCCGACGAGGATCAGTGCGGTGCGCGTGATGTCCTCGCCCAGGCGGGAGACGATATCGCCGAGCGTGCCGCGGATGATCTGCTGATCCGGCCAGGAGGCGCGGTAGACCACGGCGACCGGACAGTCGGCGCCATAGGCCGGAGAGAGGTCGGCGGTGACGGTGTCGAGGTTCTGGATCGACAGGTGAATGGCCAGCGTTGCGCCGGTGGCGGCGAAGTTGGCCAGCGTCTCACCCGCGGGCATCGACGAGGCGCGACCGGGCGTGCGGGTCAGCACGACGGATTGCGCGATGCCGGGCAGGGTCAATTCCGCGCCGAGTGCCGCGGCGGCAGCAGCGAAGGCCGGCACGCCCGGCGTGACCGACACGAGGATGTCGAGCGCCCGAAGCCGGCGCATCTGTTCGCCCATCGCCGACCAGACCGAAAGATCGCCGGAATGCAGTCGGGCGACATCCTGGCCGGCCTGATGCGCGGTCTGGATTTCCGCAATGATCTGGTCGAGATCGAGCGGTGCCGTGTTGATTATACGCGCGCCCTCGGGGCAATGCGACAGCACCGCCTCGGGCACAAGAGAACCGGCGTAAAGGCAGACCGGGCAGGAGGCGATGATGTCGCGGCCGCGCAGGGTCAGAAGATCGGGCGCGCCGGGACCGGCGCCGATGAAGTGAACGGTCATGGGGTCTTTCCTTGGGCCAGGGCACAGGTGGCCATACGGTCGGTTGAAATGGAGCGGGGGGCCAGCAGCGTCGCGCCGGGGCCAGCGGCGGCAAGGGCCGCGGCTTCGGCGACCGAGCCGGTGCCGCGTGCGCGCAGGGACGCGGCGGAAGTGCTCTGCGTAGCTTGTCGCGCCAGGTCTTCGGGTGACACCGCGTGCAGGGGCAGGCCAAGTTCACGGGCGAAGGGCGCCAGTTGATCGGCCTTGTCCTGCGCGGTGGCCAGGGCATCAGGCGCGCCGCCAGTCCGGGCCAGGGCATCGCGGAACGATGCGTGCGTGGCGCGCGTGGTAAAACCCATCCCGGCGACGATCATGGAAAGCTCCATTGCGTGATCGGATAGGCCTGCGTCCAGCCGTGTTTGCGTCCCATGGGTTGCGCTTGTGCCACTTCGAAGCGGTGCAGCTCGCCGCCGCGGCGGGCGTGGGCGTCGGCCAGAAGCGCCTCTGATTCCAGAGTGACCGCGTTTGCGACGATGCGCACGTCATTCAGTCCTTCGATAAAGGTCAGAAGGTCGGAGGAAAGACCGCCGCCAATGAAGACGGCGTCGGGTTTCGGCAGGTCTTTCAGAGCGGCTGGGGCCGAGCCTTCGACCACGTGCAGGCGGTCGACGCCGAGCGCGCGGGCATTGGCGTTTATCAGCGCGATGCGGTCGGCGCGGGGCTCGACGACGCTGGCCGCAAGGGTTGGATCGCAGAGCAGCCATTCGATCCCGATTGTGCCCGAGCCGCCGCCGATGTCCCAAAGGTGCTCGCCCGGACGGGGGGCCAGCGTAGAAAGAGTCAGCGCCCGGATGTGGCGCTTGGTCATGACGCCGTCGGTTTCAAAGAGCGTGTCGGGCAGGCCGCTGGCGCGGGGCAGGGCGGGGCCGTTGCCCGCAATCTCGATCGCGGCGCAGACCGGGTGGGCGAAATCGCCGGACAGGGCGTCGGCGGTGGTGTGCGTCATCCGTTCGCGTGGGCCGCCCAGTGCCTCCATCACCGTGACCTGTGAGGTGCCGAACCCGGTGTCGTGCAGGTAGGCCGCAAGCTCTGTCACCGCGTCGCCATCGCGCAGCAGGACGATCAGGCGCACGCCCGGCGACAGGTGCGGGCGCAGGCGGGTCAGCGGTGCCGCGTGCAGGCCGGTGCAGATCGTGCGGTCGAGCGGCCAGCCCAGGCGATTGGCGGCCAGGGAAAACGTCGACCGGCCCGGATAGGCGTGCCACTCGTGTCGGTCCAGGTGCCCTGTGATCGTCGTGCCCGCCCCGAACCAGAACGGGTCACCGGACGCCAGGACAACGCAGGGCGTGCCGCGCAGGGCCAGCAGGTCTTCGACCCCCTTGGCAAAGGGCACGGGCCAGGGGATCGTGCGGGCGGACGTCTCGATCAGTGACAGGTGCCGCTGCGGCCCCATGACGATTTCCGCGGCCTCGAGCGCGGATCGGCTTGCGGCGCACAGGCCGTCCGGGCCATCTTCGCCCAGACCGATGATTGTCAGCCACGGAGCCTCAGACATGACACCGACCGTTCTGCTGCTGGGTGGCACGACCGAGGCTATGCAAATGGGGCAGGCACTGGCCGCGCAGGGCGTGCGGGCCACGATCAGCCTTGCGGGACGGGTCAAGACCCCCGCGGAACAGCCGCTGCCGGTGCGCATCGGCGGGTTTGGCGGAGTGGACGGGCTGGTTGCCCACCTCAATGCGGAAGGCGTTACCCATGTCATCGACGCGACCCATCCCTTTGCCGCGCAGATGAGCGCCAACGCGGTTGCCGCCTGTGATGCGCTGGGCCTGCCCCTGCTGGCACTGACCCGGGCGCCGTGGCAGGCCGGGGCGCAGGATCGCTGGACCCATGTGCCGGATGTGGACGGTGCGGTGGCTGCGCTGGCCGGTCCGGCGCGGCGCGTTTTCCTGGCGCTGGGGCGGATGAACCTGCCCGCCTTTGCCGCGCAGCCGCAGCACGACTATCTGTTGCGGCTCGTCGATGTGCCGGACCGGGTGCCGCTGCCCAAGGCGCAGGTCGTCGTCGATCGCGGGCCGTTCGAGGTGGAGGGCGACCTGGAATTGATGCGGGCGCATGGCACCGATCTGGTCGTGTCCAAGAATGCGGGCGGCACGGGGGCGCAGGCCAAGATCATCGCGGCGCGACAGCTTGGCCTTCCGGTGGTCATGATCGACCGGCCCGCCCTCCCGGCTCGCGCCGAGGCGCATAGCGTCGAAGTGGCGCTGGACTGGCTTCATGGCGTCACCGCGCGCGGCGTATAGACGATGGGCGCGCCGCGCCGCTCGATCAGCCGGGTGGTGGAGTTGCCGACCAAGACCACAGTTCTCATGTCGGCCATCTCGGGCGTACATTGTGACAAGGGCACGACGCGCAACGATTCCTCGGGCGTGTTGACGGCGCGGGCGAATATCACCGGGCGATCGTCGCCGCAGGCGTCGTTCAGGATGTCCAGTGTTTTGGCAAAGCCTTCGGGTCGGGATTTCGACCGCGGATTGTAGAAGGCCATGGCGAAATCCGCCTCTGCCGCGAGGCGCAGGCGTTTTTCGATCAGCGACCAGGGCTTGAGGTTGTCGCTGAGGTTGATGGCGCAGAAATCGTGGCCGAGGGGGGCGCCCGCGCGCGCGGCGGCGGCCAGCATAGCGGTGATGCCGGGCAGGACGCGGATGTCGAGGTCGCGCCAGTTCTCCGGGCCGGCCTCGACCGCCTCGAACACCGCCGAGGCCATTGCGAAGACGCCCGGATCACCGGACGAGACGACGACCACGCGCTTGCCTTCGCTCGCCATCTCAAGCGCGTGGCGGGCGCGGTCCAGTTCGACACGGTTGTCGGAGGCGTGCAGCGTGAGGCCCGGACGTTCGGCCACGCGGGCGACATAGGGAATGTAGCCGACCACATCGGTGGCGTGGGCAAGCGCTGCGGTGACCTCCGGCGTCACCAGGTCGTCCGCGCCGGGGCCGAGCCCTGCTATGACAACGCTTTCCGTCATGGGCGCCGGCCCTGCCCGTGCACGATGATTATCGAGAAGTATGGCGTGATCTTGTCCTCGGCCTCGGACAGGCGCTGGACCGTCTGGTTGGGCATCGAGGCGTATTCCACCAGCCACGCCGCATCGTACCGGCCCGCCCGGCGCAGGGCGCGGCGGATCTTATCGATGTTGCGGCCGATCTTCATGATCACCAGCGCGTCGGCCCGCGCCATCTGTTCGACCAGCGTGTCCTCGGGCAGGGTGCCCATAAGGGTCGAAAGGATGTCGTCGCCCCATGTGATGGGCGCGTCCGTGGCTGTCCATGCGGCGGACATGCCGGTGATGGCGGGCACGACCTGCACCGGGCAGTGGTCGCGCAGGCGTGAATGCAGGTGCATGAAAGAGCCGTAGAAGAACGGATCGCCCTCGCAGACGATCACCACATCCTCGCCCGCGTCGGACAGGGCGCGCAGGCGGTCGGTGCAGGCCTGGTAGAAGGCCGACAGAATTTCGTTGTAGCGCGGATCGGTCAGCGGAATTTCCGTGGTGACGGGGTATTCCATGGCAATCTCGGCCACGTCGTCGCGCAGCATCCCCTCGACGATGCGCCGGGCCTGTCCCTGTCTGCCCGCCTTGCGGAAAAACGCGACATGCCGCGCGCCGCGCAGCAGACGGTCGGCCTTGACCGAAAGAAGCTCGGGGTCGCCGGGGCCGAGGCCCACGCCCCAGATCGTTCCGGGCGTGCTCATTCCGCGCGGCTCGCGATGGCGTTGATGGCGGCCACGGTGATGGCGCTGCCGCCCAGGCGGCCCTCGACGATGCAGCAGGGCACCGGCTGATCGGCCCAGAGCGCATCCTTCGATTCGCGCGCGCCGACAAAGCCGACGGGGCAGCCGATGATGGCCGCCGGGCGCGGGCAGTCCGGGTCTTCGAGCATGTTGAGAAGATGGAAAAGAGCCGTGGGCGCATTCCCGATGGCCACCAGCGCCCCGGCCAGTTTCGGGCGCCACAGTTCCAGCGCGGCGGCGGAGCGCGTGTTGCCCATCTCTCGCGCGCGCTCGACGATGCCGTCGGCGTGCAGGGTGCAGATCACCTCGTTGTCGGCGGGCAGGCGGCTGCGCGTGACACCCTCAGACACCATGCGCGCATCGCAGAAGATCGGCGCGCCGTTTTCAAGCGCAGCGCGGGCGGTGCTGGCAAATCCGGGAGAGAAGCGCACATGCTCTTCCAGCCCGACCATGCCGGCGGCGTGGATCATGCGGACGGCAATGGGTTCTTCATCGGGGTCGAACCGCGACAGCGCGGCTTCGGCCCGTATGGTGGCGAAGCTTTCGCGGTAGATGGCCGCGCCGTCCTTTTCGTATTCGTATGGCATCAAATGGTCTCGTTCAGGTCTTCGGGGCTTAGGCCCTCTGCGCAGGGTGTGTCCCACGGCGCTCCGTTGTGGACAAGGTCGAAACGTCCGTCGCGCCCGGTCAGGGTGGTGTCTGCGGCGCGGGGAAGGGCGCAGCCCTTGGCGCAGCCGGAGACGTGCAAGGTGCCAAGGATGCGGGGGGCGAGATGGCGGGCGATGTCCATCGTGGGCACTGTTGCCTGAGGGCAGAAGGGCGCGCCGGGGCAGGCGTGGGCGGACATGAGCGGATTGCCGGGTTCGGTGACGAAAGGCGTGTCGGTCGGCGCGCCGTCCACCAGTAGGAAGAGACGGTTCAGCATCAGGCGCATGTGCGATGCGCCGCTTGTTTCGAGAAGGGTCTGTAGATCGGTGGCGGCCATCTTACCGAACGGTGCACCGAGGATGAATCCTTCGGGTATGAGGCCTGGGTTGATTGGGGCGGACTGCGCGCGCGGTTCCGCGACAGTCCAATCTTGTGGAAGGGGGTGCGAGGCCAGATGCCGCGCCATGCGACCTGCCGCGTGACCGCCGGTCTCGGCGAACCATTGCGCCAGGTCCAGAAGGGCGGATGTGGCCGAAGCCTCTGTCACGGGGCGGGCCTTGGGGGCGCCGCTGGCGCGCAGGAGCAGCGCGCCAGCGGTGTCCAGTTCGAACCGGAAATCGGCCGAGCCGTCGACCAGAGATGCGTCTGGGCCGGTGTCGATGGCAAAGCCCATCTTTTCGGGTAGGTCGGGAAGCTGCGGAAGGGTGGCGAGGACCCGGTCATAGAGCCGGTCGGTAAGCCCGCCCGCATCACGCCGGGCCGGGACGAGGATGTTGCGGTGTCCCTCGATGGCGGGGTCGGCATCTATCAGGCCGAGCGAGTCGAGGGCGGCAAGTAGGGCAGGATGGTCGGCCTCGGTGACGCCGCGCAGTTGCAGGTTGGCGCGCGAGGTCAGGTCAATCACGCCGTTGCCGAAACGCTGCGACAGCTCGCACAAGGCCAGCACTTGCGCCTTGGTTAGCTCGGCCCGGAAGGGCCGCACGCGCACGACCAGCCCGTCGCCCGACATCATCGGTCGGTGCGCGCCAGGGCACCAGCCTTTGACGATTGGATGTGTCGCGCCGCTCATGCGCTGTCCTCGAGCCCGGCCAAGATGGCGTTGCGGCGGGTTTGCCATAGCCCGGCATCGAGCAAGGCGCGGAACCGGGCCTGCATGGCGGCATATGCTTCGGGGTTGGCCTCGCGCAAAAAGGCGTCGGTGTCGGGGTCGCCCAGCGTCGCGTCGTGGTAGGCGTCAAAGAGATGCGGGCCGACGACCTGAGCGAGGTTGGCGAAGGCGGCCATGTGGTCGAGCGTTGCGGCGATTTCGGCGGCGCCTCGGAACCCGTGCCGCTTCATGCCTGCGATCCAGCCCGGGTTGGTGGCGCGGGCATGGACGACGCGTGCGATCTCCTCGGGCAACGTGCGGGCGCGCGGGCGCTTGGGATCGGTGTTGTCGAGATGGTAAAGCGCGGCGTGCCCGCCGGTGACAGATTGCGCGGCGGCAAACCCGGCCTCGTGCGTGGCATAGTCGGCGGCCAGCAGAAGGTCGGATTCGGGCAGGTCCTGAAGGTGGACGAAGCTGTCGGCATTCTCGACCCTGGCGCGGATGCCGGCGTCGTCGCGGGTGGCCTCGTCGCCGTCGAGCGCCCAGGCGGAGGCGGAAAGCCACGCCTCGCCCGCCTGGGTGCGGGCCTCTGCGGTATAGGTTTCGGGCGCGGTGCCCATGCCGAGGCCGAAATTGCCGGGGGCGGGGCCGTAGACGCGTGCGCCCGAGGCGTGACCCGCATAGGGGTTCCAATCGTGGGCTTCGTCGCGTTGTTCGAGGGCGCGCACCGCTTGCGAGAAGAGGCCCGAGAGCGTCGGGAAGACGTCGCGGAAGAGGCCCGAGACGCGCAGGGTGACGTCGATGCGGGGGCGGTCCAGTTCGGCGATGGGCAGTACTTCGAGCCCCGAGACCCGTTCCGAGCCCTTGTCCCAGACCGGCCTTACGCCCAGCAAATGCAGGGCCATGGCGAATTCCTCACCCGCCGTGCGCATGGTGGCAGACCCCCAGAGATCGACGATCAGGCCGCGGGGCCAGTCGCCTTCTTCCTGCAAGTGGCGGCGGATCAGTTCCTCGGCCAGCTTGACGCCCTGGGCGTATGCGGCCCGCGTGGGAACCGAGCGCGGATCGGTGGTGAAGAGGTTGCGCCCGGTGGGCAGAACGTCATCGCGGCCGCGATAGGGCGAGCCGGAGGGGCCGGCCGCGATGCGGCGTCCGTCGAGCGCCTCGAGCAGGGACTGCCGCTCGGCCCGGGCGCTGTATTGCATCGGTTCCGCGTCGGTATCCGGTCGGCCCCAGATGTGCAGGCCGTCGCCGAACATGCTTTCCTTGATGTCGCACACAAAACGGTCGATGCGGGTGATCGCCTCGGCGGTCGATGTGGCGCGGTCGAGGCCCAGATCGTCTTCGACACCAAGGGCCTGCGCCTCGGCGCGGATATCGGCCTGCAGACGGTCGCGGCGCCGGGGGTCGAGGCCGTCGGCGGTGGAAAACTCGTCAAGCAGCGATTCCAGCGTCGACAGGCGGTCCGGCGCTGCGCTGGCCTGCATCGGCGGGGGCACGTGGCCCAGGGTCACGGCGCCGATGCGGCGCTTGGCCTGCGCAGCCTCGCCCGGGTCGTTGACGATGAAAGGGTAGATGACGGGCAGCGTGCCGGTCAGCGCCTCGGGCCAGCAGGCGGGGGACAGGGCAACGGCCTTGCCCGGCAGCCATTCAAGCGTGCCATGCGCGCCGATATGAACGAGCGCGTCGGCTTCGGTCTGGAGCCAGAGGTAGAAGGCAACATAGGCATGGCGCGGCACGCGGGAAAGGTCGTGATAGTCGTCGTCGCGGGTTTTGGGCGTGCCACGTTCGGGTTGCAGCGCGACGATGGCGTTGCCGAGGCGCAGCGCGGCGAAGCGGAATTCCCCGTCCACGACATCAGCGTCGTCCTCGGGACGTCCCCAGGCCAGGTAGAGGTCGTCGCGCAGAGGGGCCGGGAGCCGCGCCACCAACGTCTTGTAGTCCGCAAGCGACAGGCGCATGTCTCGCGCCAGCAGGCGGTCTTCCAGGGCGTCAGGTGTCTCGTCCAGGGTGTAGCCGGCGTCGCGGAGGTCAGACAGAATGGCACGGGCCGAGGCGGGGGCGTCGAGGCCCACGGCGTGGCCCATTTGCCAGTCCTTGCCGGGATAGGTGGAGAGGATTATCGCCGAATGACGCGACGCGGCGGGCTTGGCAGCGAGGTCGAGCCAGCCTTGCACGCGGGCCACGAGTGCGGCGGTCAGGTCCGGCTCGGCCCGGTGCGCGAAGCGGGAAAACTCCAGATCGGGATCCCGCACGCCGGGTTCCTTGAACGAGACCGTGCCGCCGGTCAGGCGGCCGTCGACCTCGGGCAGGACGATGTGCATGGCAAGGTCGGCGGGTGAAAGACCACGCTCGGAGCCGTCCCAGGCCTCGCGAGTGGAGGTGGCCAGCGCGGCCTGAAAGACCGGGACGTTGCCCGCGTCGAGCGGCGAGGTGCCGTCGTCGCCCTTGCCTGAAAAGGCGGTGGCGTTGACGATGGCGTGGGGGCCGTAGGCCTGCACCTGCCGGCGCAGCCAGCCCGCCGCCTCGGGGGCCTTGAGCGACGGCGTGAAGAGCGCGCGGACATGGTGGCCCTGCGCCTGGAACGCCCGCATCAGCGCCTCGATCGGGGCGAGGTCGGCGGCCACCACATAGGAGCGGTAGAAGACGATCAGGATGCGGGTCTGCGCGACGGGCAGGTCGGCGAGCGGGCAGCAGGCGCCATACTCGGGCGTCCAGGCGCCGACCATGGGCAGTACCTTGGCCCCGCGCACCGGCGCTGCGTAAAGGCCCGCGGCCAAGGCCAGTTGTTGCAGGGCGGCCTGCGCCGCGATGCTGCCGCCGTTGTCGCAAAGTTCCGCCAGCCTTCGCAGGGTCGAGACGGGCAGGGTGGAATAAGCGTCGAGCCGGGGGTCGGGCCGGCCGTCGGCGGGCAGGACGGCGAGCGCGATGCCTTTCTCCTGCGCCAGGGCCAGAACCTGTTGCAGCCCGTACTCCCAGTAAGGCACCCCGCCGATCAGCCGTATCAGGATGCCCCTGGCGCCGGTCAGCGTCTGTTCCACATAGGTGTCGACCGACAGCGGGTGTCGCAGGGCGGTGAGGTTTGCCAGGCGCAGGCCGGGCAGGCCGTCGCTCCGCCGATGCCAGCCTTCCGCGAAAGCGCCAAGGTCGCTGTCGGAAAACGACAGCACCACCAGATCCGCCGGGCTTTGGCCCAGGTCGGTCGGGGTGTCGGTTTCTTCCAGACCGTGGCTTTCGCGGAAGACGACGTGCATCGGTTACTCGGCCGCCTCGGCCGGGGCCAGCACGGCGCGGATCGCGTCGACATTCACGTCGTCATGCTCTGCGATGACCACAAGACGCCCGCGGCGGGCCTCGTTGGGCTTCCAAGGGCGGTCGTATTGATGGCGCACGCGCGCGCCCACGGCCTGCACCAGCAGGCGCATCGGCTTGCCGGCGACGCTGGCATAGCCCTTGACGCGCAGGATGTTCTGGCTGTTGGCCAGATCCTCGATGCGGCTGACCAGATCGGCGGGATCGGCGAGTTCCGGGAGGTCGATGACGACGGATTCGAAGTCGTCATGCTCGTGATCGTCATGGTCGTCGTGGTGGCTGGGCCGTGCATGCATGTCGTCTTCTGCTGCGGCTTCCAGCCCGAGGATCACGCGCGGATCGACGACGCCCTCGGCGACCTCGACCACGGGCAGCGGGCGGGGGGCTTCGGCGGCAATGACCTCCTTCGCCTTGGCCACGCCTTCGGGGCCAGCAAGGTCGGGTTTGGTCAGCAGGATGATGTCGGCGCAGGAGATCTGGTCCTCGAACACTTCCGAGAGCGGGGTTTCGTGGTCGATGCTGTCATCGGCCAGGCGCTGGGCGTCGACCCGGGCCACGTCGGGCGCAAAGCGGCCTGCCGCGACGGCCTCGGCATCGGCGAGCGCGATGACGCCGTCGACAGTGATCTTGGAGCGGATGTCGGGCCAGTCGAACGCCTTGAGCAGAGGCTTGGGTAGGGCCAGACCGCTGGTTTCGATCAGGATGTGATCGGGGCGCGGATCGAGCGCCATCAGCGCCTCGATCGTGGGGATGAAATCGTCGGCCACGGTGCAGCAGATGCAGCCATTGGCCAGTTCCATGATGTTTTCCGCCGGGCAATCGGGGATGGCGCAGCTTTTCAGGATTTCGCCGTCGACGCCGACATCGCCGAATTCGTTGACGACCACGGCCAGGCGGCGGCCGCCGGGATTCTGCATCAGGTGGCGTACCAGCGTCGTCTTGCCGGAGCCCAGAAAGCCCGTGATGACGGTGACGGGAAGTTTCGCGAGATCGGTCATTGGTCAGCCTTTGCAGTCAGGGGTGGGATGCGCGCAACGCAGTTGCGCTTGAAGTGTTCGGGGCGCTGGCGCCACGGGATCAGCCCGTCCTCGGTCTGTTGATAGAGGACCGCGCCTTGCAGCAGCATGTCGGGATGCGACGTTTCGTCGAGATTTCCGTACAGATACGTCCAGCGGTCGCCGCCGCGCATGGCCGCGGTGCAGCCCGCCTCACAGTTCTGCAGGCATTCGACGGGTGTCACGGTGACGCCGTCGGGCAGCGCACGCGCCGCGATTTCCTCATAGAGGCGCTGGCCGGGGCGGCGTTCGTCCTCGGGGATCTCCTGCCCCTTGCGGCACTTGATGCAGATCAGCAGCTCTATGGGCGTGCTCATGTATCCTCCAATGTCGGGGGTGCGCGCGGAGGTGGCGGGTGGCCACCCATCCGAGCCCGGCACACCCCGTCCGGTTCGTCTGTTCGTTCTTGTTGGCAGGTCTCCCGGCTTGCGGTTTCGGGCCTTTCGGCCCACGGTTTCCGGCCTTCCCGGCATTGCGCCAGTGGCGGTGGAAACCTTCCCGGTTCACGGTCGCGGGGGCGGCTGTGCCTGGCGCGATGCGCTGCACATTCCCTTTTCACCTGTTTACACAGGCACCAACACGGTGCGACATGCTGCGAAAACCCACCTTGTGTCAAGGAGACGTCCCATGTCCGACCCGTCCGAAGCGGAAAAGACTGCCCGCCACAACGAGAAGATGAAGAAGATCAAGGCCGCGCGCGACCGCATGATGGCGGACAAGACCGAGGAGAAAGGCCTGATCATGGTCCATACAGGGCCGGGCAAGGGCAAGTCGTCGTCTGGGTTCGGGATGATTCTGCGCTGCATCGCGCATGGGATGCCTTGCGCGGTGGTGCAGTTCATCAAGGGCAACTGGGTGACCGGCGAAGCCGAGATGCTGCGCAATCGCTTTTCGGACGAATGCCGGTTCTTCATTTCGGGCGAGGGGTTCACCTGGGAGACGCAGGACCGGGAACGCGATATCGCTGCCGCGCAGAACGGATGGACCATCGCGAAAGAGCAGATTCGCGACCCCGAGATGAAATTCGTGCTGCTGGACGAGATCAACATCGCGCTGCGTTACGACTATATCGACATCGACGAGGTCGTGGATTTCCTGCTGCACGAGAAACCGCCGATGACGCATGTCTGCCTGACGGGGCGCAATGCCAAGCCCGAACTGATCGAAGCCGCCGACCTGGTGACCGAGATGAGCCTGGTCAAGCATCCGTTCCGGGACGGGATCAAGGCACAGAAGGGTGTCGAGTTCTGATGTATCCTGTGCTGGTCGCCGGTGGAAATGTCCCGAGGGCGGTATCGGGTGAAAAGGGCCGGTCATGCCCGCGTTGATGATCCAGGGCACGGGGTCGAATGTCGGCAAGTCGATGCTGGTGGCGGGCCTGTGCCGGGCGGCGCGGCAGCGGGGCTTGAGCGTGGCGCCGTTCAAGCCGCAGAACATGTCGAACAATGCCGCGGTGACGGCGGACGGTGGCGAGATCGGTCGTGCGCAGGCATTGCAGGCGATGGCCTGCGGAGTGGCGTTGCACACCGACATGAACCCGGTTCTGTTGAAGCCGGAAACGGATATCGGGGCCCAGGTGATCGTGCAGGGCAAGCGGCTGACCACGGCGAGGGCAGTGGAGTATTCCAGGCTGAAGCCGACGCTGATGGCGGCGGTGCAGGACAGCTTTGCCCGGTTGCGCGCAGAGCATGACCTTGTGATCGTCGAAGGCGCAGGCTCGCCCGCCGAGATCAACCTGCGCAAGGGTGACATCGCGAACATGGGCTTTGCCGAGGCGGCGGATGTGCCCGTGGTCCTGTGTGGTGATATCGACCGCGGCGGGGTGATCCCGCAGATCATCGGCACGCAGGCGGTCCTGCCGCAGGCGGATGCCGCGCGAATCGGAGGCTTTCTGATCAACAAGTTTCGCGGCGACCCGGCGCTGTTCGAGGATGGCTATCGGGAAATCGAGGCGCGCACCGGGTGGCGCGGCTATGGTGTGGCACCATGGTTTTCCGAGGCGTGGCGACTGCCGGCGGAGGACGCGCTGGATATCGCCGATAGCCCCGTTCAGGGCGCGTTTCACATCGTCTGCCTGCAATTGTCGCGGATCGCGAATTTCGATGATCTGGACCCGCTGACGCAGGAGCCGGGCGTGCGGGTCACGATGCTGCAACCGGGGCAGGTGCTGCCGTGCGACGCGGACCTGGTCATCATTCCCGGTTCGAAATCGACAAGGGGAGACCTGGATTTTCTGCGCCGGCAGGGATGGGACATCGACGTTCTGGCACATCACCGGCGCGGCGGCAGGGTGCTGGGCATCTGCGGTGGCTACCAGATGCTGGGCCGCATGGTCTCGGACCCGGCGGGGATCGAGGGGGCGCCGGGGGATACGCCGGGGCTGGGATTGCTGGACATCGAGACGGTCATGGGGGGCGACAAGAGCCTGGCGCAGGTCGACGCGCACCACGTGGGGCTGGACCGGCCGTTTGCCGGATACGAGATTCACATCGGCCGCAGCGATGGGCCGGACCGCGCGAGACCGTTCGCCAAGGTGGGTGGCGTGGACGAGGGGGCGGTATCTGCCGATGGTCGCGTGGCGGGCAGCTATCTGCACGGCATGTTCGCCGATGACAGGTTCCGCGCAGCCTGGCTTGAATCGAACGGGGCCGACGCGTCGGACCTGGGGTACGAGGCGATGGTTGAACGCACGCTGGATGCACTGGCAGCGCATCTTGAGGCGCATTTGGATGTCGCGGGTCTTCTGGCGCTGGCCAGATGAGGTCAGGCGGCGCGGATCGCCTCTTTTAGTTGCGGCCAGCGGGGCTGCGGCGACAGGCCATAGCGATGGCGCGGGCCGATTTTGGCCAACCATGCCATCAGCCGGACTGCGCCTTGCGCGCCATTCATAGGGATCATGCGAAGGGGAGTTCCATCGGCGCAGGCCGCTGCATTGCGCAACCGCGCCAGGTCGGATTTGCGCGGCAGCGCTGCTCGGGCTTCGTCGGTTATGAGGAACCGGGTGGAGTTCGGGATTGATGCCGGTTGACAGATCGAGCCAGTCGGCGGTGCGCCGCCCAGCCAGGCAATGGCAGTATCAACGTTGTCGTTGTGATCCCGGTGTGCCGTCCTGATGTTCTTAGAGCAGGGCAAGACCGACCAGTACGAGGGCGCAAAGTGCCATCGCGCGCCGGTAGAGTGCCAAAGCGCGCGCCAGATCTTCGGGGGTCGGATCGGGGGCGGCGCCGTTCAACCAGGGCTCGTCGGTGGGACAACCGTCATAGATGCGTGGACCGGACAGCCGGACATTCAGCGCACCGGCCATCGCGGCCTCGGGCCAGCCCGCATTCGGCGAACGATGCCGGGGCGCGTCACGCCGCATCACGTGAAGCGCGTGAAAGAGCGCCCCCGAGGCCAGTGCGAAGATGAGGCCGGTCAGCCGGGCGGGAAGCCAGTTCACGAGATCATCCAGCCGGGCGGCGGCTTTGCCGAACGCCTCGAAACGGTCGTTGCGGTGGCCGATCATGGAATCCATCGTGTTGATGGCCTTGTAGACTGCGATGCCGGGCAGGCCCAGGATCACGCCCCAGAAGATCGGGGCGACGATTCCGTCGGAGGTATTCTCGGCAAGGCTCTCGGTGGTTGCCCGCGCGATGGCCGGCGTATCAAGCTTGGTCGGGTCGCGCCCGACGATCATGCTGACGGCGTGGCGCGCGGCGGGCATGTTTTCGGCGGACAGCGGGTGCGCGACGGCGGCTACATGCGTATGCATGGAGCGAATGGCAATGAGCGGCCAGGCCAGTACGGCGCCGATCATCGCACCGACCCACCCGTGGGGCAGGATAACCTGAACGATCAGGGCGGGCAGGCCGGCGAGCAGGGTTATCCCAAGGACTGTCACGCCCCCGGCCACCAGCCGCCGGCGGCGGGACCCGCGATTCAGCCGGCGCTCGGCCATTGTGATGACCCGGCCAAGCCAGGTGACCGGGTGGCCGATCCGGGCGTAGAGCCGGTCGGGCCAGCCGAAGGCGAGATCGAGGGCCAGGGCGCCCAGCATCATAAGGGCGAAACTCATGCGCGGCCTGTCTCGGAGCTGAGAATGGTCTTGAGCCCCGCTTCTTGAAGGGCGGATGGGCCGTATGGCGGGTTGTTTCGTGGCGCATATCGGCTCCGCCCGCGGGCGGAGCCGGTATGCGCGCGCACTGTGCCCACGGTACCGAGATCCCTTGCGAAGTCGGCCATCGGATCGCAAGGGCCACGACGCCCTTTGCAGCGAGGCGCGGAGCCCAAGGCGAGGGCGGCGGCGCGGCGCAGGTTGCCTGCCTCGGTCGCTGCTGCCCGGTCATCGGTAAAGGGCAAGGCCTCCTCGGACAGGGCCGTGTCACGTAACGGCGAACAGGCCAGGGCGATCAGGGCCACCTGCCCCGAAAGACCGTACCGCCCTTGGATCCATTCCCCGAAATGGCCGCAGATCGTGACGTAGTTCATGTGCGGTTGACCTCGATCACCGAGAGCGGTCCGTCGGGGCCGCAGCGCAGGCGCGTCACCGACAGGTGCGCCACCTCGAATGCCAGACCGCCGGGGGCGTGCCCGGTCACGAAGCCGAGTGCGGCGCGGATCACGCCGGCATGGACGACCAGCGCCACCGGGCCGTGTGCGGCGGCATGGCGCCCATGCTCGATCAGGCCGGGTGTCACGCGCGCGCAGAGGTCGTTGAAACTCTCGCCGCCGGGCGATCGGTGCGCCGCGAGTGCCGCGCTGTCCAGAACGCCGATGTCGGGCAACGCGTCAAAGGCCAAGCCGTCATGCGCACCGAAGTCCTGCTCCCACAGGCGTGCGTCCTGCTCGCAGGGTCCGAAAAGCGCTTCGGCCGTCTGGCGGCAGCGTTGTGCCGGACTGCTGATGACCCGGGTGATATAGGCCAGCCGATTTCTGAGCGCCGCGACCGCGTTGGTGTCGAGGATGGCCGCAACATCGGTGCGGCCATATAGATGCCCCGGATCGGCCACGGGGGCGTGACGGATCAGGACAAGCTCTGGCCGGGGGGGCGCAACGGGTTCCAGGACGTCGCCTTTCAGCTTTCTTTTTTCCTCGAAAAATGCTTTCCCACGCTGCAATGAAAAAGTCGATACTCATCACCGGGGGCGCGCGTTCCGGCAAGTCGGCACTGGCCGAACGGATGGCTTTGCAGCCAACCGGACGAGCCATCTATATCGCGACCGCGCGTCTGCACGCAGGCGACGACGAGATGGCCGAACGCGTGGCGAAACACAAGGCCCGGCGCGGTGCGGCATGGCATGACGTTCACGCACCGACCGATCTGGCCGGGGCGTTGCAGGACACCGATGGCAGCGTGCCGCGGCTCGTCGATTGCCTGACGCTGTGGTTGACCAACCTCATCCTCGAAGACAGCGACTGGCAGGCCGAGACCGCGAGGTTGGTCGAAACGCTGGCAAGCCAGGCCGCGCCGGTCGTTTTCGTCACCAACGAGGTGGGGCAGGGGATCGTGCCCGAGAACAAGCTGGCCCGGCTGTTCCGCGATGCCGCGGGGCATGTGAACCAATCCGTGGCGCTGGCCTGTGACGAGGTATGGCTGACCGTGGCGGGCTATCCTATGAAGGTGAAGCCGAATGACCATTCTTTCTGACGTCTCTTCCCTGGGCGAGGTTGCCGGGCTTGCCGGGTCTTTATCCGTAACGGATACCGATGCCGCCGAGGCGGCGTTGGCGCGCCAGAACAGCCTGACCAAGCCGCCGGGCGCCTTGGGACGGCTGGAGGAGCTGGCGATCTTCATGGCGGGCTGGCAAGGCACAGACCGGCCTGCCATTTCCAGCGCGCAGGCCCTTGTTTTTGCTGGTAATCACGGCGTCTGCGCGCAGGGGGTCAACCCCTTCCCGCAGGACGTGACGGCCCAGATGGTGGCGAATTTCGAGCACGGTGGCGCGGCGATCAACCAGTTGTGTCGCGCGAACGGGGCCGAACTGTCGGTGATTGCGCTGGAGCTGGACCGGCCGACCGCGGATATCACCGCCGGGCCGGCCATGTCGGAAGCCGAGACGCTGGACGCCCTGCGCCAAGGGGCTGCGGCCGTCGATCCTGGGGTCAGCGTTCTGATCCTCGGCGAGATGGGCATCGGAAACTCGACCATTGCCGCCGCGATGGCCAAGGGCGCATTCGGCGGAGACGCGGCGCAATGGGTCGGCAAGGGGACGGGGTCGGATGACGCAGGGGTGGCGCGCAAGATCGACGTGGTGACACGCGCCTGCGCGTGTCACTCAGACGCCAGAGGTCTTGAAATCCTTGCCCGGCTCGGCGGGCGGGAGCAGGCGGCGATCTGTGGTGCCGTGCTGGAAGCGCGGGCGCGGCGTATGCCGGTCATCCTTGACGGGTTCATCTGCACGGCGGCGACGGTGCCGCTTTTTGCTGCGGACCGGCGGTTCCTGGACCATTGCCTTGTCGGCCATGTCAGCCGTGAGCCGGGCCATGCGCGGCTTCTGTCGGAACTGGGCATGCGGCCGATCCTGTCGCTGGACATGGCGCTGGGCGAAGGCTCGGGCGCGGCGATTGCGCTGGGCGTGTTGCGCTCGGCGCTGGCCTGTCACAACGGGATGGCGACCTTTGCCGAGGCCGGGGTGTCCGGTCAATGAGTTTGCGTGCGCGCGTTGCCGAGTTTCAACTGGCAGTGATGCTGCTGACCCGGCTTCCGGCCGGGCGGATCGGTGACGACCCGCCGACGATGCTGGCCGCGCGGTGGGCGTTCGTTCCGGTGGGGGCGCTTGTTGGCGCAATGACGTGGCTGGTCTTCGGCCTCGCGGCGGCGGTCGGCGCGTCCGAGCAGATTTCGGCCCTTCTGGCGCTGGGAGGACTGGCGCTGGTCACCGGGGCGCTGCATTTCGACGGGCTGGCGGATTTTGCCGACGGGCATGGCGGCGGGCGCGACAAGGCGCACGCGCTGGAGATCATGCGCGACAGCCGCATCGGCAGCTATGGCGTGGTTGCGGTGGGGGTGGTGGCGGCCCTGTGGGCGGTGTCGGTAGCCGACGCCGACCCCGGCTTTTGGGCGTTCGTCGGGGCGGCCATGCTGAGCCGCGCAGCCATGGTGGCGGTGCAGGAAAGCCTGGCACCGGCTCGCGCGGATGGTCTGGGGCGCAGCGCGGCGGGGCGCAGCAATGCCGCGGGCGGCGTGCTCGTGGCTGTGACTGTGGCGGCGCTGGTGGTTTCGCCCTGGGCGCTGTTGGCCTGCGCGCTGGTGACTTTTGCCATCGGCTGGCTGGCGCGGCGCAAGATCGGCGGGCAGACCGGCGACGTTCTGGGGGCCGCGCAACTGGTCTCGGAAACCGCGATCTGGGTGACGGTGGCCTGCCTTTGACGGCCCTGGTTTGGGGCGTCAGTCCTGCCAGCCCTCGTGCATGATCAGGTCATCGAGAGACAGTCTCTGCCGCCATCCCTTGGCTGCCAGTTCGGGCTGCTGATAAAGCTGATCGACATACCCCACGCAGAGATAGGCCACCAGTTCGACATGCTCGGGGATGCCAAGCAGGGCAGCGATTTCGCGGTGATCGAAAATGCTGACCCATCCCACGCCGATCCCTTCGGCGCGGGCCGCGAGCCAGAGATTCTGGACCGCACAGACGGTGGAATAAATATCCATGTCACGGTTGTGCGTCCGGCCGAGAACAACCTTGCCACCGCGGGTGCGGTCGCAGGTCACCACGATGTTGAGCGGCGCCTTGGTGATCCCTTCGAGCTTCAGCGACCGATAGGTGGACTGCCGGTCTTCGGGAAACATGGCGGCGGCTTCTTCGTTGGCGCGGCTGAAGACGCGCTGCACCCCGGCCCTGCGCTCGGGGTCGCGGATGAGCATGAAATTCCACGGCTGCATGAAGCCGACGGACGGCGCGGCATGTGCCGCTTCGAGAACCCGGCGCAGGGCGTTCTCGTCTATCGGATCAGGCAGAAACTCGTTTCGCACGTCCCGGCGCGACGCGATGATGTCATACAGGCTCTGCCTTTCCTGCGAGGAAAAGACGCGTGCCGGACTTGGCTTGGGTTGATCCGCCATGGGGGCCTCTGCGATAGATTCTGCGACTTCTGAGCGACCCTTTCAAAGGGTGATGGATCGTGGAAAGCGTCGGCAAGCGGCTTAAATTCGCCCTCCGGCGCAGCGATTTCATTCCTATGTCAGGCTGGCGCAGGAACTTGCAAGCATGATGCGACCTGTATGCCCGTGCTTCGCAGGCGTGTCCACGTGGCGGCAACTCCGCGCATCGGGGTTTGACCTGTCTTGAAGCTTTGTATTGTTGACAGGTCGCAATGCTTGCTAGACTAACGGAGTTGATCGGTTCCATTTCCGCACGGGATGGAGAACAGGGAACGCGGTGCGCCTGAAAATACTTGGCAATTCCGTGGCTGTCCCCGCAACTGTAGGCGGCGAATCAGGCTGAATACGTCACTGGAGCAATCCGGGAAGGCCAGCCAGACGATGAAGACCCGCAAGCCAGGAGACCTGCTGATCACGACCGAAACCACAAGGCCTTCGGGTGTGAAGGCAAAGAGGTAGTACTATGACTGTAAAGACTGCAACCACCGCACAGACCGCATCGGCTTCCGCGCTGGTGTCGGTGTTCGCGATCGCGGCGCTGGGTCTTGGCGTGATCTTCGTGGCAGGCCACGTTCAGGCCGGGACGCTTCACGACGCGGCGCATGACGTGCGTCACGCCACCGGCTTCCCCTGCCACTGAACTGGTGTTTACGCGTCTGCTGACCAGCGCCTTGTTCGCTGGCGCTGCCGCAGGGTTGATTATCGCCCTGTTGCAGCTTTTTTTCGTGCAGCCGGTCCTGCTTCACGCAGAGCTTTATGAAGGCGGCGAGCTGGTGCATTTCGGGACCGACTCGACTGTTTCGGCCACGCCAGACCTGCCTGGCTTCGATGCCGTGCGTGACGGGCTGAGCATCATCTTTACCATGCTGATCTATTCCGGTTACGCGATGATCCTGGTGGCGCTGATGTCGCTGGCCGAGAGCCGTGGTGCGGCGATAAACGCGCGTACGGGCCTGATCTGGGGCGTTGCAGGGTTTGTCGCGGTGCATCTGGCTCCGGGCTTTACCCTCGCGCCGGAAGTTCCGGGCGTGGCTGCGGCCGATGTCTACGAGCGCCAGGTGTGGTGGTTCGCAACCGTGCTGACAGCGGGGATCGCCATGTGGCTGATCGCGTTCAGCCGCAACTGGGCCGGGTGGGGCGCCGCCGTGGTGCTGTTGCTGGCGCCGCATGTCATCGGTGCGCCCGAGCCCGAGGTCTTTACCGGACCCGTTCCGACCGAGATCGGCGCCCTGTTCGCGTCGCGCGCGCTTGGGATCGGATTGGCGGCCTGGGTCATGCTGGGGGCCTTCGCGGGTTTCTTCTGGTCGCGCGAAAGCGAAACGGCCGGCCAGGCGCAGACCGTCTGACATTGGCACATCAAAATCCGGGCGCGTGCCTTGCGCGCCCGACTTCTTGTTAAGCCTGAATTCGGACCCGCTCATGGACCGTTCCATCCCAATGCTTCTTATCGGCCTCGTTTTCGGCGGGGGCATCGGGTTTGCGGTCGCCGCGACGAACGGTGTCGCCCTTGACGGGCATGACCATGGCGATCCGGCGCATCATGGCGGTCACGAGCAACACGCCGGGGCAGGCATGCACGATCACGGCGACCTGTTGTCGGTTCCGGCAGGCGCCGATGCGCCGACGCTGAAGATCGAGGTGACGCCCGATCCGTCCGCGGGATGGAACCTGCACATCATGACCGAGAACTTCCGGTTCTCGCCGGAGAATGCCAGTCGTGACCATGTCCCGGGCGAGGGACATGCCCATGTCTATGCCAACGGCGTCAAGCTGGCGCGGGTCTATGGCCCCTGGATGCATCTGGATACCTTGCCCGAAGGCGAGGTGGAGCTGGAAGTGGCGTTGAACAGCAACGATCACCGCCCGCTGGCCGTGGACGATACGCCGGTTGCGCAGACCGCCACGCTTAACAACTGAGCGCCGGCACACGCCCCACCAGGCAGAACCGAAGCCGGCCGCAGGGCTGGGCGTCCTCGATCCAGCCGTCCGGCGCGGCGAGGTAGGCGCGCAGGGTCGCAGCGATATCTTCTGCATCCGCCACCGGGTCGACCCCGTTGAAGAAATAGGTGGCCCGGCCCGGGCCCTGCATGGCCATCGAAACCGGGCTGGCGCAACCGTTCATGCACCCGCGCTCGACGATACTCACCGCGTCTGCCAAGCCTGAGGCCGCCAGTTCCTCGCGCAGGGTCGCAAGGTCCGAGGGCCCGCAGTTCTGACAGAAATGGACGGTGGCGGCGGGGAGCATTCGGTGTCTCGCATTGCTTACAGGCTTCGAGGCATACAGTTCCCAGCCTTCAGTGTCCCGGATTTTCCGGGTCGGCATCCGCATCGCCGCGGTCGAACGCAACCGCCCAGGCGTTCAGCAGAGGGCTGTCGCCGTGCTGGCGGCGCCACTGGCGGATCGCGTTGCGCAGACCGGCACGGGCCATGCGGGTGTCGGGCTCGAACCAGGTTTCGGGGTCACGTGCCTCGCTCAGGGCTGTCCACACGCGCTGTTTCTGATCGACGTAGTCCTGGGGACCCCAATCGGACAGCAGCGCCTGGAACGCCGCGAATGCCGTCTCGTCAAAGTCCTGGTCCTCGCCGAGGCGTCCCATGACAGGACTGTTCGGGTGAAAGCCGCAGCAGGGCACCCAGCCGTCGGGAATGGGCGTGTTGGCGGAATGGGTCCGGTTGCCACGCAACAGCTTGGGCAGCACGTGGGTGTGCGGCCCCTCGTGCGAGTTGCCGCCGGTGTCTGGTCCGCCGATCATCTGGTAGACTTCGACCCGGCCAAGGCGGGTCAAGGCGACGCGATGCGGATGCGCCTTAAGGATCGCACCCATTGCCGGATTGTCCTGTTCGAAAAGCGAGCGACCGGCGTTCGCGCGGAGCTTTTCCAGCAACGCGGGATCGGCGGTGCGGATGCAGAAATCGACCTGCGGCTGGGCGAGGCCCATGTCGAAGATGACTGCCTCTTGGTCTTCTTCGCGGATCGCATCCGTGTCGGGGCCGAGTTCGGTCAGAACATCCCGCCGGTTCATCGAAGCGGCGTCTTCGGGCAGGCAGAGCGAGACCGCCTGCGTCCAGCGGTGGGATTTGGGGCTGAGCGTCTCGTAGGCGACGGGCCGGACGCCCTCCAGCGTATCGATACGGATGCCGCCGCGCGACGTGACCTGCTGCAATGCCGATGCTTCGATAGGTGTGGGATCGCCCGCCACGTGGTGAAATTCCGCAATCGCGCCGAAAGAGCCCATGTTCCATCCCGCGTTCGGGTCGTTCAGCCCGTCCTTCAGTACAGCTTCAAGATGTTGCATCGAACACTTCTCCTCTTGTGGCCAACCATTGGCGTGCGCCGTCCAGAACGGCGAAATAGACGGCGCGGCCCGCGGCTTCGCCGATATCGGTGTGAAGGCCGGCATAGCGTGTCTGCCCCGGCAGTGCCGCGACGGCAAGGCAATCGGTTCCGGTCCCGGTGGCGCGCCCTGGCGCGAGAGGCAAATCCAGGTCCATCACCGCGGCCGTGCGCGCCTGAACCGCGATGCTCATGGCCTCGATGAGCGCGACGTCGGTAAGGCGGCGGTTGAGACGGAGTGCTATATTGATGGTGCCCCATTGTTCGCCTTCTGGAGCGGTTCTGTGACCGACGCGCTCGGCATTGCCGAGACCAACGGTCGCGACGGCCTGCGCCTCTGTCGCGCCGGCCGTGGCGACGGCGTGGGTAAAGCTGCGAACATCTCGAGAGGTCAGGAAGGCCACGGCATCCTCGGCGTTTCGCGCGGCCAGCTCGGCGCGAAGCCACTCTTGGGCGTCGAGATCCTTGGTGAGGTCCGCATCGCGTATTTCGCGCCAGACGATGCGGTTCGCCGTCACAAATCCGGGTCTGTGCACGGCCCAGCTGAGCACCTGCATCTCTTGTCCGAGGTCGAATTCCAGCCAGGGGCGGTGCAGCGAGACGTTGTTCATTGCAGCACCTCGAGCGACTGGAACACGAAACCCCTGTCTGTGTCCTGAAACCATGCCGTGACGCCGAAGATGTCGGCGAGGCGTTGGTCGGTCAGGACATTGGCGGGCTTGCCGTCCGCAACAAGCCCCTTGTTGCCCAGCATGATCAGACGGGTGCAGTGACGGGCGGCAAGGCCGAGGTCATGCAGCGACACCAGGGAGGATTTGCCGGTCCGTGCAAGCGCCGCGAAGGTCTGCATGGTGGAGATCTGGTGGGCGGGATCGAGCCCGGCGATCGGTTCGTCGGCGACGAGCAGCGGAGTTTCCTGCGCCAGCGCCCGGGCGATCAGCACGCGGGCCTGTTCGCCGCCCGAAAGCTGCGTGGCATCGCGGTGGCGAAACTCGGTCAGCTCCATCCAGTCGAGTGCGTCGTCGACGGCCTTGCGGTCGTGGTCAGCCGGATTCTGGATAGAGTTGAGGTAGGGGGTGCGGCCCAGCATTACCACGGTTTCCACGTTCACCGGCCAGGCGATCTCGCGTGCCTGGGGCATCCAGGCGGCTTGCCTGGCGCGGGCGTTTTCCGACAGGGTGGCGAGGTTGCTGGAGCCGGTGAAGGGCAGCAGGCCAAGCGCAGCCCGCATCAGTGTCGTCTTGCCCGCGCCGTTGGGGCCGATGAGGCCGACGAACTCGCCTGTCCCGATCTCGAAGCTGACGTCGCGCAGCACATCGCGATTGCGCAAGGCGACCGTGAGGTCCTTGACGGACAGAAGGCTCATATCCGTTCCTTTCGCAGCTTCAGGATGAGATGCAGGAACAAGGGTGCGCCGACAAGCGCAGTCAGCACACCAAGCTTGAGGTCGCGGGCGGGCAGGATGACCCGCACGGCAATGTCGGCGGCCAGGACCATGGCCGCGCCGCCAAGTGCCGAGGCCCAGAGCAGGCGGGAGGGATGCGCCCCGACCAGGGGGCGCAAAAGGTGCGGGACCACGAGGCCGACAAAGCCGATTGCACCGGCGACCGCCGTGCCCGCGCCGACCACGCAGGCAGTGCCGAGCACCAGCAGCAGGCGCAGGCGGACAAGGCGGATGCCCATGGCCGCCGCCGCATCCTCGCCAAGCGTCATCGCGTCGAGGCCACGCCCCAGGCCCGCGAGCAGGGCAAAGCCCATGGCCATGAAGGGCAGGGCGAGCCACACATGCGTCATCGAGCGGTCAGTGAGCGAGCCCATCATCCAGAAGACGATTTCATTCGCGGCGAAGGGATTGGGCGAGAGGTTCAGCACAAGCGAGGTCAGCGCCCCGGCCAGGGCAGAGACCGCGATGCCGGCCAGGATTAGTGTCAGGGACGTGCCGCGCGGGCCGGCCAGTGACATGACCAGGATCACCCCCAGCAAGGCGCCCGTGAGCGCGGCCAGGGGAAGGCCGAGCGCGAACGCCCCCGCGAGCCCGGTATGGATGGCCAGCACAGCCCCGAGCGCGGCAGAGCCGGAGACGCCGATCAGGCCGGGCTCTGCCAGCGGATTGCGCAGGTAGCCCTGCATCGCCGCCCCCGCCAGCCCGAGGCTGCCGCCGATGAGCACGGCGAGGATGGCGCGCGGCAGCCGCACCTCGCGCATCACCAGCGTCAGGGGGCCGCCATCGCCCAGGAAAAGCGCGGACAGGCTTTGCCTGATGCCGATACCGGCGGGGCCTATCAAGAGCGACGCGGTGAATAGCGCGACGACCACCAGCAGGAGCGACAGGAACAGCGCCCTCATTGCCCGTCTCCGAAGAGGGCTTTGCGATCGGAGGCAAGCTCCTCGATGGCGCGCAGCACGTAGGGTGTGCCGCAGGCCCAGTCGCGGTCGGTGATGCTGGCCCGTTCACCCGTCCGGCGCAGCGTTTCGATGACCGGGTGGTTCATGATCGCCTCTGCGCGAGATTCGCCGGGATAGGGCTGCGAGGTGATCACCAGATCGGGGTTGGTGACCGCCAGCACCTCGAGCGGGATCTTCATGCCCGCTCCGTACCCGGCCTCCGCCGCGGCGTTGGTAAAACCCGCCGTGATCAGGATCTGGCCTGCCAGCGTCTGTTCCCCCGAGGTGTAGCCGTTGGCGTAGTAAAGCACCGCACGGGGCCGTTGGGCCACTTCGGTCCGCAGGTTGGCCAGACGCGTGTCGAAATCCGATACCAAGGCCTGTGCCGTATCCTCGCGGTGCAGTACCTCGCCCATTTGCAGGATGCGGTCCCGCACATCGTCAAGCGACGAAGCGGGATCGAACATGACGACCGGGATATCCAATCTGCGCAGCATTTCCACGGTGGCTCGGGTTGAGTATGCACCTGCGATCACGAGATCGGGCTGCATAAGGAATATTTCCTCGGCCAGTCCATGATTGATGACGTGCTCTTTTGCCTGCTCTGCCATGGCCGAGGAGCGGGCGTCCGCGGCGATATAGGTTACCGAATGCAGCTGACCAGGTGCCGCCAGCATCATCGCCAACTGGTCGGTGCACAGGTTCATTGACACGACACGGCGCGGCGTCTCGGCCACGACCGGGCTGGCGCCGCACAGCAAAGCTGCTAGGGCCAGTCCGGCAAGGGCCGTGGAGAGAAGCCGCGCCGTCATTTCAGAAGGTCGCCGTCAGGCCGAAGAACGCCGTGC
The DNA here is from genome assembly GCF_019802205.1 of Roseovarius atlanticus. GTDB lineage: Bacteria > Pseudomonadota > Alphaproteobacteria > Rhodobacterales > Rhodobacteraceae > Roseovarius > Roseovarius atlanticus_A. The sequence goes on from NZ_JAHVHQ010000004.1 coordinate 391,655, forward strand.
GGCCGGGAGTGTCGTAGCCGAGGACCTCCTGATACTTTTCGTCCGTCAAGTTCTCGATCCGGCCATAGATTTCGACGCTGTCGGTCAGCTGGTGCCGCAGGCCGACGTTGACGAGGGTGTAGTCCGGCAGGGTCACGGGCACCGAGATGAAGCTGGGCGGGAAGAACAGGTCGACATTGTTCGCCACGTGCTGAACGTCCATGGTGAACCGCGTACGGTCATCCGGGAAGTCGTAGCCAAGCTGCAAGAGTATCTCGTGTTCCGGGCGGCGAACCTCGGTGCTGCCGTTCGGGTTCTCGGCGTCCAGCCAGGTGTAATTCAGCCCAAGGTCGAGCCGTGCGTTCACCTGCCACGTCGCACCGATTTCCACGCCTCTGCGGTCACTTTTGCCGGCTTGGTTGAAGGGTGTCAGGCTGCCGGTTCCGGGGTCGACGGTGGACGAAATTTCGTTGGTCAGCTCATCGTCGAAATAGGTGACGTCGATAAGGCCACGCCCGCCAAGGAATTGTTGTTCTACACCGAAATCCCAGCCTTCGCTTTGCTCGGGTTCCAGATTGGGGTTGCCGATGAAGTTGTTGGAAAAACCGAACTGTTCGAACATGGTCGGGTTCTGGACGCCGGTGCCGTAGGAGGCATGCAGTCGCGTGGTCTGGTTGGCCAGCATGTAGGACACACCGACAGCGTAGGTCGTGAAATCCTCGAATTCGTCGTTGAAATCATGCCGGAGGCTGGCCTGCACATCAAGGCTGTCGGTCAGGTTGCCTTGGTATTCCGCCACGAGAGCGGTCTGCTCGCGCGTCTGCTTGATCAGCTGGCTGGGTGCGGAGACGAAGGCGGGGTTGTTGTTGACGAAAGTCTCCCGCTCCCACTCGGCGCCAAGCGTCAGCACATGGCGGGCTGTGTCGACCGAGCCGCCATCCAGCGCGACGCAGCCCTGGTAGCTGATCTTCTGCCGTGTCTCGGTCGTATCGCCCGACTGCACCCCGGCGCCGTTGAAACGGTCTGTCTGGATGTCCGCAAAGGACAGGTCGAGCCGGTTCCGGAAACGTCCGCCGAACGTGTCGAGCTCGGCGTAGATCGAACCGAAGGTCTCGGCTGTATCAGAACCGGAAAAGTCATCGACGAGTATCTGTCCGGCAGGTGTGAGCACCGTGTAGATCTGGCTGTCGGAGTCCGAGTCGCTTTTCACGTGCCGCAGGGTGCCGCCGAAGGTCAGGTTCTCGGTCGCGTAATACTGGACGTTGAGGTTGTAGGTTTCATTCAGATCGCCGTCATCCTCGCCATTCAGGCCCGACACGTCATAACCGCCGGTATCCCGGCGCGTCGCGGAAAAGCTGAGCGCCAATTTGTCCGTGCGCTGCCGCAAGGCCAGGCTGACTTGCGTGGTCTTGTCGGTGCCGAACTCGAAGCCGGCCTGCCCGCTGAAGCCCGGTTCGGTCGCGCGCTTGGTGGTGATCGAGATCACGCCGCCGATGGCGTTCGAGCCGTAAAGCGACGATTGCGGGCCGCGCAGGACCTCGATACGCTCGATGTCGGCGCTGAGAAGACCGCTGAAATCGTATTCGCCCTGGCTGGGCGAGGCCACTTCGACGCCGTCGATGATGACCAGCGTGTGGTTGCCTTCGTGGCCGCGCATCCGGACCTGGGTCAGACCGCCAGCGGGGCCTGTCCGCGAGACGGAGACACCGGGCAGTGAGCGGATGAGGTCGACGGCGTATCTAGACCCGCGATCCTCGATATCCTCTTCCGTCAGGACCGTACCGGCGCGACCATAAGCGCTACCTTCGATCGGGGTCAGGCCGCCGGAGACAAAGATCGTTCCCAGATCATAGGGCGTGTCTTGCGCAATGGCGGGGTGGGTGAAAAGGGCAGTGGATGCCGCAAGCGCGGCTTTGAATGAGCGTGACATGGCGTGTCCCTCCGGATTTCGCTTGACGCGATGGCTGTTGCTTTGGCCTTTGGAGGGGTGCCTCCGCAGACGGTGATGTCGTCACCGCTACGGAAAGTCCGTCGTCGAAACGCGCCCCGCGTTCGGACAGGGTGATCACCTCGGCAGGTCTCCTGACTTGCGGGTCAACGCTTGGCCGGGTCTTCCCATCATGCGTCGCACGACAGTGACATGGTCCGGCTTCGCTCTCCGCCTACAGTTGCGGGGGCAGTTGCGGAATGGACGCCTTGGGCGTCGCACCGCATTCCCTATTATCCCGCCGGAAAACCGCCGGGAACCGAAGTGAGTCGATGGTTAATGAATGAAATGGTTTGAGAAAAGATAAAAATCGAAGGCTGGAAGGTTTCATCCGCAGCCGGGTGGTACACTGAAGCCCGGCCCCATTCACGTTTCACATGGCGAAGCCGTCGATCCCGAGCTTCTCATTCGGGTGGCGGACCGCTCAACCTGATCGAAGAACCGGCACGGTCGTTTCCGCGTCGCCCGACACCGCCAGGCTATGGACCATTGTCCGAAGCGTAGCAAAAGTGTTGGCGGCCATACGGGCGGGTTCGAAGGAAACACCCAGGCGGATTTGATTGAGCCGCGGTCTTGTCCATGACACTTGGTCTGGATTAGGAGGGATTGAATGAACTTCAGTCAAGACTTATGATCGACATCCAGCCTCTTGCCATTTTACGCGAAATCGATCGGACCGGCAGCCTGACCGATGCCGCGGATCGGCTGAACCTGACGCAGTCGGCCGTCAGCCACGCCATCCGCCGCTTCGAGGAGCGGCACGGTGTTAAGCTCTGGGAGCGCGAGGGGCGCAAGCTGCGGCTCACCCCGACAGGGGACTACTTGCTCGGGTTGGCGGCCCGGGTGCTGCCACAGCTCGAACACGGCGCGTCGGTCCTGGAGGATTACGCACGTGGACGGCGCGGGTCGATCCGGGTGGGGATGGAGTGCCACCCTTGTCAGGACTGGCTGATGCGGATCGTCGATCCGTTTCTCGCGGCTTGGCCGGATGTCGACCTCGACGTGACCTCGGCCTTTCAGTTCGGTGGTCTCGCGGCCCTGCTGGGGCACGAGATCGATTTGCTCGTCACACCCGACCCGGTCGAGCGAGCGGGGTTGGAGTACCGGCCCGTGTTCAACTACGAATTGGTTCTGGCCGTCGCCAACGACCACCCGTTGGCCCGGAAAAGGCAGGTCACGCCCTCCGACATGGTGCGCGAGACGCTGATTACCTATCCCGTCGCGCGCGAAAGGCTGGATATCTACACGCAATTCCTCGTGCCCGCCCACGCCCTGCCGCGCAGGCATCGCACGGTCGAAACCACCGACCTCATGCTGCGGCTGGTGGCTTCGGGTCGCGCGGTCAGTGCCACGCCGGACTGGCTGCTGCGGGACGCCAAAGCTGTGACAGGGGTGCGCATCGGGTCCGGCATCCCGAAGTCGATCCATCTTGGCTATCGGACGGGGGAATTGCCGAGCTATCTCGAAGGATTCATGCAGCTGGCGGAAACCGTCGACATTTGACGGCGTGGCTTTGGCATAGGGCCGGTAGCCCATATTGCGACACATGACGGGTCGTCATGTTTGTCCGACAAGAAGTCATTTTTTTTCATGCTTCAACTGCGCCAAAAGGAGGCATCGCCAGACCCGTCGGGCCGCCCGCCGGCACAGGCTTCATGAACACTGACAGGAGATCGGATAGCCATGAACGAGCCTTTCGCATTCCAGATCAAGAGCCTTCGGTTCGACGAAACCTACAGGCCCGAGAGCGGCACGCGACTGACCACGAATTTCGCCAACCTCGCACGCGGCGAACACCGCCAGCAGAACTTGGCGAACGCGTTGCGCATGATCGACAATCGGTTCAACGATCTGGCCAGTTGGGATAACCCGCGGGCCGACCGCTATGCGGTCGAGTTGGACATCATCTCTGTCGATCTGGACCTAGATGGCAGCGGAGACGCCTTCCCGGCGATCGAAATGCTGAAGACCATGATCATCGACCACAGGACCGGCACCCGCACGCAAGGGCTCGTGGGCAACAATTTCTCGTCCTATGTGCGCGACTATGATTTCAGCGTAGTGCTGCCCGAGCATAACAAGGCGCGCGACAGCTTCAGCCTGCCTGACGATTTCGGTGATCTGCATGGCAAGATATTCAAGGCCTTCGTCGCCTCGGATACCTTCAAGGCGCAATTCCGCAAACCGCCGGTGATTTGTCTCAGCGTGTCGGAAACCAAGAACTACGAGCGCACTGCAAATGTCCATCCCGTGCTCGGCGTCGAGTACGTCCCAAGCGGGGCCTCCCTGACCGAGCAGTATTTCGGGAAGATGGGCCTTGAAGTGCGTTACTTCATGCCACCGAAAAGCGTCGCGCCGCTGGCTTTCTACCATGCCGGCGATCTGCTGAACGATTGCACCAACCTCGAACTGATCGGTACCATCAGCACGATGGAGGCCTTCCAGAAGATCTACCGCCCCGAGATCTACAATGCCAATTCCGTGGCGGGCCAGATCTACCGGCCCAGCCTGAAGCATCAGGATTTCTCACCGACCCGCGTGGTCTACGACCGCGAGGAACGTGGGCGTCTGGCGACCGAGCAGGGCAGATTTGCCGAGGACATCTTCATCAAGCCGCATCGCGCCCGGTTGGCTGAATGGTCCGCCCAGTTCGCCGCCTAGTCCAAAAACAGGAAAGACATGACCATGACCAAACTGCTCCCCACCTCCACCGCCGGCAGCTTGCCGAAACCCTCCTGGCTGGCCGAACCTGAAAAGCTCTGGTCCCCATGGAAAATGGAAGGCGAGGCATTGGCGCAGGCCAAGCAGGACGCCCTGCGCGTGACGCTTGGCGAACAACGCGGCGCGGGCATCGACATCGTCAGCGACGGCGAACAGACGCGCCAGCATTTCGTCACCACCTTTATCGAAGGGCTCGAGGGCGTCGATTTCCAACAGCGAGAAACGGTGCGCATCAGGGATCGCTACGATGCCAGCGTGCCCACGGTGGTCGGCGCCGTATCCCGCCCCCGCTCGGTCTTTGTGGAGGATGCAAAGTTCCTGCGCGCCCAGACCGATGCCCCGATCAAGTGGGCCTTGCCGGGACCAATGACGATGATCGACACGCTTTATGATGCGCATTACCGCAGCCGCGAAAAGCTTGCGTGGGAATTCGCCACGCTTTTGAACCAGGAGGCGAAAGAGCTTGAGGCCGCAGGTGTCGACATCGTCCAGTTCGACGAACCGGCCTTCAACGTCTTCTTCGAAGAGGTGAACGACTGGGGCATGGCCACGCTGGAACGGGCCATGGAGGGGCTGAAGTGCCAGAAAGCCGTCCATGTCTGCTATGGCTACGGCATCAAGGCGAATACCGACTGGAAGGCGACGCTCGGCTCGGAATGGCGGCAATACGAGATGATCTTCCCCGCCATTCAGCACTCCAGTGTCGATCTGGTTTCGCTCGAATGCCACAACAGCCATGTGCCGCTGGATCTGATCGAAATGTTGCGCGGCAAGAAGGTCCTGGTCGGTGCCATCGATGTGGCCAACACGACCGTTGAAACGCCGGAAGAGGTTGCCGACACCCTGCGCAAAGCCTTGCATTTCGTGGATTCGGACAAGCTCTATCCCTGCACCAACTGTGGGATGACGCCCTTGTCTCGGCAAGTGGCGCGCGGCAAGCTCGAGGCGCTGAGCGCGGGTGCCGGGATCATCCGGCAGGAACTGGAGGCCGCTGCAGCGGCATGACCCCGACGATCCCAAAAATCGACCCAAAGACCCTGCGCGACTGTTGCGGCCGTTTCGCCACCGGCGTTACCGTGGTCACCACCCGGACGCCGGAGGGCGACCATGGCATGACCGTCAGCGCTTTCATGTCGGTTTCGCTTGACCCGCCGCTGGTCTGTATCTCGGTGGGGCACGGCGCGAAGATGCTGCCGAAGCTGTGCGCGTCGGGGCGCTATGCGGTCAACATCCTCGCTGAGGATATGCGCGCTCAAGCCCTGCATTTTGCCGGGCGCCCCGATGCGGCGCTTCGCGACCTTTTCAAAGAGCGCGGGGGCCTGCCGGTTCTGCGTGGCGCTGCGGCGGTGATCGTGACCGAGGTCGTTCAGCAGGTCGAGGCGGGGGACCATGTGCTTTTGCTCGGTCGCGTGCAGCATCTGGAACAGGCCCCGGCGGCGAGACCGCTGCTGCATCACGCCGGAGAGTTCGGTGGCCTCCTTGCGTATGCGGCCTGAACCACTCGCATGATCCTGCGAAGCAAGCCGTCCGGGCCCGCAATGGCGCTGGTCCGGACGCCATTTCTGGTGGGTTCACACGCTCTCAGGCGCGACCGAAGCGACTATGCTGCGATCCAGCGCCTCGAAGTCATTGAGGCGAATGGTCTGGTAAAGCTCCGCCCGGGTTTGCATCTCGTTCTGCATCGCCGTGGTCGCGCCATCACGCGCCAGCGAGGTATAGAGCCGTTCCTGCGCCCGGTTAACCACTCGCAAGGACGAGACCGGCCAGATCACCATGTCATATCCGAGCTCATCGAACTCTCGGGCGGTCAACGCAGGCGTGCGGCCGAACTCCGTCATGTTGGCCAGAAGCTTGACCCCCGGCAGTGCCGTGCGCACCTCGCGAAACATCTCGACACTGGTCAGGGCTTCGGGGAAGATCGCGTTTGCCCCGGCCTCAACATACAGCTTGGCCCGGGCAATCGCGCCCTCAATACCCTCGGACGCTGCCGCATCGGTCCGTGCGATCACCACCAGGTCGCGCGACGCCTTCGCCGCCGATGCAACCTTGGCCGCCATATCCTGTGGCGCGACCAGCCTCTTGTCGTTCAGGTGGCCGCATTTCTTGGGCAGGAACTGGTCTTCCAGATGAACAGCCCCGGCACCCGCCTCCTCGAAGGCGCGCACCATGTGCATGACGTTCAGTGCCTCGCCATAGCCGGTGTCGCCATCGACCAGCAGGGGGAGGCCTGAGGCGCGGGCGATCTGGCGGATGAAGAAGCAGACCTCGTCCACTGTAATGATCCCGAGATCCGGGAGCCCCATGGAGGCGGTCATCGCCGCCCCCGACAGGTAGAGCCCTTCGAAGCCCGCCGCCTTGGCCTGCAAGGCGGCCTGTCCGTTATGGGCGCCGGGCAGGCGCAGGATGCCGGGATGCTCCAGCAGAGCGCGGAAGCGGTGGCCCGCCGTGGCGGTCGGCAGGTCGTCTGCGATCAGATAGGTCATGCGCTCACTCCGCCGCCGCCGAAAGGGTGAATCCGCGCTTGGACAGCGGCACGAAGGCTCGGTTCTCGGGGCCGATATAGTGGGCCGAAGGGCGGATGATCTTGTTGTCTTGCCGCTGCTCGATCACGTGCGCGCCCCAGCCGTCTGGTCTATTCGCGCGGGTTGGATCTGCGGAACCCAGATCTGGCGACTCCAATCGGCGCGGGCTGCAAGATTTGCGATCGCCGCGCCTGTCCGCAACGGGCCTTTCCGATGACGGGGCGACCGCTGCGTACCGATCCGGGGGTGTCCCGCCTCGCTCCCTATTCAGGCACGGAGACTGGCTAAAACCGTGCTAACCTGTCCGCTGCTCTGGTCCGTCCCGCTCTGTTCAGTTTCACTCTCTTTGCGGCTGTCGGCGGGATAGTGTCCCGAGCCGTCAGTCCCGTCTATCGACGCGTGCTGTTTCTGTCGTCAGCACCAATGGGACAGATTGGGCTGAACTGATTAGAGAGGATTTCTGGCGCATCGTAACCACCAAGGACTGGAGATGAGACAGAACCCGGAACCAAGCAGAGCCACGGTGACAAGGTCGTCAAGGACCGGCCATTCATGCCCTCGCGCAGCATGGTCTCGCACGCTAGAGTCAGCAGTGCCGGGACTTTGGTGACCTTCGCTGCAGGCGGACCTACTGCTGTTTTCTTGTCATTGCTCAGAATGACGTGAATAACGGTACACTTGCTATCCTGTTCAAGCCCGTCCGGCGTATCGCTTCAGCATTCCGAACAGGTCGCGTGGATCGTCGGGGTCCGCGATCAGATCGAGCGGTTCGGCAACGTTATGGTCCCCGACCCGGTCACGCAACCAGCGCAGGGCAGAGAAGTCTTCGACGGCAAACCCGACACCGTCAAAAACAGTGATCTGCCGGTCATCTGTACGGCCCTTGGCGGCCCCGGAGAGCACCTGCCAGATCTCCGTGACGGGGTGATCCTCGTCCAGCTGCTGGATGTCGCCTTCGATCCGGGTTTGCGGCGTGTATTCGGTGAAGATGTCCGAGCGCAGGAGGATATCACGGTGCAGTTCCGTTTTGCCGGGGCAATCGCCGCCGATGGCGTTCACATGCATACCCGCGCCGATCAGATTGTCGGTCAGGATGGTTTGATAGCGTTTGTCGGCCGTGCATGTGGTGACGACCTGCGCCCCTTCAACCGCCTCCTCGGCCGAGGCGCAGGGCGTCAGAGACAGGCCCATATCCTCAAGATTGGCCATGCAGCGTCTGGTTGCCTGCGGGTCGATGTCGTGAAGCCTGAAGGACTTGATACCGCAGACCGAGGCAAGCGCGAGAATCTGGAACTCCGATTGCGCACCATTGCCGACGATGGCAGCCGTATCCGCGCCCGCGCGGGCCAACGTGCGGGTGGCCAGCGCCGAGGTCGCAGCGGTGCGCAAGGCGGTCAAAAGAGTCATTTCCGAAAACAGCTGTGGATAGCCGGTTTCGACCGAAGCCAGCACGCCGAATGCCGTTACCGTCTGCAAGCCGCGTTTGGTGTTGGAGGGGTGGCCGTTGACGAACTTGAACGCGTAGTCAGTGCCGTCGGACGTCGGCATCAGTTCGATCACGCCGATGGAGGAGTGGGACGCAAGGCGAGGGGTCTTATCGAACAATTCCCAACGGCGGAAATCGGCCTCAACATAATCGGTCAGTTCGGACAGGCAGAGGGCAATCCCGTGCCGATGCACGAGGGCCAGCATGTTCTCGACGCTGACGAAGGGAACAAGTGCCCTGTGCGATGGGGCTATGGATCCTTGAAACAACATCAGTACGTGTCCTCATATGCGGCGCAGCGCGCGCCCGTCTCCATGTCGGCCAGGTGCGCAATCTCGGCCATTTTGTGAGCGCGGTAGACCGCGGCGAAGTCCGGGCCAAACCAACCCGTCGCCACATCGCTGGCCTCGAAACGATCAAGCGCCAGTTCGAGCGATGTCGGCAGCCGTACAATGCCGCGCCCGGACAGCTTTTCCGATGAAAGCAGTGATAGATCCTCTTCGGTCGGATCGGGGGCCAGGAGCCCCTCTTCGATACCCTGACAGCCCGCGTGTACGATCGCCGCCAGTGCCAGATGTGGGCAGGCGGCTGCATCGGCAGCCCGGTATTCGATATTGAACTGATGCGCGATAGAGGCCCCGTCCTTGGCCGTCACAGGGCAGACCCGCAAGGACGCCTCGCGGTCCCGGAAGCCCAGATTGTTATAGGCTGCCGACCAGCGGTGCGGGGTCAGCCGTTCGTAGGAAATGACTGACGGCGCGGTCAGTGCGATGATATTCTCGAGGTATTTCAAGACCCCAGCGGAAAAGGCCGAGGTGACTTGGGACATGCCGCAGGCGCCATTTTCATCATAGGTAACGGGATTGCCGTCATCGTCGATGAAACTCATGTGGATGTGAACCCCGTTTCCCACGCCGGTCACGTCGCGGATCGGGGTGAATGTGGCCTCCCGCCCCATCGCGCGTGCGGCAGAGCGGGTCAGTTCGCGGAGTATCACCGCCGCATCGGCGGAGCGCATCCCTTCATCGGGGCCCACAACCACCTCGTATTGGTCGGGGCCAAATTCCTTCATTATGCTGTCGGGCTTCATGCCCGCGCCCTGAACGGCGGCCATCAGCGTTTCGCAGAACTCGCGCTGCAGCTCAAAGCTTTCGCGACCATAGGCTTGATTCGCCAGCGCCGGTTTGCCCTTGAGCTGGAACTCATGTTCAAACGCCGAGATCAGCCGCACGCCCGCCACGCGGTGCAGTCGGTTGAGCGCGGTCTTCAGTATCGCACGGGTGCAGAAGTCCCAGGCCTCCCCTTCAAGCGTCACGATGTCGCCCAGCATGAAATGCTCGGTCCTGCCGGTGCCGAAATCGACCTTGGCCGCTGCCCTGGGGTCAGGGATCAACAACAGGTCCCCCAAAGCGCCAAACGGGCTGTCGCCGATGCCGTCAAAGCAGTTGATCAGCACGTTCGTGGGCGTCCAGCCCACGCCGCGCACCAACCGTTTGTCCAGCTGATCGGCGGGAAAGGCCTTTCCGCGCACCTTGCCGGCAAGGTCACAGGTGGCAGCGAAAATCAGGGGGACGGGGGTCATTGTGAGTGGTCCTCATTCGTTAGCCGAAACGAGTCCCAGGCTTGGATGCGGGCGCGCGTCTGGTCAAAGTTATCTTCGGCGATTTTCGTTGCGATGGCCTCGATCACGGCCAGAGCGGGGGTGTAAGTGTCCCACAGGGTGCCGCTTTCGATCGGGACCGGCATGACCTCGGTCGCATGTTTTGCGATCGGTGACAGCCATTTGTCGGTCATCAGGACAACGCGCGCGCGCAGCTCTTTACTGGCCTTGTCACTGAGACGTTCGAGGCTCGTCTGATAGCGTCTGAAGTCCACCATGAACAGAACGTCGCCCTGCTTCATACGCAACAGGTATTCCGGCCAAACTTCGGTGTTCTCTGGCAGGTGGTAAACACCCTGCCTGGACTGGCGAAGGTGGAACGACAGGTGTCTGGCAATCGTATCGCTGATCCGTCCGCCAACCAGGTAAACATCGCGTCGGGAATCGCTCAGCAATGCGCATACGCGTGCGAACTGTGCTTCGGTAATGGCTTCAGAAGCGATGGCCATCTGCGCGCTGGCCCGGTCCGCAAAATCGCGCAGGTACCCTCCGTCGACCGAGCGGTCGCCGCGATGAATCTCGGGTGGAGAGCGCTGGCCTTCCTTGATTTCGGCAATCAGGTCGCGCTGAAACTCCTGGTATCCGCCAAGGCCGATCTTGGTCACGAAACGCGATATGGACGGCGGTGAAACTTCGGCTCTTTTGGCCAGCTCCTGTATCGAAGCTAGCCCCGCGTAGGGGTAGTCCGACAGGATGGCCGCCGCAAGTTTGCGTTCGCTCGCCGTCAGCGTATCCGCGGCGTTTTCGATCCTATTTCTGACAAGCACAGTGGCCTCGATTCTGCGGGTTTCATCCAGACTGTGAGTGAAATTTAATTTCCAGTCAATGAAAGATATGTTGATATGAAAAAAATATTCCCTATGGTGGGCCGCAAAATGATGGAGATTCTCATGATCACGACCATTTCGCATCAGCACGCGCTCGCCGCGTTTCGGGCTTTGCCTGCTCCTGGTGCTTTGGCAGCGTCGCGCGTGGCGAGCCAGCGGGTGCAAAGGCCGTGAAAGCCGCGCTCCATAAAACATCGCTTCTGTCGATGACTGATCCGGCCCCGGTTGAATGGGTCAACCGGGACAGCGCCGCGCCGATTCTCATGCTGTGTGAGCATGCAGGCCGGGACGTCCCCGAAGCACTGCATGACTTGGGGCTTTCTCAAGGCGCGTTGAATGATCATATCGCTTGGGATGTCGGCGCGGCAGAGCTTGCCCGCGCAATTGCGGAAAAGCTCAATGCGCCGCTGATACTGCAGCGCTACAGCCGCCTGGTGATCGACTGCAACCGTCCGCCCTATTCAGATGAAGCGATCCCGGAAGTCAGCGATCAGCGCCCGATACCCGGAAACCGGAATCTGACCGTGGCGCAGAAAAACGCCCGGCGGGATGAGGTTTTCGCCCCCTTGAACGATGCGATTGAACAGGGGTTCGATCTGGCGCCACGCATCGCCGCGTTTTCGATCCACTCGTACACCCCGGCCTTGCAAGGCGGGGCCAGGCGCCCGTGGCATGCCGGATTCCTGGCCCGCAAAGACATGGCAACCGCACAGGCCGTGCTGGATCGCGTCGCCATGTCCGCGCCGGAACTCACCTTGGTCGTGAACGAACCCTATCAGATCGATGATGCAACGGACTGGTTCATTCCGGCTCATGCGGAACCCCGAAACCTGAGGCACTCGCTGATCGAAGTCTGCAATGACCAGATTTCTGATGCGGCGGGCGTCGATCTGTGGGCGACCCTTTTGAGCCAAGCGATAGGCGCACTACTAGAGGACTGCACATGACCCTGACCCGACACGTCGCGCTTGACCCTGTGCAATCCGCCCTACTGTTTATCGATGTTCAGAACTTCTCGGCGCATCGCAAAGGGGCTGAGTTTGCCGATCTGCCAGAGGCCGAATTCTCGGAAAAGTACGGCTGGTTTTTCGACCAGCTGGACACTCGCGTCATCCCCAACATGCAAGCCATCCAGGGCGCCTGTCGCAAGGCCGGGGTCGAGGTCATGTATACTACCATCGAAAGCTTGACGCTGGATGGCCGCGATCGTTCGCTTGATTACAAGATCACCGGATTTCATGTCCCCAAGGGATCGTGGGACGGCAAGGTGATCGATCAGATCGCCCCGGAAGGGGACGAGATCGTCCTGCCGAAATCCTCGTCCTCGGTCTTTATCTCGACCCATATCGATTATCTGCTGCGCAATCTCGGCGTCAGGCAGTTGGTCCTGTCCGGGTTGATCACCGACCAATGCGTGGAAAGCGCCATCCGCGATGCCTGTGATCTGGGCTATCTCGTCACGCAAGTCACGGACGCCTGCCTGACGTACAGCCAGGAGCGTCACGACCAATCCCTGACCACCATCAAAGGCTATTGCCGTCAAGTGACAACGGCAGAACTGATAGCAGAGCTGGAGGAGAGTTCCTATGGATAAGCACCTTAAAGCCGTTCTGGACGTTATTGAGGCCGAGCGGGATCATGTGGTCGCGCTGACTCAGGACCTCGTGCGCATCCCTTCGGTCAACCCAAAGTTTCAAACCCGAGAAGGGCTGAACTGCGAAGCCGATGTGCAAACCCGCATCGAAGAGGAACTGCGGCCTCTGGGCTTCGATCTGGATCGGTGGGACGCGCTTGAAGACAGGCCGAATGTCACGGGCGATCTGCCTGGATCGGAAGAGCACAGCATGATCCTGTGCGGTCATATCGACGTGGTTCCGGTAGGCAATCAGGATGCATGGGACCGTGACCCGTTCGGAGGCCAGCTTGAAGACGGTCGGGTTTGGGGCAGGGGGGCCGTGGACATGAAGGGCGGTCTGGCTGCCTGCATTTCGGCGGCACGCGCGATCCGCAAGGCCGGAATCGAACTTGAAGGCCGGTTGTCCATTCACTCGGTCGTTGACGAAGAAGCCGGCGGTTTCGGGGCAATGGATCTGGTGAACCGTGGCGGCCTGAAGCTGGCCAAACACGCGATTGTTGCCGAACCGACATGGGGTAACGTTATCCCGACCGAAGGCGGGCTGACCTGGGCCAAGGTCACGATCTTTGGGAAACAGGCTCACGCCGGCTGGCGGTACAACTCGATCTGGCCGCAGCATGACGGTCCCACCCGCCTGGAGCCGGGCGTGAATGCAATTGAGCTTGCCAACCGATTCTTGAGCGCCCTGCGTGATTTTGAAAGCAGCCGCTGCCGACTGAACAACCATCCGCTTTTGCCTGCGGGGCTGGCCACGATCAATCCCGGCATGATCATGGGCGGGGCGGGCATGGACCATGACGGAAATCCTGCGGTCATGACCAACGCTGCAATTATCCCGGACGTCGCGACCATCGTTCTGGATTACAAATTCATGCCGCAGGAAGACTTTGCGGATGTGCAGCGGGAGTTCGAGGACTTCGTCGCCCATTTCGCGGCGATGGATCCGTGGATGCGGGACAATCCGCCGAAAATCGAGTGGGACCTTTGGGGGCTGAACTTCCCGCCAATGAACACGCCAGTTGATCACAAGCTGACCAAATCTATCTTGTCGCACGCCACGGAAATCCAGCGAGCATCCCCCATCATCAAGGGAATGGAGGGTGTCACCGACGCCGCGCACTATGCGGGCAAGGGCGTGGTGCCGATCATCTATGGACCGGCGGGCAACGGCTTTCACGGCGACAACGAATGCGTCGAGGTCGACAGCCTGATCGAGACCACCAAGGTGATCGCGGCAACGGTGCTGGACATGTGCCGGGTCAAGCCATGAGTGCCCTGGAACATTGCGACGCCAGTAACGCGCGGCTCGCGTGTCACGAAAGCGCTGGCAACGGCCTGCCGGTGCCGATGATCCACGGCAACTCAACCTGCCGCGAAGTGTTCCGCAATCAACTCGACGGGGCAATCGGACCTGTGGCGGAAGGATTTGCCGGGGGCATTGAACAGACCATTACCTCCAAATGGCTGCTTTCCGACGACGAAATCGACAAGTTCGCCCACAATACCTGCGGGTCCAGTGCCCCCTACGATCCGTTTCTGAAAGAGGCTGTCGCCCGCTGTGATGGCCGCGCGCGATCTCTGGTGAACGCCACGCTGGCTTGTGGTGTTGGCCCGAGCCAACAGGATTTGGCGATCAACGCGTCGCTCCCGTTTGCCTTCATTAACGGCGCGGAAGCCCCCTTCATCCATGACGATTTCATCGCTGGGCGGCCATGCTCGAACTTCTGGTAAGGCAATACCCACGACATTGCAGGCATCGGTCACGCACCGTTCTGGGAAGCACCGGACCTTTGATCCTTACCTGAGCAAATTCTTGGACAATCTGACTGAACCAACGGGAGACAGAAATGAAACGAAGAGCACTTTTGGCAACAGCCACCGCAATGGGCCTGCTGGCATCCGCTGGCCTCGCAGCCGCTGACGTCGTCAAGATTGGCGTACTTGCCCCCGTATCCGGCCCCCAGGCGGCTGACGGTCAGGAAATGGTGAACGGTGCACAGCTTGCCGTTGACGAGCTGAATGCCGCGGGCGGTGTGGCTGGCCACACCTTCGAGCTTGTCGTGGGCGACGTGGTGGATGGTGCCGCGGACAAGGTGACAACAGCGGCCGAGCGCCTGTTGGGTGATCGCGACATGGGCGCCATCATGACCGGCTATGCGTCGGGTTCGAACTTCGAGATCGAGCTGATGGCGGAAATGGAAATGGTCTATATCGTTTCGGCCAACTCAGGCCAGACCGAGGACATTATTTCGCCGGATCCCGCAGCCTTTCCGACCGTCTGGTCGATGACGCCGTCATATTCGGGATATAACACCGGAATCGTACCTGTCATCGAAGGTCTTGCCGACGAGGGCAGCCTGCGCCTTCCCAACAGGAAGGTTGCCCTGATCGCTTCGGACAACCCCTATTCCAAGGGCATTGCCGACGGCATGGTTGAAGCCTTTGAAAGCGCAGGCTGGGAGGTTGTGACCAACGACCTCGTGCCATTCGGCGAAATCAACGATTGGCGCGGCTTCCTTGGCACCGTCCGCGATGCTGAGCCTGCGGTGATTATCAATACGGACTACGTGTCCTCGAACGCCGCATTGTTCGTTTCTCAGTTCAATGAAAATCCCACCAACAGCCTTGTGTTCATCCAGTACGCACCGTCGGTGCCAGAGTTCATCGAACTGACCAAAGAGCAGTCCTCGGGCATCGTCTACAACTTGTTGGGTGGCATTCTGAACACACCGACCAACCCGCGAGCGGCTGAAGTTATCGCAAAATACCGCGATGCATACGGAGGCGAGCCCGGCACCTATGGCGCGGCTCTCTACGAGCAGGTGCATATTTATGCAACGGCGCTCGGTAAAGTGGGTGATCCGGCAGAGCGGATTGCAATCGGCGAAGCGATTGGCGCCTCCTCCACTCAAACCGCAATGGGCATGGTGTCATTTGACCCGGAAACACACCTGGCGGTGCAGTCCAATGAGGGCATTCCGTTGCAGTTCTACCAAATTCAGGACGGCGAGCACGCACTCTTCTATCCGCCCGTCTACGCAACCGATGCGTTCGTTGAACCCAGATGGATGAAATAACACCTGCTCAGACCGCGCGGCCCGGTTCCGCGCGGTCTGGCAGCCGGAGGCACGTAATGAGCGACACCATTCTTGATATTCGCAACGCAACCAAGCGGTTTGGCGGGCTGACGGCTGTGAATGAAGTCAGTTTCAGTGTACGCCGCGGCGAGCTTCTGGGCATTGCCGGGCCTAACGGATCGGGCAAAAGCACCTTGTTCAACATTCTGACGCGCATTCCATTTGGCCCGACCTCGGGAGAGGTCTGGTTCGACGGCCAGCGCATTGACCGCATGGCCGCGCATCGCATTGCCGCGATGGGACTGTCGCGCACCTTTCAGAAGGATGTGGAGTTTCCCGACCTGACCGCTTTCGAAACCGTGGGCGTTGCGGCGACCTATGGGAAGGGGCTCTCGCGTCGCGACCTGCGGGACGCGGCAGAGGCCGCGCTTGATCTGGTTGAGTTCGACCCAGGGCGCCGCGCCATGCCGACCACCGACCTGTCGGTTTATCAGCGCAAACAGTTGATGATCGCCTCGGCGCTCGTGATGGACCCCAGGGTGCTGATGCTGGACGAGCCTGCCTCGGGACTGACCCGGCCCGAGATATCTGCTCTTGAGGCCTTGTTGCTCAAGATCAACGCCACCGGGATCACCGTAATTTTGATCGAGCATGTGCTGAGTCTCTTGATGGCGGTTTCCGAACGATTGGTGGTCTTGAACCAAGGGGCGCTCCTTGCAGAAGGGCCCCCCTCTGATGTGATGAAAAACCCCGCCGTGATCGAAGCTTATCTGGGGACACGCGCCGCATGACACATGTTCTGAGCATCGAGGGTGTCCGAGCGGCCTATGGCAAAGTGACCGTGTTGCACGGGATCGACCTGTATATGGCTCCGGGTGAAAACATCGGATTGTTCGGACCGAACGGTCACGGCAAAACCACGCTTTTGCGGGTGATCTCGGGCCTGATGGCGCCCTCGGCGGGAAAGGTCGTGTTCGAGGGCGAGGATATCACCCGCGAGCGTCCGCCCGTTATCGTGACCAAGGGACTAGTACAGTCACAGCAGGGCAATACCCTGTTCGGGGATATGGGTGTTGCCGAGACCCTGGAAATGGCGGCGTTCACCAGACCGGCGCGCGCGCGCGCCAAGCAATCCCTGGAACAGGTTTACGACCTCTTCCCGCGCCTTGCCGAACGTGGCCCGCAGACAGCCAAGACGCTTTCGGGGGGTGAACGGCAGATGCTGTCCATCGGCGCATCGCTGATGTGCGCACCGCGCTTGTTGTTGCTGGACGAACCGACCCTAGGCCTGTCGCCGAAGCTGAAAGAGGAGCTTGCCGTAGCGCTGAAGGAAATTTCTGTTTCGGTGCCTGTCATCGTTGTCGAACAGGACGTTGAGTTGCTGCTCTCACTGGCGGATCGGCTTTATCTGATCGAACACGGTGAGGTTGAGCGCGAGATCGGACAGGAGAACGCTCTGGATCACCAGGAAATCATGGAAATGTACTTTGGGGAGCAGTCGGCCTGATGGAGTTGCTATTAACCACCCTCGTTTCGGGCGCTGTGCTTGGCGCGCTTTATGCTCTGATGGCCAGTGGGCTCAGCCTGGTCTGGACCACGCTCGGGGTGTTCAATTTTGCCCATGGTGCGCTGATGATGATCGGGGCCTGCGTGGCCTGGACCGTGGCGGAACCCTTGGGGCTTGGCCTTTGGATGGGCATGGCAGCCGGTGTCGGAGCGGCCGCCATGCTCGGCGTGATCATCGAGTATCTTCTGGTGCGGCCCTTCTATGGGCGGCCGAACATGCTGTTGATTACCGTGATGACCACCTTGGCGGCAATGATTGTCATGGAAAAATCGGCGCAGATGATCTGGGGGGCCCGGCTGAAGCAATTGCCTCGGCTGATTGAGGGGGATGTCTCATTCTTCGGGGCTGTCTTTTCGGCGCATGAAGCTCTGATCATTGTGATTGCCCCGGTCATTCTGATCGCGCTCTGGGCTTTTGCCACCCGCACCGCAACGGGTCGTTCCTTGCGGGCTGTCGGTCAAAATCAGGATGCCGCTGCCCTGTTGGGGATCAATGTTCCCCTAACGTTTGGCATCGCCTTCGGCTTGGGTGCGGCTTTGGCAGGGCTTGCCGGTGTCCTGCTGGGGGGTATCCGCTTCATCACACCGACGCTCGGCGCGGAACCTCTGGTCAAAGCAATGATTGTCGTCATCTTTGGCGGACTTGGGTCGCTGGGGGCGACAGTCGGCGCCGCCTTTGTCATTGGTATGGCCGAGGCGTTTCTGGTGCTCGTAGTAGGCCTCTACTGGACCCCGTTCATGCTGTTCCTGGGCTTGATCGTGGTTTTGATTTTCCGGCCAAACGGCCTCTTTGGGAGAGCTTGAGATGAGACGCACAATCGTCATGATTGCGGGGCTGGTGGTTTTGGCTCTTGTGCCCGCGTTCGTCACGGACAGCTACACGCGCCACCTGTTCATTTTGGCCTTTGTCTACGCTGTGATTGCCTCGAACTGGGACTTGTCCCTAGGCTATGCAGGACTGTTCAACTTCGGTCACCTGGCCTTTTTTGCGACGGGTGTTTACACGGCTGCGATTGCCGCAAAGACCTTTGGCATCGATCCTTGGCTTGCCATTCCGATGGGGGGCGTGACTGCCATGCTGGCAGCCTTGTTGGTGGCACTCCCCGTGGCCCGGCTTAAAGGCATCTATGTGGTGTTGGTGACATTCGGCTTCAGCCAACTTCTCTTGCAGTTGATCCTGAGCCAAAGCCAGATCACCGGCGGTGCCGGTGGCATGGTGCGCATTCCCGGACTCGAGGTGGGTGACTACCGTTTTATCAGGGACTTCAAGTTCGGGTACTACTATGTGGCCTTGGGCTTGCTGACGATATCGACGCTCTACCTGTTGTGGTTAACAAACACGTCCTTTGGCAAATCGCTTCTGGCAGTGCGTGACAACGAAGATTACGCGCAGGCCCGCGGCATCTCAATTGCGCGCCAAAGGATACTGTCCCTTGTGGCCAGCGCCGTTTTCCCGGGCATTGCAGGGGGATTCTTTGCCATCTACCTGCGTGTCGCAGCCCCCGAAGTCCTGAGCTTCGGCACCCTCAGCCTGGCTCTTTCCATGGTGCTGATCGGCGGAACGGCCACGATCTACGGCCCAATCATCGCGGCCGTCCTGCTAACCTTCGCAACCGAGGCGATGGCCGGTATTCGCGGATGGGAAGAAGCCCGTTTTCTGGTTGTTGCAATCGGCATGATCCTCGTGCTGCGCTTTGCTCCCGGCGGACTGGCTCGCGTGGCTTCCGGCAGCAAGTGACTTTACGCGCGGGCACTGAGAGCAATGCTGAACTCAACGCTATGTATACAGGTCTGACCGAATGCACTGATGATCTTCTTAACCCGGCACGGATGAAATGATGGTCAGATCTGAGTGTCAACTGCTGCGAAGCGCGCGCGCGATGGCGGCAAAAAACGCGTCATCATTGATTTCAAGCCGATCCTTTTCGCTGGGTTTTGCCCCTGCGCAAGCCAGAACGACCACCAATTCCTCGGTTGGATTGACATGGATGTATTGTCCATAGTTGCCTTCAGCCTGGAAACTCCCGGAGAGGATGGGGTCATCTAGTTCAGGTATCCACCACATGAATCCATAGGGAAAGGTCTTGGCCCCTGTAGCAAAGGGGGTTGTAGCTAGTTTCGTCCATCCGGTAGGCAATAATGCCCTATCACCCAGTTTTCCTTGTTCCATGAAAAACTGACCGAAACGCGCATAGTCGCGTAGCGCGGCGTTCATGCCGCTGCCTGAGATGCCCATGCCCCCGGTTTCGCTTTCGGTCCACCAGCGGGCATTGAACTCCATTCCGATATTGGACCAGAGCCGGTCGGACATGTAGTCCACCATGTTTTCGCCGGTCGCGGCCTCTAGCACAGCGCTTACGAGGTAGGATTCACCTATTTTGTATTGGCTTCGGGTGCCCGGTGGCACTTCTGCGGGTTGTTCTGTCCGAACCAGACATAGGAGTTCCTTGAGGTCGGGAGGATACGTCTGGTGGGCAAAACGGCACGTTAGGCGATCAATTCCAAGGTCAAGAACCCCAAGGTAAAGGCGATGCATTGAAGCAGGTGATCGTTGGTCTAACGCTTGGGGCCCGGCTGACTTCCGGATCTGTCGCGCGAACCCGTAGTGTAGTCGGGCGAGGGTCAGTCGGCCCTCTGAGTGCAGTCAAGCCTGCCCCCCCCGCCAGCCGGTAGACTCCTATTTCCGGATCGCGCCCATCAGAGCCTTGAGGAAGGTCTGGGTCTTGGCCGGGTCAAGCCATCGCATCACGGCGACAATGTCATCCTCGGGGTTGATCCAGATGCAATGTCCGCCTGCTCCGAGAGCGCTGAAGGCGCTGGTCGGCAGATCGGGATTGGCGTCAACGCCGCGGTTCAGCCACCAAAGGAAGCCGTAATTTTCGAGTGTCGGTGTCGGTGACACGGATTGCGCCATCCAGTCTTCGGGCAGGATCTGTCGGTCGTCCCAGCGACCGTTCTGGCTGATGAACAGGCCAAAGCGTGCGTGATCCTCGGCGCTGATGACCAGACCGCCGCCCCAGTGACCGCCTCCTGTGACCGATTGCACCTTCTGTCCGTCAATCTCCACCCACGATGTGGAGTACCCGTCCCAGCGCCAGCCGTCCGACGCGCCGATCGGTTCCATGATCCGCTCGCGCAGGATGTCCGGCAGCGGTCGGCGGAACCGGCACAGCAAGGCATAGGCGAGGGCATTCACCCGCACGTCGTTGTATTCGTAGTAGCTTCCGGGGCGGCCAACCTGGCGCAGTTGCCCTTTCCGGCTATTGTCCGCGCCGGCCCCGACTTGGCGGAAATGGTCGATCTGGTCGTCCTTGCCGAAGAGTTCACCGCGCCATTCGCTGTTCATCTGCAGCATGTGGCGCCAGGTTATGGCGCGGTTGTGATCGCTGGAAAAGTGCGGCCCTTCCACGGTGGCGCTGACCGGCTCGTCCAGGTCCGTGATCAGCCCGTCCTTGACGGCAATGCCGGCAAGGACCGACAGGTAGCTTTTCGCGATCGAGAAGGTCATGTCGGCGCGCTTCGTATCGCCCCAGTCGGCAATACGTTCTCCGCGATGCAGGATCACCCCGGCGGGACCGCCGCGTTTCGTCACAGGGCCGACGACTTCGGCCCAGGGGCCGGACTCGTTCCATTCCGCGCTACCGGCATACGTGCCGTCCGCGTGGTACATACTCCGTGGCCAGTCGGTTTCATTTGCGAGGGCGATGTCGACGACGGGTTGAAGGGCTGGGTCTACGGCGTGAGACGTCATGTTGGGTCTTTCTTTTCTTTGGGTTTTGGAGTTTTGAATGCCTCGACAGAGCGATTTGTGTCGCCCTGAAGGTGTGAGGCTACGCACTTTCATTTACGCGCTTCGCGGAGAGCAGGATGAGTTCCGCCAATCGGTTGATTGCGGGAGTTCTGGTTCGCCAGCGTGGGAAGAAAATAACGTATTCCAGCGTCAGCTTTGGCACGAACGGGCGGATGACCATGTTCGGTCTTAGACTTGACCGAGCTACAAACCCATCCGAGACGGAAATGCCCAGTCCTCGTGCCGCAAGTTCGCAGGCCACGACCCCATTGGGTGTCTCTAGCCGGATGTTCGGGGTTGCTCCCTTCCTTCGAAACAGCGCGTCAATCCGCTGGCGCATTACCGTGCGAGGGCTATTGATGACCAGGGGTTCGTCTATCAGGTCTTCAAGCGATACCTCGTCTTGTGCGGCTAAGTGATGATTCTCATGCATCACGGCGACGGCATCTACTGATGCCATCGGTTCGATATCAATCGAGCTGTCATCCAGTGGCAGCACCGAAATCCCGACGTCGAATTGCTCCCGGCCAAGCCAGATGTCGATGTCGATACGCGTCCGGCTGTCGATAGTGGCGGTGAACTGGGGGTCTTCTTCCGTGATGGTCGCGATGGCTTCGGCGACGAGGGCGTTGGTGACGTGCGGCGCAGTCAGGATGCGGACATGGCTGCGTTGGTGGGCCTTGATACGCCGTGCTTCGGTCTCGACTTCGTCAAGTGAAGACAACGCGCGTTCGACCTGAGAATAGAGCTCCCGGGCTTCGCGCGTCGGATTGAGACGCCGACCCTTGCGCACAAAAAGGGTGAAGCCGACCTCTTCCTCCAGCATGGACAGAAGCCTGCTGACCTGCGGCTGGGTCCGATGCAGCCGCTCGGCCGCGTCGTTCACCGACCCGCCCTCCATGAAGGCGCGGAAGGCCAGAAGACTTTTGTGGTTCATTGCAGCGCCCTCGACGGTATATGCGTTTTTCGCATGTATTAGTGCGAAAACCGAATTTGACTTATATGATAGGCCTGCGGCAGGTTCGTGCAAAGCAGAAAATGCGGCCGGGTATCCGGCGCCGGGACAGGGTGGTTGATGTCAGATTCCGACGAAAATAGTGCGGCTTGGGTCACAGCGCCGTCGCGATACCTGGACCAGCGTCCGGCGACGTACACGCTGCCCGAACGGCCCCGGTCGCAATATGTCGAGATGAAGGACGGGTGCCGGCTGGCCGTCGATACCTACCTGCCGCAATCGGACACGCCAGGTTCCGGCACGTTTCCGACGATCTTGATCCTGACACCCTATTACCGTCGGTTCGCACTTCGGGATGGATACAGCGCGGCGACAGAGCCTGGTCCGAACATCGCGCTCTACCGTGACTTCTTCGTGCCGCGGGGCTACGCGCTGGTGGTCGTGGATGTCCGTGGCACCGGGGCAAGTTTCGGCACCCGGGACAGCTTTCGCTCACCGACGGAGCGCGAGGACTTTCACGCAATCGCGGACTGGATTGTCGATCAGGACTGGTCGGACGGAACGATAGGTTCCACCGGCATCTCGTACCTCGGCGCGGCTGCGTGTTTCCTTGCAAGTACCGGGCATCCCGCGGTCAAGGCCATCGCGCCGCTCTTTGCGGTCTGGAACACGTACGCGGATCATTTTTATCCCGGTGGTGTGCTGCTGAATCAACTCGCTACGGCATATGACGATATCATGGTCGGGCTGGACCATGACCGCCCCGATGTGCTGGAGGCGTTCTCATATTTCAACAACCCGGATTATGCCGGACCGCAGCCTGTGGACGAGGACCCTGACGGAGCGCTGAAACGCGCGGCTGTGAAGGAGCATCTTGGCAATTTCCACATGCCTGATTTCATCACCGAGTTCAGGTTCACCGATGATCGCCTGCCATATGATCCCGATTTCGGCAGTCATTCGTTCAGCCCGTATCACTATGCCGACAAGATTTCACCTGATGTGGCAGTCCTGTCCGTATCCGGCTGGTTCGATGGTGCGGGCTTTGCCAACGGCTCTATCGCGCGGTTCCTGTCCCTGCCGAATCCCAATCAGCATGTCTTGCTGGGGCCTTGGGATCATGGCGCGCGCAGCAATGTATCCCCCTGGCGGGAAGAGGCGAGCAGCCAATTCCCCATGATGGGCGCGGTTTTGCGTTTTTTCGACCACTACCTGATGGGGCTTGAAACGCAGCTTCAGGAAGAAGCCCCGATTCACTATTTCGCGCTGCACGTAGAAGAATGGCGGGCGGCGCAGCAATGGCCCCCGCACTCCGAGGTCCGCCGTCTTTATCCTGACCGGGAGAACGCATTGTCCTTCGAGTTGGGGGCCCAAGGCGCGGACAGGTTTCGTGCCGACTTCACGCGGGGAACCGGCTCCGCGACGCGGCACGAGCGTTTGTCGGCGCAGCCGGTCACGGATTACTACACCGACTGGTCCGAGAAAGAGAGCGGTTTGCTGTCATGGACGTCGCCACCGCTGGAATCCGCATCTGAAATTGCCGGACATCCGGTCGTGAACCTGTCGATAAAGTCCAGCGAGGCTGACGCGGTACTGCACGTCTACCTGTCCGAGTTGGAAGCTGACGGCAGCCTGCGATACGTCACCGAAGGTGTGTTGCGCGCCCTGCACCGCAAGGTCATTCCTGCGCCTGCGGATCAGAACTGGACATGGCCGTACCGCGATTACAGTCGCAAGAACAGCGCGCCGCTGGTACCCGGCGAGCCGGCAGAGCTCAGGTTTGGCCTGTTGCCGACCGCTTGGCGCTTTGCCCGCGGCAGCCGGATCCACGTCTCCGTCGCGGCAGCAGATGCCGACCACTACGTGCAGTTGCCATACGGACGCCCACCCGAGATCGAGATTCTACGCGGCGCGGAGGAAGCCACCTGGCTCGAGCTGCCGTGGCGCGAGACCGACTAGACGAATAACAACACCACCAACTAGGAGGAATACCAAGTCATGTTACTTTCGAGAGCCATGTTAGCGAGCGGGATCCTTGCGATCACTGCCGCGTCGGCACAGGCGGGCAAGGAGAACGACACGTTCGTCTGGTCCACATCCACGGAAATGGACACGGCGGACATCTACTACGGCAACCAGCGCGAGGCGCTTATCAACGCCTACGCAATGTGTGACGGCCTGTTGCACCGCGACCCGGTCACCAATGAATTTCAGGCCTTGCTGGCAACCAGTTGGGAATGGACCGACGATACCACGCTTGAGCTTGAGTTGCGTGAAGGTGTCAAGTTCCACGATGGCACAGATTTCGATGCGGAAGACGTGGCCTACACCCTGAACCACGTGGCAGATCCCGACAGCGACATGAAGATCCGCGTCCTGGTCGACTGGATCGACAATGTCGAGGCGGTGGACACCCACAAAGTTCGCATCAACGCCAAGCGACCGACACCGGCAGCCCTTCAATACCTGACGGGCACGTCGCCGATCTATCCGGCTGGTCACTACGAGGATGCGCCTGTCGTGCCGGGAGCCGACGGCGAGGACCGGCGCGACTGGGGGGCTGTGCAACCTGTCTGCACCGGACCCTACACGCTGGCGGAGTATGTGGCGGGCGAGTCCCTGACCCTGGAAGCCAACCCCGCCTATTTCGAGGACAGCCCCAAGGGCAAACCGTCGATCGGGACTCTCGTCTACAAGACGATCAAGGACCCCGAAACCCAGATTGCCGAAGTCGTGACGGGTGGTGTCGACTGGATCTGGGGCGTTCCGCCGGAGAATGCGGAAATGCTGTCATCCATGGGCAACCTGACCGTTGTTTCCGCGCCCACCATGCGGATGTCCTTCCTGTCCCTGGATGCGGCGGGCCGGACGGGCGATACGCCGATGACTGACCTGAAGGTTCGCCAGGCAATTGCGCATGCCATCAACCGCGAAGCGATAGCCGAAAATCTGGTCGGTGACGGCGCCGAGGTTCAGAAATCCATGTGCGCGCCGGTTCAGTTCGGTTGCGAAACGGATGTGAAACAATACCCCTACGACCCGGAGAAGGCCAAAGCGCTGTTGGCTGAGGCCGGCTATCCCGACGGCTTCAGTATCCCGTTCCACGCGTATCGTGACCGCGCATATAGCGAAGCGGTCCTGAACGATCTGCGCGCGGTGGGTATCGAGACCGATCTTCAGTTCCTGCAATGGCGTGCCCTGCGTCCGAAGATCGTCGATGACGAAGTGCAGATCGGCCATCTGACCTTTGGCTCGAACGGTATTCTCGATGTGTCCGCTTCGACCAGCTACTACTTCACTGGCAGCCCTGACGACTATGCGCGGGACGAAGAGGTCACGGCCTGGCTTGAAGAGGCAGACCGCACTACCGATCAGCAAGAGCGTGAGGAATTGTATTCCAAGGCTCTGAACAAGATCGCGGATCAGGCCTATTACATCCCGTTGTTCATGTACGGCCGGACCTACGCCTTCAACAAGGATCTGGACTATCCGGTAACGCCGGATGAGATGGCGCACTTCTACTTGGCCAAGTGGAAGTAACCCTAACCGAGCCAGCAAGAATGCGTGTGGAGGGCTGAGTGCCCTCCACGTGTTTCGCCAGGAGACCCCATGCTCGTATATTTATCCAAGCGGCTCTTGATGACGTTGCTCGTCATCGCCGTGACGTCGGTGATCGCTTTTCTTCTTGTACACCTCTCCGGTGATCCGGCGGCAGCAATGGCGGGCGAGGGCGCCAGTCAAGCCGATATCGAGGCTGTTCGGGCAACCTATGGTTTTGATCGGCCGCTTTATGTTCAGTACCTGGATTGGGTGAGCCGTGTCATGACCGGGGACCTTGGCCGTTCGACCTATCTGCGGGCCGACGTGACCGATGTTCTGGCCCGGCATGTTCCGGTGACGGCCACGCTTGGTGTCTGCGCTCTGGCGTTCGCCCTGGCCCTGTCGATCCCGCTGGGGGTTATCGCTGCTTTGCGGCCCAACACGATGATTGACCGATTTTCGCTCTGGTTGGCGGTGGCGGGGCAGGCCCTGCCATCGTTCCTGTTCGCTTTGGGATTGATGTACCTCTTTGGTGTCTACATGCGCGTGCTTCCGATCTCGGGCAGCGAGACCTGGTGGCATTTCATCATGCCGTCGGTGGCGCTGGGCTATTACGCCACACCGGCGATCATGCGCCTTACGCGTTCGGGCATGCTGGACGTGATGCAGTCCGATCATGTGCGTACCGCGCGGGCCTATGGTCTTTCGCCCTGGCGCGTGGTCGTGCGGCATGGCCTGCGTCACGCGATCATTCCCGTCGTTTCATTGGCTGCCGTGCAGCTTGGTTTCATGCTGGGCGGGTCGATCGTGATCGAAACGATTTTCTCTCTCAAGGGGATCGGGCACCTCGCGTGGGAGTCCATTCAGCGCGCCGATATCGAGGTGATCCAGGCGATCCTCCTGGTCATAGCGGCGGCTTATGCCGTGCTCACCCTCCTTGCCGACCTTCTCAATGCGGCTCTTGACCCGCGGATTCGGATCTCATGACTGATTTGACTAGCACCACCCAAGACGCGGCCCCTGTGTCGATGTCCCCGGGCCGGGTCGCGCTGCGTCGCGCAATTCGCCACGGCGGCTTCTGGATTGGCGGCACGATCATTTTCGTGATCGTCCTGATGGCGATCTTTGCACCGTTGCTGACACCCTACGATCCTTCGGTTCAAAGCCTGTCAGAAGGCTACGTGCCACCCGTCTGGGCCGAGGCGGGCAGTTGGGAGCATCCTCTGGGAACCGACAATCTTGGCCGGGATTACTTGTCGCGCCTTCTGTACGGCGCTCGGATCTCGCTCGGGCTCGGTCTTTTGACGGTCATCATCTCGGGTACGATCGGAACCGCAATGGGCATCACCGCCGGGTATTGGGGCGGCTGGCCGGACATGATCATCAACTTTTTCATCACGGTACGGCTGACGCTGCCGGTCGTTCTTGTAGCGCTCGTTGTGGTGGCCTTGATTGGCAGTTCGCTCTGGCTGCTGATCCTGGTGATCGGTCTGTTGCTGTGGGACCGTTTCGCCATTGTCGTGAGAAGTGCGACGCAACAATTGGCGCAGCGCGAGTACATAACGTCGGCGCGTGCAATCGGCAGTTCAACGCCGCGTATCCTGTTCCGGGAAATCCTCCCAAATATCACGGGACCGTTGGTCGTGGTGACCTCCATCGAGATCGCGCATGCCATCTTGCTGGAGGCTGCGCTGTCTTTCCTGGGATTGGGCGTGCAACCGCCTGACGTCTCGTGGGGGCTGATGGTGGCAGAAGCCAAAGCGCAGCTGCTGTTCCGTCCCTGGATGATCGCGATCCCGGGGGCCGCGCTGGTTTTGCTGGTTTTTGCGATCAACCTTGTCGGCGATGCACTGCGCGACGTTACAACGCCAGAAGGAAAGGCCTGACATGACCGATGACGCGCGGATTTTGAGTGTCCGAGGGCTCAATGTGCAAATCCCGGTCCCGGGATCTGTCTTGAGGCCGGTAC
This sequence comes from Roseovarius atlanticus, assembly GCF_019802205.1. Lineage (GTDB taxonomy): Bacteria > Pseudomonadota > Alphaproteobacteria > Rhodobacterales > Rhodobacteraceae > Roseovarius > Roseovarius atlanticus_A. The sequence goes on from NZ_JAHVHQ010000004.1 coordinate 419,370, forward strand.
GGGATGTAAGCATTGATGTCGGACGAGGCGAGACGGTTGCCGTGGTTGGTGAATCGGGCTGCGGCAAAAGCCTGACGGCCTTGGCAATCATGGGTCTTCTACCGCGCCAGGCAAAGGTGCAATGCAACGGGTTGCACCTGAATGAGGAGTCGCTTGCGGACGCCAGCCCGAAGCGCTGGCGGCAACTGCGTGGTGACCGTATCGCCATGATCTTTCAGGATCCGATGACTGCCCTGGATCCCTGCTATCGGATCGGCGACCAGATGTGCGAGATTTTGCAGCAGCACCGCAAGATCTCGCGATCCGGCGCCATGGCACGGTCGCTGGACCTGCTGGGCAAGGTGGGTATCCCCGCGCCGGAAGAGCGGTTGAAGCAATATCCGCACCAATTGTCGGGCGGGTTGCGCCAGCGGGTCATGATCGCGATGGCGCTGTTATGCGAGCCCGAGCTGATCATCGCAGACGAACCCACGACTGCGCTGGACGTGACGATCCAGGCGCAGATTCTGCGGCTGTTGCGGGATATCCAGCGCGAAACGAATATCGGGCTTTTGCTGATCACCCACGACCTTGGCGTCGTGGCGGGCATGGCTGACCGGATCGTCGTGATGTATGGCGGCGAAGTCGTAGAGGTTGGCACCTGCGACCAGGTGCTGGCCCAGCCGTTGCACCCTTATACCGAAGGGCTGGTGCGATCGATCCCCGTGCCCGGTGAGACAAAGCAGGGCGAGGCGCTTGGGTATATCCCCGGGGTCGTGCCACGCCAGGTGGGCGAGCGCACGTCCTGCGGTTTCGTGGATCGTTGCCCCTATGCGACCGGCGCATGCCGCAAGGGACCGATCGCCATGCAGGACGCCGGTAACGGGCGGCTCATGCGGTGCATTCTGCCCACGGATGGCAGCGCGCGCGACCCGGATGTCTGGATCCTGCCCGATGAAACCTCTGCCCAAAGCGCAACCAGTAGCGGGAGCCTGTAATGCCGGAAGTTCTGACGATGCGGGGCGTGACCCGCGATTACCGCGTTGGCAGCGGGTTCGCGCGCAGGCAGACATTGCGTGCTCTGCGGGGCGTAGATCTGAGCGTTGAACGCGGCAAGACCCTTGGTTTGGTCGGAGAATCCGGCTGCGGGAAAAGTACGCTCGCCAAGATTCTGTTGGGAGTCGAGCTGCCATCGAGCGGCGAAGTTCTGGTCGGTGGCAAACCAATCCAAAGTTACGACCGGGTTGAGCGGGCCCGCTTGATCCAGCCTGTATTCCAGGATCCGTATTCATCCCTCAACCCTCGCATGACCGTGGAAGCGATCATAGCCGCGCCGATGCGCGTGCGCGGCGAGGGCGGGCGTTCGCTTCAGACGAAGGTCCGGGATCTGGCCGGTGAGGTCGGCTTGCCCAGGCACCTCGTCGAAGCCTATCCAAGCCAGCTATCGGGCGGACAAAGACAGCGCGTGGCCATCGCGCGAGCGTTGATTGGTGAACCTGAAATCCTGATTTGCGACGAGCCTACCTCGGCTTTGGATGTGTCGGTGCAATCGCAGATATTGAACCTGCTTCACAACCTCAAGCGACAGCTGAACCTGACGATGATCCTGATCAGTCACAACCTGGCGGTCGTCCACCACCTCGCCGACGAGGTTGCGGTGATGTATCTAGGTCAGCTCGTGGAACGCGGCCCGAGCCGGGATATCTTCGAGGCGGCGCGGCATCCTTATTCCGATGCGTTGCTGAAGGCTGTGCTGCCGCCGAGAGCCGGTGTGCGCCTGCCCGAAATGGGATTGGAGGCCGAGTTCCCGAGTCCGGTCAATCCGCCGAGTGGCTGTACCTTTCATCCCCGATGCCAGAAGGCGCGCGCCCTTTGCGCGGAAAAGGTCCCCTGTCGAACCGACGCTGATGCCGAACACAACTATCGCTGCCACTTTCCAAACAATTTGAAAGAAGAAGAATGTCCGCAAGTTTGATCGACTATCGGATCACCGATCGCCGTGCCTTCGCCGCTGGTAAGAAATTTGGTGAGACAGGTGCGTACGAGCGTCTGAAAGGCAGGGTGTTCTTCCGTGTCGATCCTGCGGCGCCGGGCGTTCGGGACGTAACAGACATCGACCTGGCCCCGCGTGACGAGACCGGCCGGGTCAGGTTTGAAGCGGATTTCTGCATTCTGCGCCCTGTGGACCCTGACCGCGGGAACGGCAGGCTCTTCTATGATTACGGCAACAGGGGCGACAAGCGGGCATTGCAGTTTTTCAATGTTGCCACGGGCAGTAATGACCCGTTGGAAGAGGCCCATGCCGGCGACGGGTACCTGATGAATCGGGGGTACACGGTGGTTTGGATGGGATGGCAGGGTGATTTGCTGCCCGGTGATGGGCGCCTGTTGCTGGATGTTCCGGTGGCCACGCGTGACGGCGCGCCGATTACCGGGACGATCTGCACAGAGTTCATCGCGGCCGAGACCGGATTGCATGAGATGCCGCTCAGTACGCTGGCGTCCACGCGAAGCTATCCGGCCGTTTCGCTGGATACGACGCGCGCGACCTTGAGCCGGCGCGCCTACGCCAACGCGCAGAGGGAGGAGATTGCGCCGGAGGCGTGGGCTTTCGCGCGGCAGGAGCGGAGTGGGAGTGTTGACAGCAAGAAAACGGACACCGCTCTGATCCCGTCGGACAGCAACATCTATCTGTACGATGGATTTGAACCTGGCTGGATCTACGAACTGATTTACGAGGCCCGCGACCCGCTGGTGCTGGGACTTGGACATGTCGCTGTGCGCGATTTCATCAGTTTCCTGAAAAAGGACGGTGCTCAGGCGGAGGGGCGGCCGGCGCTTGCGCCACGTCCATACGAAAAAGCGTATGCATGGGGGCGCTCGCAGACAGGGCGATGCATTCGGGACTTCGTCTATCTGGGGTTCAACGATGACGGCCAGGGAAACCGGGTGTTCGATGGCGTGATGCCGCACGTGGCGGGTGGCGGCAAGATGTGGATGAACCACCGCTTTGCCAATATCACTTTGTTGCCCGGTCAGGAACACGAGAACCACTATTCGCCCGTTGACAGTTTCCCTTTCTCGTATGCCCACAGCAAGGATCACCTGACGGGGGCCGAGGACGCCATTCTGAAGCGGCCCGAGACCGACCCGCTTGTGATCCATACCGATACCTCCGCTGAATACTGGCATCGGCGTGCGTCTTTGGTGCATACCGACACACGGGGCAAAGATCTGGAGCAACCCGACGGTGTGCGGATCTACCTTTGGGCCAGTTCACAACATTTCGCGGATCCTCTGATGACCGCGCCCAGTGCCGGGCTTGGTCAGACCATGTGCAACGTGGTGGCGACACATTACTTTTTCCGCGCCGTGCTCGACCGGCTTGATGCTTGGGCAACCAATGATGTCGCGCCGCCGCCGAGCGTGTACCCGAAGCGGTCGGAGGGAACATTGGTAACAGGGGAGGAATGGCGTGCGGCCTTTCCCGCGATCCCCGGCGTGGCACTGCCGCGAGGGCCAAGCATGTTGGAGCAGCTCGACTTCGGTTCCGATTTTGCCGAGACGGGCGCCATAAGCGCTCCTGCGCGTATCATGTCGGAGCACGGATACGCCGTTCTGGTCCCTGCCGTGGACGAAGATGGAAATGATCTTGGCGGGCTGCGCGCGCCGATGGCCGCAGCGCCATTGGGCACCTATACCGGATGGAGCTTGCGCCGCCGGGACATGGGACATGGCGCGATGGTCGGGATCACCGGCAGTTACATCCCGTTGCCCGATACCGAGGAAGAACGCGCCCAGATCGGCGATCCCCGCGCCTCCATCCTGTCGCGCTTTGCGGATTCCGCTGCCTACGAAGACGCGATCCGCGATGCGGCGGAGGCACTTTGCAAGAAGGGCTACATATTGGAAAGCGACATCGCCCACTGTGTGGCCTTGGCGCAGGATTGGGGGCGTCCAAGGCATCTGACGCGTCTGCCTGTTGCGGACGACCTTGGCGGAACCGACAGTGGGGACATCAGCAAATGACACGCGATGCGATGATTGTATGCCCGCAGCCCGAGGCCGCCGAGGCGGGTGCGGATATTCTTAGGATGGGTGGGAATGCCATCGACGCCGCCGTAGCCTGCGCGTTCGCGCAAGGCGTAGTCGATCCCTTGATGTGCGGCATTGCGGGTTTTGGCAGCATGGCCGTGTACCGGCCCGGAAACGGAAAGACGGAATACCTCGATTTCCACGCTCGCGCGCCGCTCGCCGCACATCCAGACATGTGGGCCGATCTGGTGGCGGGCGAAACCCGTGACGGCTTCGGTTTCGTCTTGAAGGGCCGGATAAACGACCTCGGCTACCAGTCCATCTGTGCGCCTCCGGCATTGCGGGCCTATGCGGAGGGTCATGCCAAATATGGAAAACTGCCTTGGGAAACCGTGCTGGCGCCTGCCATCGAATGGGCAGAAGAGGGATACTTCGTACGCCCTGCCATGCAGACCTTCTTTGCCGAAGGATCCGGCATGGGGCGTGCCGCTACCGCCGAGAGACTGGCCTTCAGTACCGACGGTCGCGCGCTCTATTGCCGGGAAGATGGACAGCCCAAGGCGACCGGCGCGGAGATCCGCAATCCGGATCTTGCCAAGACGCTGCGCATGATCGCGAGCGAAGGCGCCGACACGTTCTATTCTGGCACGATCGCGGAACAGATCCTTGCGGATATGGAGGCCAATGACGGCTTGTTGACCGTGGCGGATCTGGCCGGGTGCGCCCCCGAATGGCGCGGGCCCCTGGAAGGCAGCTATCGCGGGCGAAGGATCGTGACGAACCCGCCGCCGGGTGGCGGTGTGATGCTGCTGGAGATGCTGAACATTCTCGAGAATTTCGATCTGGCCGATTTGGGACACAACAGCCCGGCCTATCTCGCTCTGGTGTCTGAAGCTATGAAACGCGCCACGATCGACAAGGACCGCTTTGTAGGCGACCCGCGATTTGTGGACGTGCCGCTCGACCGCCTAACGGACAAGGACTACGCCGCAGACCTCGCCGCCGAGATAAATCGTGGCGAACGGGCGACGGTGCAACGCCTGCAGGCAACGGATGTGGTGCCGCGCGATACGACTCATATCTCGGTGACAGACAGCGACGGTAATTGCGTGTCCATGACACATTCGCTCGGGATGCCCTCCGGCGTGATCACGCCAGGGTTGGGCTTCATGTATAACGGCTGCATGGGCGTGTTCGATCCGCGCCCCGGACGAACCGGATCCATTGCTCCCGGCAAATCGCGTTTCAGCGCGATGTGTCCCACCATCATGTTCGAGGGCGAGGACCCGGCAATGATCCTGGGCGCGCCCGGCGGCACACAAATCGTGATGGGTGTTCTTCAGACGATCCTGAACAGCGTGGATTTCGGTATGCCGGTTTCCGAGGCCGTCTCCGTTCCGCGTTTTTCATCGACCGGCAATGCCATAGATGTTTCCAACAGGATCCCACGATCCGTGACCAAGGCACTGGAGGACGATGGCCGGGATGTCATCCGAAATCCCTACGGCCATACGATAGGCTGGGTCCACGCGATCAGCGTTGCGGACGGGCGGATAAGTGGCATGGCGGATCCGGGCCGCGACGGGGTCGCCTATCGTGTGACAGCTGCAGAAGTAGATACGAAATGATCGTCGAAGGACCATTCCGTAGCGCAGAATGATCGATGGAGATTTAACTATGAATTACGGCGCTACGCGGCCTGATTGCCTTGATTACAACCCGTTCAAAGCGATTGTCACGCCTCGACCCATCGGTTGGATCGGCACGTTGGACGGCAGTGGCTGCGCCAATTTGGCGCCCTATTCCTTCTTCAACGGTCTGGGCGCCTATCCCGACCAGGTCTACTTTGCGAGCGATGGCGCCAAGCACAGCTTTATCAATGCAAGGGACCGTGGCGAGTTTACATTTTCCCTGGCGACGGAAGACCTGGCGCAAGCGATGAACGTTTCGTCCGAGAGTTTGCCGTATGGAACGAGCGAGTTCGATGCCGCGGGTCTAGAAAAGGGCGATCCGGTGGAGATCTCAACGCCTTTCGTGGCGAAAAGTCCCGCCGCCTTTGAATGCGTTACGATCCAGACCCTGCAATTGGAAGACCGGACCGGGAAGCTGATTGATCGTTACATGGTCATTGGCGAGGTGGTCCGTACTCATATCCGCGATGAATTCATCCGCAATGGCCGTTTCGACACTTTGAAAGCCCGTCCGATAGCGCGGATGGGATATCGCGATTACACGACGGTAAACGAAGCTTGGGAATTGATGCGTCCCGATGACTGAAGACAGGTGACGGCCGCAATCACCTGATATGTTGTCACGATTTCCGAATTCTGAGTAAGATGAGAGCGCGTCCATTCTTGTACCGAAGCGTTCAACTGCTCCTGGTGTACTCCGGCGCGCTTCTATTCGGACTATTCGCACACTGGATTCGTTTTCCGCTGCCTTGGATGATCGGAGCGATGGTCTTTGCCTCCTGTGTCCGTCTGGCCGAGCGGCCATTGCCGGTTCCGGGTCAGACACGTCAGATCGGGCAGATCCTGGTGGCGACCTCGGTCGGCTTGTCTTTCACGCCGGACGCGGTGGCGGCGTTGGGGTCCTTGTTGGTTCCAATGTTCGGCACAGCGATCGCGACCATTGCTCTGGGCTTCTTGGTCGCGGTGTTTCTGATGCGGGTCAGCAAGATTGATGTTGTCACTGCGGTGCTGGCTTCCATCCCGATGGGCCCGGTGGAAAGTGCCAATCTGGCCGAGAGATACGGAGTGCGCCCCGGTCCTGTAATCTTTGCGCAGACTCTGCGCATCATGCTCTTGGTGATCCTGATCCCGCCAGCGATAGTTGCCATAGACGGGACTATTAAGGATCCGGTCGCAGCATTGAGCAGAATGAGCTGGACTGTTTCGGGGGCGATTCTTCTGGCCGTGACAGGCCTGGCTGGTGCGTTTCTTGCCAGAGCGGTACGCCTTGCCAATCCGTTTTTCGTAGGGTCGCTGGGTGGGGCGGCCTTGGCCGCAGCCTTCAGTTTCCCGATCACAGCGTACCCCTATCCCGTTCTGGTATTTGCCCAGATATTCCTGGGTGTCTGGTTGGGGGCGGTTTTCGACCGGGACCTTCTGCGAAGAGCGCGCGGTTTCATCCCGGGTGCGATCTTGGCATCATTGCTGTTGATCATCCTATGTGCCGGAATGGGCGTGGCGCTTGCGTGGATTACAGGCGAGACGTGGCAGGTCATGTTGTTGTCCACTGCACCTGGTAGTGTCACTGAAATGGCTCTTACTGCCAAAATCCTGCAAGAGGGGCTGGCAGTAGTAACAGCGTTTCATGTGGTCCGTATCTTCATAATCTTGCCGTTTGCCGGAAGTATCATTGGGCTAACCGTACGGTTTTTTGGTCCAACGGTTTCTCGGTAAGAAGCTGAAAAGACTTCGTATCGTTGAGCTTTTTCCGATCATTCCGAAGACGTTCAGAAGATACCGCATCCCGAAGGTGTCACCTCGCGCTGGTGTGTCCGGGGCAAGGGGGAAACGCCGCTGTCGGCACTGGCTGGCCCGCCGTTCCCCGAAAGCGACCGGCACATCTTTTTCGCTGCCGAAAAGTCCGAGGCGGAGCAGGCGCGCAAGTGGTTGACCGAAAGAGGATTTCAGAAAGGCGAGTCGTGGGTGGCCGCCTACTGGACGGCAGCGTGATGCTCTTTTAAACGGTGGATCGAGAACATGAGCCGCGCCGGTCAGACGCGGCCCGGTCCCGAGGAAATTTCCATGCTGCGCCAGTTTTTCGAGTATTACCGCCCGCATATGGGCCTTTTCTGGCTGGATTTCGGCTGCGCGGTGATCTCGGGCTTGCTGGAGCTGGCCTTCCCGCTGGCCGTGGCGGGGTTCATCGACCATCTGCTGCCGCGCGGGGAATGGGCGCTGACCATGTGGGCCGCCGTCGGGCTGGTGGTGGTGTACCTGATCAACGCAGGCCTCATGGCAGTGGTGATCTACTGGGGCCACAAGCTGGGCATCAACATCGAGACGGAGATGCGGGCGCGGGCCTTCGACCACCTGACGCGGCTGAACTGGGGCTGGTTCGACAAGGCCGAGACCGGCAAGCTGGTGGCGCGCGTGACCCGTGACCTCGAAGAGATCGGCGAGGTGGCGCATCACGGCCCCGAGGACCTGTTCATCGCCATCATGACCTTTATCGGGGCTTTCGCCCTGATGCTGTGGCTGCATGTGCCACTGGCGTTGATGACGGCGGTGATCGTGCCGGTGATGGTGATGCTTCTGGCCGTGTATGGCGGGCGCATGACCCGGGCGTGGCAGGCGATCTATGGTCGGGTGGGGCAGTTCAACGTGCGGCTGGAGGAAACGCTGGGCGGCATTCGCGTGGTGCAGGCGTTCACCAACGAGGCGCATGAACGCGAACTTTTCGCGGATGCCAACCGCGGCTATCGCAAGACCAAGCTGGAGGCCTACCGCATCATGGCGGCGCTGACGACGCTGCATTACATGGGCCTGCGCTCGGTGCAGGTGATCGTGATGGTGGCGGGCGCGGGCTATGTCTTTTCCGGTTCGCTGTCGACGGGCAGTTTCGTGGCCTTCCTGCTGCTGGTGGGCGTGTTCTTCCGTCCGCTGGAAAAGATCGCCGCGGTGGTCGAGACCTATCCGCGCGGCATCGCCGGGTTCCAGCGATTCCAGGCGCTGCTGGCAGAGCGGGCCGAGATCGCCGACGCGCCGGACGCTAGGCCCGCGCCGGACCTGACCGGGCGGATCGAGTTCGACGACGTGACCTTTGCCTACGACGGCGCGCGAGGCGTGCTGCATGGGGTGTCCCTCTCCGTCGAGCCAGGCCAGACGGTTGCGCTGGTGGGGCCATCCGGCGCGGGCAAAAGCACGCTGATGGCCTTGCTTCCGCGGTTCTATGCACCGACGTCTGGCGACGTCCGGATCGACGGCCGGTCCGTCGCGGACATGACCCTCGACAGCCTGCGGCGGCAGGTGGGGCTGGTCTCGCAGGATGTCTTCCTGTTCGGAGGCACCCTGCGCGACAACATCGCTTACGGGCGGCTTGACGCATCCGACGAGGAGATACTGCACGCCGTTCGGCAGGCACAGCTCTCCGAGATGGTGTCGGAACTGCCCGATGGTCTTGACACGATGGTGGGCGAACGAGGCGTCATGCTCTCTGGCGGACAGAAACAGCGCGTGGCCATCGCGCGTGTCTTCCTGCGCGACCCCCCGATCCTGCTTCTGGATGAGGCCACTTCGGCGTTGGACAGGGGCACGGAGCGCAAGGTGCAGGCGGCGTTGGATACGTTGTCGAAGGGGCGCACGACGCTCGTCATCGCTCACCGCCTTCAGACCATTCGGCACGCAGATCGCATCGTGGTTCTTGACGAAGGCCGGATCGTGGAGGCGGGTACGCATGAAGAACTGGTGGATCGCCAGGCGAATTACTTCTCGATGATGGACTGAGCCGCTTTGATGCTGGAGATCACCTGGCCTGACCGCCTCGGTCACGGTGACCTCGCACAGGCGCTCGTCATTGAAACGACGCCGTCCGGGCGACGACACTTGTAGGACGGCAGATCGTTGGATAAGCTTGGATTATTGGTGGAATACTAGGCATCAGGCTGGCCCCTGAAACCCGCAGCACCGAACCCTAAGCCGTTTCTCGCGCTTGAAAGACTGATCCTATGGGGCCGCGATCTCTCATGATTCCGTTCACCAAGACTCCTCTCGGCACCACGCGTCGCAGCTTTGTTCTCGGAAGCTTTGCGACACTGTTGACGCCGCGCGTCGCCGCAGCACGGCAGGCGATCAGGATTCCCCATGTCTGGGGCGAAACGGTTCTAGAGCGTCCGGCGGTGCGGGTCGTGTCCTTGGGATATACCACTCAGGACCCGTTGCTGGCACTCGGGGTGGTGCCGCTGGCGGTGCGTTACTGGTTCGGAGATCAGCCGCATGCAGTTTGGCCATGGGCGCACGAGCGACTGGGCCGCGCGGAGCCGACCGTTCTGACCGGCGAGGTGTCGATGGAACTCGTCGCCGGGCTGTCGCCCGATCTGATCGTCGCCATCGGGTCGGGTATTTCACGGGCGGAATACGCGTTGCTGAGTGAGATCGCGCCTGTGCTGATGCAGGGGCCCGACGATCCCGTCTTTGGCACGTCTTGGCAGACCGATACCCGGCGCATCGCGCGCGCATTGGGCAGGGCGCAGCAGGCCGAGGCGTTGATCGGGGACGTCGAAGGCCGGTTCGAGCACGTAAGGGCCGCGCATCCGGATTGGCAGGGCAAGACAGCGGCGGCGGCCTGGCAGAACGGCAGCGAGACCGGGGCCTTCATGGCTCAGGACAACCGGGCGCGGTTTCTGCATAACCTCGGGTTCCAGATGCCGGAAAAGCTGCGCGACACTACGGCTGCGGACGGGTTCTACACCACGTTTTCGCCAGAGGATATTTCGCCGATAGATGCGGATCTCCTGCTTTGGATCTCGTCCATCGGCGCGGCGCGGGAAATCGCCCGGCTGCCGATGCGGCGGACCCTGCGTGCCGAGAAGGAAGGGCGGGAGGTTTATGCCGACACCCTGGTCTCGGGCGCGTTGTCCTTCGGCAGCGCGCTGTCGCTGCCCTATGCGCTCGAACGGCTGGTCGGGGAGTTCGAGCTGGCGCTCGATGGAAGGCCGGAAACGATCGTGCCCTCGGCGTTGAAGGCCGGGCTGGTGCGGTGATGCGGGGGCTGTTCCTTGCCTGCCTTCTGATCGGAGCCGTGGCCATGTCGCTGGGCATTGGCGTCCGGCCGGTTGCGCCCGGCGTGTTCCTGGAGGCATTGCTGGAATACGATCCGCGCGATCCGGCCCATGTGACGATCGCGGCGATCCGGTTGCCGCGCACCGTGGCGGGCGTGGCGGCAGGTGCGGCACTGGGCATCGCCGGGACGGTGATGCAGTCGCTGACTCGCAACCCGCTGGCCGATCCGGGCATTCTGGGGATCAACGCGGGTGCGGCCTTTGCGCTTATCCTCGGGGTTACGCTGTTCGGACGCTCCGACCAGGCGGCGGTTGCCTTGTTCGCCTTTCCGGGGGCCGCGCTGGCGGCGCTGGCGGTGTTTGCCCTGGGCGGCGGGTTCCGGGGCGATTCCGGGCCGGTGCGCCTGACGCTGGCGGGGGCCGCCCTGAACGCGCTGCTGTTATCCCTGGTCACGGCGGTTGTCCTGGTCCGGCAGGAGTCGCTGGATGTCCTGCGGTTCTGGGTGGCCGGCTCCCTGACCGACGCGGCCTACAGGCCGGTCGTGGAAATGACGCTGGTCATCGGACTGGCCGCTGTGCTCGCGTTTGCCATAGCGCCGCTGATCGAAGCGCTGTCGCTTGGTTCCGATCTGGCGCGGGGGCTTGGAACCCGGCCGTTGAGAGCGCAGGCCGGGGCGCTGACGGTTGTCACCTTGGCGACCGGGGCGGCGGTGGCCATTGCCGGACCGATCGCCTTCCTGGGCCTGATGGCGCCGCACCTGGCACGGATGTCGACAGGATACGCGCTGCGGCCGCGCCTGGCGGTGTCGGCGGTCTATGGTGCCCTGACCCTGACGCTGGCGGATACGGTGGGACGGCTGGTACTGAGCAGCGGAGAGGTGCGCGCCGGGATCGTCGTGGCGATGATCGGGGGGCCGGTCTTCATCTGGGTCGCGCGCAGGCTGAGACCGGGGGCGATGGCATGAAGGGGTACGTGCCGTTGTCCCTTTTGATCTTTCTCGCCACGATCGCGGCGCTATTGACCGGCCAGGTGGATGCGAGCGCCGGTGTGCTGTGGTCCGGCCTGGTGACAGGTGAAGGGCCCGGAGCCCTGATCGTGGACACGATCCGGGGGCCACGGGTGGCGACCGCGCTGGGGGCGGGCGCGGTGCTGGGGATGTCGGGGGCACTGTTCCAGATGCTCTTTCGGAACCCGCTGGCGTCACCGGATATCCTCGGGTTCAACGCAGGTGCGGGATTGGCGATCATCGCCGGGATTGCATTCGGTATCGCGATGCCGACCGCGGTGTTGGCGGCGCTTGGCGGCGTGGCGATGGCGCTGGTGATCGGCGGGCTGGCCGTTCGCGGGGGAGGTGGGACGCCGGTATTGACGATCATCCTGATCGGAATTGGCGCGGGTTTCACGGCGACGGCGGTGTCGACCTTCCTGATGACGGTATTGCCCGGAACGAGCGCGGCCGAGGCGCAGCGCTGGTTGACGGGTTCGCTCGCGGCGCGCGATTGGAGCCATGTCGCGCAAGTCCTGGGCATCGGGGCGGTGCTGGCAGGTCTGGCCCTCGGGCAGGCCCGGATTCTGTCGGCGCTGGAACTGGGCGACGGGCTGGCCGCCGGGCTGGGGCAGAGGCCCGAGGCCGCCCGCTGGTGGCTTTCGGCAACCGGCGTGCTGCTGGCCGCAACGGGTGTGGCCGTGGCGGGGCCTGTGCCGTTCGTGGCGCTGATGGCCGGGCCGCTGGGGGTGCGTCTGACCGGCGCCCGTACGTCGGCGGGGCGCATGGTTTCGGGCGCCGGGGCCGGGGCACTGGTGCTGGTGTTGTCGGACCTTCTGGCGCGCGTGGCCGTGCCCGGCCTGCAATTGCCCGCCGGGGTCGCGACCGGCCTTCTGGGCGCGCCCTACCTGCTGTGGCGGCTGTCCCGGGAAATGGAACGAGGAGAGTTGTGATGCTGCGAACGGAGGCGCTGAGCCTGTCCTATGACGATGTGTCCGTCATCCGCGACCTGGACCTGGAACTGCCCGGCGGGCGCGTCACGGCGATCATCGGTCCGAACGGTTGCGGGAAATCCACGTTGCTGCGTGCGCTGGCTCGGCTGATGCCGCCGGCATCCGGCCGGGTGACGCTGAACGGCGAGGACATCAATCGCATTCCGCCCAAGCGCCTGGCCCGGCAATTGGCGATCCTGCCGCAAACATTGCGGGCGCCGGAAGGGATCAGGGTGTCGGATCTGGTCATGCGGGGTCGAATCCCGTGGCGCACGTTCCTGAGCCCGTGGAACGAGGCGGACAAGACGGCCTGCGAGGCAGCGCTGGAGGCGGTCGGCATGACCGGGTTTGCCGACCGGGAACTGTCTGAACTGTCGGGTGGGCAGCGGCAGCGGGCGTGGCTGAGCCTTGTGCTGGCGCAGCAGACGCCTTGCCTGCTGTTGGACGAGCCGACGACCTATCTGGACCTGACGCACCAGATGGACGTTCTGGCCCTGCTGCGGCGACAGAACCGGCAGTCAGGGCAAACGATCATCAGCGTGCTTCACGATCTGAACCTTGCGGCCCGCTATTCAGACAACCTTGTTCTGTTGGCGAACGGGCACGTGGTCGCTTCGGGCGCGCCCGAGCAGGTCTTGACGCCGGATAACCTGCTCGTGGCCTTCGATCTGGAGGCATGGGTCATTCCCGATCCGGTGACGGGGACGCCGATGGTCGTGCCGCTGGAGCCGGCAGAGCCTGTCGTCTCCGCTGGAGTGTGACCTGAGAGCGGAACGAAAAAAGATGCGGCATCTCTGCCGTATCTCGTGGTGCAGAGCAGCGCTCCAGAGGTCCGAGGCGCAATGACTGCTTCGAGCCCTTATTTGCCACAGTCACAAAGCGTCGGCGCGGAACAAGGGCGAAGCCCGCCGCGCATCGCCGGGCCGCCCCGTCACGCCAGAGGCGTGCCGACTATAGTTGGCGCACCTTTGGTGCGACGGCACGGCGATTTGGCAGGTGAAGTGCGACGCTCTCAGGCTGGATATGCTTGGCAGGCATAAATTGCCTATCATCATCGTCGGTTCGCCGCGCCACGGCCCGTCGATGCGCGTCTCCTCACCGTCGGAACAGAACGTCCGCTTTTTCCGCCAAGCCGACCTCTGGGGCAGACAGCTCCCGAAGATTTCTTCGGGAGCCTTTGTTTGACATAGGGTCATGCCCACAAGGAAATCGGCCACGATTTGCACCACGAAATGCAAAGGTGGGGTATCGCTGCCGCATCTCCGTTTTTCGGGTTTGGTTACGGTTTTCAGAAACGGGAGGTGACCGACAGGCTGATCTCGCGCCCGGAGCCGTAGGAGCAGGTATAGAGATCCTGGCAGCCGGTGACGTAGCGCTTGTCGCCGATATTGGTGACGGCAAGGTTGGCTTCGAGTCCGTCGCGTACCTGGTAGGTTGCGAAAGCGTCGTAGAGGGTTGCGCTGGACACCTTGAACGTGTTGGCGGCGTCGGCATAGCTCTCGCCCTGGTGACGCACGCCGGCCCCGACTCTCAGCCCGTCAAGCGGACCTGCGAAATCGTAGCTGGCAAAAAGCGACAGCTCGGTCTCGGGAATGAGCGTCGGTGTCGTGCCGACGAGGGCCGGGTTCGCGTCCTTGCGGATCTCCGCGTCGATGAAGGTTGCGGCGGCCTGAAGGTAAAGTCCGTTGCCGAAGTCGTATTCCGCCTCGAACTCGAGGCCGCGCGAGCGCACCTCGCCCAGCTGTGTCTGCGTGGGCGCGACGCCGACGACGACGCCCTCGCGATCGATCCGGAACGCCGCGCCGGTGAACGAGAAATTGCCGTCCAAAGGCACCCATTTGAACCCGAGCTCGACCTGGTCGCCGGTTTCCGGGCGGGTCACGCCCGCGGCGGGCGACGCGATCAGCGGATTGAAGAACATCGAGTAGGACAGGTAAGGCGTAAAGCCCGACGCGGCCTCGTACGCGATGGCCACGCGCCCGGACGTTTCGCTGTCGTTGCGGGTGAAGTTGGTCGAGCCGCGCTGCTTGGTTTCAACGAAGTCATGCCGCAAATTGAGCGTCCCGATCCATCCGCCGCCCCAGCGCATCTGATCCTGCACGTAGAAACCGATCTGGCGCTGGGTGGTCGTGGCGTCCTGGTAGGGCGCGCCGATGACCGGCGTTCCGGGGGCCGTAGGATTGACCACGGTATTGCTGCCAAGCCCCGAGGCCTGGATTTCGTCGATTTCGTAGTACCGGGCGTCAAGGCCGAAGAGGAGGTCGTGATCGACCGAGCCGGTCGAGACCGTGCCGTAGTAGCGCAGATCGGTCTGGGCGGTGTAGACCTGCGTGTCGTGCTCGAACGCTATGAGGCTGAGCGTCCCCTGCGGGTCGCTGGGCGCAGTGGCAAAGCCATTGTACCCGAAGGGATAGTAATAGCGCTCATGGACATCGGCATAGCCCAGGCGCCCGATGCCGGTAAAGGTAAAGCCGTTGTCGAGTTCGCGTTCCACGATGGCAGAGAAGGAGGCTTGCCGCCGCTCGTACTTGTCCCAATCAGGGTCCGAGAAGTTCGCGTCGGGATCGATATAGCCGAATTGCGGGGTCGGCACGACTGTGCCCTGATAGGGCAGGAACGTGCTGCCGTTGTGGTGTTCGTCAGCGATGTGGATGTTGGCCAGCAGCGTGACCTCGGTGCCGCCATCGGTTCTGAACCGATAGGCCGGCGCGAAGGTGCCGCGCACGCCGTCATTGAACGCGTCGTACTTGTCGCCGCCTTCGAGCCGCCCGGTCAGGCGATACGAACTCGAGTCGCCGATGTCGTCGCCGTAGTCGAACTCGACCCAGCCTGCGGTCGCGTCGTTGACGCCGAATGTCAATTCGCGGATCCGGCCGCCCGGGCGCTTGGACACGTAGTTGACGATACCGCCCGGGTTCGAGCCGCCGTAGAGAGCCGAGGACGCGCCCCGCAGAACCTCGACCCGTTCCAGCGTGTAGGGGTCGATGAAGAAGGAGCCGAACGCGAATGAGAGATTCTGCGCGTTGTCGAGATAGATCCCGGTCTGGTCGGCCTGGAAGCCCCGGATGCGCAGCCAGTCATAGTCGTTGTCGTCGCCGAACACGTCCGCCGTCACACCCGCGGAATAGCGCAGGGCGTCGCTGACGCGGTTGGCACCGAAACGCTCGATCTTCTCGCGCCCGAGAACGGAGACCGATTGCGGTATCTCGTTCACGGTGAGCGGTACCTTGCTGCCCGTGACGGTTGGCGGGTTCTTGTCCTCGCCCACGGGGCCGGTGGCGTCTTCCTGGTTGCGCAGGGTGATCGTGCCGAGATCCAGCGTTTCATCAGCGGACTGGGCGTTTGAAACCGCAGCGGTACCCAGCAGCATCAGCACTGCGCTGCTGAGCCTGGCCATGCCAAGGCGGCGGTTTTTCGTTTTGGCCATATCGGCATCCTTCTCTTTACAGATGTCACGGTGGGTCACCCATCGTCCCGGCGGGGAAGAGGGAGCGCGCAGAGTGCTTCAGGATACCCGATTAAAATTATCAGGAAGGATTGTCTTGAATAATCGGACCATCCTGCCCGGGCGCGTTCGCCCTTGCCCATGCCCCAGGGGATCGGCCGGTGCCCAGCTTGAAACTGCGGGAAAAGTGGGCCTGGTCGGCGAAGCCGGTTACGTTTGTCACCTCGGCGAGCGGCAGTCCACGGCACAGGAGACGCTTGGCGTAATCGATCTTGATCCCTGTGACCCAAGCATGCGGCGACATGGCCGTGCGGTTGCGGAAGACGCGGTTGAAATGCGTCCGGGACAGCCCGGACAACGCGGCCAGATCATCCACCGCGATCCGATGTTCCATTCGTTCGAAGACATGCGCGCGCATGGCGTGGAGCCAGGCATCCCCCTTGTCGCCATCGCCAAGGCCGGCCCGGTCGATCAGGCATGTCTCCTGTACGATGGCGCTGACCAGCCTGTCGACGCGGGGCAGGGAGGGGCGGATCGACAAGCATTCGTCCTGCAGGACACGCACCAGCGGCGCCAGCGGCCCGAGCGAGGGGAAAACGAGCATTCTGTCAATGGGCGCGTCTGCACCTGCAAGCGCCTTGAGACGCGGCAACGAAAGATGAATGTCGATGTGTTTGAGCTCGCCGGGTTCGTCGAGGCTGGCCCAGACCTGCACGCCTGCCGGAATGTAGCATGCGGCGGCGGCGCTGGATGCGGCGTCTTTCCCGCGCGAGATCGAGAGGGCGCGATCATCGAGGATGAGGACCAGTCGGGGGTACATCGAGACATACCGCCCGGCGGCCCGGGACTGTCCTTGCACACGCCAGTAGTCGACGACCATGTCGTCGAACCGCAGGCAGCGCATCTCGTCCAGCGGCTGAAAACCGCGGACGGCAGCATACATTCTGGGATGAAAGGACATCGCTCCGCCATTGATAGGTATTGGCTGGGCATGGCCTTGCTGCCGGCAGACTATTCTCATCGGGAAAGATTTTCAACTGCTCACGGCGGCGTTCCCGGGATAGATCCACTGCGTGCTAGCATGGCCGGGCGTCAGCTGTATCCGGGTAGTTCGAACAAATCGGACCCGTCGATAACTGCACGTCGAATCCTCGTACGAGTGCTTTCAAGGTAAGCGCGGCGCAAAGCTCGGAAGACGCAAGGAAAAATTTCCAAGGCCTTGAAAACAAAATGATTCCGGACAATTGACAATTCTGATTAAAAAAGTCAGATTAGGCAAATCCAGCCATCCCCAAGGGCTTTGCGCCTGGGGTCGCCCGACAGATCCGAGTTCAAGGAGGGTCCCGGAGCCGCATCGGCAATCAGGCCGAAGTATCCCGATCCTCCGACGTCGTGCCCGGCAGCAATTCCAGGGCGCCGAAACCACGAGAAACAGGAGGGCGGAATGGGCGCCATGGACAACACATCGCTCATCGGGGCGACCGAGGTCGACACGATCCCGCTGCACTATGCGAGCAAGCTGACGGACGGCAGCGGGCTGGCGCATATCCAGCTATACGATCAGGTCTACACGCTGCGCATCACGCGGGCCGGCAAGCTGATCCTTACGAAATGATGGATCGACCTGAACGCCGCGGCGGCACACCCGTCGGTTTCCTTCACGATCTCGATCCGGTAGAGGCGAGCGCTGTAATTTACTTGCGCATGTGGTTCGACGGGCCGGACGCGCAAAGCCTTGTGTGGAATGATTTTGCAACGGCTCTGGGCCCCAGGGCGGGACGCAGGGAACTGCAGAATTTCGAACAGATGTGCAGCCTCTGTGCCAAGCACGGCCGCCGCCCATTGGTGCGCCACCAGGTGCAGTGCAGGTGCCTGGGCGGCGATGAGGCGACCTTCGCCAACATCGTGGCCCACGCCGCGGAGGGCGAACGCGAGGATGCGTTCCTTATGGCTGCGAACCTTGTCCGGCCCGATATGGCCGCTGTCATCGTGGCCCTTGCGCAGGAGTTCGGCCTGACACTGCGGCGCATGATGAGCATGTCAGGTTACCATCCGGCCACATTGCCGACACCAATCGACCACCCCGATCCAACGAAGCTCCACTAAAAAAGTGGAGAGCAAGAATAGGCAACCCAGTCACGAACATGTCCGCGCCTCGCTGGTCACGATGCGCTCCGCTATGGCGGAAGGTCAGACGGGACAAGGTAGCCTAACCGAAAT
This sequence comes from Roseovarius atlanticus, assembly GCF_019802205.1. Taxonomy (GTDB): domain Bacteria; phylum Pseudomonadota; class Alphaproteobacteria; order Rhodobacterales; family Rhodobacteraceae; genus Roseovarius; species Roseovarius atlanticus_A. The sequence continues at coordinate 437,754 of NZ_JAHVHQ010000004.1, forward strand.
TGAATCTTTCAGTTTCGCAAAGGCGCGCCTTAAAGGAGGTCTGCCAGGCGCCACTTTCTGCGTTAGCAACCCGTTGTTGTTCAACAGTATCGGCGGAGAGCAGATGTCCGCTGCGGTTTCTTTTAATCTTCGCTGGTGCTGCGGAGCAGTTTTTGGAGCGTGCACGCCCAGGAAGGTTCTTGGTGCGGGCGCTGAAAAGGACCCGGTGCCGCTTGGGACTTGTGTCTTGTGACAGGCTACATTTCGTCGAAATACTTAATGCCCTTCACGACGAGATCCGCAAGATGTGTCGCACCGAGCTTGGATTTCAGTGTCAGAGTGACATTGCTGACCGTCTTGTAGCTGATGCAGATGCGTTCCGCGATTTCGCGATAGGACAACCCTTCCGAGATCAATCCGAGAATCTCCTCCTCGCGGTTCGTCAACGCAGCCCTGTTCGGCACGGCGTGCCGGATATCCATGAGCGCCATGCTACGGGCAAACCGCGTGTCCACGTAGTTCCCGGATTTCATGACCGTCTGGAACGCCTCCATGATCTCGCCCGTCGGTGCATCCTTGTTGATGATGCCGTTTGCGCCCGAAGTGAGCGCCCGGCGGGCCATGACCGGACTGTCATGCATGGTAAAGACGAGGATCGGCACATCACGGTCGACCCGACGAAGGCGTTCAATCAACTTCAGGCCGGCGACCTTGCTGTCACCGATCGACAGGTCCACGACCAGCATGTCGAACTGGTGCTTGCGCCAGGCCTGCCAGCCCTCGCGTGTCGTCGCCGCGGCCATGACCTCGCACGGCATCCGATCGGAAATGATCCGCCCCCAGCCTTCGGCAACCACGGGATGGTCGTCGATGATAAGTATCTTGCGGGTGGCGGTTTCAGGCACCAATTCTGCAGCGCTCATGATCGGAGTATCCTCATTTCTGTAATGGTCCAGCCGTTTGCCCGCCAGGGAGAAACATACTCGGCGCCGATGGCCCGTGCGCGGTCGGCCATACCGATCTGACCCATCTTGGGGTGCCCCGTCTCGGGCGCTCCTTTTTGCCCATTATCCGCAACGCGAACCCTTATCTCCGCGCCATGATCCTGGAGGGAGATCACCACACGATCCGGAGAGGCGTGACGCAGCGCATTCAGCATGCTTTCCCGCGCGAAACGGTAGATGGCGATTTCCTCCACCGGCTCGACGGAAACCTGCGTTCCCGCCTCTACTTCGATGGTAGCACAGGCCATCACGTCGGAAAACTGTGAGGCCAGGTCCTCGAGCAGTTCGGCAAGCGTCGCCTCGCCGGCGAGCATCGGCCGCAATTCGTTGATCGCCTCACGCGCGCTGCGTTTCACTGCGCGGATATACCCCTGTATCGCTTCGACGGACTCGATCAGCACCTCGTTGCGACCGGGCGACGCGCGCTCGGCCTCCTGCCGTGCCTGATCCGCGGCAGCCCCAAGCGCGAACAGAAGCGGTCCCATCTCGTCGTGCAGGTCGGAGGCGATACGCGCGCGCTCGGTCTCCGACAGCGACAGCAGGCGCGCATGAAGCATCCTGTTTTCGCCCTGCTCGAGGTCAAGGTGACGCGCAAGGGCGTTCACGCGTTTGGACAAGTCCGCAAGCTCCAGCGGACCATCCTCCGGCGCACGCACGTGCAAGGCGCCGCCCTGCATTTCAACCAAGGCCTGCTTGATCTGATCCATGCGCCGCACCACGAACCTTGTCAGCAGGATGCTCATCATCGCCATGGCCGCGCCCATCAGAACGATCATCGGCAGGATCAGCCGAAAATCCTCCCAAACCTCGCCGATTTCGTCGGTCGGATCCGAGAGGAGGTTCAATGTGCCGAGTACATTCGGATAGCTGGTGACGGAATAGACCTCCCGGCGGATATCGTGGCTGAGCAGGACCTCGAACCAGGCAGGTGCTTCGGGGGATCGTTCGGCGCCGCTGGCGCGGATCTGAATACGGTTGCCTTTGGTATCCAGCAGTTCGACCGAAACGTGGCGCTGTGCATCCACTTCCGTGGCAAGCCGGACCGCCTCGCCCAAGGTATCGTTGCCATCGAAAGAGGTCGGCATCCGCATCGATATGGTCTGTCGGGCCAGGTCGAAAGCCGCGCTGACTTCGCGTTCCACGGCCAGCCGAGCGTTGACCACAACAACGGTCGCGACGGCCGCGCAGAGCAGGAAGCCGCCCAAAGCCGAGACAACGGCGACCAGATGAAGGATGGAAATACGCTTCAGGCCGAACCCGACATCCGGCACATTGGCCGGTACGCTGTTGCTCAGTACACTCATCGCCCTTCACGCCGCGCGGCGGCCAGGGCCGGGCCATGCGGCACGCCTTCTTCGATCATGACCCGGTATTGTTGCACCAGCGGACCGAGAAACACCCGAGGCGCCGCGGAAGACCCTTTGCCGAGTTCATCGAGTATCTCTTCAAGCGACGGAGTCGGGTCGGCGTCCCTGCTGGTCTCCCACAATTGAACCAGCCGGTTGGCGACCATGCGCGGTGTTTCCCGGAAATGCTGTTCCACGACAGGCAGTCGCGCCACGATCATGTCGTAGTCGCCGTCGGTCTGACGGGCCAGGAAGGCGGCAGGCGATTCCCGTTCGCCGGGATCCAGCCAGTTGTTCCGGGTCTCGATAACATCCTGAACGCGGGCCGAGTTCGAGGGCAGTGTGGTGCCGGAACCTGCCCTGGCGTCCTCGTTTTCGTCACGACAAGCGGACACTCCCAACACCAACGCGGCGCTCGCAACCAGAGCGGTAGCGCGATACGCATATGTCCACTCTTGATTCACTATTTCGACCTCCCGGCGGCAGGCGCTCCGAATCGGCGCAAGGTTGTCTGACCAAGGCTAGTCCGGCGTCGGAGGAAGGAACAACCTCAAGGTCTTAATCCCTAAGTATCAGGTCCAAGACCAACGTCTGTATTGGGATCGAGGATCGACCGCCGCGGTTCGAGAATCAGGGAAAAGTACCCGTCAACTTCTGGGAGATTCACCCAAAGACTTCCGCCGCGCGCAGTGATGTTATCTCCGTGTCGACGCGGATCGGAGGAGGTCCGGCGATGCTCAACACGGCGAAAAACAATGACCCGGCCTTCCGGGTTTTCGACGCCGTAAACTCTGTCCGCAGGGAGGAATGAATGAGAATGTCCAAACAGCCCAGAAGCCGCGTCTCGGCACTGGCCATAGCCGTCGCGACCGGCGCGACCATGATCGCTGCCGCACCGGCAAGCGCCAATGACCGCCTCGTGGAAATGGCAGAAGACCCGTCCAATTGGATCATGACCGGGCGCGATTACAACGCGCAGAACTATTCGGAAATGACCGGCATCAACAAGGAAAACGTGACCGAGCTGCGGCCCGCGTGGTCATTCTCGACCGGCGTCCTGCACGGCCACGAAGGAACGCCTCTGGTTGTCGGCGACGTTATGTACGCGCACTCGCCCTATCCCAATACCACCTTCGCACTCGACCTGAACGAGCCGGGCAAGATCCTGTGGCAGAACGAGCCCAAGCAGAATCCGACCGCCCGCACCGTGGCCTGCTGTGACGTGGTCAACCGCGGCCTTGCCTACTGGCCCGGGGATGATGATCAGGACGCGCTCATCTTCCGGACCCAGCTGGACGGGCACATCGCCGCACTGAACGCCGAGACGGGCGAGACGGTCTGGATGATGGAGAACTCGGACATCGCGGTCGGATCGACCCTCACCATCGCACCCTATGTCATCAAGGACATGGTGCTGGTGGGGTCTTCGGGCGCCGAGCTGGGGGTACGCGGATATGTCACGGCATATGACGTGAAGACAGGCGAGCAGCGCTGGCGCGCCTACGCCACCGGCCCGGACGAGGACATCGTGCTGGCCGAGGACTTCAACGAGCCCAACCCGCATTATGGCCAGTTCGATCTTGGGACCGAAACCTGGGAAGGCGACGCCTGGAAGATCGGCGGCGGCACCAACTGGGGCTGGTACGCCTACGACCCGCAGGAAGACCTGTTCTACTATGGTTCGGGCAACCCGGCACCGTGGAACGAGACGATGCGTCCGGGCGACAACAAGTGGACGATGGCAATCTGGGGCCGCGAGGCCGAGACCGGCGAAGCGAAATTCGCCTACCAGAAAACCCCGCATGACGAGTGGGACTATGCCGGCGTCAACGTGATGATGCTGTCCGAACAGGAGGACAAGGAGGGCAACATGCGCAAGCTGCTGACCCACCCTGACCGCAACGGCATCGTCTATACGCTCGATCGCACGAACGGCGACCTGATCTCGGCCGACAAGATGGACGACACGGTCAACTGGGTGCGCGAGGTTCAGCTGGATACGGGCCTGCCGGTCCGCGACCCTGAATTCGGCACGCGGATGGATCACAATGCCCGCGACATCTGCCCCTCCGCGATGGGTTACCACAACCAGGGCCACGACAGTTACGACCCCGAGCGCAAGCTGTTCATGCTTGGGATCAACCATATCTGCATGGACTGGGAGCCGTTCATGCTGCCTTACCGCGCGGGCCAGTTCTTCGTCGGGGCGACGCTGAACATGTACCCGGGCCCCAAGGGCGATCGTCAGAATTATCTCGGACTGGGCCAGGTCAAGGCCTATGACGCGATCAGCGGCGAGATGGCCTGGGAAAAGATGGAACGCTTCTCGGTCTGGGGCGGCACCATGGCGACGGCCGGCGGCCTGACCTTCTACGGTACGCTCGACGGCTTCATCAAGGCGCGGGATTCCGACACCGGCGACCTGCTTTGGAAGTTCAAGCTGCCGTCCGGCGTGATCGGTCACCCGATGACCTACAAGCATGACGGACGCCAGTACATCGCCATCTACTACGGTGTCGGCGGCTGGCCGGGTGTCGGGCTTGTCTTCGACCTCGAGGACCCGACCGCGGGCCTGGGATCGGTGGGCGCGTTCCGCCGGCTTCAGGAATATACCCAGATGGGGGGCGGCATCATGGTCTTCTCGCTGAACGGCGACGGCCCGTATTCCGACCCGATGGTCGGAGAGTACGTGGCCGAGGAAGGCGAAGACACCTGACGACACGCGAACCGGAGGGGCGGGTCCAGGCCCGCCCCGCTTCACGCCCCAAAACCGACTGGAGAAACACAATGGCTACCCTCTTCCGAGGTGCGCTGATAGGTGGCGCGGTCCTTGCCGCCGCCCTGCCGGCCACCGGCCAGCAGACGGACGCCGATCCCGACACGATGCGGGTCTGTGCATCCACCAAGGACGCCCCGTATTCTACGGCCGATCTCGACGGGTTCGAGAACCGCATCGCAGAGATCATCGCCGACGAGGCCGGTCTGACGCTCGAGATGGTGCAGGTCGAGAAGGACGCGATCTTTCTGCATCGCGACGGGATCGAACAGGACATTTGCGAGGTCATCATCGGCGTCGACGAAGGCGATGAGCGCATGCTCACCAGCGAGCCCTACTATCGCTCGGCCTATGCCTTCGTTGCGCGGCAGGATCGCGGCTTCGAAGGCCACACCTGGCAGGACATAGACCAGGAAGGCTACGACACCTTCGCGTACCGATATCACAGCCCCGCGGAGACGATCCTGAAATACAGCGGTCGCTACGAGTACAACCTCATCTACCAGGCATCACTGGTTGATTTCGAAGATCGCCGGAACCAGTACACCCAGGTTCCCGCGGAACGCGTGGTTGACGAGGTTTCCTCGGGCAAAGCCGATCTCGGCATACTGTTCGCGCCCGAGGCCGCCCGTTTCGTCAAGGACTCCCGCGAACCGCTGGAGATGACGCTGATCACCGACAGGATCGAGCGGTCGGACGGGCTGGTCATTCCGCTGCAATACTCGCAATCCGTCGGCGTGGCCGACGACTCGCCCGAACTTCTCGAAAAGATCGACGCCGCGCTGGAAAGCGGAAGCGCCAGGATCCGCGCGGTCCTCGAGGAAGAAGGCATCCCGACCCTACCGATGAACTGAGGAGATGACCTTGCACAAACGCCAGATCGCGCTCGCCGGACTTGCAATCAGTATAGCCACGGTCGCCTATGCCGCGCCGCGCTTCTACAACACCGTCGACGGCTCGCCACTCGATTTCGACCTCGCAATGGAAGAGGGCAGCGATACGGAAGCCGTCCGGACATTCATGGATACCGGCGTGAACATCTACAACGAGAACCCGGAGTATCTGGACCAGGGCGAAAGCATCTACTCCACGGCATGTTCGGGATGTCACGGCCACTATGCGGAAGGCAAGATCGGCCCGGGCCTGAACGACGATTACTGGACATACCCGCGCAATGAAGAGGACGTCGGCTTGTTCTCGACGCTCTACGGCGGTGCGTCGGGTCAGATGGGCCCGATGTGGGGCGCACTGACACTGGACGAAATGTTGCTGGCGATGGCGTGGGTTCGGCATCTCTACACCGGCGACCCTGAAACGGCAACCTGGCTGACGGAGGAACAGCGTGAGGAGTTCACACCTTTTGATCCTGACGCTCGGAAATCGGGTGGATGAATCATCCGCCCAGCCGAGACGGGCGCGTGACGTCCGTCTCTTGCCGCCGGCCTTGCCGGCACACCATGGAGGAGGACAACCATGAAACTTCTGACACCAATCACGCTCTCGCTTGCATTGCTGGCCGGTCCGGCACTTGCGTATGACGGCACCAACTGCAAAGAGCCCGGAAATTGCTGGGAGCCCAAGCCGGGCTACCCGGAAGAGATCGCGGGCACGCAGTACGACCCGCAGCACGACCCGGCGGAGCTGTCCAAGCAGCAGGAATCGATTGCCGCCATGGATCAACGCAATGCCTGGCGTGTTCACCACATGAAGCAGACGGGCGAATTCGTGTACGACGTGCGCCAAATCCCCGACTACGACGAGAACACCTCTCCTCCCTCACCGTGAGGAAAGAGGTTCGGCGCTGTGCGTTCCGGATCGCGGCCTGTGTCTCCCATGGCAGGAGCCGCCTCTCTCCACCGGATCGCACGGCGCCGATTGTCTGACGAGTTCATGTGGAGTGGATCAAATTCTGACCGGGACGAAAACAATCGGCCGTGACGACGTTCTCGGGGCCGAGAAAGCGCTGAACGAGGTCGTCATCGGTCAGGCCGAGGCGATCAGGCTGATCCTTGTCTCGGTACTGTGCCGCGGGCACGTCCTGCTTGCCGGGGATGTGGGAACCGGCAAGACGACGCTGCTTCGGGCCGTTGCCCGGGCGCTCGGCGGGCCTTATGCACGCATCGAGGGAACAGTCGACCTGCTGCCTTCGGATCTGCTCTATTCCGCCCATATAGACGAGGATGGCCGACCGTGCATCGAGCCCGGACCCGTCCTGTCGCAGGGAACCGACCTGTCGATCTTCTTTTTCAACGAGATCAACCGCGCCCGGCCCCAGGTCCACGCCCTGTTGCTGCGCCTCATGGCGGAGCGGACCGTGACGGCCTTTCGACGTGAGCATGCGTTCCCGCATCTTCAGGTCTTCGCCGATCGCAACCGGATCGAGCGGGATGAGACGTTCGAACTGCCAGCCGCCGCACGCGATCGTTTCATGATGGAGATCCCCGTGGATGCGCCCGCGGATCCGACCGCGCGCATGGATCTTGCGTTCGACCGGCGGTATCACGACACCGACTCGCTGATCGCGGAAGTAAAGACGGGCCTCTTGCCCTATTCCGGTCTTCCGGCGCTTGCCGGGACGCTACAGGAAGAGGTGCACGCCAGCGATGCCCTGAGACGCTACGTCTTTGCCCTTTGCGAAGCCGTTCGCGACCCGGCGGCGGCTGGCCTGGACATCGAGGGAATCGACCCCGCGCGTCTCGTGCGCGGTGGCATAAGCCCGCGCGGCATGCAGGCGCTGGTGCGTGCCGCCCGGGTCGCAGCCTGGATCGAGGGCCGCGATGCCGTGTTGCCTCAGGACGTGCGCCGCGTGTTCCAGCCGGTTATAGCGCATCGGACGTTCCTGACCCCGGCGGCCGAACCCCGGCGCGAAACTCTGGTGCCTGCACTGATGCGCGCCGCCTTCGGGGCGGTGCCCGTACCCGCGACATGACCGACGCCGCGCTGCACCTCTTTGACATGCTGACCTGGCGGCTGGCGCGCGCCCTTCCCGGCCTGCGCGCCGGTGAACATCGCGGACGCATGCGCGGTGCCGGCGACAGTTTCGCCGACGTGGCGCCGCTTCTGGCCCACCCCGATCCGCGACGGTTGGACGTGCGCCGGTCGATGCTTGATCCATCCGGGGCACTTTTCGTGCGCCGCTTCGAGACGCGCACCGACCTGTCGGTACATGTCCTGCTCGATGCCTCGGCATCCCTGGCCACCGGCTCGCAGGCCGACCGTCAGTCGCTGGCCGGACTGCTGGCCGCCGGATTCGCGCGTGCTGCGTGGCGCGGGCGAGATCGGTTCGGCATCAGCATCTGCGCAGGGCCGGACTTGCTGGAGAGCGAGCCGGACACGCGCAGGCGGGGTCTGGATGAAGAGCTTCGGCAGCGGATCGCGACACTGCGCCCGCGCGGCGAAGGCGTCGAGGCCCTGCACGCGGCGGCCACGATGCTGCCGGCAAACCGGGTGCTTGTGGTCATGATCTCCGACTTCGAGTTCACTGCGGACGAGCTCGACCACCTGCTCACCGCGATCCAGCCAAGGCCGCTGCTGCCGATCTGGCTGCGCGACACTGGCCTTGAGGCGCCCCCCGAACACCTCGGTCTCGCAGAGACACGGGATCCCGAAACCGGACGCCGCCGCACCGTCCTGACCACGCGCCGCTGGTCGCGCGCGCAACGCGCCCGAATATCGGCGCATCGTAGGCAGTTGCGACGGGTCTTCGCCGACCACGGCCATAGAGCCATCGAAATTCGCGACCAGTTGCACGTCGAGACGCTGGCGGCAGCGTTGGACGAGGCACCGCTGTGACACGGCTCGTTCTGGGTCTGCTGCTGTTCCTGCCCTTGCAGGCAATGGCCGAGGTCAGCGTGCGGGCCGATCCGCCGCGCGGCTATGGCTGGTGGCTCGGCGATCGGATGACGCAGCGAATTATCGTGTCGCATCCCGCGGATCTGTCGATAGAGCGATCCTCGCTGCCCCGGCCCCGAAGCGCGGAGTATTGGCTGGATCTGGTCTCGGTCCGTACACGCGATCTGAGTGACGGAACTGAGATCATTCTGGAATGGCAGAACTTCTATTCCGCGCTGGAACCCAGCCTGCGCGAGGTGCCGGGTGCGACGATCCGCATGTCCGACGGCACCGAGGTGACGCTCCCGGGGTTCGGTTTCGTGACCGCACCGATCCGGCCCATACTCGCCCCGTCGACACCGGACCAGTTGCAGCCCGATCCGGGATTTCCCCTCGTGGACCCGCAGTTCAACCGCGCCGGACTGGCAGTCTCCGCCTGTCTTTTTCTTGTGGCGCTGGTCGAACTGGCCCGCAATCAGGCCTGGTGGCCATTCCATGCCCGGCCAGCCAGGCCCCTGACCCGCGCCGCGCGACAAATCGCGGCGCAGCGCAAGGGCACATCCGCCGGGTTGCGCGAGCTTCTGCACCGCGGTCTGGATCGCGCCTTCGGAGAGGTTCTGATCGGCCCGGATCTCGACCGTTTTCTTGCGGCGCGGCCTGAATTCGCACCGGCAAGAGTTCAACTTGCAGAGTTCTTCCAGGCCTCCGACGATGCGTTCTTCGGATCTGGCACCCGGCAGGACGACCCGAATTCGATCATCGCCCTTGCCCGGAAACTTTCGGCTATCGAAAGGGGGCGTCGATGATCGCGTTCGACTCTCCCTGGTTGCTCGCGGCCATCCCCTTGGCCGCGCTGCCCCTGGTCCGGCGCTGGCTGGCAAGTTCGAACGTGCCGAACACGGGTTTGCGGCTGCACGGCGGTAGCGCGGCGTGGATCGACCATATCCTGGTCTCGGTTGGCATCATCGGGATTGTCGCTCTGATCATCGGACTGGCCGCACCCTATCTGCGGGGCGGTACGCGGGTACAGGCGGGCTTCGGGACCAACCTGGTGCTGCTGATCGACAGATCGTCGAGCATGGACGAAACATTCGCCGGGCGTGCGCCCAGCGGCGACGAGGAAAGCAAGTCGGCGGCAGCGCGCCGGATCCTTCTCGATTTCGTGGACCGGCGGCCCGACGACCGCATCGGCATTGCGGCCTTTTCAACCGCCCCTCTCGAAGCCCTTCCGCTGACCCAGAGCCGGACGGCCGTCCGGGCCGCGGTGCAGGCGCTGGACGAACGCGGCCTGTCGCAAACCGACGTGGGAAAGGGGCTGGCGCTGGCGATGGGCATGATGGACGAAGCGACCGCCAGCGGATCGCGCGCCGTCCTGATGGTGTCGGACGGCGCCGGGGTTATCGCCCCCGAGGTGCAGAAGATCCTGACCCGTCTGGCGGCAAGGCAGAAGGTGAACATATACTGGCTCTATCTGCGGGGCGAAGGAGCCAAGAGCATTTTCGAACCCGTCCCTGCCGGCGAACCAGACAGCCCGCAACTTCGGCCCGAACGCCACCTCCATCTCTTTCTTCAACGCTTGGGCCAGCCCTACCGCGCCTTCGAGGCAGAAAGCCCCGATGCCGTGAGCGACGCCGTGGAAGAGATCGGCAAGCTGGAAAGCCGCCCGATCCTGACGACACGCGCGATTCCCCGGCGCGATCTGGCCTGGCTGGCCTATGTGGTGGCCGCGCTTGCCGCCGGGGGGCTCTGCCTGGCTCGGTGGCTTGAACGCGCCTACGCCCCGCACGCGCCGAAACCGATCTTGGTCCGCTCATGAGACGCGCGGTCCCATATTTGCTGTGCCTGTTTTTGCTGCTTGCCGCGGCGGGGATGGTCCAGTTCGGCCTCGGTCTTGCCAGCGATCTTGCCGACAACCGGACGATCCGCGCCCTTCATGCCGGCCGGACCGCAGAGCCACGCGCCGCCGGCGACCCGCGTGCGCATCTTGCCATGGCGCTCTTCCTGTCCTGGCGCGGCCGCATTGCCGAGGCCGAGGCACTCGCGCCCTTTTTGGAGGATGCGCCCAACGCGCTCCGCTCGGATTTCCACTACGCCATAGGAAATGCGCGAATGCGCGAGGCCTACGAATACATCGCGACCCGACGCATCGACGACGCCGCCCCCGTCGTGGCACTTGCCAAGGCGGCCTACCGCGACGCGCTGCGCGCCGAACCGGGCAATTATGATGCAAAGGTCAATCTCGACCTGGCCTCGCGGCTTGTCCGCGACATGCCGCGTCCGGGTGCCGAAAAGGGTGAAGAGGACGAAAAACAGCCGCGCCAGATCTGGACCGACCTTCCCGGATTGCCCAGGGGGGCGCCATGAGCCGTTTTCGCCGCCTCGCGCCGCCACTGGCCGCATGCGCATTCGCAGCGTTGGCCGCGGCTGATCCGGGAATGCCGGTCGAGCAGAACTTGCGGGACGCCCTTGTCGTAGTTGATGTGACGCGCTCGATGAACGTGCGCGACATGGGCGGACGGGCGCGCCTCGATGCCGTGCGGATCGACCTGCGCAACTGGATCGCCGATCAACCGTGCGGCACGCGGGTCGGCCTCGCGCTTTTTACCGAGCGCCGCAGCCTGACGCTCTTCACGCCCATTGACGTCTGCACCGATTTCGCGAGCCTGTCCGAGGCTCTGGAAATGCTCGACTGGCGCATGGCCTGGGAGGGCGACAGCCGTGTCGCCAAGGGACTGAATCACGCGCTTGACCGGGCTGCCGCCCTGGACGTCCCGCTGATCTTCGTGACTGACGGGCACGAGGCGCCACCACTGCCCTACAGCGGACCGGATCCCTATCGCGGCGACAGCCCTGGCGGCGTGATCGTTGGCGTGGGCGGGGCGACGCCGGCACCGATCCCGAAATTCGACAATGTCGGACGCGAGATCGGCTTTTACGAGGCGCAGGACGTGAATCATGCACCCGCCCGCCTGGGTGCACCGCCCAAGGATGCGTCCACCCGCCCCGGCTACCATCCCCGCAACAATCCCTATGGCGAAAGCGATCTTGATGGCAACGAACACCTTTCCGCCTTGCGGGCGTCCTATCTGGAGAGCCTTGCGGCCGCGCGTGAAATGGCCTTCGTGCGCTTAGACCAGGGAGGCACGGCTCTCGACGAAGCGCTGAAGGCCGTCGCGCCCGGACGCTCGATAGAGGTTCAAAGCGGTCTCGGACCGCTGTTCGGCGCGCTGTCGCTTGCCGCGCTTCTCTCAGGCTGGATGCAACGATCATCCGCCCGCACGCAAAAACGAACTCACTCCCAGTCCGGAAAAAGGAGCATCCCATGATCCGCGCAACCTTCTTCGCCGTCGCCATGCTGGCCGCAGGCCCGCTCTATGCCCACGGTCCCACACCGCAACGCGACGAGCAAACCGTCACCATATCGGCGCCGCCCGAAGCGGTCTGGGACGTGGTCGGCGATCCCGCCCGGCTTGCCGAATGGCATCCTGACGTCGAGAGCGTCGAGATGGACGATAGCGGCACCAAGCCGCAGCGCAGTGTCACCTTTACCGAGGGTGGCAGCGTGCTGGACGGCATAGACGTGGTCGATGACGACGCGATGAGCATCCGCTGGCGTCTCAGCGAGCCAAACCCTGAAGCGATAGCAGTGAGCTACTATACGAACGATATTTCCGTAACAGCCACCGAGGACGGGACTCAGGTTACCTGGCGTGCCAGTTTCTTCCGGGCGGATACGACGAACTACCCCGACGAGACATCCGACGATGCGGCCGCCGTAGAAGCGATGAAGACCTTCATTTCCGATGGGCTGGAGCACCTCCAGCACATGGCATCCGGCAGCTTGTAGGCAGATACGGGGCATCCGTTATTGCATAAGCCGTATTGCGACAGACCGTTGCCCTTCATGTCTCATGCTTGAGTTCGCGGCCTTTTCGGCGGCGATCCGGTACGACATCCGGCGACTGATCCAGATTTCCGAGGTCCATCGCGAGGTGAACCTTGGGGGCACGACTGTCGGCACCGGCGTGAATGTGCCCCGGGCTATCAGGCGCTGACGGTGTCCTAGCTTTCCGCGATCTCCGGCTCACCGCTGACAGCCCACGCAGACCTGCTGGAGACCGCTTACGGTCAAGGCGTCTTTGTCACCTATTCGGGCATCCTGAAGCGGGTTGCGGTGAAGCTGTCGAAAATCAGCGACGACCTTCGGTTGTTCAGCAACGGCCCGCTTGCGGGGATCGGCGAGATCCGCCTGCCGCCCGTGCAGGCCGGATCGTCCATCATGCCGGGCAAGGTCAACCTGGTCATTCCCGAGGCGGTGAATCAGGTCGCATTCGAGGCGATCGGCCTGATGGGTCTTTATTCGAGCGATGAAGGTCGCTCACGAGCGTGGGCCGGTACCACCCGCGAGGGATTGGACCGCCCGCCGCGGTCGCCCTGTAAGGGCATGAATAAATGTTATCCGTCGTAGCAGGATTTCTTGTTTGTCCGTAGGCTCCACCGAAATCTAGCTTGCTATAGCCAAACCAACGCGCTGTTGGCCAACAAAAGGGGAGAAAAAAATGTCGCTCACAAAATTATTGCTGTCGTTCATCGCGGCAGCTGTGATTGCCACCGTATCAACGTCTGCTCAGGCGCAAGAATACAGGGCAATCTTTGCGTCAGGTTTCAAACCCAATTCGCCTCACCACCAAGCTGCCCTAAAAATGAAAGAGGAAGTTGAAGCGGCCAGCGACGGTCGTATCGAAATCACCCTCTTGCATTCGGGCCAGGGCGGCAGTGCCCGGGAAGCCTTTGAAGCGCTCCAGATCGGCAGCATGCAGATCACGTGGGTACCCACCGCGCGGATCAGTGGTTTTGTCCCCGAGCTACAGGTCCTCGACCTGCCGTATCTGTTCCCAAACCGCGAAAAGATGATCGACGTTCTAGATGGTCCGGTTGGCAAGGAACTGCTTGAATTTCTGACACCGCAGGGTGTTCGGGGCGTTGGCTACTATGTCGACGGTTTCAAAAACATGACGGCAAATAAGCCCTTGCGCACGCTCGATGATTTCGAAGGCTTCAAGATGCGGACAATGGAAAGCGGGATCATCATGGAACAATACCGTGCCTTGGGTGCCGACCCGGTGCCAGTGGCATTTCTCGAAGTATATAATGCGCTTCAGATGAACATGGTCGACGGTCAGGAAAATCCGGTCAACCTGATCCACGATATGAAATTCTACGAAGTGCAAGACTATCTGATGCTGACGGAGCATGCGATGCTGGCCGGGGTTTTGATTTATTCGAGCAGTTGGTTCGACAGCCTGCCGGCAGACCTTCAGTCCATCATGATGGAGGCAGGAAAGAAGATGATCGACCGTCAGCGTGCCGGTGTTCAGGAAGTGGAAGCCGCGGACCTTGAGCGGATCAGAGAGTCCGGCACAGAGATCGTCACCATCACTGACGCGCAAAAGGCGGCGTTCCGCGAGGCGACTTTGCCGGTTCACAAGATCTTCTCGGACGAGCGCGGCGGCGAGATGCTGAAGAAAATCTACGCAGCAACACAATAGTTACGCACTCCGCAGCGAAGCAATAACAAACAAATCAAGGGGGTGAGCGCGTGAAGCGGATACTTCATTACCTGGACAGATTTGAGCAACTCGTCATCGGGATTTTGCTGCTTGGTGTCACTGTAATACTTTTTGGCAACGTCGTACTTCGCTATCTCTTTAATTCCAACCTGGGTTGGGCGGAAGAGATGGCACGTTACGGCGTCGTCTGGATTACGATGATCGGGACAAGTGTCTGCCTTTCCAAGGGCGGGCATATCTCTGTCGATGCGATTTCCGCGCGCCTATCCGAAAGGGGAAAAGACGTTCAGCAGATTTTTGTCCTGGCCTGCGGCACGGCCGCAGCGGCCATTGGATTTTACTACTCCATGACTATCACGTTGAAGGTAACGAACCTGGGCCAAATGAGTTCGACGCTCAACGTTCCAATGACATTTGTTTACGGGGCGATGCCGGTGGGTTTCTTTCTGGCCGGACTTCGCTTTGCAACCGCGTTGATTGTCCGGATCGCGGGTCGGCAGTCTCGCGCCGGCGATGCCTCATGAGTTTGGTTTTGCTGCTTATCCTGATCGTGCTGATCATGGCAAATGTGCCGATATTTGCCGCAATGATGCTGGCGACTTTTGCTTTCACCTTCTTTTACGTCGGTTTGCCGCTTGAAGCGCTGATCCAACGCATGTTTTCCGGGATGGACAAGTTTGCCTTGCTGGCGGTGCCATTGTTCATTTTTGCGGCGAATGTCATGAGAATTGGCGGGTTGTCGACCCGACTAATCAACCTGGCCCAATCTTTGGTAGGGCATTTGCCTGGCGGGCTGGCCCTGACGACAATCGTGGCCTGTATGCTGTTCGGCGCGGTGTCCGGTTCCAGCCCCGCGACGGTTGTCGCCATTGGTGGCATCATTCTTCCCGCCTTGAAAAAAAACAGCTACCCGGAACAATTTTCAGTCGGGATCGTGACCTCAAGCGCCTCGGTAGCCCTTATCATTCCTCCCAGCATCGGAATGATCATCTATGGTGTGGTCACGGGGGCGTCAGTTGGCGATCTGTTTATCGCCGGCATTGTGCCAGGCATCCTTATGGGCCTGTCTTTTTTGCTGTATTCTTGGTTCTATGCCAATCACAGCTCTCTGCCAACGGCGCCCAGAGCTTCGATGCGAGAAATCCTTATGTCGTTTCGCGCGGCACTTTGGGCCTTGGGTACGCCGGTCTTCATCTTGGGCGGTATCTATGGCGGTATCTTCACTCCGACCGAGGCCGCTGCAATTGCCTGTGTCTATGCGGTTGCCGTCACGGGCTTCATCTATCGTGAAATAACCTTGAAGCAACTGCTTGAAACGGCCGTCGAGTCCGCGGCGAACACCGCGCAGATCATGATCCTGATTGCGGTTGCATCCAGCTTTTCGTGGCTATTGACCGTGCAGCAAATCCCACAGGATTTCTCGGCTAGCCTGCTGTCGCTCAGTGAATCGCCTGTCGTAATCCTTTTGGTGATGAACCTGATCCTGCTTGTCGCCGGCATGTTCATCGATCCAACCTCAACGACGTTGATCTTTGCACCGATCTTCATACCCATCGCTATGTCGTTGGGCATGGACCCCGTGCACCTGGGGGTCATCATCGTGGTAAACGCTGCCATCGGGATGTACACACCACCTTTCGGGTTCAACCTGTTTGTTGCATCTGGCATATCGAAGCTGTCCATTGACAAGATGACACCTGGTGTAATGCCTTTCATTGCAATCGGGATCCTGTTCAGCTTGCTCGTGACCTTTGTGCCCCAATTGTCGCTCTGGCTGCCCGAGGCACTGAAATGATGGACCGTGACAACCCGGCCCTGAACAGGCTTGAGAAACAACTGAACCCGCAGCATTCTGCTGTGGCGGTCATTGATCTGCAGAATGATTTCGTGTCGGCTAAAGGGTTGCTTGCGCGGGAAAAAGGACTTGATGTTGAGCCGATCCGCCCGGTTATCAATGCTGCAAACAGTTTGGTTTCTTTGGCAAGAAAATCGGGTGTCCGGGTGTTCTGGATACGCGTCGTTCACACGATAGCGGACAGCCCGAAAAATTACCTGGAAAAGTACCTGGGGCATCTGCCGGAGGACCAATGGACGGATGATAAACTCTTGGCCAGGGAAGGAAGCTGGGGCGCTGAGTGGGACGAGGAAATCCTGCCCAGATTGGACAGCGAACCAGAAATCCTGAAACGAAACTATTCTGGTTTTTATGGGACGCACTTCGATCATATGTTACGCGCTCAGGGCGTGCGCACGTTGTTGTTCGCTGGGTGCAACACGAATGTTTGCGTTCAAGCAACGGCGTCCGATGCGTTCTACCGGGGATACTATTCGATCATGGTCGAGGATGCCTGCGCCAGCGTGACACCAGAGATGAATGCCAATTTCATCGAAAATCACAAGAAATGGTTCGGAGATACCACGGATATCGCGGCACTCAGGGCTTATTGGGGTTAGGCAACGATCTGCTTCAGCCGCGCGTTCTCCTGCTCGAGTTCTCGCAACCGCTCCATCTCCGACGGCATCAGACCCGCATACTTCTTCTTCCAATTGAAGAACGTCGCCGAGCTGATCCCGGATACCCGCGGCCAGCTCAACGAAGCGGCAATCCTGGCGGATCCGAAAAGTATCAGAGCCGAGCCACAAGCTGAAATTCTTAACTGTCATCAAGGCCAACAGCCCGAAATATCACTTGGGCACGAGCCAGAAGTCATTGGAACAAGGAATGAAAATCCACTAACAAGGGGCATTGCGGTTTGGGAGGAACGCGATGGAATTTCGGCAAATGAAAGCCTTTCAAACTGTGGCGAGTGCGGGCAGCTTTTCGCAGGCCGCGATGAGCTTGTCCGTGAGCCAGCCGATGGTCACGCGTCATATCCGCCTGCTTGAGGAAGAGTTGGGGGTCGAACTGTTTCACCGGACCGGACGTGGTGTCGTGCTGACCGAGGCAGGTGTCATGCTGAAGGAATTTGTCGACGAAATCATCGACCGCGAGGAGGTGGCGCGCAATGTCGTTTCGGCAATGCAGAAGAGTCCAAAAGGCAAACTTGTCCTCGGCGTGCCGCCATCGGTTGGAACCGTTCTGACCGTACCGTTGGTGAAAAAGATCAAGAACGAGTTTCCGAACGTGACACTGAGGGTGATCGAGGGGTTTTCGGGGCATATTCTGGAGTGGTTGACGGTAGGGAGGATCGATGCGGCGGTACTCTACAATCCACCGCGTCTGCCCTCGGTCGTGACCGAGCCTCTGGTCGAGGATGAGCTTTGCCTGATCGGTCCCATGGTTGCCCGGGATGCGCCTGATACGCAGGTCGTGAGTCTCGAAGTGATGTCGAGCCTGCCGATGATCCTGCCCAGTCGCCCGCACGGGCTACGGCGTCTTATTGACGATGAGATGACAAAGGCGGGCTGCGAACTTCGAGTGGACATGGAGCTGGAAGCGATGTCATCAAACCTCATGCTGGTGGAGGAGTCCTCGGGATATACCGTTTTGCCCTACGCCACGGTGCATAATCTGGTGCAGCAGCGCCGCGTCCGTGCCTGGAGGTTCGACCCTTCGCTGTCGCGGCAACTGCTTTTGGCCACCAGCACGAGCAAGCCGATGTCGCCCTTGATACGCTCGATGATGCGCACTTTCCGGCAGGAGGTGCGAGACATTATCTCAAGTTATCCTTGGCGACCTTGACCAGAGCGACCCCGGGCGCCCCCATTGTATGGGCCGCCCGGTGCATGGCCAGTTCGGCCAATCGGATCGGTCAGTCGGGCCGCGGCGGCTGATCGAGACGGACAATGTCATGCAGGTCAGACGACACCGGGTGATATCGTTCCAGAACAAGCGGGTCATGGCCGGGAATGATGCGGTCTTCGGCATCCTGACCGGCAAGCTGTTTCATCCGGCGAACACCATCGAGGACTTCTGCCGCGTTGTCGAAAACGGGGAAGGGTTGAGCGCGTTCCATGTTTGCATAGAAATGCGCCGCGTCGGAGCCCAGGACGACTGGACCCCGAGCCGTGTGGACCCGGACCACCTGAAGCCCGCGAGAATGGCCGCCGACATGGTGAACGGACAGGCCGGGCGCCAGCTCCTCGTCGCGATCGTGAAAGCAGACCTTCCCCTCGTATACGCGCCGGACCATGGTCACAACGTCTTCGACTTCGAAAGGGTGGTTGATGGCCTTGTGGCACATGCATCGGCCGGTGGCGTATTCCATCTCCGTGTCCTGAAGATGAAAGGTGGCTTCCGGAAACAGGTCGTTGTTGCCTGCGTGATCATAGTGCAGGTGGGAAATGATCACATCCTGAACCTTGGCGTGATCGATCCCTATGGCGGCCAACCCTTCGGCAACCGGCCGGATCAGGGTCCGGCCGCGCTTGACGCCCATATCGGCCGAGAACCCGGTATCGAGCACGAAGGTTCGCGTCTCGGATCGAATTGCCCAGACGAAGTAGTCGAGCGGCATGTCCACGTCGTGACTGTCCCCGCCCAGAAAATTCTGGGAGGACTTGCGGCCGTCATGCCCGTAACGAACGGCATGGATCTCGTAGGTGTCCGACATGCTAGGCCTCTGCCGCACCCTGTTCGGACGAGCCGACCTCGACATGCGCCCAGCCTTCGACGATCTTGACCATTGATGTGAAATCGCTGTCCGCGCCATACACTTGGTTGGTCATGCTGAGCATCTGGCGCACGGCGCTGCCCACGACCATCGGAACGCCCATCGCCTCGGCCTCGTCCACGCAAAGCCGAACATCCTTGAAGGATAGGCCGGTGGCAAAACCGAAATCAAATGTCCGCGACAATACCGATTTGGGAAACTTGTCCTCGGTTGCACTGTTGCGGCCGCTGCCGGCGTTGATGACATCCAGCATGACCTTGGGGTCCAGCCCGGCCTTGACGCCCATGACGACGGCTTCGCAGGACGCGGCAAGCGCCGAGGCCGCGAGCAGGTTGTTCGCCAGCTTCATGGTCTGGGCCGAGCCAGGGTTTTCGCCCATGTAAAAGAGTTTGCCGAAAATCTCGAGAACCGGGGTCACCTCGTCATAGGCGCTGCGCGGGCCGGAGTTCATCACGGCCAGCGTGCCATTGCGCGCACCTTTCAGACCGCCACTGACCGGGCTGTCAATCATGGCTTTGCCTTCTTTTTCGAGAGCTGCGGCGATGTTGCTGGCAACGCGCGGGCCGGTTGTGCTGATGTCGACCAGTATGCGCATCGCCTTGCCGTGGATCGCGCCGTTTTCACCCAGCGCCACTTGCTCGAGAATTTGTGGGCTGGGCAGGCTGACGATAACGATCTCTGCACTGTCGGCAACGGAGCGCGGACTATCAGCCGCGGCGGCGCCAAGGGCCGTCAATCGTTGTGTTGCGGCAAGATCGGTGTCGTGGATCACCAAGTCGTAGCCTGCGTCGATCAGGCGGCCGGCCATCGGTTCGCCCATTTTGCCGACCCCGACAAAACCCAATTTCTGTTTGCTCATGTGTTTTCCTCCTCCGGTACCAGGCGTCCGGCCTGGGTGGTTCCATCCTGTGCAGGCGTGACGGCCTGCGCGTGTTTCGGGGCTGTTGCGTCTGCTGCGCTTTCAGCCACTTCGAAAAGTTCGATCACATCGCGGACTTCGATTCGGTCCCCGACGCCAAGCGCATCGACCGCTGCCGTGTACATGACCTTGTCTTTTGGACAGGAGGTCACGAAAGTCGTCACGCCCGGCAGGTCCATCGCCTCGCGAATGCGGTTCTCGCTGGGGCGCTCGGTCACGCCCTCGTCGTCCTGCCAGATCCGGCCGCCGCCGGCACCGCAGCAGAAGCTGTTCTCGCGGCAGCGCGGCATATCCTGCACCTCGAACCCTGCCGCTGCGATCAGCCGGCGCGGCGCATCGAATTCGCCGTTATAGCGGCCAAGGTAGCAGGGGTCATGATAGGTCGCCTTTCCGCCGGCGAGCCTGTGCGCCGCATTCAGCCGGCCGGCATCCAGCAGTTCGATCAGGAAAGTCGTGTAGTGCTGCACGTCATAGCGGGCATCGAACACGCCGTACTCGTTGCGAAGCGCATTGAGGCTGTGAGGGTCCGTCGTGATGATCCGGTTGAAGCTTGCGGCGTCAATCGCCTCGATATTGGCTTGGGCCAGCATTTCGAACAGGCCTTCTTCGCCCGAGCGGCGCACGTCGTTGCCGCTGTTGCGCTCGGCGTCGTAGAGGATGCCGAAATCAACCCCGGCGGCATTGAGAAGTTCGGCCACGCGGCGCGTCGTTTCCTGTGCGCGCGGGTCGAATGAGGCGTAGTCGCCGACGAACCACAGGACATCAACGGGTTCTTTCCGGGCATCCTTGGGCTTGAAGGAGAGGGCTTTTGTCCAACGTGCACGCTGACGCGCCGGGCGGCCCATCGAATTGCCCGTGTTCGTGAGATTCATGAAGGCATCCTGCATCCCGGCATTGACGGTGCCGTCCTCAACAAGGGTGCGGCGCAGATTGATGATCTTGGGCAGGTGCTCGATCTCGACCGGGCAAACCTCCTGGCAGGCGCTGCAAGTGGTGCAGGACCACAGGGTTTCCGGTGCGATGGCGCCGCCGACGATGGGTTCGTGGACACGGTCCGGGTCGCTCATCGCGTCGCGCAGATCGGTGATCAACAACTTGGGGCTAAGCGGCAGCCCCGCCGCATGGGCCGGGCAGGCCTCCTGGCAGCGCCCGCATTCGGTACAGGCCAGAAGGTCGAACTTCTGTTTCCAGTCGAACCCCGTGAACTCCTGAACGCCGGGCACATCCTTGTCTTCCGGCTGGTCGGGCGAGCGCCCGCGAGAGCCGAGATTCCGGAACCAGATATTCGGCGCGGCAAGGAACATGTGCCGGTGTTTCGAGCCGGGAATATAGATGAGGAACCCCAGGATCGCGCAGATGTGCACCCAGTAGAAGAAATGCTCACCCAGGCTCGCGTTGCCCTCGAACGCAGCCAGACCTTGGGCGATGGCTGCCGAGACGGGGCGCCAGCGCGGGTCTGCCCCCTCGAGCACGGCAAAGGCGGATTCCAGCAGCATCGAACCGACGATGGCCAGTATGAGAAAATAGATGGTCGTCGCATCGCGCGAGTTGGAGCCCCGGAACCGTGCGGGACGCATGACGTGCCGATGCCAGGCCGCCAGCGCAACGCCGACAATCATCACGAGGGCGAATATGTCTTGCAGCAGAGCAATCCAGGTGTTTCCGCCCACAGGGTCCAGGCTGAACCCGGGGAAGAGACCGGACCCGAAGGCCTGGATGATGGCGGTCGACAGCACCAGGAATGACGCGAAGATCATTGCGTGAAGCACGCCCGAGAGTGGCTTTCGCAAGAGCTTGCGATGCAAGCCCACGGCAGCCAGAACACCGGCCAGCCGAACACCCGGATCACCGCGACGCCCGGCAGCGGGCGCCTTGGCGAGCAGGGGCGTGATCAGGTGGCGAGAACGCCACCAGGTCACGGCGATGGCCAGCAGGGTTATCCCCCAGAGTATCACCTGTTCCGTCATGCGGCGTTGCCTGCCGCCGCGACCGGATTTTCTTCGAGGAGTTCCTCCAGCGCATCCATGAAGTCGAACATGTCGCATGTGGCGACATAGTGCGCGACGTTGAAGATCGGCGCGTCGGGATCACTGTTGATGGCCACGATCGCCTCTGCGGAGGACATGCCTTCGAGATGCTCCGGTGCGCCGGAGACCCCGAGCGCAATATACAGGCCCGGCTTGACCTTCTGGCCCGACTTGCCCACTTGGCGCAGTTTCTCCAGCAGACCGCCATCGACCACGGGGCGACTGCCGGCGAGTTCGGCCGATAGGGCAGTTGCAAGGCCACGGGCCTGTTCGATTCCGGTTTCGTCGCCGATTCCTCGTCCGACGCACAGGATCCGGTCCGCCTGTGTCAGGTCGACACCCGTCAATTCGGGGCGGTCTACGCCGGTCAGGCGGGAGCTGTTGCCAGCCTCTGCGTCTGTGCCCCGCGTCAGGACATCGGACGCCGGTTGCGACGGGGCGGCTTCGAATGCGCCCGGCGTGAGGGACAGCACGCAGCCGGCTCCGATTCTCGACGTGGCATCAAGTTTGCCGCCATAGATCTGGGAGCGGACGAGCAAATCGGCGCCGTCACGCTCCAGACCTGTCACGTAGGCGAGCATATCCAAGTCGCAGCGGGCGGCGAGCCACGGGCCGATGTCGAGACCGAGCGCGGAATAGGCCACCAGCACAACGTCGGGCCGATCCTCTACCACCAGGCTGGCCAACGCCGCCTGGGCGGCCTCGGCCGTGGGCAGTCCCACTGTTTCCGAAAGCAGGCTGACAACCTTGTCCGCAGCGCCAAACTGGTCCTTCGCTGCGTCCGGGTGGCCCAATGCGGCCACGGTCACCTCTCCGTCCTCACCGCATACGTTGCGGGCGGCGGTGATCAGTTCCAGGGAAACAGGCTCGAAGCCGGTGTCACTGGGGTCGCTGATGACGAGAACTTTCATGCCACTGCTCCGCTTCTGATGAGGTCAAGGAATTTCGCGGCTGCGTCTTCGGCTGTTCCTCCCAGGAACGTCGCGGCCTCGTCCCGCTCCGGACGCGCGAGTTTTACAAGGTCTCCGGAAGGTTCGAGCCGCTCGGCCTCTGCTGCCGCGGTGGCAATTGGCAGCTTCGAAGCTTCGCGAAGCTTGCTGCCGGAAACGTAGCGCGGCGCCTTGGATGCTGTCTGTACGCCCAGCACAGCGGGCAAATTCACTGCGTAGTGCGCAGTGACACCACCGCCGCGTTCCTGCGATACGGCAAGACCCGTGTCGGTCAGCGCCACATGGCTCGTGCCGGACAGGCCTGGCCAGCTCAGGATGGCAGAGAGATAAGGCGCAAGCTGACCATGCAGGTCTTCCGCCGCCTGTACGCCCGTCAGAACGAGATCGACACCTTCGTTCTTCGCAATCGCCGCCACATCATGAGCAATCACGCGTGACGAAATCATTTCATCCGGTTCGGTTTCATATTCGATGGCACGATCCGCGCCACGGGCCAAGGCCATTTGCAGAACCCGCCCGGCGCCTTCGCCGCACGCCAGCGCAATCACTTCGCCGCCACAGGCTTCTTTGAGCAGAATCGCTTCTTCCAGGGCTTGGTCATCGAAGTCGTTCAGTTTGAAATCAAGCCACTCGTAGTCAACGCCAGAGCTGTCTTCCAACAGTTCCAGCTCACATGCTGGGTCCGGCATCATGCGCAGCACGACCAGTAGTTTCACGGCGCTTCCTCCCGCTTTTGTCTTAACTCAAGTGCGTCGCGCTTGTGCCCGTGACCAGGCTGAAAAACCGGCGACGACTTCCTCCACGTACAGGCTAACCCTGTGGCGTTCCCGGCTGGAAGTGCCGCAGTGGTAATATCCGATATTACCTCAATGCGGATTGACCGGAGTGCCTGTCCCGCTGCTACTGTTAACACGTGGATTGGCCGGTGTTGCGCAGTTAATGCATTGAAGGGTAACGACTTTTTGTTCTCTTGGAGGAGGCGCGCAACCATCGATGGCTGGTTCGTCGGAGATGGCAAAGGGAGGAAAGAACATGCATTCTGATAAGGGAAAGGGCATGGCCGCGAAGGTATTGGCCATGGGATTTGTCGCTGCGATCGGCGCGACTTTTGCAGCGCCGGTCAGCGCTGCGGACGACACCGCGCAAGCGGCGAAAACCGGGTATGAGGGGGTGCCGCGCACCTGGCTCTGGAACCCCAACTTCAACGAGATGATCGACACGTCGCAGTACAAGAAGGAAGGTCCCTACGTGATCGGCTTCTCGAACGCGTCGATCTCCAACGCGTGGCGTGTCGCGTTCCAGCATGGTGTCCTCTGGGCTGCCGGCGAGAACTCGGATCAGATCGAACGCTTCCTGGTTACGGATGCGAATGACGATCCGTCCAAGCAGATCGCCGACATTCAGGACTTGATCAGTCAGGGTGTTGACCTGCTGCTAATCGCGTCAGCGACGGAAGAAGCTCTCGACAGTGTTGTCGGCCGCGCCACGCGGCAGGGCATCCCGGTTGTCATGGTGGACCGTAAGGTGTCGACCCGTGACAACTACATCACTTTCGTGACCGCTTCGGACACGGTGGTAGGCCGCATGGAAGCGCAATGGATGGCCGAATATCTCAACGGCGAGGGCGATATTGTCATGCTGCCCGGCATCGCCGGCTCGTCCGTGGCGGAAGATCGTATCAAGGCGAACAAGGAAGTCCTGGCGAAATTCCCCGGCATCAACGTGCTGGAGATGCAGTACACTGACTGGAACCCGGCCACGGGCAAATCGACCATGGCGGCCCTGCTCCAGAAATATGGCGACGAGATCGACGGCGTGTTGGCGGACAGTGCTCTTCAGGGCTACGGCGCGATCGAAGCCTATCTGGACGCCGGTTACGGCAAGGGTGAGATCCCTCCGATGACAGGCGGCGACGTGGCGCGGATGTACCAGCTCGCGCATACCTATGACGTGCCGATGATGGGGATCGACTACCCGACCTCGATGGGCATTACCGGCGTGGAAACTGCGCTTGACGTTCTCAATGGTGTTCCGGTTCCGGCCCGTGTGGAAGTCAACATGCAGGTCGTGACATCGCCGGATGCCGAGACTCCGTCGGTGCGGGCGGATCGCTATCTGTTGGATCACGTCAGCATGGATGATCCCGGTGATCTGTCGCCAAGCCACGGTCTTCCGGATGGCTACAACCCGGCCACGTTCGCCCCCGAATACCCCAAGTAAGGTAAAATCGTTTCCTGCCCCGCATGGAGGATGTGGGGCAGGGGCGTCGGGTTGTTCGGTAGAGGAAGTGGAGGAGCCAATGTCATTACCGGTTCTCGAGTTGCAGAAAATCGAGAAGGTCTATCCGGGTGTAAAGCCGCTGGACCAAGTCGATTTTCAGGTTTTGCCGGGTGAAGTTCATGCCTTGTTGGGGGAGAACGGTGCGGGCAAGTCCACGCTTACAAAAGTCATAGGTGGCAGCACCCGACCCAATGGTGGAAGCATCACTTATCTGGGCGAGACGGTGACATGGCGCTCGCCGCGACAGGCCCGCGATGCCGGTATACATATCATCCACCAGGAACTGGCGCTGTTTCCTGAACTGACGGTTGCCGAAAACATCCTGATCGACCACCAGCCGCGCGGAGCACTGGGATTGATCTCTCAAAGGACCCGGATGCGCAGGGCGCGTGAAGTGCTCGACATGCTCGGTGTCGACATCGATCCTGCAGCGCGGGTTGATGACCTGCCGCTGGCCGACCAGCAGATGGTGGAGATCGCCAAGGCTCTGGTGGGGGATCTGCGTTTGCTTATCCTTGATGAGCCGACGGCAGTCATCTCGGGCCGTGAAGTGGATCTTCTGTTCGACCGGATGCGCCACCTGCGCGCGCAGGGTATCGGGATCGTTTACATCTCGCACCGGCTTGAAGAGATTTTCGAGATTGCCGATCGGGTCACCGTGTTGAAGGACGGCCAGGTGGTTGGCACCCGGCCCGTGGCAGAGCTTTCTCGCGACCAGATGATCAGCATGATGGTCGGACGGGAGATTACCGGGATCTATCCGCCGAAGGCGGCCAGGCCGCCCGTTGGAGACCCGGTGCTTCGCATCCGGGGTCTTGCCTCCGGGCAGCGTGTGCGTGATGTCTCAATCGAACTGCGCGCGGGCGAGATCGTCGGCATGGCGGGGATGGTCGGCTCCGGTCGTACCGAAGTGGCGGATGCCGTGTTCGGGGTGGGGCCGGTCGACGGCGGGGAAATCCTGCTCGATGGTCAACCTCTGGGGAATCACAGTCCGGCCGAATCCATCGCCCGGGGCATCGGGTATCTGACCGAGAACCGTAAGGGGCAGGGCTTATTCCTGTCGATGCCGGTGTCACTGAACGTGGTCGCTCCGGCCCTTAAGGACGTCAGCGCCGGACCGATGATTGATGCCGCGCGGGAACGCGATATCGCCAAGGAGCAGGTCGCGGCCTTCTCGGTCGCCACACCGTCGGTCAAGACGCCGGTCGGGGCCTTGTCCGGCGGCAACCAGCAGAAGGTTCTGTTCTCCCGTTGGACAAGAATTTCGGACCGGCTGCTGATCCTCGATGAGCCGACGCGCGGCGTCGACGTCGGGGCCAAAGTCGAAATCTACCGTATCATTCGCGAGCTTGCCGACAAGGGACTGGCCATCCTCATGATCAGCAGCGAACTGCCCGAGGTCGTGGGGCTGTCCGATCGCGTGGTCGTGATGGCGAATGGCGTGGTCACCGGGGAAGTCACCGGGGACGACATCAACGAAGATTCGATCATGAAATATGCGGTCGCCAGCCATGGGGTAACCACGGCGACCCGGGAGGTCTTGTCATGAGTGCGCTGATCGCAATCTTTCGGGGCAACCGCCTGTTGCCGAGCTATCTTATTGTCCTGGCGCTGCTCATCATCATTCTGGTGGCGGGCGCCCAGGTGTCGGATCGGTTTCTGACATTTCGTAATTTCTCCTCTCTGTTTCAGCAGATGATCGTGCTCGGCCTCGTCAGTCTCGGGCAGACGTTCGCCATCCTGCTTGGCGGGATCGACCTTTCGATCGGCGCCCTGGTCGGGGCGGTCACGGTTTTCCTTGCCTCGTTCCTTGAATGGCAACCGCATCTGATGTGGGTGGCCGTTCCGGCCGCGCTGCTCTTGGGGGCGCTGGTCGGGGCAATCAACGGACTTCTGTCGGTCACGCTCCGGGTGCATCCCTTGATCGTGACGCTGGGCATGTCGTCGGTGATATTCGGCCTGACCTTGATGTATCGAAAGATACCCGGCGGATCTGTTCCGATCGTGTTCGAGGAACTGGCCTATGGCAGTTTCTGGGGGGTGCCGATCCCGGCACTGGCCCTGGTGTTCTTCTTCGCCGTGGCTGGGCTTTGGCTGCAACGCAGCCGGTCGGGGCGCATGATCTACTTCGTCGGTGGGGATGAAGAGGCTGCCCGCCTGAACGGCGTACCAGTCAACCGCGTCAAGGTGCTTGCCTTTGCGCTTGCGGGTCTGTGCTCGGCGCTCGCCGCAGTGTTCCTGACGGCCAAGACCGGGGTCGGCGATCCGAGGATCGGCACGGCCCTCACGCTCCAGTCGATCACGCCGGTCATCGTCGGCGGTACCATCCTGGCAGGTGGGCGTGGCGGCGTGCTCGGCACCTTTCTCGGCGTGTTGCTTGTGACAATGTTGAACAACCTTCTGAATTTCGCGGGCGTGTCGAGCTACTGGCAATGGGTGGTCCAGGGCGGGATCATCATCATCGCCGTTGGTCTGCATCGCTCGAGAGGAAAGGCACAATGATGGAAGCGGACAAGAGCCCGGCACGCACGGCCGGCGGAGAGGGTCTGAACATTGCGGCCATAATGGAGAAGTGGGGCCTCTACATGTTCCTCGGTCTTCTTCTGGTGGTGGCCGCGGCGACGTCGCCGGCATTCCTGGCGCCCGAGAACATAGTCAATGTCCTGACCATCGCCGCACCGCTCGGCATGGTCGTGATCGGCCAGGTGTTCGTCATCCTGGTGCGCGGGCTCGATCTTTCAGTCGCCTCGCTCATGGCCACGGTGGCGGTAATGGCCACCGCGTTCAAATCAACCGACGATTCCATGATCCCGGCCATATTCGCCGCGGCGCTGGTCATGTCTGCGCTGGTGGGGCTGGTCAATGGCTGGCTGGTCGCGCGACGTGGCGTGAGCCCGTTCCTTGCGACCTTGGCAACCATGATCATCCTGCAAGGCGCGCGCTTTGCCTACACCGGCGGGGCACCGATTTCGACGCTGCCACCGGGTATGAGCTGGCTGGCATCGGGGCGGGTGATGGGCATTCCCGTCAACCTCATTGCGCTGCTTCTTCTGGCCCTGGCCGCCGGTGTGTTGCTGCACAAGTCCCGTCTGGGCCGCCAGATTTACATGGTGGGGACCAATCCGCAGGCTGCGCGTCTCAATGGCCTGTCGCCGGATCGGATCACCATCCTGTGCTACGTCATCTGTTCGGTATGCGCCGGCATCGGTGGTTTGTTCTTGCTCGGCTATGTCGGCACCGTGTCGAACTGGGTGGGACAGGGCTATGAACTGGATTCGATCGTCGCGGCGGTGATGGGTGGCGTCGCTCTCTCGGGCGGGCGCGGCACTGTCGTCGGCGCGCTGACCGGCGTCGTGGTGCTCGTCGTGATCAGCAACCTCGTCCTGCTGCTGGGTTTCCCGATCGAGCTGCAGGAAGTCATCAAGGGCATCATCATTATCGGTGCGGCAGCGTTCTACCGCGCGCGGCTGATGTGAGCCGGAAATCTCAAGTGGAGGAGAAACACATGTCAGTTTCGCAACTCAATACGAAACCCCGCAGGCCACGTCGCGACGAGGAGGTCGATGTCCTGATCGTCGGGGCCGGGCCGTCCGGGTCGGTCGCAGCGCTGGAGCTGGCCAAGGCTGGAATGTCAGTGGTCGTCATGGAGCAGGGCGACTGGCCGGAATACGCAGACTACACCGGCGCACGCCCCGAACACGAGCTGGTCTCGACCAAGCTGTGGCACCCGAACCCGAATGTCAGGGACAATCCGCGCGACTATCCGGTTGATACCTCCACCACGGATATCAATCCGCTGATGTACGCGGGGGTCGGTGGCAGCGCCAACCTATATGGGGCGCAGTGGATGCATTTTCTGCCCTCGGATTTCCGCGTGCGGAGCCTCGACGGTGTCGCAGATGACTGGCCGATGTCCTATGAGGAACTGCTGCCTTACCAGCTTGAGATCGAGCGTCAGGTCGGCGTTTCCGGCCTGTCGGGCGATCCGGCCTATCCGCCGCGCGGGCCGTACCCATTTCCGGCGTTGCCGATGGGCAGCGTGGGTTACAAGGGGATCGAAGGCCAGGAAAAGATGGGGTGGCACTGGTGGCCCGGCTCCAACGCGATCCCCTCGGAGCAGCATGGGCAATTGAATCCCTGTGTGCGTCGCGGCACCTGCCTGACGGGGTGTCCCGAGGGGGCGAAATCGACGACCGACCGCTCCCATTGGCCGATGGCTCTCAAGGCGGGGGCCATGCTTATCACCAACGCGCGCGTGTCGGAGATCGAAACCAACGATGAAGGCCTGGCGACCGGCGTCGTCTACTTCGATGCGAACGGACGCCAGCGGCGTCAAAAGGCGAAAGTTGTCATCCTCTGCGCCAACGGGGTGGGCACACCGCGCCTGCTGCTGATGTCCGGCGGCGAGGACGGGCTGGCTAACTCATCCGGCTTGGTGGGCAAGCGTCTGATGATGCACCCCTTCGCATCGGTTCTGGCATCCTTCCCGGATCCGCTCGACAGCTGGCGGGGGCCATTCGGCCAACAGATTTATTCGCTCGAATTCTACGAGACCGATGAAAGCCGCGGCTTCGTTCGGGGATCGAAGTGGAACTGCATGCCGTCGGGCGGCCCTGTGGGGGTGTCCGGGGCCATCGGCTCAAAGGTGTATGTCTCGGAAGAGGGCGATTATCGCGATTTCTGGGGTGGAAACCTTCACGACAACGTGGCGCGACGTTTCGGGCATTCGCTGATCTGGGGGATCGTCGGAGAAGACCTTCCCGAAGAAAGCAATCAGGTTGTTCTCTCCTCTGATCTTACGGACAGCGACGGTTTGCCGGCGCCTCAGATCCGCTATCAGGTCAACGAGAATTCCAATCGTCTGCTCCAGTTCAACATCGATCGGTGCCTGGAAAGCGTGAGAGCTGCCGGGGCGGTCGAGACGCTGGTGAGCACGCCGGTTCGCGAAAGCGGATGGCACCTGATTGGGACAACAGTCATGGGCGCGGATCCGAAAACCTCGGTCGTCGATCAGTGGGGCGCGGCGCATGACGTGCCGAACCTCTACGTCATGGACGCGTCGACCTTCCCGACGTCGGGCGCGACCAACCCGACCGCAACCATCATGGCTGTCGCGCTTCGCAACACGCGCCGGCTGATCGCGGAACGCAGAAACCAGAAGGTGGCCTGACATGACCCAAGAACAATCGACCACATTCATGGCACTGGCCGACGACCTGATCCCGGCCCATGATGGCATGCCGGCCTTCTCGAAGGTCTGCACCTTCGACGAAACGCTGGCCGCGCTGGATTTCCGCACGGACCTCAAGGAAGGCTTTTCGCGGGCGCTGGCCACGGACCTGAAAGAGGGCGCGTCCGCGCATCTCGACAGGATCGTGCAGGAGGACCCTCAAGCCTTCGAGGCGCTCAGCTCCGTCGCGCTGTGCACCTATTACATGAACCCGAAGGTTCGTGAGCTGATCGGATACCCGGGGCAGGAAAGCGTGCCCTACGATTCCAAGGCAACGCAGGACTATCTGACGGACGGTTCGCTGGCGCGGGTCATCGCGCGCGGGCCGATCTACAAGCCGACACCGGAACTCGCCGACTAAGGCAGCCCGAATACTATCTCAAATCCCAATATTGAAAGGAAAAAACCATGGACAAGGCAACATTCGACAAGGGCCTGGAAATTCGCAAATCGGTGCTTGGCGCCGAATTTGTAGAGAAATCGATCGGAGCGGCAGATGACTTCAACATGCCGCTTCAGGAACTGGTGACGGAGTATTGCTGGGGCGCCGTCTGGGGCCGCGATACGCTCGACAAGAAGACCCGCTCGATGTTGAACATCGCGATGCTCGCCTCCCTGAACCGCAAGCACGAACTGACGATGCATGTGAAAGGCGCGATCCGCAACGGCGTGACCAAGGAAGAAATCCGCGAGGTCCTGCTTCAGGTCGTTATCTATGCCGGTGTGCCGGCAGGCGTCGACAGCTTCCGGACCGCCAAGGAAGCACTGGCAGAGCTGGACGAATAATGCCACGCAATCAGGTTTCCGTAGAGACACATGAAATGCTAATCGGTGGGCGCTGGACCGGCGCCCATTCCGGGGAATATTTCGACAGCCACGATCCGTTCACAGGCGAGGTCTGGGCGCGGCTTCCGCGCGCCGGCGCAGAAGATGTCGAGAACGCGGTGGAGGCAGCAGACGCGGCGTTCCGTGGAGAGTGGAAGTCGATGACCGCGTCGAAACGCGGGCTTTTGCTGAACCGCTTTGCGGATCTCTTGGCGGAAGAGGCCGAACATCTCGCCGAACTGGAGACGCGGGACAATGGCAAGCTGATTGCCGAGATGCGCATGCAGCTCAACTACATGCCGCAATGGTATCGCTACTTCGGTGGTCTTGCAGACAAGATCGAGGGTCGGGTCATCCCGATCGATAAGCCGGGAGTGATGAACTACACCCGCGAGGAACCCGTGGGTGTCGTCGCGGCGATCACGCCATGGAACTCGCCCCTGATGCTGGCGTCCTGGAAGTTGGCACCGGCGCTGGCCGCAGGATGCACGGTCGTCTGGAAGCCGTCAGAGTTTTCCTCTGTCTCTGCCCTGGCGTTTGGCCGGTTGTTCGAAAGGGCGGGCTTCCCGCCCGGTGTCGTCAACATCGTCACTGGCCTGGGGCAGGAAATGGGCGAAGCTCTGGTGACACATCCGAAGGTCGCCAAGGTTGCCTTCACCGGCGGCGATGCCTCCGGTCGCAAGGTCTATGGCGGAGCGGCGGAGAACCTCAAGAAGGTGACGCTCGAACTAGGTGGTAAGTCCGCCAATATCGTCTTCGAGGATGCCAAAATGGAAGCCGCCATTCCCGGACTGGTGTCCGGGATTTTCGCGGCGTCCGGGCAGACCTGCATTGCCGGATCACGTGCCTTGGTGCAGCGATCGGTCTATGACGAGGTGCTCGAACGTCTTGTGGATTTCGCGCGCTCGGCGCAAATGGGCGATCCGCTGGACCCCGAGACCCAGGTCGGGCCGATCACGACCCAGCCGCAGCGCACCAAGGTGCTGAATTATATCAGTATCGCCAAGGGCGAGGGGGCGCGTTGCATGCTGGGGGGCACGGCGCCCGAAGGGAACGGCTGGTTCGTCGAGCCGACCATCTTCGGCGACGTCCGCCAGGATATGAGGATCGCGCAAGAGGAAGTGTTCGGTCCTGTACTGTCCGTCATCCCGTTCGAGGACGAGGAAGAGGCCGTGTCGATCGCCAATGACACCATTTACGGTCTCGCGGCGGGAGTCTGGACGCAGGATATCGGCCGGGCATTGCGCCTGCCCGAACGTCTGGAAGCTGGCACGGTCTGGGTGAACATGTATCGCGCAACCAGCCCGCTTTCGCCCTTCGGAGGGGTGAAGCAATCGGGCATTGGTCGGGAGAACGGCCAGACCGCCATCCGGGAATACCTTCAGGAAAAGTCCGTCTGGATCGACATGGAAAATTCGATACCGGCGCCATTTGTCCAGCGCTGAGGCGCGGGCACGGAAGACGCGAAGAGAGGAAGATCAAATGACCAGTAACGTTGCTGCGGCATCCGAACAACCGGATGCCGCCCGGGAATTCTTGCGCCGAGAGCATGGGCTCGTGATCGGTGCGGACCGTCGCTCGGCGGTTTCCGGGCAAACGCTTGAAGTGCTCGACCCCTCCAATGGATCGTGCCTTGGACGGGTTCCTGCCGGGGGCGAAGCGGATGTCGATCTCGCCGTCGCCGCGGCCCGGAAGGCACTCGACGGGCCATGGGGGCGCATGTCCCCTTCGGACAGGTCGCGCCTGATCTGGCGGCTGGCCGAGAGCCTTCTCGACCATGCCGAAGAACTGGCGACGATCAATACTCTCGAGAATGGCAAGCCGATCAGCGACAGCCTGAACGGCGAGGTTCCTTTCACAGCCGATGTCTTTCGATACTATGCTGGCTGGGCCACGAAGCTGAACGGCGAGACAATGACCGTAAACGCGCCCGGCGAGTGGCACACCTATACGCGTCGCGAACCGATTGGAGTGGTCGGACAGATCATCCCGTGGAATTTCCCCCTGGCGATGCTGGCCTGGAAAGTGGCGCCGGCGCTGGCCTGCGGCTGCACAATTGTCCTTAAGCCCGCGGAGGCAACGCCCATGGGGGCCCTCAGGGTGGCGGAACTGGCACTCGAAGCCGGCCTGCCAGAAGGTGTGCTCAACTTAGTTACGGGGTATGGCGCCGAAGCCGGAGCCGCGATCTCGGGACATCCGGGGATCGAGAAGGTGGCCTTCACCGGATCGACGGCGACCGGGCGCGCGATTGCTACGGCGGCGCTCGGGAACCTTAAGAAGGTGAGCCTTGAACTGGGCGGGAAGGCCCCGACCATCATCCTAAAGGATGCCGATCTCGAAACGGCCATCGATGGCGCCGCCTTCGGATCTTTCTTCAATGCGGGGCAGAGCTGTGGTGCAGGAACCCGGCTATTTGCGCATCGAGACGTCTTCGACCGGGTGGTCGAGGGCGTTGCCAAGGCGGGCGGCGCCATGCGCATTGGAGCCGGAATCGACACCGAGACGCAACTCGGGCCGGTCGTTTCGGACCAGCAGCAGGCGCGCATTTTACGGTTGCTTGACGAGGGGCGCACCGACGGCGCCGAGATGATCTGCGGCGGGCGTGCGGCCGATCGCGAGGGTTATTTCATAGAACCGACTGTTATTACCGATGTGACACCGGACATGTCGGTTATGCGTGAGGAGCTTTTTGGCCCGGTGGTTTGCGCGGTGCCGTTCGACGATGATGATATCGACACGTTGGCCAAGGCGGCGAATGACACCCAATACGGGCTGGCTGCCGCAATCTGGACCAACGATCTTGGACGTGCACACCGATTGGCCGCGAGAATCAAGGCCGGAACGATCTGGGTCAATACCCACAACTTCAACGACGCCACCATGCCGTTCGGCGGTTTCAAGCAGTCGGGATGGGGGCGCGATCTCGGTGCTCAGGCTTTGGAACTTTACTCGGAATCCAAGACAGTCGCCATCCGGCTGCCGGCGTAGGGAGGTGGAGATGGATTGCTTCGAAATCCTGGATCCGCGCTTTGCGCGGCTGATCGACCCCGTTGCCTTTCTCGAGAAGCTGCATGGAGAGAACCGCTGGGCCGAAGGCCCGGTCTGGTTCGGCGATCTGCGCTGCCTGATCTGGAGCGACATTCCCAACGACCGGATGCTGAAATGGGAAGAAGAGACTGGCGTCGTCTCGCTGTTTCGGGCGGGGATGGAGAACCCGAACGGCTCTACCCGAGACCGGCAGGGACGGTTGGTGACCTGTGAACAGGGTGGACGCCGGGTCTTGCGTACGGAAACGGATGGGACGGTAACCGTTTTGGCGGACCGGCACGCAGACGGACGATTGAATTCGCCGAACGACGTGGTGGTGAAATCCGATGGCTCCATCTGGTTTACCGATCCCAACTACGGGATCATATCCGACTATGTCGGCCGCAAGGCGGCGCAGGAGCAAACAGGGTGTCATGTTTTCCGGCTCGACCCGGCGAATGGAGAGCTTGCGGTCGTCGTCGATGATATGGACATGCCGAACGGCCTGGCCTTTTCACCCGATGAGAGCACGCTTTACATCGCTGACAGTGGTTGGCTGACCGACCGCAGCGCGCCACATCATCTGCGCGCCTTTGATGTGGAAGGTGACAAGCTGGGTGCCTCGCGTGTTCTGGCGGAAATCTCTCCCGGTATTCCCGACGGGTTTCGGGTGGACGTGGAAGGTCACCTATGGGTCAGTGCCTGGGACGGGGTTCATTGCCTGGCGCCCAGCGGGGAACTCATCGGAAAAATCCAAGTGCCTGAAGTTGTCGCGAATCTCTGCTTTGGCGGGGCGCGCTACAATCGTCTGTTCATTACTGCCACAACCGGCGTTTACTCGGTCTTTCTCAACACGACGGGTATCAGGTATGCCTCTGTGCTGAATTAGATCGGCACGATCGATCGGGGTTCTTCCGGTTGAAGGACAACAAAAGCGGCTACGGGCCGATGTCTACCTGGCACTTGACCCTTCCGTTTGCATGAAATATCCGTCTGAACTGTTGAGCGGGCGTTGTGTAATGGTAAGACCTCAGCCTTCCAAGCTGATGATACGGGTTCGATTCCCGTCGCCCGCTCCAGCCTCTTCCTTCCAGTTCCACGGACGGTGAAAGACCGTAACGCCCTTGACCCCGGCGTCCCGCGCGGCCATGAGGAGGTCCGGGAAAAATCACGTTTGGGGATACATGGTACGCAAGGCCGAAAACGGCGCAGACATGATTGAGCGGGCGAAGTCGAAGCGTATGGGCGCCTTGTCGGAGCTCTGGCCGTTCCTGCGTCCGTATCGGCGGCTTTTGACGCTTGCGATACTTGCGCTGGTGATGACGGCCTGTGTTTCGCTGGTGCTGCCCTTGGCGGTCCGGCGCGTGGTCGACAATTTCGGAGCCGAGGACGGCGCGATCCTGGACCAGTATTTCCTCGCGGCTGTCGGTATCGCCGGGCTCTTGGCGATCGGTACGGGTCTGAGATACGCGTTGGTGACGCGGCTGGGCGAACGGGTCGTGGCAGACATGCGCAAGGCGGTGTTCGACAAGGTGATCGGGCTGAGCCCGGCCTTCTATGAACGCACGATGACGGGTGAAATCCTGAGCCGCGTGACGACCGATACGACGCTCATACTGTCGGTCATCGGGTCGTCCATCTCCATCGCGTTGCGTAACCTGTTGATCTTTGTCGGCGGTCTGGTCCTGATGCTGTTCACCTCGGCCAAGCTGACCGGCATGGTGCTGCTTCTGGTGCCGCTGATCATCGTGCCGATCCTGACCCTGGGGCGTAAACTGCGCAAGCTGAGCCGCGAAAACCAGGACTGGATCGCGGCCAGTTCCGGCAATGCGTCCGAGGCGTTGTTGAACGTGCAGACGGTTCAGGCCTTTACCCATGAAACGGCCAGTCGCGCCGCGTTTTCGGACGTCACGGAGCGCAGTTTCGACGTGGCCCGGCGGCGCATCTGGGTGCGCGCCCTGATGACGGTTATCGTTATTTTCCTTGTGTTTACCGGGATTGTCTGCGTGCTGTGGATCGGTGCCCGGGATGTGCGGGCAGACCAGATGACCGGCGGCACGCTGGTGCAGTTCGTGATCTATTCGGTCATGGTGGCCGGGTCGGTGGCCGCCCTGTCGGAGATCTGGGGAGAACTTCAGCGCGCCGCTGGCGCGACGGAACGCCTGGTCGAATTGCTTCAGGCCGAGGACGAGGTCCAGGACCCGGCGCACCCCGAGGTCCTGCCGCGCCCCGTCAAAGGCCGCATTGCCTTCGAGAATGTCAGCTTCACCTATCCGACGCGCCCCGATGCGCCGGCGCTGCATGAATTGAACCTGGTGATCGAACCGGGCGAGACGGTGGCGCTGGTGGGGCCGTCCGGCGCGGGCAAGACCACGATCATCCAGATGATCCAGCGGTTTTATGACCCGCAATCGGGACAGGTGACGCTGGACGGCGTGCGCCTCGATCAGATGGCGCGGCCCGACTTTCGGGCGGAGCTGTCACTGGTGCCGCAGGAGCCGGTCATCTTCGCCGCGTCGGCGCGGGACAATATCCGCTTCGGCCGGATTGATGCGGCGGATTCCGAAGTCGAGGCCGCGGCACGGGCGGCGGCTGCGCATGAGTTCATCATGGCGTTGCCGGACGGGTACGACACCTATCTGGGCGAGCGCGGCGTGATGCTGTCCGGCGGCCAGAAACAGCGGGTGGCCATCGCCCGCGCGATCCTGCGGGACGCGCCCGTGCTGCTTCTGGACGAGGCGACCTCGGCGCTGGATGCCGAGAGCGAGCGGGCCGTGCAGCAGGCGGTCGACGGGCTGGCACGGGACCGCACCACGGTGATCGTGGCGCACCGGCTGGCGACGGTGAAGAAGGCCGACCGGATCATCGTGATGGAGCAGGGCCGTATCGTGGCGGAAGGCACCCATGACAGCCTGGTGGCCGAGGGCGGGCTTTATGCCCGGCTGGCGCGGTTGCAGTTCACCGACGGGGCGGCGGCTTAGGGCGCGGCCAAAAGCTTTGGGAAAGCTTTTGGCAAATCCTTTCTCAAAGGATTTGCGGCGGTGCGTTGGTTTCGGATGGTGCCGTGTGTAGACTTGCCAAAACACCAGCGGGTGCCGTTGATGCGCGAGGATTCAGCCTATCTTTTGCAGCCGTCCGGCGCGACGATGCGTGTTGTCCTTTTGGGGGCAAGCGGCACGATCGGGCGGGCGGTTCTGGAAGTGCTGCTGGCCGATGGCCATGACGTCGTGTGCCCGTTGCGCCGCGCCGACCCGGCAGTGCCCGAGCAGGTGCAGCGTGTCATCGGAGACCTGTCGGCGCCCGACCAACTGGAGAAGGCGATGCGCGGGGCCGACGCCGTGGTCAGTTGCCTGGCCTCGCGAACCGGCGCGCCCGGGGATGCCTGGGCTGTCGACCATGGGCTGAACGCGGCGGCCCTGCGGGCGGCAGAGGCGCAGGGCGTCGGGCGGTTCGTCCTGCTGTCGGCGATCTGCGTGCAGAAACCGGCGCTGGCGTTCCAGAAGGCCAAGCTGGCCTTCGAGGCGGAGTTGCAGGCCTCAACCCTGTGCCACGTGATCGTGCGGCCGACGGCGTTCTTCAAATCGTTGTCCGGGCAGATGGACAGGATGCGGGCGGGCAAGCCTTACCTGGCCTTCGGCGACGGCAGGCTGACGGCCTGCAAGCCGATCAGCGACGGCGACCTGGCGCGGTTCATCGCGAACACGCTGACCAACCCGGCCTGCGACAACCGCATCCTGCCGGTGGGCGGGCCCGGTCCGGCACTGACCCCGGAGGAGCAAGGCCGGTTGCTGGCCGATTCGCTGGGCGTTCCGTTCCGGATGAAACGGGTGCCGGTGGGTTTGCTCGACGTCATCATTGCCACATTGAGTGTTACCGGGAGGTTAAACAGGCGTGCCCGCGCCAAGGCGGAGCTGGCGCGGATCGGGCGGTACTACGCGACCGAGTCGATGCTGGTCTGGGACGAGGCCCGGCAAAGCTATGATGCGGATGCCACGCCGGAATTCGGGCAGGACCGGCTGGAGGCGTTCTATGCAAGGCTCGCGGCGGGAGAAGTCACGGTGGAGCGGGGCGACCATGCGGTGTTCTGAACTGGTCAAGCGCGGATGGATCGGGTAGGGGAGGCCGTTATGACAAAAGGCTTTGCATCATGACCCAACGCGCCGGTTTCATCGCCCTGATCGGGGAGCCCAATGCGGGCAAGTCCACGCTGCTCAACCGCATGGTGGGCGCGAAGGTCAGCATCGTGACGCACAAGGTGCAGACCACGCGGGCGCGCATTCGTGGCGTGGCCATCGAGGGTGACGCGCAGCTGGTCTTCGTGGACACGCCGGGGCTGTTCGCGCCGCGCCGCAGGCTGGACCGGGCGATGGTGGCCGCGGCCTGGAGCGGGGCGGCGGATGCGGACGTGATCGTGCTGCTGATCGAGGCGCATCGGGGTGTCACGGAAGGGGTCGAGAAGATCCTGGACGGGCTGGACGCCTTGCCCAAGGGGCGGCGCGTGGCGCTGGCGATCAACAAGATCGACCGGGTGCCATCCGAGGTGCTGCTGGGGCTGACCAAGGACCTGAACGAACGCTATGAATTTGTTGAGACTTTCATGATTTCCGCCGAAAAGGGGCATGGTGTCGAGGACCTGCGCACATGGCTTGCGGGCGAGGTGCCGGAAGGGCCGTGGCTGTACCCCGAGGACCAGATCGCGGACCTGCCGATGCGGATGATCGCGGCCGAGATGACGCGCGAAAAGCTGACCCTGCGGCTGCACCAGGAACTGCCTTACCAGTTGACCGTCGAGACCGAGAACTGGGAAGAGCGCGAGGACGGATCGGCGCGGATCGACCAGGTGATCTATGTCATGCGGGACGGTCACAAGGGGATCGTCCTGGGCAAGAAAGGCGAGACAATCAAGGC
The DNA here is from genome assembly GCF_019802205.1 of Roseovarius atlanticus. Lineage (GTDB taxonomy): Bacteria > Pseudomonadota > Alphaproteobacteria > Rhodobacterales > Rhodobacteraceae > Roseovarius > Roseovarius atlanticus_A. Next base: position 477,039 of record NZ_JAHVHQ010000004.1, read on the forward strand.
GGTTAGCCAGGCGGCGCGTGCCGAGCTGGAAGAGTTCCTGGGGCGGCGGGTGCACCTGTTCACGCAAGTGAAGGTGCGGCCCAACTGGCTGGAGGAAGCCGAACGGTATTCCGAGATGGGCCTTGATTTCAAGGACGGGAACGGGTGACGGACCTTGGCACAGAGGCCCCGGATCGGGGTCCGGGGCAGGCCCCAAATCGGGGTCCGGGGCGGGATGCGCGATGAGCCGGCTGACGGCTGAGTTCTGGGTGCAGGCCTACCTGGCGCGGCTGCGGCTGATGGAAATCCCGGCCTTCGTGGTGGCGCATGGCGATGACACCGGCGGCGCGGTGCTGGTGAAGCTGAACACGCTGGACGGGCAAGCGTCTGTTTTCCAACGGTCTTTCGACCTGATGAGCGGTGCGCGGACATGGGTGACGCTGGCTGAGGGAGACGAGCGCGATGTCGATCAGGCGGTGGCGAAACAGCGGTCTTTCGATCCCGATCTGTGGGTGATCGAGGTGGAGGACCGGCAGGGTCGGCACCTGCTGGACGAGCCTGGCTTGCGGGATTGAGGGCAGGTGGGTTGGCACCCACCCTGCGGGGTCGGACACAGGTTAACTAACTTGGATTCGGTGAAAACGAGACGTTGGTATCGCGTCGGTATCCGGGTGGTATTGCGACGGTGCGGTTTCAAAGGGTCCGGCGGGTTAACGGGGCGTGCGCAGTAAAGGGGCGGTTAATGCCCTGGGCGTTGGTCCGGGTGGCCGGCAGGTCCCGGATCAGGTCCGGGACGGGGACGGCGATGTGACAGCCGGGGGGGGTGCTACGCCTCTTCCTGCCGGGCGATCCACCAGGTCGTGCCGCTGGCATCGCGGACGCCGCCGCGCAGGTCGCCGTCGCCCTTGGATTGCATCGGCTGGATCACCTCGGCCCCCGCTGCCACGGCGCGGTCGAAGGCGGCTTCGGCGTCGGCGAGGTAGAGGTGCAGATGGGCAGGCGGGCCGTCCGGCATTTCGCCCATCATCACCACGCTGTCGCCGATCCGGCATTCGGCGTGCATGATGCCGCCGCCGCCCTCGCGTTCGATCACGCGCAGGCGGTCGGCGTTGAAGGCGGCGGCGCAGAAGTCGAGCACCGCCGCCGCGTCCGGCACAATCAGGTAGGCGGAGACGTCCGGGTAGCCTTGGGGTTTGTGCATGGGTCCTACTCCACGGTGATGACCTTGCGGGCGAGCACCTCTTGCCCCGAGACGTCTAGGAAACGCAGCTCGTAGACGCCGGGTTCATTCGGCAGGTCGATTTGCACGCCGGTGGCGCCGTCGGTGATCTTGACCGCCTGGAGCCAGGTGAAGATCGCCTGGTTGCCGCGTGCCAGCGTGATGCGCTGGTCGGCGCTGGTGCTGTCCACCTGCCAGGAGACGTCGATGGTGCTGCCCGGCGCCGCGCTGTCGGGGGCGGTGAGGGCGGCGCCGGTGTTGAGGGCGGCATCTGCGGCCAGCACCTCGACCGTCTGGCGGGCCAGCACGCGGGTGCCTTCGCGCAGGAGGTAGCGCAACTCGTAAAGGCCGGGGTCGGAGGGGGCTTCGAGGGTGGCGGAGGTGGCCTCGCGCACCGAGAGGTAGGTGCCGAACGTGTCATCCGCCGCGCCCATCGGGACGAGGGTGATGTAGTCGTTGGTGGCGACCGTGCCGGTCCATTCGACCGTGACATCGTCGCCGGCGCGCACCTGGTCGGGGCCGGTGACCGTGACCTCGGGCGGGGTAAGTTCGATCATGGCGGTGGCCAGCACCTTGGGGCCTTCGCGCATCAGGTAGCGCAACTCGTACATGCCGGGATCGGCGGGCATGGTGAGCGCCACTTCGGACGCGTCGCGCACGACCTGGTAATTGCCGAACGCGTCTTCGGGCGCGCCGGCGGGGACGACGACCACGTAATCCTGCGGGTTGACGGTGCCGGTCCATTCCACTGTGACCGAGGCGCCGGTGGCGGCGTTGTCGGGGCCGGAGATCGTGACCTGCGGTTCGGTGACCTCGATCATGGCGGTGGCCATGACCCTGGAGCCTTCGCGCAGGAGGTAGCGCAATTCGTACATGCCGGGATCGGAAGGCGCGGTCAGGTTGACCTCGGACTTGTCGCGGACCTGCTGGTAGCTGCCGAAGGTCGCGGGCTCGGCCCCCACCGGGACGATGGTGACATAGTCCTGGGCGTTCACGGTTCCGGTCCACGAGACGGCGAACTGCGCGCCGGTCGAGACGGTTTCGGGGCCGGAGACGGTGACCTGAGGCTCAGTGACCTCGATCATCGCGGTGGCCATGACCTTGGGGCCTTCGCGCAGGAGGTAACGCAGTTCGTACATGCCGGGATCGGAGGGGGCGACGAGGCGCGTCTCGGTGTCGTCGCGCACGGGCTGGTAGCTGCCGTAGGTGTTTGGTTCGGCCCCCACGGGGACGATGGTGACGTAATCCTTGGGATTGACCGTGCCGGTCCAGGAGACGGTGAACTGCGCGCCGGTGGCGACGGTGTCGGGGCCGGAGACGGTGACCTCGGGGTTGGCCACCTCGATGGGGGCGGTGGCCAGCACGCGCGGGCCTTCGCGCAGGACGTAGCGCAGCTCGTACATGCCGGGGTCGGAGGGCATGGTGAGCGTCACGGTGTCGTCGTCGCGCGCCGGCTGGTAGCTGCCATAGGTGTCGGGGTCCGCCCCGGCGGGCACGATGGTGATGTAATCCTTGGCATTGACTGTGCCGGTCCAGCTGACCGGGACCTGCGCGCCGGTGACGGCAGTGGCCGGGCCGCTGATCGTGACCTCGGGCGTCAGAAGCTCGATGGTGGCGCGGGCCAGCGTCTTGTTGCCTTCGCGCTGGATGTAGCGGATCTCGAACATCCCCGGATCGGCGGTGGCCAGAAGGCGGCCGGAGCTGTCGTCGCGGACGGGGAAGTAGTTGGTGTAGGTGCCTTCCTCGGCGCCCATGGGGACGATGGTGATGTAGTCCTTGGCGTTGACCGTGCCGGACCAGCTGACCGGGATCTCGGCGCCGGTGAGGGCGGTTTCGGGGGTCTGGAGCGTGACCTGCGGGTCGGCCACCTCGATGGGTCGGCTGGCGACGGTGCGGCTGTCGACGTTGAGGATGTAGCGGATCTCGTACATGCCGGGGTCGGCGGGGGCGGTGAGGTCGAAGGACTCATGCTTGTTGATCGCGCGGTAATTGGCGAGCGTGCCGGCATCGGCACCCGCGGGGACGATGGCGATGTAGTCGCGCGGGTTGATTGTGGGCGACCAGCTGACGGTCACGGGCGCGCCGGTCTGGACGGTGTCGGCGGCTTGCAGGGTGACTTGGGCTGGCGTGATCTCGATCGGGTCGGTGCCGAGGACGGTCTTGGTCTCGGTGCTGTAATAGCGGGCCTCGTAGGCGCCGGGCTCGCCGGGCATGGCGAGGGTGACGTCGGTGTCCTTGCCGATGCGGGTGTATTGGCCGAGTTCGGTTTCGGGCGCGCCTGCGGGGGTGACGGCGATGTAGTCGGCCTCGGATTGGGTCGGGTCCCAGGTGATGGTGGTGGGGCTGCCGGCGACGGCGGTGTCCGGCGCATCGACGGTGACGGCCGGGGCCTGCGGTTCGGGCTCGGGGTCCGGCGTGGCGACGGCGGTGGCGACGGCGGAGAGGGCCGCGCCCAGTTCGTCGGCGTTGGAAGCCTGGATATATTGCCCGCCGGTTTCCTCGGCGATGCAGGCGAGCGAGGCGGTGTCCTCGTCGGCGCCAAGGCCGAAGCCCACCACGTGGGCGGTGAAGCCGACGCCGCCTTTTTCCAGCGCGCGGGCCAGCTCGCACGGGTCACGCTCGCAGCTTTCCAGGCCGTCGGAGATGAGGACCACGGTGGCGGGGCGGTCGGTGTAGGAAAGCTGTGTAGCGGCCTGTTCCACGGCGTCCGTCAGGGGGGTCTTGCCGGTGGGGGTGATCGACTTGATGCGGTCCAGGATTTCTGAGCGTTTCGCCGCGCCGGGCTCGACGATGACCTCGATATCCGAGCAATCGCCACGGCTGCGGTGGCCATAGGCCATGAGGCCGACGCTGCGGTCGTCGGCCCAGTCACCGAGGAGGTTGCCGATGACGTCGCGCGCGATCTCGATCTTGGCGGTGCCGTCGATCTGGCCCCACATGGAGTTGGAGCCGTCGAAGACCACCATGACATTGTCATTCGCGAGTGCCGCCGGGGCGGCCAGAAGCGTGGTGGTCAGCGCCAGAGCGCGGGCGGTGGAAATTGTCATCGGGTCCCCCTATGCGAAAAATCTATACGGGGGGCAGATAAGCATATCCCGCGCCCCCGGTCATGTCCGGATTTCCAGACCGTGTGTCGGGGCGGGCCTTGGCAGGGTTCAGTATTTGATGTCCTATGTCTGTTCGGAGAGGCGGAGCAGTGTCATGGAATGGCGCGACCAAGGTATTGTACTGGCCAGCCGCCCGCATGGCGAGGCGGCGGCGATCCTTGAGGTGTTCACGCCCCTGAAGGGGCGGCATGCGGGCGTGGTGCGCGGCGGGGCGTCGCGCAAGATGGCGCCGGTGTTGCAGCCCGGAGGGCAGGTGGACGTGACGTGGAAGGCGCGGCTGGAGGATCACCTGGGCGCGTTCACGGTGGAGCCTGTGCGGTCGCGCGCGGCGGCCTCGCTGGGGGACCGGGTGGCGCTGGCGGGGCTGAACGCGGTGACGTCCTTGTTGATCTTTTGTCTGCCGGAGCGGGAGGCGCACCGGCGTCTCTATGGGCAGACCGAGGCGTTGTTGGACCTGCTGGGGCAGGGGGATGTGTGGCCGCTGGCCTATCTGAAGTGGGAGATGGCGCTGCTTGACGAGATGGGGTTCGGGCTGGACCTGAGCGAATGCGCGGTGAAGGGGCGGGAGGCGAACGACCTGAGCTTCATCTCGCCGCGCACCGGGCGGGCGGTGTCGCGGGCCGGGGCTGGGGAGTGGGCGGACAAGCTGTTGCCGCTGCCCGCGCCGCTGCTGGGCGAGGGGGTGTGCAGCGACGGCGAGATACTGGAGGGGCTGGGGGTGACGGGGTATTTCCTGATGAACCACCTGGCGCCGGAGATGGGACACAAGCCGCTGCCCGAAGCGCGGGCGCGGCTGATCCGGCGGCTGGAGCAGGTGGCAGAGGGGTGAGGGGGGGGTGAGGACCATGGCTGATCGTGTCTCGCGCGGAGTCAAGGCCGAAGGCCGCCGCGCGATCGCCAGACCGCCCGGACGGGCTGGCGATTGGCTGACGTTGGCGCCTCGATCTATGGTTTTGCGGATTTGGCGACCATAAAGTGCCCAGAACACCTGTCGGTCGCCAGCCCGCGGTCTGGCGATCGCGCGGCTTGAAACTCTGGCCCTTTCTCAGGCCGCGTCGGCGGTGGTCATGTCCTGCAAGATCTCGGCGGCGATGCGGAAGGAATTGACCCGCGCGGCGTGGTCGTGGATCTGGCCGGTGAGGATGATCTCGTCGGGCTGGTAGCGGTCCTTGAGGACGCCAAGCTGGGCGCGGACCGTGGCGGGGGAGCCGGTGGCGGAGACGCTCAGGGCGTGGTTGACCGACTCCGTCATCTGCGGGCCGATGGCGGCCTCGATATCCTGAACCGGGGCGGGCAGCTTGCCGGGCTGGCCGGTGCGCAGGCGGGCGAAGGCCTGTTGCATGGAGGTGCGCAGGAAGGCGCCCTCGGCGTCGGTGTCGGCGGCGAAGACGTTGGCCGCCAGCATGAAATACGGCCGGTCGAGCTGGGCCGAGGGCTGGAACCGCGTGCGGTAGATGTCCAGCGCCTGGTCCAGCGCGTCCGGCGCGAAATGCGAGGCGAAGGCGTATGGCAGGCCCAGATGCGCGGCCAGTTGCGCGCCGTAGAGGCTGGAGCCGAGGATCCAGACCGGCACGTGGGTGCCCTGGCCGGGATGGGCCGAGACGGGGGCGGCGGGATCGGCATCGGCGAAATAGCCCATGAGTTCGACCACGTCGTCGGGAAAGCGGTCGGCCTCGAGCCCGCGGCGCAGGGCGCGGGCCACGGCCATGTCGCCGCCGGGCGCGCGCCCGAGGCCAAGGTCGATGCGGCCGGGGTGAATGGTGGCGAGCGTGCCGAACTGCTCGGCGATGGTCAGCGGCGCATGGTTGGGCAGCATGACACCGCCCGCGCCGATGCGCATGGTGGTTGTCGCCTCGGCGATGTGGCCGATCAGCACCGCGGTGGCCGCGCTGGCGATGCCGGGCATGTTGTGATGCTCGGCCAGCCAGTAGCGGTGATAGCCCATCCGCTCGGCCGCGATGGCCAGATCGCGGCTGTTGGCGATGGCGGTCGCGGTGTCGTGGCCTTGGGGCACGGGGGCGAGATCGAGGACGGAATAGCGCATGGCGGAGCCTTTCATCTGTTGGATGTCATCTGGGGGCTGAGGGGCCCGAGAACAACCGTGCGGCGGGCGGGGGCATTGCGCCGGCCGCTGTCTGCGGCCTAGGATCGGCGGATCGGATGGAGGGCAGGGCCATGGCGGCATACGTGATCGGGCAGATGGAGATCCACAGCCGGGACTGGATGGAGGCGTATTTCGCGAAGATCCCCGAGGTGGTGGCGGCGCATGAGGGCCGGTTCCTGGTGCGCGGCGGCAACCCGGAGCGGATGGAGGGTGAGGGTGCGATGCCCGATGCGGCCTTCGTCCTGGAGTTTCCCGACCGGGACCATGCGCGGGCGTTCTGGCACTCGGACGCGTTCCAGGAGCTTGCGGTGCTGCGGCGGTCGGGGTCGGAGCTGAATGCGATCCTGGTCGATGGGCTGGGGTAACCCGCGCGCCCAGATGGCCGACCCTCGGGAGGGAAGGCAGCGGCGGATGCCTCCGGCGGGGATATTTGAAGCCAGAGGAAGAGGGGGATGGCGCGGGGGCGGAACTGCGTGCTTTTTTCCGCTATGTGTCCCCGGCCCCGGCGCGCCTCACTCGGCGGCGCGGAAGATCATCTCGCGGCCCTCGGGCGTGCTGAGGATCAGGGTGGTTTCGGTGACCTCGGCGAGGGCCATCGCGTCATACGTAATCGGGTGAAACGGGTCGGACAACGGTGTAGATGCACGTTAAGCTTGGGAGTGTCCCTTCTTAAAGTGATGCCGTGATCACGTAGGACTCAAGCATATGGAAGCGCAAGGGGTGGGACGAGGTATGCATGAAGCGGTAGACGCATTTCTTCTGGACCGTGCCAATGGCTACTACCAACTCGGGGCGAAGACCGACGGGTCCATACATGAAATAGAGGCAGCAACAATGCTGTTCGCGTTTGCATGTGAGCTGGTCCTGAAGGGCCTAGGTGCGAAAGCAAAATGTCATAACTTAAGACAACTTTTTGAAGACCTTTCAATTGAGAGAAAGCATTGGTTAGTGACGCGGTATCATGAGCTAGAATCTCGCAACCTGTTGGAGGACATTAGCCAGTGCGCTGACTTGTTCCGCGACATCAGGTATTGGCATGAAAAGAAGGGAGGCGCTTTTGCGACAGGACTGTCTCGTCGGCTAGCTCGTTTTCTTACCCAAGCAGGACTGGTTGCCGTTTCTGAGCGCCCCAGCAAACAGTATATCAAAACTGGCCGCATCCAATAATCTTATCCCTTCTGTGCCTGTGGCTTGAGACACTGCTCAGACGGCCTCACTCGGCGGCGTGGAAGATCATCTCGCGGCCCTCGGGTGTGCTGAGGATCAGGGTGGTTTCGGTGACCTCGGCGAGGGTCATGGCGGCCAGCGCGTCGAGGAACGCGGTTTCCTGCGTCAGGTCGGGACAGGCGCGGCGGGTGGTGCCGATCTCGGCGGCCTCGAACCACGGGTAGGGTTGCAGCTGCGCGGCGAAATAGCGGTTGCAGGGCGCTTCGCCGACGATCTTGCCTTCCTCGGGGAAGGTGATGGTGGCGGTCGAGTCGAAGGCGGTGCCGTCGAGTTCCTCGAGCTGCCATGTCCTGTCGGCCGCGCCGTGGCCCGAGAGGGTTTCATCGCCGCTGCAATTCAGCAGCGACACCACCAGGGGCACCGTCAGGAGGCCGCGCATCAGCGCAGGGCCAGCACCAGGTCGACGAGCGAACCGATGGCGCTGATGTGGTCCGCGGGGCTGGCATTGCCGAGCGATGTCATGCCGATGGCCGAGGCATAGAGGATGCGGGCCATTTCCGGATTGTCGATGCCGATGTCGGACAGAAGCGATTGCAGGGCGGCCAGGCGGGCGTCGTCGACGTCGTTGATCGCGGCGCGGGCGAGGTCATCGGAATTGGCCCAGGCGCGCAGGGCGGGTTCGGTCGCGTCCGGCGCGGCAAACGCTTGGGCGAGATTGCGCAGGCGGGCCACCTCGGTGCTGCCGTCGTTCATCAGGTCGGGCAGGCGGGCGATGCTGTCGTCGCGCCACGCGGCCAGCAGGGACTGGTGATAGGCCGGCACGTCGCGAAAGTGCCAGTAGAACGAGCCCTTGGAGACGCCCAGGCGTACCGCGAGAGGTTCGGCCTTGAGCGCGGTGGGGCCCAGTTCGGACAGCGCGTCGAGCCCGGCAGTGAGCCAGTCGCTGGATTTCAGACGTGTGGACGCGCGTGCCATGCGTTCGGGATACGCCTGCGCAGGGCGCAATGCAAGCGTGCCGCCGCAATGCAGCATGGGCGCGCGAAGCGCCGCCCGCGCGGGCCCCTGTCACAAAAGTTTTGCCGAACCGTCACGGAAGCTTCGGAGAGTGCCAGTAGGCCTGCGCCGGGACATCAGGGGGCGATGCAGTGCTGGAACTTACCGGGCTTACGAAGGTTTTTGGCCGCCAGACGGCGGTCGACGCGGTGTCATTCACCGTCGGGAAGCCCGCGATGATCGGGATCATCGGGCGGTCCGGCGCGGGCAAGTCGACCCTGCTGCGGATGCTGAATCGGCTGACCGATGCCAGCGACGGCAGCATCGTGTTCGAGGGCAGGGACGTGACCGCGCTGCGCGGCGCCGAGAAGCGCGCCTGGCAGTCGGACTGCGCGATGATCTTTCAGCAGTTCAACCTGGTGCCGCGGATGGACGTGGTCAGCAACGTGCTGCACGGCACGCTGAACAGGCGGTCGACCTTTGCCACGATGTTCAACCTCTATCCGCAGGCCGACATCTATCGCGCCATCGCCATCCTCGACCGGCTGGGCATTGCCGAGCATGCGCCGAAGCGGGCCGAGGCCCTTTCCGGCGGCCAGCAGCAGCGGGTCGCCATCGCGCGGGCGCTGATGCAGGAGCCCAAGGTGGTGCTGGCCGACGAGCCCATCGCGAGCCTCGACCCGATGAACGCCAAGCTGGTCATGGACGACCTGCGGCGCATTCACGAAGAGGACGGCCGCACCGTCATCGCCAACCTGCATACGCTGGATACCGCGCGCAAGTACTGTGACCGGGTGATCGGTATGCTGCATGGACGGGTGGTGTTCGACGGCACGCCCGAACAGCTGACCACGGGCGTGGCGCGCGACATCTATGGCGCGGACGCGAGTTTTTCCGAGGCCGCGACCTCGACCGCAATCGAGACTCCGGAGCGCGAGATTGCCTGACCCCACGACCCTGAAATTCATCTGCGCGCCGGTCACGGGGGCCGGCGGCAACAACCCGACTGGAGGATCAAGATGAAGAAACTGATTGCTGCCCTTGCGGCCACCACCGCCCTGACCGCGCCCGCGCTGGGCCAGGAGATCGAGGAGTTCCGCATCGGTATCCTTGGCGGCGAGAACGCCCAGGACCGTCTGAGCTCTCACGAGTGCCTGAAGACTTACACCGAGGAAGCGCTGGGCGTGGAAACCAAGCTGTTCGCCCCGGCCGACTATGCCGGTGTGATCCAGGGCCTTGTCGGCGGCACGCTGGACATGGCGTGGCTGGGCGCGTCGGGCTATGCCGCGACCTATCTGCAGGATCCCGAAGCGGTGGAGCCGGTGCTGGTCAAGATCAATATGGACGGCTCTTATGGCTATCACTCGATCGGGTTTGCCCGCAAGGACAGCGGCATCACCAGCCTCGACGACATGGAAGGCAAGGTGTTCGGCTTCGGCGACCCGAACTCGACCTCGGGTTACCTGATCCCGTCGATCGAGATCCCGCAGGCGGGCGAAGGCATCACCATGGACTCGGGTGACTATTTCGGTGAGGTGAAGTTCACCGGCGGTCACGAGCAGACCATCGTGGCGGTCAACAACGGCGATATCGACGCCGGCGTGACCTGGGCCGACGGCCAGGGCAACTGGGAAGACGGGTACAACTCGGGCGCGCTGCGCAAGGCCGTGGATGCGGGCCTGGTCGACATGAACGACCTGGTGGAGATCTGGAAATCGAAGCCCATTCCGGAAGGCCCGATCGTGCTGCGCAAGTCGCTGCCCGCGGACGTGAAAGAGAAGATGGTGGCGCTGGTCGACGGCATGTACGAGAACGACCGCGACTGCACCTATTCGATTTCGGCCGGTGAAAGCCTGGGCTTCGACCCGATCACGCATGACGCGTATCTGTCGATCATCGAGGCGCGCAAGTCCGCGTCGCAATAAGCGATCCCTCCTGCTGGCGGCGGGTCCCGTGCAACCGGGGCCCGCCGTTCGCATACCCGATAGAGGCCCCATGACAGATGTGATCCAACCCGGCGGCGCGGCCCGGCTGAGCGACGTGCAGGCGACCTACATGGCGCAGGTGTCGAAGCGACGGCTGTATTCCGGGATCACCCTGCTGGTGTTCATCCTGCTGATGGTGTCGGGCTTTCGCCTGGCCGAGGCGCGCAACGGCGGGTCCTTCATCGGCGGGCTGGACAATTTCTTTGACTATCCCGGCGAGGTGGTGGCCGAGGCGGTGGAGAAGGCCGGCGAACTGCCCGCGCATTTCGTGACATTCTTTCCCGCGCTCTTGGAGACGGTGAATATCGCGGCCGTGAGCACGCTGGTGGGCGCGCTGGCGGCGGTCGTGCTGTCGCTTCTGTCGACGCGGGGGCTGGCGCGGTTTCCAAGGCTTGTGCCTGTGTTCCGGCGGATCATGGACGTCACCCGCGCGGTGCCGGAGATCGTGATCGCGCTCATTCTGATTTTCGTGCTGGGGGGCGGGCCGGTGCCGGCGATGATAGCGATCGCGTTCCACACGGCGGGGGCGCTGGGCAAGCTGTTCTCGGAAGTGAACGAGAACGCGTCGCTGAAACCTTTGGAGGGGCTGGAAAGCGTTGGCGCGACGTGGAGCCAGCGGATGATGCTGGGGGTGGTGCCGCAGGTGGCGCCGAACTGGCTGAGCTATGCGCTGATGCGGTTCGAGATCAATATCCGCGCCTCGGCGATCCTGGGGTTCGTGGGCGCGGGGGGTCTTGGCTACGAGCTGAAGAACGCGATCAGCTGGGGGCAGGGGCAGTATGACGAGGCGGCGGCGATGTTCCTGATGCTGTTTGCCACGATTGTCTTGTTCGACCAGCTGTCGAGCCATTTCCGGGACCGGCTGGTGCACGGACGCAAGGTGGAGATGCACCGATGAGCGCGACGTCGATGAAGACAAGCATGACCGATACAGATGCGCTGATGGCGCAGACCGGAAAGCTTTTTCAGCGCAAGCGGATGGTGGCCTTCGGCGTGCCGGTGCTGATCCTGGCCTATTTCGTCTACGTCTTCTTCGCCTTCGACGTGCCGGGGCTGATGCAGAGGGCGAGCGCCGAGAACGCGCGGGCGCTGGTGGCGGACACCTATAGCTACAAGGTGCATGTGACGCGGGACAACCGCGACGGGGCCGTCGAGGTGGCCATCGAGGGCGAGCGGAAAGGCGAATATCCCGAAGGGCAAAGCCCTGAGTGGGTGGAGTTGGGCCGCGACACGGTGATCGACCTTGGCGGCGGTCACGTGGTGGTCTTTGGTCCCGAGACGATCAGTTACGATGTGCCGGGCTATGGCCTGATCCGGGCGACGCCGAGCCGTAGCCAGGGCGTGGTGCAGGAGTTTCCGACGGATGACCTGCCGGAGTGGATTAGCAGTTCAAAGAACCGGCTGGCGATCACGACCGAGGCGGGGCGCCTGTCGGTCACGCGCAACCGGGCGGAGGTGTTTCGCTATTTCGCCGGCTGGGAGCTGTTCTTCTTCACGCTGGACAGTCCGTATCACGGGATGAGCGTGGGGCAAGTCTTGGGCCGGGCGCTGGATGGCGAGGCGGGCGAGATCTGGGACGATTTCTGGCATAACGAGATGTGGCGGCATTCGGACGTGATGTGGGCCATTTTCGAGACCATCCTGATGGCGTTCCTGGGCACCATGGGCGCGGCCATCGTGGCGCTGCCCATCGCGTTCATGGCGGCCAAGAACTTTGCGCCGCTGAAGACGGTGCGGTTCGGGTTCCGGCGGCTGTTCGATTTCCTGCGCGGGGTCGATGCGCTGATCTGGACCATCGTGCTGACGCGGGCCTTCGGGCTGGGGCCGTTGACGGGCGCGCTGGCGATATTGCTGACGGACACGGGATCTTTCGGGAAGCTGTTTTCGGAGGCGTTGGAGAACGTGGACGACAAGCAGATCGAGGGCGTGCAGTCGACGGGGGCGAAGCCGGTGCAGCGCTATCGCTTCGGCGTGCTGCCGCAGGTGACGCCGGTGCTCTTGAGCCAGGTGCTGTATTACCTGGAGAGCAACACGCGGTCGGCCACGATCATCGGGGCCATTACGGGCGGCGGGATCGGGCTGCTCTTGACGCAGGCGATCATCACCCAGAAGGACTGGGAAGAGGTGACCTATTACATCGTGCTGGTGGTGCTGATGGTGATCTTCATGGACTGGGTGTCGGGGATGCTGCGCCGGCGGTTGATCCGGTCGGACGATTCGGGGCATTAGGCAGCATGCCGAAGCTGAGGGCCGATGCGCCGCTGATCCATCCCGAGTGCGAGATCTCCGAGAGTTCCTTTGGCGCCTATTGCGAGGTGGGGCGGGGGAGCCGCGTGGCGCAGTCGGTGTTCGGGGATTATTCCTATTGCGACCGGATGTGCGATATCGCCAATGCCGACGTGGGCAGGTTTTCCAATATCGCGAGTTTCGTGCGAGTGGGGGCGACGGATCATCCGCTGGACCGGGCGAGCCTGCATCATTTCATGTACCGCTCGGCCAGTTACTGGGACGATGCGGAGGATGATGCCGACTGGTTCGGAAAGCGCCGGGCGCGGCGGACGGTGATCGGGCATGACACCTGGCTGGGGCACAATGCGCAGGTGAAGCCGGAGGTGACGGTGGGGCACGGGGCCGTGGTGGCCTCGGGCGCGGTGGTGACGCGGGACGTGGCGCCCTACACCATCGTGGCGGGCGTGCCGGCAAAGCCCGTGCGCGCACGGCTGGCGCCCGAGGTGGCGGAGCGGGTGATGGCGCTGGGCTGGTGGGATTGGCCGCATGATCGGCTGCGGGTGGCGCTGGAGGATTTCCGGGGGCTGTCGGCGGAGCAATTCCTGGAGAAATACGAGGGTTGAGGCGCGTGGTGGGTTGGAAACCCACCCTACGGAGCGTGGCGCATCCTCGGGTCGCGCCCGAGGATGGCGTTGACGGGAGGGCGGGGGGTGTCCCGACCCAAATTGGGCGGCCCGAAGGCCGCCCGGATTGGTCATGAAAATAAGCTTGGGATGTTCAGGGACAAGTGAACGCCGCCTGTATGACCGAGTCGTGCAACAGGCATGTGTCGGCAGGATAAAATCTGGGTAACAGCCTATTCGGCGGCCATTGCGAGCTCGGCGCCCGCGCCGAAGAACCGGGTGGCGGCCTCGCCCGTCAGGTGGGTGATGCGGCCGGCGCAGATCGTGGCCTCGATCTGGCGGGTGGCTTCGTTGACCACCACGAGGTCGGCGCGGCGGCCATGGTCGATCACGCCCCGGTCGGGCAGGCGCATGATGCGGGCGGGGTTGGAGCTGATCAGCGCCCAGGCGGCGGGCAGGGTGCGCAGGCCCTTGTCCACGAGCGCGAAGGCGGCGCGCGCGAGCGAGGGGTAGTGATAGTCGGACACCAGGGCGTCGCAATAGCCCGCCTCGATCAGGTCCTCGGCGGCGGCGTTGCCGGCCTGCGAGCCGCCGCGCACCACGTTGGGCGCGCCCATCAGGACCGGGTCGCCCACGGCGTTGGCCAGCCGTGCGGCGGCGCGAGTGACGGGGAATTCGCAGATCTTGGCGCCGATCATGGAATAGGTCTCGCGGGTTTCGGCGTCGGGGTCGTCATGGCTGCCGTAGAGCACGCCGCGGCGGTCGAAGCCTTCGGCGAGGCGGCAGAGGAAGCGGGGCACGAAGGTGGCGTTCTTCTTGGCGGCGCGCAGGGCGGCAAGGTGTTCTTGCGGCGTGCGGCGAGCCTCTTCGGCCCAGCGGGCCAGCGTGGCGGGCCGGGCCCGGGCGGCGTCGAGCGCGTCGTCGAGGTGATTGTTGAAGACCACGTAGTCGATGTCATGCGCGTCGACCAGGGCCAGCAGGCGGTCGGCGGTGTCGGTGAGATGCGTCTCGCAGCGGATCTGGAGGCGCAGGTCGGTCAGCAGCCGGGGGCGGGCGGTGGCCAGCGCCGTGGCCAGCGCTTCGGCCTGGTCGGGGGCGCGGCGGCCGCCTTCCCAGGACCAGCTTTGGGCCAGCCACGCGGTGGTGATGCCGTTGGAGGCGGCGTCGCGGTCGGTGGCGGCGAGGGCGTCGGCCAGCGGGAAGGGCGCGGAGGGGCGGGGCGCGATGTGGCGCTCGAACGCGTCGCCATGCAGGTCGATGATGCCGGGCAGGACGAGATAGCCCGAAAGGTCGACCGCGGGCAGGGGGCCCTTGCCGATCACGCCCTGCCGGACGACGACAGAGCGGCGTTGCAGCTCGCCGTCGCGCAGGACGCGCGCGCCCGTCAGGCGCATGTCGCAGGGTTTCGGGGCCATCGGACTGCTCTCGCTCGTTTCCCGTCAAGGTAGCGCGGGTTTGTATCGTCGGAGTGACAAAGGGTTAATCCGCCACGTCTTTTTCCGCCGCGGTGTCGGGCAGGGCGTCGCCGAGGGTCAGCGTGACCTTGTCGCCGGAAAACCACGTGCGGCCGTATTCCAGCGGCTGGCCGTCCGGGTCGACGTTGAGCGAGACGGTGCGCAGGACGGGCGCGCCTTCGCGGATCTGCAGGTGGCCGGCCTGGGTGGGGGAGGCCAGCCGCGCCGCGACCCGCGTCCAGGCGCGGGTGTAGTCGGGCACGCCGATGGCGCGGAGGCTGTCGGTGATCGAGTTGTGCCGGCGCAGAGCGTCGGGCAGGCCGGACAGGCGGGCGGCCGGAAAGACGGAGCGGAAGAGGGCGAGCGGCTGGTCGTCGGCCAGCGACAGCCCGTCATAGGAATGCACCAGGTCGCCGGGGGCGAGGGCCAGCGCCTCGGCCTCGGTTGCGTCGGCGGCACGGGTCTCGATCAGGTGGGCGCGGCGCGAGGGCAGGCGCCCGGCGGCGCGCAGGTTGGTCTGGAACCGCACGCGCGTCCCCAAGGGGTAATCGGTGGGTTTCTGCGCCACGAACACGCCCGCGCCGCGGCGGGGAAAGACGGTGCCGGCCTCGGCCATGTCCGCCAGCGCGCGACGCACGGTGTGGCGGTTGACGCCGAAGCGGCGGGCGAGTTCCGCCTCGGTCGGCAGCTTGTCGCCGGGGGCGTAGCGGCCCGCCGCGATGTCGTCGGTGAGCGTGTGACGGATGGATTTCCAGACCGGGGTGCGTGTGGCGGTGTTGGTCGGCATGTCATGAAACCTTCACGGGCAAGGGGCTTGGCGACTCGGATGCAATGCGTTATAGATTTGTCTAGTTGTATAGTAACATAGACAACTTCGCAAGGTGTCTAGATGACCGAAACGACCGAAAGACAGGCGTGGATGAGCACGCTGGCCAAGGCCCCCGCCGCCGACCTGGCGCGGTTGTGGGAGGGGCTGGGGCTGGCCCCCGAGCACGAGATGCTGCGCGCGCCCGAGGTGGGCGCGGTGATGGTGCGGGGCCGGACCGGGGCCACGGGCGCGCCGTTCAACCTTGGTGAAATGACGGTGACGCGCTGTTCGTTGCGGCTGGGCTGTGGGGCCGTCGGGCACGGATACGTGCAGGGGCGCGACAAGGGCCATGCGACGACCGCCGCGCTGGTCGATGCGTTGATGCAGACCGATGAGGCCGACCGGGTGCGCGAGGGCGTCGTTGCGCCGTTGACCGAGGCGCTGGCGGCGGCGAAGACGCAGCGGCGGGCCAAGGCGGCGGCGACCCGGGTGGAGTTCTTCACCATGCAGCGGGGAGAGGATTGATGCAGACAGAGGCACTGACGGGCGGGTTCGGCGATGCGCCGGTGGACGCGGCACGGGCCTTTCGTGGGGCGATGAACGCCATGGCGCGGCCCGGGAGGATCGAGGAATTGGCCGGGGCGGTGCCGCCTGCGCCGTTGTCGGTGGCCGCCGGTGTGCTGGTGCTGACGCTGTGCGACGCGGAGACGCCTGTGTACTTGGCAGGCGATCACGATGCGCCCGCCGTTCGGGAGTGGATCATGTTCCACACTGGCGCGCCGTTTGCCGGGCCGGAGGAGGCGATGTTCGGATTGGGCACGTGGGAGGCGCTGGGGGCGCTGGACGCCTATCCGATCGGGACGCCGGAATACCCGGATCGGTCGACGACCCTGATCGTCGAGGTGCCGGAACTGGTGGCCGGCGGCGCGGTGCTGCGTGGGCCGGGCATCCGGGACACGGCGCGGTTGCGCCTGCCGGAGGTGGCGGCGTTTCAGCGAAATGCAAAGGCGTTTCCGCTGGGGCTGGATTTCTTTTTCACCTGCGGCACCCGCGTGGCGGCGCTGCCGCGAACCACGAAAGTGGAGGGCTGAGCCATGTATGTTGCGGTGAAAGGCGGCGAGCGGGCGATTGAGAACGCCCATGCCTGGCTGGCCGAGGAGCGGCGGGGCGACACGTCCGTCGCGGAACTGTCGGTGGCGCAGATCCGCGAGCAGCTGAGCCTTGCCGTGAATCGGGTGATGGCCGAAGGCTCGCTTTACGATCCGGACCTCGCGGCGCTGGCGATCAAGCAGGCGCGGGGGGACCTGATCGAGGCGATTTTCCTGATCCGGGCCTATCGCACGACGTTGCCACGGTTCGGTGCGTCCGCGCCCGTGAAGACTGGCGAGATGGTGTGCGACCGCCGGATCTCGGCCACGTTCAAGGATGCGCCGGGGGGGCAGGTTCTGGGGCCGACGTTTGACTACACGCACCGCCTGCTGGACTTCAAACTGGCCGCCGAGGGCGAGGTGCCGGAAGCCCCGGAGGGCGAGGCCGAGGACGGTCCGGTGCCGCATATCACCGGGTTTCTGAACCGCGAGGGGCTGATCCAGACCGAGGACGAGAGTGATGCCACGCCGCCCGACCTGACGCGCGAGCCGATGGAGTTGCCGGCGGGCCGGGCGCTGCGGTTGCAGTCGCTGACGCGCGGCGACGAGGGGTTCGTGCTGGGCATGGCCTATTCGACGCAGCGGGGATACGCGCGGAATCATGCGTTCGTGGGGGAGCTGCGGATCGGCACGGTGGAGGTTGAGATGGACATCCCGGAGCTGGGGTTCGCCATCGGGATCGGCGAGATCACCCTGACCGAATGCGAGACGGTGAACCAGTTCAAGGGCTCGAAAACCGAGCCGCCGCAATTCACGCGGGGCTATGGGCTGGTCTTTGGCCAGACCGAGCGCAAGGCGATTTCCATGGCGCTGGTGGACCGGGCGCTGCGCTGGAAGGAACTGGGCGAGGACGACGTAGGCGCGCCGGCGCAAGACGAGGAATTCGTGCTGATGCATGCCGACAACATCCAGGCGACCGGGTTCCTGGAGCATATCAAGCTGCCGCATTACGTGGATTTCCAGAGCGAGCTGGAACTGGTGCGGAAGTTGCGGCGCGAGGCGGAAGGCCAGGCGGCGCGCGAGGCGGCGGAATGAGTTCCGGCCTGTCGCATATCACCTTCATCTGCGCCGACCTGGACCGGATGCAGCGCGTGCTGGAAGAGGTGCTGGAGGCGCGCTGTGTCTATGCCAGCGGGGCAGACCAGTTCTCGTTGTCCGACGAGCGGTTTTTCCTGGTGGGCGACGTGTGGGTCGCGATCATGAAAGGCGAGCCGCTGGCGGAGCGGACCTATAACCACGTGGCGTTCAAGGTGGACGAGGGCGCGTTCGACGCCCGCGTGGCGCGGATCGAGGCGCTGGGGCTGGAGATGCGGCCCCCCCGGCCCCGGGTCGAGGGCGAGGGGCGGTCGGTCTATTTCCACGGCCCGGACGGGCATCTGCTGGAACTGCATACCGGCACGCTGGAGGAACGGCTGGCGCGGTATGCACGCGGCCGGGAGGGCGTGGCGTGAATATCGTCTTCGATATCGGCAACGTGCTGATCGCGTGGGACCCCTATGCGGCGTTCCGGCATGCCTTCGACAGCGACGAGGAAATAGATTCGTTCCTGATGGATGCGGATTTCTATGCCTGGAACCTGGAGCAGGATCGCGGGCGGTCGCGGGAGGCCGCGGTGGCAGCCGCCGGGGCGGAGCATGCGGCGTTGCTGGACGGGTATTTCGACCGCTTTCACCTGACGATCCGGGACAAGATCTGCGAGACGTGGTCGCTGATGGAGCGGCTGCGCAGCAAGGGGCATGGCATCTATGGCCTGACCAATTTTGCCGCCGATACCTGGCCCGTGGCCCTGAGGGTGCATCCGCAGCTGGGCGAGGCGTTCGAGGACGTGGTGGTGTCTGGGCAAGAGGGTACGGTCAAGCCGGAGCGCGAGATTTACGATCTTCTGTGCCGGCGCAACAAGCTGAGCCCGAGCGACTGCCTGTTGATCGACGACAGTGACGCGAATGCGGACGGCGCGCGCAAGGCAGGCTGGCAGGCGCATCATTTCACCTCTCCCGACGGGCTGCGCCGGGACCTGACAGAGCGGGGGCTGCTGTGAACGAGTACAATTTCGCCTACCTGGACGAGCAGACCAAGCGGATGATCCGGCGGGCCATCCTGAAGGGGCTGGCGATCCCCGGCTACCAGGTGCCGTTCGCCAGCCGAGAAATGCCGATGCCCTATGGCTGGGGCACGGGCGGGGTGCAGGTGAGTGCGGCCACTTTGGTGCCCGAGGACCGGCTGAAGGTGATCGACCAGGGGGCGGATGACACCACGAACGCGGTGTCGATACGCAAGTTTTTCGAGCGGACGGCGGGCGTGGAGACGACCGAGGAAACCGGCCGCGCGACGCTGATCCAGACGCGGCACCGGATACCGGAAGAGCCGCTGACCGAGGACCAGATCCTGGTCTACCAGGTGCCGATTCCCGAGCCGCTGCGGTTCCTTGAGCCGCGCGAGACCGAGACGCGCAAGATGCATGCCCTGGAGGAATACGGGCTGATGCATGTGAAGCTTTACGAGGACATCAGCCAGCACGGGGCGATCGCCACCGCCTATGCCTATCCGGTGAAGGTGGAAGGGCGGTACGTGATGGACCCGTCGCCGATACCGAAATTCGACAACACGAAGCTGGAGATGGCCGCGATTCAGCTGTTCGGTGCGGGGCGGGAACAGCGGATCTATGCGCTGCCGCCCTGGTGCGATGTCGTGTCGCTCGATTTCGAGGACTATCCGTTCGAGCCGAGCAAGGCGGATCATGCGTGCGATCTGTGCGGGGCCGTCGAGAGTTACCTCGACGAGGTGATCGTGGACGACGCGGGCGGGCGGATGTTCGTCTGTTCCGACACGGATTACTGCCGGGGACGCCGGGCCGCGGGCCATGTGGGGGCGCAGGGCGTGCCCACCGAGGAGGGCGCGGCGTGAGACACGGGACGCGCAAAATTTTCTGGAAAAATTTTGGGGCGGATTTCTTGAAAAATCCGCGTGCGGGAGGGCTGGTGTGATGGCTCCATTGTTGCAGGTGCGCGATGTGGCGAAGTTTTACGGCTCCCGGGTGGGGTGCCGGGACGTGTCCTTCGACCTTTATCCCGGCGAGGTCATGGGGATCGTCGGGGAGAGTGGATCGGGTAAATCCACGCTGCTGGGCTGTCTCGCCGGTCATCTGGCGCCGGATGCCGGCGCGGTGATATTCGACACCGCCGTGGACGGCCCGCGCGATACGCTGAAGATGTCCGAGCCAGAGCGGCGGATGCTGGGGCGCACTGACTGGGCCTTTGTCCACCAGCACGCGCGGGACGGGTTGCGCATGGGCGTGAGTGCGGGTGGCAATGTGGGCGAGCGGCTGATGGCCGTGGGCGCGCGGCATTACGGGGATATTCGCCGCGCGGCCGTCGACTGGTTGGGCCGGGTGGAAATCGCCGAGGACCGGGTGGATGACCGGCCCACGGCCTTTTCGGGCGGGATGCAGCAGCGGTTGCAGATCGCGCGGAACCTGGTGACCGGGCCGCGGCTGGTGTTCATGGACGAGCCGACCGGGGGCCTCGATGTGAGCGTGCAGGCGCGGCTGTTGGATCTGTTGCGCGGGCTGGTGCGGGAGATGGGACTGAGTGCGATCATCGTGACACATGACCTGGCGGTGGTGCGGCTGCTGGCGGACCGGCTGATGGTGATGAAGGATGGGCACGTGGTGGAGACGGGGCTGACCGACCAGGTGCTGGACGATCCGCAGCATGGGTATACGCAGTTGCTGGTTTCCAGCGTGTTGCAGGTTTGAGGCGGCGGGATTTGAGTATTTTGGGAACAATGAAAGCCGGGTCATGATCGAGATCGAGAACGTGTCGAAGAATTTCGTGCTGCACAACCAGGGTGGCGCGGTCATTCCGGTGATGGCGGGGGCGGCGCTGTCCGTCGGGGCAGGGGAGTGCGTGGCGCTGACGGGGGCATCGGGGGCGGGCAAGTCGACGCTGATGCGGATGATCTACGGCAATTACCTGGCCGCCTCGGGCCGGATCGTGGTGGGGGGCGTGGACGTGGCCCGCGCCGCCCCGCGCGAGATATTGGCGCTTAGGCGCGAGACGCTGGGCTATGTGAGCCAGTTCCTGCGGGTGGTGCCGCGCGTGCCGACGCGGGAGGTGGTGGCCGAGCCTCTGCTTGCCGTGGGCGTGGAGAAGGGTGTTGCCGTGGCGCGGGCCGAGGCGTTGCTTGCGCGGCTGAACATCCCCGAGGGGTTGTGGGGGCTGAGCCCGACGACCTTTTCGGGGGGCGAGCAGCAGCGGGTGAATATCGCGCGGGGGTTCGCGCATGGCTATCCGGCGATGCTGCTGGACGAGCCGACGGCGAGCCTGGATGCGGATAACCGCGAGACGGTCTTGCGCCTGATCGAGGAGGCCAAGGCGCGGGGTGCGGCCATCGTGGGGATCTTCCATGACGAGGCGGCGCGGGCGCGGGTCTGCGACCGGGAGATCGACGTGTCGGTCTTTACCCCTAGGGCGGCGTGATGTGCGACCTTGGCCATTCCGGGCGGCTGATCGGCGTTGTCGGGCCGTCGGGCGTGGGCAAGGACAGCGTGATGCAGGCGCTGGCGGCGCGGCACGCGGGCGTGCGGCTGGTGCGGCGGGTGATCACGCGCGACGCGGATGCGGGCGGTGAGGAATTCGAGGCGGTCGGCGAGGATGTGTTCGCGGCGCGGGTGCGGGCCGGGGCCTTCGTCTTGCACTGGCGGGCGCACGGGTTGCGCTATGGCGTGCCGGTCTCGGTGCGCGAGGACCTGGCGGCGGGGCATCTGTGCCTGGTGAACCTGTCGCGGTCGGTGTTGCGCGAGGCGCAGGCGATGTTTCCCGGCTTTGCCGTGGTGCACCTGACGGCGCCGGTGGAGGTGCTGGCGGACCGGCTGGCGGCACGCGGGCGCGAAAGTGCCGAGGTGATCGCGGCGCGGCTGGCACGGGCGGGGTTTGCCTTGCCCGGGGGCTTGGGCCCGGTGATTCGGGTGGAGAATACCGGCACGGTGGAGGCGGCGGCCGAGGCGGTCTGGGCGCAGCTTCAGCCCGAAAGGGTGGCGCGATGAACGAGATGGAAACGGCCGTCGGACTCCTCGCCGCAGAGGCTGAGCGAGTCGAGAGTGAAAGGCTGCGGGAGCAGGGGCGTGACCACGGGGTCGAGGGCCGCGCGAAGCTGGCCTGCCTGCGCCTTGGGCAGTTTGCCCGAGAGGGTGTAGTGGCAGCGGAACTGATCCATCACGTAGGGATAGCCCCATTGCAGCAGCAGCGCATCCTGTTCGGGCGTGAGGCCGGACGCGCGGCGGCGGGCGAGGTCGGCGTCGGAGAGGGCGTCGCGGAACCCATCGAGGGCGCGCACCGTATCGGCGGCGAGGGCGTTCAGGGCCTGCGTGTCGCCGGTGGGCACGAGGGCGAGGAAGCGTCCAAGCTGCGCCAGTTCCAGTCCGTCGAGGGTGACGGGGGCGGTGTGGGCGCAGTGGGCGGTGAAAGCCGCCACCAGGTCGGCCTGGGTGCAGCCCTCGGCCAGCCGGAAGGGCGGCTTGATGGTCGCGTGAAAGCCGTACTTGCGGGGCGTGCCGGTGATGTCGTCCCACGGGGCCGGAAGGCCCTTGATGTCGGGCGGGGTGGTCGGTTGGCCACGTTCCAAGTCCCAGCCGAGCCAATCGGCGCCGAACCGGCCCAGGGCGCCCTGCGGTGTGTGGTAGACAGCGTAGCGTTGGAAAGCCATGTGCGCGGGTCTGCCCCTGTTTCAACTTCAAGACAAGTGATGGTTCCATGACAGAGACGTTTTGCCTTGCCAATGCGCAAGTGATCCTGCGCGACCGGGTGATGACCGGGGCCGTGCATGTGGAGGAGGGTGCGATCGCCGGGATCGAGGAGGGCGACGCGGTGCCCGTTGGGGCGGTCAATTGTAGCGGCGGTTTCGTGGCGCCTGGGCTGATCGAGCTGCACACCGACAACCTGGAGCGGCATATCCAGCCGCGGCCCAAGGTGGACTGGCCGCACAATGCCGCCATCCTGGCGCATGACGCGGAACTGGCGAGCACCGGGATCACCACTGTGTTCGACGCGATGCGCGTGGGCTCGATCCCCACGGGGCGGGGGCGGTACAAGGCTTATGCGCGGGGGCTGGCGAGCGAGCTGTGGGCGTTGCGCGAGGAGGACGTGCTGAAGATCAGCCATTTCCTGCACCTGCGGGCGGAGGTGTGTTCGGAAACGCTGGAAGAGGAGATGGCCGCCTTCGGGCCGGAAGACCGGGTCGGGATCGTCAGCCTGATGGACCACACGCCGGGGCAGCGGCAGTTCCGGGATACCGCCAAGCTGGCGGATTACATGAAGGGCAAGCATGGACTGTCGGATGCGGAGTTCGAAGAGCACGTGGCGCAGCTGAAGGGGCTGCGGGAGGCCAATGGCGACCGGCACGAGGCGGCGGCGGTGCGCGAGGCGGCGCGCTATGGCGCGGTGCTGGCGAGCCATGACGATACGACGGCGGCGCAGGTCGAAGTGTCGAAGGGCTATGGCGTGGCGATGGCGGAGTTTCCGACCACGCTGGAGGCGGCGGAGGCCTGCCACGCGCGGGATATCGCGGTGATCATGGGCGCGCCGAACCTCATTCGCGGCGGATCGCATTCGGGCAACGTGGCGGCGGGCGAGCTGGCCCGCGCGGGGCTTCTCGATATCCTGTCGTCGGATTACGTGCCCTCGGCCCTGCTGCTGGCGGCGGTGAAGCTGGGGCAGGACTGGGACGACATGGCGCGGGGGCTGGCGACGGTGACGGCAGCGCCGGCGACGGCCGTGGGGCTGCAGGACCGGGGCGAGATCGCGGTGGGCAAGCGGGCGGACCTGATCCGGTTCGACCTGCGCGGCGGCGTGCCGGCCTTGCGGGCGGTGTGGAGCCGGGGACACCGGGTGGCGTGAGGCGGGCCGTTGGCCGCGTGCCGGGTTTCGGCCACCAAAGGTGGGTTTGTCCACCAAAGGTGGGTTTCACCCACCAAAGGTGGGTTTTACCCACCCTACGGGCGCGGGCAGTGCGCATGTGGCGGCAGCGTTGCCACCGTGAGATGATGTCGGCGGTGACCCTGCGACTTGCGCAAGGATTGCGGGACTGCTGCGATCCCGGGGCCTCTGACGCGGGCCGATGCCTTTGGCGGGATCGGCGACCTGGCCGGATCATGACGGGGCAAGGGGGGCGGGCGGAAGGCTGGCCGACAGGGTGTGGCGCGCGCCCCGGATCATCGCGCGATGGTCGCGGTTCTGCCATCTGTCGCCGGGGACTTGAATATCCGCGTCACGCCAGCGGATGTGGAGCCGGGGAAGCCGGGCTTCCGTCGGCGCGGCGGGGGCGCGGGGTTGACGACGCAGCGATTTTTCGGACCGGCGGCTGGAGAAAATTCGTACGAATTTTCTTGGGGGATTTTCTTCGTACGAAGAAAATGGGATTGAGCCGAAGACGGACGGTTTGATCCCGTGAGGGGCGTGAGTTGGGGGAACGGCCCTAGCGTTGCGTCGGCGGGTGTGCCGGGCGTGGCAAGGGCGTTTGGGTGAAATGGGGCGCGGCAGCGCGGCGTGGGTTGTCACCCACCCTACGCAGGTTTGCGCAGGTGAGCCGAGGAGCCGTCTTGCGATGACCTGTGCCTGGATCTCGCGTGCCGGCAAGGCAGACCGTCCACTGGACGGTCTGCGAAACCTTCAGCCGAGGAGCCGTCTTGCAATGACCTGTGCTTGAATCTCGCGTGCCGGCGAGGCAGACCGTCCACCGGACGGTCTGCGAAAACATCAGCCGAGCAGTCTTCGTGCAATGACCTGTGCCTGGATCTCGCCGGCACCCTCGAAGATGTTGAGGATGCGGGCGTCGCAGAGCACGCGGCTGACCGGGTATTCCAGCGCGAAGCCGTTGCCGCCGTGGATCTGCAGCGCGTTGTCGGCGGCGGCCCAGGCCACGCGAGCGCCCAAGAGCTTGGCCATGCCGGCCTCGACGTCGCAGCGGCGGCCTTCGTCCTTCTCAAAGGCCGAATAATAGGTCAGCTGGCGGGCCACCATGATTTCCACGGCCATCATCGCCAGCTTGTTGGCGACGCGGGGAAATTCGATCAGTTCCTTGCCGAACTGCTTGCGCTCCTGCGCGTATTGCATGCCGAGATCGAGCGCGTTCTGCGCCACGCCGATGGCGCGCGCGGCGGTCTGGATGCGGGCGCTCTCGAAGGTCTCCATCAGCTGCTTGAAGCCCTTGCCCTCTTCGCCGCCGAGAAGGTTCTCGCCCTTCACCTTGAAGTCGTCGAAATTGACCGTGTATTCCTTCATGCCGCGATAGCCCAGCACCTCGATCTCGCCACCCGAGATGCCGGGATCCTTGAACGGCTCTTCGTCCGTGCCGGGGGTCTTTTCGGCGAGGAACATGCTGAGGCCCTTGTAATCGTCGGTGCCCTGCACGCTGCGGGCCAGCACGGTCATCACGTGGGTGCGCGCGGCGTGGGTGATCCAGGTCTTGTTGCCGTTGAGGATCCAGTCGCCGTTGTCGTCCTTCTTCGCGCGGGTCTTCAGCGCGCCGAGGTCGGAGCCGGTGTTGGGTTCGGTGAAGACCGCCGTAGGAAGGATCTCGCCCGAGGCGAGGCCCGGGAGCCACTTTTCCTTCTGCTCGGGCGTGCCGCCGGCGATGATCAGTTCGGCGGCGATTTCCGAGCGGGTGCCCAGCGAGCCGACGCCGATATAGCCGCGGCTGAGTTCCTCGGAGACGACGCACATCGAGGCTTTCGACAGGCCGAGCCCGCCGAACTCCTCGGGGATGGTCAGGCCGAAGACGCCCATTTCCGACAGTTCCTCGATGATCTCCATCGGGATCAGTTCGTCCTTGAGGTGCCATTCATGCGCCTCGGGCAGGATCTTGTCGACGGCGTAGCGGCGGAACTGCTCCCGGATCATCTCGAGCTCTTCGTCGAGGCCGGTGACGCCGACGGTGATCTCGGCTGCGCGTTCCTGCATCAGTTCGACAAGACGGATGCGGGCGGCCTGGGTGTTGCCGGACTGCGTGAGCGTCTGGACCTCGGGAGTCGTCAGGACGCGCATGTCGTCCCGGCTGAGGCCGATGTCCTGCAGGCGCAGGACCTCGCCCTGGTTCATCGGGATGCCGCCGCGGATCTGGTTGAGGTATTCGCCGAAGGCGATCTGGTGAATGAGCTGCTCGACCTCGCCGAACTTGCCGTCCTCCTTCAGGCGGGTGGCCCAGCCCTGCATTTGGCGCAGGGATTCCACGTAGGTGGCGAGCCAGGCGAGGCCGTGACTGGCGGTCTGGTGCTGCTCCACGGCGCCCGAGGAGACGCGGCCTTCGACGGTGACGAGCGCGCGCAGGGCGTCCCTGGCCTTGTCGAGGACCTGTTCGGCCGGGGCCACGGCCTTGCCGGTCAGCTCCAGCAGGTCCTCGAGGAGGATCTCGGTCGAGAGGTCAACGTCCTGTCCGTCATGCGCCATGGGGTAGCTCCTTCGGTTTTCGCCGCACCGGCATAGCCATTTCGCAGGTGCAGCGCAACTATTATGCTCACGCGGCGTGCAATTTGGTCGAATATTGCGCTGTCGTGTCGCGGGGTGCGGTGGGTCCGCGTGGATTTCCGGCAGTCATGGCGGTGATTTAGGCCGTGCGCGCCCCGGGAAAAGTGGTACGAGAGGCGCATGGATGCGTTGCTGGGCCCGGACTGGTTGATGGTGATGGCGTTCGCCTGGGGCGTGGCCGTGCTGGGCGGACTGGTCAAGGGCGTGGTGGGATTCGCCATGCCGATGGTGGTGATCTCTGGGCTGAGCACGGTGATGCCGCCCGAGGTGGCGCTGGCGGGGCTGATCCTGCCCACCTTGGCCTCGAATGGCTGGCAGGCGCTGCGGCAGGGAGTCCGTGCGGCCTGGGGGTCCCTGACGCGGTTCCGGGTGTTCCTGCTGGCCGGGATGATGGTGATGCTGATCTCGGCACAGCTCGTGAGGGCGATCCCGGAGGCGGTGATGCTGCTTCTGATCGGGGTGCCGATCATCATCTACGCGGGCTTTGCGCTGGCCGGGCGGCCCTTGCGGCTGCCGCCCAACCCCGGCCGCCGCGTGGAAGCGGGGATCGGTGCGGTGGCCGGGTTCTTCGGCGGGATCTCGGGCGTGTGGGGGCCGCCGACCGTGGCGATGCTGACCGCGCTGGACACCGAGAAGACCGAGCAGATGCGTGTCCAGGGCGTGATCTACGGCATGGGGGCGGTGTTGCTGACCGGAGCGCATACCGTCTCGGGCGTGCTGAACCGCGCCACGCTGCCGCTGTCGCTGTCGCTGATCGTGCCGGCGCTGATTGGCCTCGGGATCGGCTTCATGCTGCAGGACCGGATCGACCAGCGCCTGTTCCGGCGGCTGACGCTGGCGGTGCTGGTCATCGCGGGCCTGAATCTTGTGCGGCGCGGGATCATGAGCTTCTAGAAGGATGGTGCGGCTGCGCCGCGCCGGATGTCTCGTCGCCCGCCCTCCGGGCGGCTCCTCGGGCGCGGGAGCCCTGGTGTGACGGGCTGAGCCGGCGTTGCACCTTGTGGCGGGCGGGGGCCTCCGGCGGGGATATTTGCGGCCAGGGGAAGCTGTGTCACGTCCTTTTTCCTCTGGCCGGAAATATCCCGGGGGGAGCGTCGAAACCGGGGTTTCGACGTGGGGGGCTGGCCCCCCGCTGCGGTGCCCTCTTTCAAGCGCGGGACATATCCGGTAAAGCGCCCGGGACACGTTTTAACCCGATGGATGAGAGACGATGAAATTCACCCTGTCCTGGCTGAAAGACCATCTTGAGACCACTGCCGGCGTGGCGGAGATCGCTGAGGCGCTGACGGATCTTGGTCTCGAGGTGGAAGAGATTTCCAACCCGGCGGAAGCGCTTGCGGACTTTACCATCGGCAAGGTGGTGAGCGCCGAAAAACATCCCGATGCGGACCGTCTGCGGGTGTGCCAGGTGGAGACGGACGAGGGCGTGAAACAGATCATCTGCGGGGCGCCGAATGCGCGCGAAGGCATCACCGTCGTGGTGGCAAAGCCCGGTGTCTACGTGCCCGGCATCGACACCACGATCGGGGTGGGCAAGATCCGCGGGATCGAGAGCTTCGGCATGATGGCGTCGGAGCGCGAGATGGAACTGTCGGACGAACATGACGGGATCATCGAACTGCCTTCGGGCGAGGTCGGAGAGCGGTTCGTCGACTGGCTGGCTGAGAATGACCCGGCCAAGGTGGACCCCGTCATCGAGATCGCGATTACGCCGAACCGGCCCGACGCGCTGGGCGTGCGGGGGATCGCGCTGGACCTGGCCGCGCGGGGCCTGGGCACCATGAAGGAGGCGCCGCGGGCGCATGTGGAAGGGCATTTCCCGTGCCCGATCACCGTCAGCATCGACGAGGACACGAAGACGGACGGCTGTTTCGTATTCGCCGGGCGGCTGATTCGTGGCGTGACCAACGGGCCCAGCCCGGAGTGGTTGCAGGACCGGCTGCGGGCCATCGGGCTGCGCCCGATTTCGGCGCTGGTCGATATCACCAATTTCTTCACCTATGACCGCAACCGCCCGCTGCACGTGTTCGATGCCGACAAGGTGACGGGCAACTTGCGGGTGCATCGCGCCAAGGGCGGCGAGACCCTGGTGGGGCTGGACGAGAAGGACTACACCTTTTCCAGGGGCCAGGTGGTGATTTCCGACGACAAGGGCATCGAGAGCATCGGCGGCATCATGGGCGGGCTTGAGACGGGCTGTACGTCCGAGACCGAGAACGTGTTCCTCGAAGCGGCTGTCTGGGACCATATCCAGATCGCGCATACCGGCCGGGCGCTGAAGATCAACTCGGACGCGCGGTATCGCAACGAGCGGGGGATTGACCCGGCGTTCAACATGGAAGCGCATGACCTGGCGACGCAGATGATCCTGGACCTGTGCGGGGGCGAGGCGTCGAACCTGGTGGTGGCGGGCGAGGTGCCCGACGTGGCGCGGGCGTACCGCCTGGATGCTGCGCGGGTGCAATCGCTGGTGGGCATGGAGATCCCGGAATCCGAGCAGCGCCAGACGCTGACGCGGCTGGGCTTTCGCATGGAGGGCAACACCGCCCACGTGCCAAGCTGGCGGCCCGATATCATGGGCGAGGCCGACCTGGTGGAGGAAGTGGCGCGGGTGGCGTCGCTGACCAAGCTGGAAGGTCGCCCGATGCCGCGGATGCAGGCGGGCGTGCCCGAGCCGATCCTGAGCACCGCGCAGCAGCGCGAGCGGGCGGCGCGGCGGATGGCGGCGTCGCTGGGCTATAACGAGTGCGTCACCTACAGTTTCATCGACAAGGCGAGTGCGGAGCTGTTCGGCGGGGGCGGCGACGCGACGATGTTGGCCAACCCGATCAGCAGCGAGATGAGCCATATGCGGCCGGACCTGCTGCCCGGGTTGTTGCGGGCCGCGGCACGCAACCAGGCGCGGGGGGCGATGGACCTGGCGCTCTTTGAGCTGGGCCACGCGTTTCACGGTGGCGAACCGGGAGAGCAGCACGTGGAGGTGAGCGGCCTCCTTGTGGGCCGGACCGGGCCGAAGGACGTGCACAAGGCGAGCCGGCCGGTGGACCTTTACGATGCCAAGGCGGATGCCGAGGCGATCCTGGGGGCGCTGGGTGCGCCGGCGAAGGTGCAGATCCTGCGCGGGGCGTCGGACTGGTGGCATCCGGGCCGGCACGGGATGATCTGCCTGGGGCCGAAGAAGGTGCTGGGCGTTTTCGGCGAATTGCATCCGAAGATCCTGCGCGAGATGGATGTGAAGGGGCCGGTCGTGGGGTTCACTCTTTACCCGCAGGAAATTCCGCAGCCGCGCAATGCCGGCGCGAACCGGGGCGCGATGAAGATCAGCGACCTGCAGGTGGTGGAACGCGATTTCGCCTTCGTGGTGGATGCCGATGTGGAGGCGCTGACGCTGGTCAATGCCGCCGCCGGGGCCGACAAGGCGCTGATCGAGGATGTGCGGGTCTTCGACGAGTTCATCGGCGGCAGCCTGGGCGAGGGCAAGAAGAGCCTGGCACTGACGGTGCGGCTGCAACCGACGGACAAGACTCTGAAGGATGCGGATATCGAGGCGGTGTCGGCGAAGATCGTCGAGAAGGTCACGAAGGCCACGGGTGGCACGCTGCGCGGGTGAGACGGTGCGGGGCGCCGGAGGTGAACGCGCGTGGGTTGTCACCCACCCTACGAGTGGATGTCGTGCCGCGTTCGGCTTGTCATCCGGGGCGCGGCATGCAGATTGTGCGGCGACACTGAACAAGGAGGACATCAGATGCTGAGCGTATATCTTTCGGGCGAGATCCATACCGACTGGCGCGAGCAGATCATCGAGGGGGCCAGGGGCCTCGACGTGGAGTTTTCCGCGCCGGTGACGGATCACGGGGCCAGCGACGATTGCGGCGTGACGATCCTGGGCGCGGAAGAGAACAAGTACTGGCACGACCACAAGGGCGCCATGGTGAACGCGATCCGGACCCGCAAGGGGATCGAGGAAGCCGACATCGTGGTCGTGCGGTTCGGCGACAAGTACAAGCAGTGGAACGCGGCCTTTGACGCAGGGTACGCCAGCGCGATGGGCAAGTCGCTGATCATCCTGCAGCCGCCGGAGCATGACCACGCTTTGAAGGAGGTGGACGCCGCGGCGCTGGCCGTCACGCGCGAGCCGGGGCAGGTGGTGGAGATCCTGCGCTATGTCCTGGAAGGGACGTTGCCGAAGTAACGGCGGCGCAGGGTGGCGTGGGTTTTCACCCACCCGCGGTGCCTGCCCGAGGCGGCGCATGTCCTGGACCACGCTGTCGAGGGAGCCGCGCGGATCGCCTTGCAGGGCGATGACGTCGTCGGTTGCGGCGACCACCTTGCCCGGGACCGTGCCCAGTTCGCCGATGATGCTCGAGAAAGAGGTCGAGGTCGCGCGTCAGTGTGCCGACCCCGATTGGGGTGAGTTGGCACGCCGGGCGCCAGGGGGGAGATCAAGAAAGCGTCAGCAAGGGGCCCGGAGTGCGCTTTGGCGGTGCTCCGGGCGTTCTGCGAGGTTCAATCCCGCTCCGGCATGGGATATGTGTAAGACGCGGAGCGATCGTTCGCCGCGCTGCATTCGCGCGTCACATTCAACCGGAAAGATCCGACCCGATGGACTGGGCTGCCCTTGCAAGAGAACTGGTGACGCTGATCGTGGTGATCGACCCCGTGGGGTCGATCCCGGTGTTCCTGTTTGCGGTCCAGGGAGTGCCGCGGGCGCTGCACCGGCGCTTTGCGCTGCGGGCGGTGGCGATCGCGGCGCTGGTGCTGCTGGCGTTCCTGGTGGGCGGGCAGTTTCTGCTGGAGTCGCTGGGGCTGCGGCTGGGGTCGTTCCAGATCGCGGGCGGGATCATCCTGTTCCTGTTCGCGATGACGATGATCTTCGGCGACTCGAAGCCCGCGCGAGAGATCGAGGAGGCGGAGCACCACCACCTGGCGGGCGCGGTGTTTCCGCTGGCGATGCCGTCGATCGCCTCGCCGGGTGCGATGCTGGCCATCGTGATCCTGACGGACAACCACACGGAGTCCCTGGCCAACCAGGCGATCACGGCGGGGCTGCTACTCTTGGTGCTGCTCATGACGCTGGGGCTGCTTTTGGCGGCGACATACGTGCACCGCGTGATCGGCAGCACGGGGGCCAGCGTGATCAGCCGAGTGATGGGGATCGTGCTGGCGACCATCGCGGTGGACGCGGTGCTGGGCGGGTTCGACGCGCTGGGCGTGATGGACGTGGCGCCGCCGCCGGTGGAGAGCCCGTTGAACAAGGCGGCGCCGAAGTAGCGTGGCGCCCCGCGTGGGTTTCACCCACCCTACGGGGGCGGGGTGCGTGGGGTCTTGCATTCCTGCCGGGGAGACGCGTGGGTTTCACCCACCCTACGGGGGCGGCGCTTGGGGCGTGTGGGAGGAGGTCCCGGATCGGGTCCGGGACGGCGGGCCCGGCCGTTCAGTATGAAGATCAGCCGCGACAGCGCCGGGCAGCCGCGAACGCCCGGTACGAAAAAGCCCCCGCGCCGGTGGCACGGGGGCGGTGTCAGCCCGGGCGGGGCGTGTGAGCCTCAGCCGATGGCGGCGGCTTTCACGTCCTCGTCGATATAGGGCACGTACTGCTCGAAATTGTCGGCGAACATCTTGACCAGCTTGTCGGCCTGCGCGTCGTAGGCCGCGCCCTCGTCCCAGGTGCGGCGCGGGTCCAGGAGGACCTCGGGCACGCCGGGCACGCTGACCGGAACCTCGAAGCCGAAATTCGGGTCCTTGCGGAACTCGACCTCGTTCAGGGAGCCGTCAAGCGCGGCTGTCAGCAGCGCACGGGTGGCCTTGATCGGCATCCGCTCGCCGGTGCCGTAGGCGCCGCCGGTCCAGCCGGTGTTGACCAGCCAGCAGGTCGCGCCGTGCTTGGCGATCTTCTCGCGCAGGAGGTTGCCGTAGACCTCGGGGCGGCGGGGCATGAAGGGAGCGCCGAAGCAGGTCGAGAAGGTCGGCTCGGCCTCGGTCAGGCCACGCTCGGTTCCGGCGACCTTGGCGGTGAAGCCCGACAGGAAGTGGTACATCGCCTGCGCCGGCGACAGCCGCGCGATGGGAGGCAGCACGCCGAACGCGTCGCAGGTCAGCATGATGATGTTCTTGGGATGCCCGCCGAGCGCGGTTTCCGAGGCGTTGGAAATATAGCTCATCGGGTAGGCGCAGCGCATGTTCGCGGTCAGGCTGTCATCGGCGAAGTCGAGTTCCAGCGTTTCCTCGTCGTAGACCATGTTCTCGATCACGGTGCCGAATTTCTCGGTCGTGGCGTAGATTTCCGGCTCTGCCTCGGGATCGAGATTGATCGTCTTGGCATAGCAGCCGCCCTCGAAGTTGAAGGTGCCGCGATCGGACCAGCCGTGTTCGTCGTCGCCGATCAGCGTGCGGTCCGGGTCGGCCGAGAGGGTGGTCTTGCCGGTGCCCGAAAGGCCGAAGAAGATGGCGGTGTCGACCGGGTTGCCGTTGGCGTGGTTGGCCGAGCAGTGCATCGGCATGATGCCTTTTTCCGGCAGCAGGTAGTTCAGCACCGAGAAGACCGATTTCTTGTTCTCGCCGGCGTATTCGGTGTTGCCGATCAGGATCAGCTTGCGGTCGAAGTTGATGGCGATCACGGTTTCCGACACGCAGCCGTGCCGGGCCGGGTCGGCCTTGAAGGTCGGGCAGTTGATGACGGTGAAGTCGGCGGTGAAGCTGTCCAGCGCCTCGCGCTCGGGGCGGCGCAGCATGTGGCGGATGAAGAGGCCGTGCCAGGCCAGTTCGGTGACCATGCGCATGTTGATCGAATGCGCCGGATCGGCGCCGCCGACGAGGTCCTGCACGAAATAGTCGCGGCCCTGCATGTGGGCGACCATGTCGGTGTAGAGCTGGTCGAACGCCTCGGGCGTCATCGGGGCGTTGTTCTCCCACCAGATGCTGTCGGCGACGCTGTCGGTCTTGACGACGTGCTTGTCCTTGGGCGAGCGGCCGGTGAACTGGCCGGTCGAGACGAGAAAGGTGCCGCCCTTGCCGAGGCGCCCCTCGCCCTTGCGGAGGGCCTCTTCGATCAGGGCGGGTTCGATCAGGTTGTAATGCACTTGGCCGAGGCCCGTGATCCCCTGGTGCTCGAGGGTAAAGTTGGGATTGACCCGTCCTGCTGACATGCGTGCGCTCCTTGAGTTCCGGCCGTCCGCCGTCGTGGCGGTTCTGGCCATGCAGGTCCGCCGAAATTGGCGGCGAGACTCCGGCCCGTGCCGGATGTGTCGCGGGCCTCTTAACATGACGGTTTTATGATTGAACAGGACGCAAATGCACAGTTAGCGCAATCAAATCAGGCGTTAGCGCCACCATGCCGATCGTTAGCGCCACCATCGGCGAGCCGCCGCAACGGCCCTGCAACCGCCGGCCGATAAAGTGAGTCAATTTAGCCATTCCTAAGACATTTTCGCGTCAGATGGTTGCGAAAGCGTGTCTGATTCGCAGTTTGGGATTGATTAAAAAGGCGAAAACGGATCATAGTATTGGAAAAAAGCAGGCAATCGAGCAGTACAAGGAAATCATTATGTCAAAAATCGCCCTTGTGGACGATGACAGGAATATTCTGACATCGGTGTCCATGACTCTCGAGGCGGAAGGCTTCGAAGTCGAAACATACAATGACGGTCAGCAAGCCTATGAGGCGTTCAGCAAGAAGCTGCCCGACATGGCGGTGCTGGACATCAAGATGCCGCGGATGGACGGGATGGACCTGTTGCAACGGCTGCGGCAGAAATCGGCGATGCCGGTCATCTTCCTCACCTCCAAGGACGACGAGATCGACGAGGTTCTGGGCCTGCGCATGGGCGCGGACGACTACGTCAAGAAACCGTTCAGCCAGCGTCTGCTGGTCGAGCGCATCCGCGCGCTGTTGCGCCGGCAGGACGCGGTCGACGGCAACGTGGTGGCCGACACCGAGGAAACCAAGGTGATCGAGCGCGGCGAGCTGCGCATGGATCCGCTGCGTCACGCGGTTTCGTGGAAAGGCCAGGACGTTTCGCTGACGGTGACGGAATTCCTGCTGTTGCAGGCGCTGGCGCAGCGCCCGGGTTTCGTGAAAAGCCGCGATCAGCTGATGGACGTGGCCTATGACGACCAAGTTTACGTGGACGACCGGACCATCGACAGCCATATCAAGCGTCTGCGCAAGAAACTGCGGATGGTGGACCCGGAATTTTCGGCCATCGAAACGCTTTACGGTATCGGGTATCGTTACAACGAGGAATGATGGCCTGAAACATGGCATTGGCGGAGGGCTTCCAGGTGCGCGATCACTCGCTGAATGACGATGACGGCGTCGTTCTTGGCGATGATTTCGTGGCGCCGGAGAACGTCGTCGAGGAAGAGGTCCGCAGGCGCCGCGCGCGCCGTGGCTACTTCGGCAGCGGCGGCGGGTCGCTCACGCGGAAGATCATCACGTTCAACCTGATTGCCCTGAACGTGCTGGTCGCGGGCATCCTGTACCTGAACTCGTCGCGCGACGGGCTGGCGCAGCAGCATGCCGACGGGTTGCAAAGCGACGTGGAACTGATCGCGGACGTGTTCGAGGCGCAATTGCCCGAGGGTGCGCCCGTCAGCCTTGTGGCGATGGACGGGCTGGACGTGGCGGGCACGCTGGACGGCCTGGATGTCCAGCAGGGCATCGACGTGCTGGTCTACGACCGCGCGGGCCAGCTGGTCGGCCGGACCGAAGGCCGGCTGCCACGGCCGAACGCGGGCGTGCCGGAAAAGCCCACGGTGATCACCGACGCGTTGAACCACGTCTGGAACTGGGTGTCGGCGCCGTTTTCGGCGATCCTGAGCACCGAGACGGAAGTCAGCGTGGAGGCCCTGGCGCAAGGCATGGTCGACGACGCGCTGAACGAGGGCACGCAGGTGGGCCGGGGCGAAAGCGATGGCGCGACGGTGTTTACCGTGGCGACGCCGATCCTGCAGGGCGACCGGCCGGTGGGCGTGGTCGCGCTGGCCAGCGCATCGGGCGAGATCGACAAGCTGAGCCGGATGGAGCGCGAACGCGTGCTGCAGATGTTCCTGGTGGCGACGCTGGTGTCCGTGGGCCTGTCGCTGATCCTGGCCTCGACCATCGCGAATCCGCTGTCGGAGCTGGCTGCCGCCGCCGAAGTGGGGGGCGCGCGCAACCGCAACGGAAACAACAATGGCGGCGGACGCGTCCGCATTCCCGACCTGACCGCACGTCCCGACGAGATCGGACGGCTTTCGGGCGCGTTGCGGGGCATGGTGACCGCCCTTTATCACCGGATCGACGGCAACGAGCAGTTCGCGGCGGATGTCGCGCACGAGATCAAGAACCCGCTGGCCAGCTTGCGCAGCGCGGTGGGCACGATGCGCGTGGCCAAGCGCGAGGACCAGCGCGAGAAGCTCTTGAACGTGATCGAGCATGACGTGCGCCGCCTTGACCGGCTGGTGAGCGACATCTCGAACGCGTCGCGGCTGGACAGCGAGCTGGTCCGCGAGGAGCAGGAGGCGTTCGACCTTATCCAGATGCTGGAGAACCTGGCGCATTACCTGGGCGAACAGGCGCGGCAGAAGGGCGTGGAATTCATCACCGATTTCCCCGAGGACCCGATTGTCATCATGGGGCTGGAAGCGCGGCTGGCCCAGGTTTTCGTGAACCTGATCACCAACGCCACCTCGTTCTGCGAGGAAGGCGACGCGATCCGTCTCTGGGCGCGCAAGCGGGAAAACCGCGTGGTGGTCGTGGTCGAGGATACCGGCCCCGGCATTCCCGAACAGGCGCTGACCAAGATCTTCAACCGCTTCTACTCGCAACGGGACGCGAACGATTTCGGCAACAATTCGGGCCTGGGCCTGTCGATCTCCAAGCAGATCGTCGAGGCGCATGAAGGCGTGATCTGGGCCGAGAACATCCGGCCCACCGATGCCGACGTCACCTCTGACCCGCTTGGCGCACGTTTCGTCGTGGGTCTCCCGGTCTGAGCCGGTGGGCGCGTTACCCGCACTGACATGTCCCGAGCCGCCGGAGTGACGGACACGCAGACACTCCACGCAACCGCCGTCGCGATCGACAGCCGTGCGGTTCTGATCCGCGGCGCGTCCGGCAGTGGCAAGTCGGGCCTCGCGCTGCAGCTTCTGGCGATGGGCGCGGGGCTGGTGGCGGACGACCGCACGGTGGTCTGGGCCGAGGGCGGCACGCTCTGGGCCGACGCGCCGGACACGATCCGCGGCCAAATCGAGGCGCGCGGCGTGGGCATCCTGCGCCCCGGCGCCGTGGGACCCGTGCCCGTTGCGCTGATCGTCGACATGGACACGGTCGAAACCGCCCGTCTTCCCGAAGACCGCGCGGCGGTGATGATGGGCGTTTCGCTGCCGGTTCTTAACAAATCCGAGAGCGCCCATTTTTCTGCTGCGGTTGCAGTATATCTAAGGCAGACATGCCGGGAATGAGGAGTGGCCCGCGATGCCGGCAGGTCCGGTGACGAAACGACTGGTTCTGGTGACCGGCCCCTCGGGGGCCGGGCGGACGACTGCGATCCGCGCGCTGGAGGATATGGGGTTCGAGGCGATCGACAACCTGCCGCTGTCGCTGTTGCCGCGGCTGATCGAGGGCGAGGGCCCGGACAAGCCGCTGGTCCTGGGCGTGGACACGCGCAACCGGGATTTTTCCACCAATGCGCTGATCGAGGTGATCGACCGGCTGAGCACCGATGCGACGGTGCACCTGCAGGTGCTGTATCTGGACAGCAGTGCCGAGGTGCTGACGCGGCGCTTTTCGGAAACGCGGCGTCGCCATCCCCTTGCCCCGGCGGAGACCCCCGATGTCGGCATCGCCCGCGAGTTCGACCTGCTGGGCCCGATCCGGGCGCGGGCGGATATCCTGATCGACACGTCCGAACTGTCGCCGCACGACCTGCGGGCGGATCTGTCGCGCTGGTTCGCACCGGGCGAAGGCGGGCACATGTCGGTGTCCGTGCAGTCGTTTTCCTACAAGCGGGGGCTGCCACGGGGGCTGGACATGGTGCTGGACTGCCGGTTCCTGCGCAATCCCTACTGGGAGGCCGGGCTGCGCGGCCTGACGGGTCAGGACGCGCGTGTGCAGGCCTATGTGGGCGCCGACCCGATGTTCGAGGGCTTCGCCACGCGGGTCGGCGACCTGGTGACCCAGTTGCTGCCGGCCTACAAGGCGGAGGGCAAGGCATATCTGGCCATCGGATTTGGCTGCACCGGCGGGCAGCATCGTAGCGTAACCATGGCAGAAACCTTGGCGCAGGCCCTTGCAGAGGCCGGCTGGCAGGTGTCTATAAGGCATCGCGAACTGGAGCGGCGCGGCTTGGTCGTGCCGTCCGGGCCCGGCGAGCACGCCGAGGCAGGGCTGAAGGGAGACATCGGGGCGTGATCGGGATCGTGATCGTGGCGCATGGCGGCCTGGCGCAGGGCTATCTGAAGGCGATCGAGCATGTCGTCGGCGGGCAGTCCGGAATCCGTGCCATCCCGATCGAAGGCGATTTCGACCGCACCGAAAAGCAGGACGAGATCTGCCGGGTCGCCGACGAGGTGGATACCGGCGATGGCGTGCTGATCGTGGTGGACATCTTTGGCGCGTCGCCGGCCAACCTGTCGTTGAAGGCGTGCCAGCCCGAGAACCGGCGGATCCTGTACGGAGCCAACCTGCCGATGCTGCTGAAGCTGGCCAAGAGCCGCCATCTGGCCGTGCCCGATGCCGCCCGTGCCGCGCTCGACGCGGGGCGCAAGTATATCGACAGTCACACCCCGTGACCCGGGACAGACCCAGAAAGACCAGACTGAAATGACAGACACCGTCACCCGCGAGATCGAGATCGTCAACGAGAAGGGCCTGCACGCGCGTGCGGCAGCCAAGCTGGTGGAGGTGGTCGAAGGATTCGACGCGCAGGCCGAGGTCAGCCATGATGGCCAAACCACGGGTGCGGACAGCATCATGGGGCTTTTGATGTTGGCAGCATCGCGCGGAACGACTATTGACGTGCGAACCTGGGGGCCCGACGCGGAGGCCCTGGCCGATGCCATGAGCGCGTTGGTGGCCGACAGGTTCGGCGAGGAGATGTAGGCGCGCGATGCGCGGCGATACGGGAACAGACCACGTGGCGGACAAGGCGCAGGATCAGAGCGGCGAGGCGCAGCCCGGGTCGGTCAATTTCACGAAATACGACCGGCGCAGCCTGACCTATGCCAATTCGTTCGACAGCCCTGCCACGGCGCTGACGATCCGGGCGATCGAATGGGTGACGGGCAAGCTGACGATCATCAAGATGATCAAGGCGTTCGAGAAGCGCGGCGCCCCCACGGGACAGCCGTTCTGGCGCGCGGCGCTGGACACAATGGGCATCCCGCTGCTGACGCCGCAGGACCAGATCGACAATATCCCCGAGACCGGCCCCGTCGTGATCGTGGCGAACCATCCGCACGGGCTGGTCGATGGAATGATCCTGGCCGACCTGATCGGGCGGCGACGGACCGATTACAAGATCCTGACGCGCGCGCTGCTGACGGGGATCGACGAGGTGGCGGCGTCCTACATGATCTCGGTGCCGTTTCCGCACGAGCCCGACGCGCAGCGCAAGTCGGTGGAGATGCGGGCCAAGGCGATGGCGCACCTGAAGGAAGGCGGCGCGATCAGCGTGTTCCCGTCAGGGGTGGTGGCGTCATCGGACAGCCTGTTCGGGCCGGTGAAGGAACGCGAGTGGAACGTCTTTACCGCGCAGATGATCCGGCGGTCTGGGGCGACGGTGGTGCCGATCTACTTTCCCGGCGCCAATTCACGCGCCTACCAGATGGCCAATTGCATCTCGGCCACGCTGCGCCAGAGCCTGCTGCTGCACGAGGTGGTGCGGGGCTGCAACCACCCGCAGAAGCCGGTGGTGGGCAAGCCGATCACGCCGGAGCAGATGGAATTGTTGGACAAGGACCCGCGCGGGTTCATGGCGTGGTTGCGCGAGCATACGTTGAGCCTGGGCGACACGTGAGGGCACGCGTGGGTTTTCACCCACCCTACGCAAGGTGCCGCGCGTGAGTTTTTACCCGCCCTACGGTCGTGAAGAGGACTCAGCCGCCTTGCGTCACCGCGTGGGCACGGGCTCGTCGCCGCGGTAGTCGTAGAAGCCGCGGCCGGTCTTGCGGCCCAGCCAGCCGGCTTCGACATATTTCGTCAGCAGAGGGCAGGGGCGGTATTTCGTATCCGCCAGCCCGTCATGCAGGACGTTCATGATGGCAAGGCAGGTGTCGAGCCCGATGAAATCCGCCAGTTCCAGCGGGCCCATCGGATGATTGGTGCCGAGCTTCATCGAGGTGTCGATGGAGGTGACGGAGCCGACGCCCTCGTAGAGGGTATAGACCGCCTCGTTGATCATCGGCATCAGGATGCGGTTGACGATGAAGGCGGGGAAATCCTCGGAAGAGGCGGCGGTTTTGCCGAGCTTCTCCACCACGGCGAGGCAGGCGTCGTAGGTGGGTTTGTCGGTGGCGATGCCGCGAATGAGTTCCACCAGCTGCATGACCGGCACGGGGTTCATGAAGTGGAAGCCCATGAACTTCTCGGGACGGTCGGTGCGGCTGGCCAGGCGGGTGATCGAGATCGACGAGGTGTTCGACGTGAGGATCGTATCGGGGCCGAGATGCGGCACGAGATCCTCGAAGATGGCCTGTTTGACGGTCTCGCGCTCGGTGGCGGATTCCACGACAAGGTCGGTCTTGCCCAGTTCGGGCAGGTCGAGCGTGGTGGTGATGCGCGACAGGGCGGCATCGCGGTCCTCGGCCTTCATCTTGTCGCGGCTGACCATGCGGTCCATGTTCGACTTGATCACCCCGAGGCCCTTGTCCAGCGCCTCCTGGTTGATGTCGTTGAGCAGGACGTCATAGCCCGCGACGGCCATCACATGCGCGATTCCGTTGCCCATCTGTCCGGCGCCGACGACGCCCACCTTGCGGATCTCCATGCAGGTCCCTTTCGCTTTTGCGACACCATATGCCCCGTGCCGCGGGCGCTGCAAGGGAAAGCGGACGTTAAAATTCTTGGCGAATTGAGCGTTTAACGGAATCGCAAGACCTGCGGCCCAAAGCTGGCAACCGGGTGAGTTGAACGAGGTGGGCGGGATGTCCTTTCATGGCAAGGGTCGCTGGAACGCGGCGCCCGAGACGTGCCGGTACGGGGCGTCGAAACTGGCGTTTCGCGGGCCGAAACGGAGCCTGACGAACGAGTATGTGGCGTTTCTTGGCGGCACGGAGACCTATGGCAAGTTCGTCGCCCGGCCCTTTGCGCAAAGGATCGAGGCGGCGACCGGCGTGGCCTGCGTGAACCTGGGTCAGCCCAATGCGGGGATCGACGTGATGCTGGGCGATCCGGGGCTGGTGCGCATCGCGTCGGGGGCGGCGGCTGCGGTGGTGCAGGTGCCATGTGCGGCGAACCTGTCGAACCCGTTCTACAAGGTGCATTCGCGGCGCAACGATCGGTTCCTGCGGGCGGAAGCGCCGTTGCGGGCGCTGTTTCCCGAGGTGGATTTTACCGAGTTCAGTTTCACGCGACATATGCTGATGCATCTGAAGGCGGTTTCGCCGGAACGGTTCGGCGAGGTGCGGCTGGAA
The DNA here is from genome assembly GCF_019802205.1 of Roseovarius atlanticus. Taxonomy (GTDB): domain Bacteria; phylum Pseudomonadota; class Alphaproteobacteria; order Rhodobacterales; family Rhodobacteraceae; genus Roseovarius; species Roseovarius atlanticus_A. The sequence continues at coordinate 517,986 of NZ_JAHVHQ010000004.1, forward strand.
CTGGCGCGCGCCTGGGAGACGGGCATGCGGCGGCTGATCGCGGTAATCCGCGCGCCGGTGATCCTGTTGTGGTTTTCCGAGCGCGCGCCGGATCGGGATGAGGACGCGGTCGAGGCCCGGTGCGAGCCGGTGCTGGTGGGACGCGAGATGGTCGTGGGGTTGCAGCGGCCCGCGGTGGCGTTCGTGGAGGCCGGCAAGGTGGCGCAGGTCGGGGCGCGCGTGGCGAGTCCGCCACCCGACGCGGCGGGGAGCGAGGCGGGCGTGCCGCGGGATCTGCCGGGGCAGGACGCGCATGACGCGGTGGCGGAGGCGTTGATCCCGGTATTAGCGGGGGTGTTGGATCCGTGAGAGGTTACAGTTGGTGGCGCGTGGGTTTTCACCCACCCTACGGGCCCAAAACGAAAAGACCCGCCACGGGGGCGGGTCAATTCAGTGCCATGTGCGGGAACGGTTCAGCCGAGTTTCTCGGTCAGTTCCGGCACGGCGGTGAAGAGGTCGGCCACGAGGCCGTAATCGGCGACCTGGAAGATCGGCGCCTCTTCATCCTTGTTGATGGCGACGATGACCTTGCTGTCCTTCATGCCCGCAAGGTGCTGGATCGCGCCCGAGATGCCGACGGCGATATAGAGGTCGGGTGCGACGACCTTGCCGGTCTGGCCGACCTGCCAGTCGTTCGGGGCATACCCTGAGTCCACCGCGGCGCGGGACGCGCCCACGGCGGCGCCCAGCTTGTCGGCGAGGCCTTCGATCAGCTTGAAGTCGTCCTGCGAACCGACGCCGCGACCGCCGGAGACCACGATGCCGGCCGAGGTCAGCTCGGGGCGGTCGGATTCGGCGACCTTGTCCTCGACCCATTCCGAAAGGCCGGGGTTGTCGGCGGCGGACACCGTCTCGACCGACGCCGAGCCACCGTCGCCGGCGGCGTCGAAGGTCGAGGTGCGGAAGGTGACGACCTTCTTGGCATCCGAGGATTTCACCGTCTGGATGGCGTTGCCCGCGTAGATCGGGCGCTCGAACGTGTTGGCATCGACCACGCCGGAGGCGTCGGAGATCACCATGACGTCCAGCAGTGCGGCCACGCGGGGCATGACGTTCTTGGCGTCGGTGGTGGCGGGGGCCACGATATGCTCGTAGTCATCCGCAAGCGACACGATGAGTGCTGCGGTGGATTCCGCCAGGCGGTGGCCCAGCGAGGGATCCTCGGCCACGAGGACCTTGGCGACGCCATCGATCTTGGCGGCGGCGTCGCCCGCGGCGGCGGCGGAACCCCCGGCGCAGAGCACGGTCACGTCGCCCAGTTGCTTGGCGGCGGTGACGGCCTTGGCGGTGGCGTCGAGCGCCAGTTCGCCGTCGTTCACTTCGGCAAGAAGAAGTACAGACATTTACACGGCCCCCGCTTCTTTGAGTTTGGCGACAAGTTCATCGACCGATCCGACCATTTCGCCGGCCTTGCGGGCCTCGGGCTCTTCGGTCTTGACGATTTCGAGGCGCGGCGCGACGTCGACGCCGAAATCGGCGGCGGTTTTCTCGTCGAGCGGCTTTTTCTTGGCCTTCATGATGTTGGGCAGCGAGGCATAGCGCGGCTCGTTCAGGCGCAGGTCCACGGTGACGATCGTGGGCATCTTGACCTTGATCGTTTGCAGACCGCCGTCGACCTCGCGGGTGATCACGGCATTGTCGCCGTCGATGTCCAGCTTGGAGGCGAAGGTGCCTTGCGACCAGCCCAGCAGGGCCGACAGCATCTGGCCGGTGGCGTTCATGTCGTTGTCGATGGCTTGCTTGCCGGCGATCACGAGGCCCGGCTCTTCTTCCTTGACGACGGCGGCGAGGATCTTGGCGACCGCGAGCGGCTCGATGTCGGTGTGCACGTCGTCGGCGGCCTCGACCAGGATGGCGCGGTCGGCGCCCATGGCCAGCGCGGTGCGCAGGGTTTCCTGCGCCTGCTTGACGCCGATGGACACGGCGACGACCTCGTCGGCCTTGCCGGCCTCTTTCAGGCGGATGGCCTCTTCGACGGCGATTTCGTCAAAGGGGTTCATCGACATTTTGACATTGGCAAGATCGACGCCCGATCCGTCCGCCTTGACGCGGACCTTCACGTTGTAGTCGATCACGCGTTTGACAGGCACGAGCACCTTCATCGGCATGGTCTCCCTAAAAAATTGCGCAGAGCCGCCGTGATGCGACTCCGCCCCTTGCTGTGGGGCGTTTGATACAGAACTGTTAGCCGGGGAAACAGGGTAAAATCGTCACGTTTCCGACTTGCGACGTCGCGTTTCCGGTGCGGCGCGGGAAATCTTCGCGCAAAGCGCCGGTGTCAGGGGGCGACGCCGTGTTTCTGCGCCAGCTCATGCAGCACCGAATCCTCGGGCGGGGTGCCGTTGAAGCGGTTCCACAGCCGTTCGCGCACGCGCCGGCCATAGAAATGGATCGAGACGGTATCGTCCTGCACCTGTTTCCAGACCTTCCACGCCTCTCGGAAATAGATGCGCCGGTCCTCGAACAGGACGGGGTAGAGGACGTGCGGATCGAGTGCGTGCTTGAATTCGTCGTTCTGATGCAGGAAATGCGACAGCGCCTTGGGACCCCACGCGCCCCATGGCATTTCGGACACATGCATCGGGTCGCCCGCCTCGGCACGGGCGCGCATTTCTTCCTTGTGGCGGGGCATCATCCAGGGCGGGATGGCATACTCGTCCTCGCAGAACTCGATCAGGCTTTGCAGGGAGGGCGACGAGGCGGGCAGGGCCATCACGCCGTTGGCCACGACCTTGTCGCTTTCGCGGCCGAAGAAGAAGCCGTCCTTGGGAAGGAAAGGCTTGAGGCAGTAGGCATCGGTGTCGGACCAGATGATACCGTCGTTCTTGGCCAGCAGGTGATAGCGGAACTTGTCGGCATGGATCGCGGGGCTGCCGGTGCGTTCGTGGCGCACGATTGTGTCGGGGTCGGGCAGGATGTCGGAGGCGGGGGCCTGTTCGACGCCTTTCGGGCAATCCTTGACCCCGTGGTAGGAAAACATCACCACGGGATGGCCGGCATCGACGAAGGACGTGACGCACAGCCGTTCGATGAAGCCCAGCGGCGGGCCGTCCCAGAACATGGCGATGGTGGGCAGGGTCATGGACCTCTCCTGGCTGCTCGGACCGGGCGTTGGATCGCCCGGTATTTGGCGCTCAGAATGTCACTTTTGCCGACCCCGCGCCAGAGATTTCAGCGGTTTGCGCCCGGTGTCCAGAGCACGTCGTCGCGGCCCGAATCGTTGGCCATGCGGGCGGCGACGAAGAACCAGTCGCTGAGGCGGTTGAGGTATTTCACCGCCGCCGGGTTCACATGTTCCATCGTGGCCAGTTCCACCGCCAGACGTTCGGCCCGCCGCGACACGGTGCGGCAGAGATGCAGGTGTGCCGAGAGCGCCGAACCGCCGGGCAGGATGAAGCTGCGCAGGGGTTCGAGCACCTTGTTCATGGTGTCGATCTCGGTTTCCAGGCGCGAGACCTGGCTGTCGACCATGCGCAGGGGCGCGAATTCCGCCTTGTCGTCGTTTTCCATGTCGGGGCGGCAGAGATCGGCGCCAAGGTCGAAGAGATCGTTCTGGATGCGCGACAGGGCGGCATCGGTTTCGCCGTCGGCATGCAGGCGGGCGAGGCCGACGGTGGCGTTCACCTCGTCCACGGTGCCGTAGGCGGTGACGCGCATCGAGTGCTTGGCCACGCGCGACCCGTTGCCGAGCGCGGTTTCGCCGTGATCGCCGGTCTTGGTGTAGATCTTGTTGAGAACGACCATGTTCATTCACCTCCCATTTGGCGGCGGATATAGACGAAAAGCAGGATCAGGACCACTGCAATGAACTGGGCGATGATGCGCCAGCGCATGAACTTGTTCGAGCGCTTGGCGTTGTCGATGCCTTCCTTGCCGAAGTTCGAAATGCCCAGGATGAGAATGACGCCGACGACCGCGCAGGCAAGCGCGGCGATGATGAAGAGGGGGTCGTTGAGCATGTGAGACTCTTGGTTTTTCCAGTCAGTGGCGGAGGTAGCTCGTCTGTGTCGAAAGGCGAATGGGGTAAGGTGACGCGGAGCCGCTTGCCCGCCCTTCCGGGCCGTCCTGTTACAGTTTCGCCTGGATCCAGTCGAGGGCGCTGGTGGGCAGGATGCGCCGCAGCGCGTCCAGCAGATAGGTCGGCGTGGTGACGAAATAGCGGGCGCGGGGGCGTGGGGATTCCAATGCGTGGATCAGCTTTTTCGTGACGGCGGGGGCGGGCAGTTCGAACGTGTCCGGCCCGCTGCTGTGGTAAAGGCGCGGGATGAGGCGTTTTTCGTAGAGCGGTCGGGCGGGGGCATTCTTCCAGTCGATCCAGCGTTCGAAATGGGGGATCGAGTTGACGCGGATCTTGGACGTCACCGGCCCGGGTTCGATCAGGACGATGTGGATGGGCGTGTCGCGCATCTCGATCCGCATGGTGCTGGTCAGACCTTCGAGCGCATGTTTGGTGGCGTTGTAGGCGCCGCGCATCCGCAGCGTGGCAAAGCCCAGAACGGAGGAGTTCTGCACGATCCGCCCGTGCCCCTGGGCCCGCATCACCGGGATGACCTGGCGCGTCAGCTCGTGCCAGCCGAAGAAGTTGGCCTCGAAGATGGCGCGCAGGGCGTCGGTGGGCAGATCCTCGACCATGCCGGGGCAGCCGAAGGCGCCGTTGTTGAAAAGCGCATCCAGCGTGCCGCCGGTGGCGTCGAGAACCTCGGCAAGGCCGGAGGTTATGGTGTCGGGCTGCTGGTAGTCGATGAGGGGGCTGTCGAAGCCTTCGGCCCGCATCCGGGCACAGTCCTTTTCCTGCCGGCAGGAGGCGAACACGCGCCAGCCGCGCGCCCGTAGTCCGTGCGCCGCGTCATAACCGATGCCGGAGGAACAGCCGGTAATAAGGAGGGATTTCCGCGTCATGGCCGGACCTTGGCGCGGGCCGGCGTCATATGCAATCGCTTTGAGTGCGAATTACCGCGCCGGGTCGCTGACGAGCCAGTCGGCCATCCAGCCGGTTTCGCCGGTCGTGACGACCTCGAGTTCCAGCCAGCCGTTGTCCGCGCGTCCGAGCACGGCCACCTCGGCCCCTTCGCCAAGGTTGCCGACGCGGGCAAAGTCGGTGCCCGGTCCGCCGCGCATGTTGGCAGAGCTGGCGGTGATGTAGCGAATGTCGGAATAGGCCATGTCGGCGCGTGCGGACCGCGCGGCCGCTTCGGCCTGTTCGCGCAGCTCGGCCTGCGAGGCCTGCTGCTCGAACAGTTCGATCGCTCCGGGCCAGTGACGCTTGACCTGGTCCGCGGCGGCACCGCCCTCTTCCAGGGCGGCCAGGACGGCATTGTCTTCGTTGGATTTCGGGCGGGTCAGGAACCGGGCCTTGTCCTCGACACGCTCTGTCCGGGCGGTCTGCTGGGCGGCGCCGGCCTCTGCCATCTCGCCGACGGAGGCCAGCGTGATCTGGAAGCGCTCGGGCTTGGTGGTTTCGGGCAGTTCTATACGTTCGGGGGCGGGCGGTTCGAGGGGCTGCGATTCGGCCACGGTCACCTCTGGCGCGGGGTCGTTCGCCCGGGCCTGGATCGAGTTGTCACTGGGCGCGTAATCGGCGCCGCCGCTGAGTTCCCAGAAGGCGAAACCAAGAAAAGCGAATGTTACCAAAATAAAGCGCCACATTGCGCGTGTCCCCCGGGGCAGCGAAGTCAATTTCCTACAATAGAACACAACTTACACGATTCGGTTCCCGGCGGCATGGGAAAAGGCACAGAATCTTCCCAACCTGTGCTTTACCTGCGCAAATGCGGGGGGTATCACACCATCTATGACTGATTTGGTCGATGACCCCAACATAGGCCCCGAGACTGGAGGCAATTCCGTGGCGGAGCCGCTGCGCCGGGCGATCGGCGAGCGGTACCTGACCTATGCGTTGTCGACCATCATGCACCGGGCGCTGCCGGATGCGCGCGACGGGCTGAAGCCGGTGCACCGGCGGATCCTGTTCGCCATGCGCGAACTGCGGCTGAGCGCCAGCGGCGGGTTCCGCAAGTCCGCCAAGATCAGCGGCGACGTGATGGGCAATTATCACCCGCATGGCGATGCCGCGATCTATGACGCGATGGCGCGGCTGGCGCAGGATTTCAACGTGCGCTACCCGCTCGTGGACGGGCAGGGGAATTTCGGCAATATCGACGGCGACAACCCGGCCGCCAGCCGCTACACCGAGGCGCGGCTGACCATCGTGGCCGAGGCCCTGCTGGAGGGGCTGAACGAGAACGCGGTCGATTACCGGGACAATTACGACGGCACGCTGACCGAGCCGGTGGTGCTGCCGGCGCAGTTTCCGAACCTGCTGGCCAACGGGTCGAGCGGGATCGCGGTGGGGATGGCGACGAACATTCCGCCGCACAATATCGCGGAACTGGTGGATGCGTGCCTGCATCTGATCAAGACGCCCGATGCGCGGGACGACACGCTGCTGAACTACGTGCCCGGCCCGGATTTTCCCACGGGGGGCATCATCGTGGAGCCGCCCGAGGCCATTGCGCAGGCCTACCGGACGGGCAAGGGCGGGTTCCGCCTGCGGTGCCGCTACGAGGTCGAGGACCTGGGCCGTGGGCAGTGGCAGATCGTGGTCACGGAAATTCCCTTCCAGGTGCAGAAATCCAAGCTGATCGAGAAGCTGGCGGAGGTCATCCAGACCAAGAAAGTGCCGATCCTGGCCGATGTGCGGGACGAGAGCGCCGACGACATCCGCGTGATCCTGGAGCCGCGCTCGAAGAACGTGGAGCCCGAGGTGCTGATGCAGTCGCTGTATCGCAACTCGGACCTGGAAGTGCGGTTCAGCCTGAACATGAACGTGCTGATCGACGGGGTGACGCCCAAGGTTTGCAGCCTGAAGGAAGTGCTGCGCGCGTTCCTCGATTTCCGGCGAGAGGTTTTGATCCGGCGCAGCGAGCACCGGATGGAGAAGATCGACCACCGTCTGGAGGTGCTGGAAGGGCTGATCGTGGCCTTCCTGAATCTCGACCGGGTGATCGACATCATCCGTTATGATGATGACCCCAAGGCGGCGCTGATGCGCGAGGATTGGGGGCGGGAGTTTGTCCGTGCCCGCGACGAGGCGGATTACGTGCCGCCCGTCGAGGGGGGTGAGGACGGGCTGACCGAGGTGCAGGCCGAGGCGATCCTGAACATGCGGCTGCGCAGCCTGCGGCGGCTGGAAGAGATCGAGCTGGTCAAGGAGCGCGATGCGTTGATGGAAGAGCGCGCGGGGCTGGAGGATTTGCTGGACAGCGAGGGGCTTCAGTGGGACGCGATCTCGGACCAGCTGAAGGACGTGAAGAAGAAATTCGGCAAAGAGTATGAGGGCGGCGCGCGGCGGACCACATTCGCTGAGGCGGGCGAGGTCGAGGAAGTGCCGCTGGAGGCGATGATCGACCGCGAGCCGATCACCGTGGTCTGTTCCAAGATGGGGTGGATCCGGGCCATGTCGGGGCATATCGACCTGGACCGCGAGCTCAAGTTCAAGGATGGCGACGCGGGGCGGTTCATCTTCCACGCCGAGACGACCGACCGGCTGCTGGTGTTCGGCACGAACGGGCGGTTCTACACGCTGAGTGCCGCGAACCTGCCCGGCGGGCGGGGGATGGGCGAGCCGCTGCGCCTGATGGTGGACCTGCCGAACGAGTCCGACATCGTGGCGATCTTCATCCACAAACCAGGGCGGAAACTGCTGGTGGCGTCTTCGGCGGGCGACGGGTTCATCGTGCCGGAGGACGAGGTCGTGGCGCAGACACGTTCGGGCAAGCAGGTGCTGAACGTGCGCGAGGGCGTGCGGGCGCAGGTGTGCCGGGCGGTCACGGGCGATCACGTGGCCTGCGTCGGCGAGAACCGCAAGGTGCTGATCTTTCCGCTGGACGAGTTGCCCGAGATGGGCCGCGGCAAGGGCGTGCGGTTGCAGAAATACAAGGATGGCGGGTTGTCCGATGCGACGACCTTCACGCTGGCCGAAGGGCTGAGTTGGCTCGATCCCGCCGGGCGGACACGCACCGAGACGGCGCTGGAGGAATGGACCGCGCGGCGCGCCGGCGCGGGGCGCATGGCGCCGAGGGGCTTTCCGCGGGATAACCGCTTCACCTGAGATTGATTTGTCGTGGGCGGGGGGTGCCGCTTAGCTTTCTTGCAGATGGATGCAAGGAGGATGGACATGCATTTGACACGACGGGGAATGATAGCAAGCGGCGCGGCGGTTCTGCTGGCGCGGCCGGTGATGGCCGACGAGCCGCGCTGGTACCAGAACCGGGCGTATGCCGCGAACGGCGCGGACGTGGTGGCCTATTTCGGGCTGGAACCGGGGGCCGATGGCGTGGCCGGCTCGGATGAATTCGTGACCGAGTGGAACGGGGCGAAGTGGCGGTTCTCCACGGCTGCGAACCAGGCGGCGTTCGAGGCGGACCCGCAGAAATACGCGCCGCAGTTCGGAGGGTATTGTTCCTGGGCGGTGTCGCAGGGCTATACCGCGCATGGCGACAAGGATGCTTGGACGGTGCATGGCGGCAAGCTTTACCTCAATTACAACAAGTCGGTGCGCCAACGGTGGTCGGGGGACATTCCAGGCAACGTGTCGAAAGGCGAGGCGAATTGGCCGAAGGTGTTGGGCGGCTAGCGGTGGGGGCGTGTGGGTTTTCATGCGCCAGAGAGGTGGGTTTGCACCCACCAAAGAGGTGGGTTTTCACCCACCCTACGGGTCAAGTTCTGTCCAAGGCAGGAGGTCCCGGGTCAAGCCCGGGACGGGGTGAGGTATAAGCCGGCGGACGCGTCAGGCGACGGAGGCCGGTTGCGGCGTCGAGACCGGCTCGGCCTCGAGCCAGACGCCGCCTTCGGGGCGCAGGGTGAGGATCATCACCGGGTCCGGATCGCGGCCCGCGACGGGGGTGAAGCGGAAGCGGTTCAGGAGCGTGCCGAGGATGATCACCGCCTCCTGCAGGGCGAAGCTGGCGCCGATGCAGATGCGGGGACCGTCGCCGAAGGGCAGGTAGGCGTACCGTTCCACCGCCTTGCGGTCGGCAAAGCGGTCGGGGCGGAAGGCGTCGGGATCGTCCCACAGCATGTGATGGCGGTGCAGCGCGTAGATCGGCAGGATCACTGTGTCGCCCTTGCGGATCTCGCGCCCGCAGAGCGTGTCGTTGGCCATGGCGGTGCGCGAGACCATTCCGGCGGGAGGGTAGAGGCGCAGGGCCTCGTCGATGATCTGGCGCATGAAGGGGAGGTTTTCCACGTGTTCGCCCGTCACCGGCCCGTCGCCGCAGACCGCGCGCAGCTCGGCGCGGGCGCGGTCCTGCACGGACTGGTCGAAGGCGCAGAGGTAGAGCGACCAACCTAACGTGAGCGCCGTGGTCTCGTGGCCCGCGACGATGAAGGTCAGCAGGTTGTCGCGCAGCTCAGCGGTGTTCATCTGGCGCTTGGTCTTGGGGTCCTCGCCTTCCATCAGCAGGTCGAGCAGGTCGGGCACGCCCTCGGGTCCGCGCTGGCGGCGGGCCTCGATCGCCTCGTCGGCGATGCGGCGCATGTCGCCCACCGCATTGCGCGAAAAGATCAGGCGGCCGGGGCGTGGCACCCAGTCGGGCGCGCCCAGCACGTCCAGGAGGGAAATCTTGCCGGCCTCGGAGATATAGGCGTCGATGCCGCGATGCACCGCGTCGGCGTCGAACATGCCGTCGCCAGAAAAGGTGACGTCGGCGATCACGTCGAAGGTGGTGCGCACCATGTCGGCGGCCATGTCGATGGCGCGGGGGCCGGCCTCGGCCACGCGGTCGGCGCTGCGCTGGGCGGCGGCGGTCATGATCGGGGCGAGGTTCATCACGTTGCGGTGCGAGAACACCGGCGCCGCGGTGCGCCGCTGCCAGCGCCAGTGCGCACCCTCGGCAATGAACAGGGATTCACCGATGGCCGGTTTGAGAAGGTTCTTGGTGACCAGAGACTTGGGGTAGGTGTCGACCCGTTCCAGCAGGATTTCGCGGATCGCGCCGGGATCCATCACCATGTGCCAGCGCTTGCCGGTGCGGCCCGACACCATGGGCTGGCGGGTGGCCAGCTCGGGGATGATGCCGAGCACGTTGCGCCGCGCCGCGCCGAGGCTGCCGAGAATGCCCATCGGCTCGGTGACGAGGGGGACTTTGACGGGAGTGTCGGCGTGGGACATGGGGCCTCCGGTGCTGGCTCTCTCTAACATAGGCACGCGTCGGGCTGGCGGCAAATCGGCGGCGGACATTGCGGCAGTATGGGGCAGGGCGGGAATTGCCAGCGCCGGGCGGCCTTGGTATCGCTGAAACGGGACAGTTGCGGGGGGTGCTGAAATGCTGAGACGTCTGGCTTGGGGGCTGGTTGTCGCCTGGGTGTCGGCCTGCACGCAGGTGGACGACCTTGACGAGGCGCCGGTCTATCTCGGCAATTTCCATCTGGGCCACAACGTGGTGGCGGCGCCCAACTTGCAGAAGGGGCCGTTGTCGCGCGAGGCCAGCAAGGCCGACTGGATCGCGGCGATGACACAGGCGGTGGACGAACGGTTCTCGCGGCAGGAGGGCACGCGGCTCTATCACCTGGGTATCACCCTGGAAGGCTATGTTCTGGCGAAGGCGGGGATCCCGGTGGTGGCCGCGCCGAAATCGGCGCTGGTGCTGAAGGTCACGGCCTGGGACGACGCAAAAAAGGCGCGGCTGAACGAGACGCCGGAGCTGATCACCGTTGTCGAGGGCCTGTCGGGGGACACCGTCGTGGGCTCCGGCCTGACGCGGACGGCGGAAGAGCAGATGCAGGTGTTGACGCAGAAAGGGGCCAAGCTGATCGAGAACTGGCTGGTGCGGCAGAACAACGCCGAAGGCTGGTTCGAGGACGATGGCCGACCCGCACGTACCAAGGCCAGGGCCCGCGCGGCGGAGGCGCGCGCGGCGGCGTCGGAGGAAGAGCGGATGCAGGCCGCCGCGAAGGAAGCGCTGGAAAAGGCGCGGACCCGGACCGCGGAATAGCGCCACGCCGCCCACCGCCGCCGGTGCGTCGCGGTTCGCGCAACCTCGCCGTCACGCGGGCATGAAGCGCTTGATTTTCCCGGTTGAACCCAATAAATGCCCGGCCAGTAGCAATTCGGGCCGCGACAGGCCCCCAATAGGATAAGGCGCCCCACGAGATGGCAAAGGAAAAGTTTGACCGTTCGAAACCGCACGTGAACATCGGGACCGTTGGTCACGTTGACCACGGCAAGACGACGCTGACGGCGGCGATCACGAAGTATTTCGGCGATTTCCGCGCGTATGACCAGATCGACGGTGCGCCGGAAGAGAAAGCGCGCGGGATCACGATCTCGACGGCGCACGTGGAATACGAGACCGAGAACCGTCACTACGCCCACGTGGACTGCCCCGGCCACGCCGACTACGTGAAGAACATGATCACGGGTGCGGCGCAGATGGACGGCGCGATCCTGGTGGTGAACGCGGCCGACGGCCCGATGCCGCAGACCCGCGAGCACATCCTGCTGGCGCGCCAGGTGGGCGTGCCCGCGCTGGTGGTGTTCCTCAACAAGGTCGACCAGGTCGACGACGAGGAGCTGCTGGAACTGGTGGAGATGGAAGTGCGCGAGCTGCTGTCGTCCTACGAGTTCCCCGGCGACGACATTCCGATCATCGCGGGCTCGGCGCTTGCGGCGATGGAAGGGCGTGACCCGGAGATCGGCGAGAACAAGATCCGCGAGCTGATGGCGGCGGTCGACGACTACATCCCGACGCCCGAGCGCGCCGTGGACCAGCCGTTCCTGATGCCGGTCGAGGACGTGTTCTCGATCTCGGGCCGCGGCACGGTTGCCACTGGCCGGATCGAGCGTGGCCTGATCAAGGTCGGCGAAGAGATGGAGATCGTGGGCCTGAACAAGAACAAGAAGACGACCTGCACGGGCGTCGAGATGTTCCGCAAGCTTCTGGACCAGGGCGAGGCCGGCGACAACGTTGGTCTGCTGCTGCGCGGTATCGAGCGTGACGGCGTGGAGCGCGGCCAGGTGCTGTGCAAGCCGGGGTCCGTGAACCCGCACACCAAGTTCGAGGCCGAGGCGTATATCCTGACCAAGGAAGAGGGTGGCCGTCACACGCCGTTCTTCGCCAACTACCGTCCGCAGTTCTACTTCCGCACGACGGACGTGACGGGCACGGTGACGCTGCCGTCGGGCACCGAGATGGTGATGCCGGGCGACAACCTGAAGTTCGAGGTCGAGCTGATCGCGCCGATCGCGATGGAAGACGGCCTGCGCTTTGCCATCCGCGAAGGCGGCCGCACCGTCGGCGCCGGCGTGGTGTCCAAGATCCTCGAGTGATCTGACACGGCGCGTCATCCCGGACTTGATCCGGGATCTCTGTGAACATCGGAAAGGGCGTCCGCCACGGGCGCCCTTTTCGGTTTTGTGCGCGGTCTTCCCATTTTCCGCGCGGAGTGAGATCAAGGCGCATGACACATCCCTTTCCCGACCCCGACACGCGCAATCCGCTGATCCTGCCCGATGGATCCGCCCATGCCGGCACCGTCTTTCTGAAAGCGGTGATCGACCATCCGCGGTTCATCGTGGGCGATTACAGCTATGCCAGTGCGACCTATCCGCCCGAGGACTGGGCCATGCACCTGGCGCCGTACCTGTTTCCCGTGTCGGACGAAAAGCTGGTGCTCGGCAAGTTCTGCCAGATCGCCGACGGGGTGGTGTTCATCACCGCCTCGGCCAACCACCGGCGCGACGGGTTCTCGACCTTTCCCTTTGCCGTCTTCGATCACGCCACGGCGGCGGGCCGGCCCAGCCTGCCGGAGTGGTCCGGGCCGGACACGGTGCTGGGGCATGACGTGTGGTTGGGCAAGGACGTGCGGGTGCTGCCGGGGGCGCGGCTGGGCAATGGCGTGATCGTCAGTGCGGGCGCCGTAGTGCGGGGCGAGATCCCCGATTACGCGGTGGTGGCGGGCAACCCGGCGCGCGTGGTCGGGATGCGGTTCGACCCCGAGACCATCGCGCGTTTGAACGACATCGCCTGGTGGGATTGGCCCATCGAGCGCATCCTGCAACACGAGGCGGCGATCTGCGGCGCGGACATAAAGGCGCTGGAGCGGGCGGCGCCCTAGGACGGGCTGAGGCAATCTGCCGCAAACCGGGACACGCGCCGCCAGGGCCGTTCCTGGCCGGGTCGCAGGGGCGAAGGCGGGTTGGTGCGGGGCGGAAAGCGTCGTGAAATCAACAGCCAGCGCGTGTTTCTGCGCGTGCAGCATCGGCATGGCATACCGTTGTATCCCGTTAAATTATTGAAATATTGACATTTTTTGCGCTCCGTTCACATTTGTAACCGTGGAGGAGAGTGCCTTGGATCAAGTGAACCTGTCAGCATGGGAAGGCCGGACGGAGATGCGGGAGGGCGTGATCGCCCCGGCGCAGGCGGCGCAGATCCATGCCACCATCGGCGACCCGGCGCAGGACGCGCCGGCGATGGGCGCCGACATGCCACCGCTCTGGCACTGGTGCGCCTTTCCGCCCGTCTGCCCGCTGGAGGAACTGGCAAGCGATGGACATCCCAAGCTGGGCGGCTTCCTGCCTCCGGTGCCCTTGGGGCGGCGGATGTGGGCCGGAGGCACGCTGCGCTTCGGGGCGCCGCTGCGCGTGGGCGTGCCATTCACGAGCCGCTCTGTCATCGCGCGCGTGACCGAGAAGGCGGGCAGCACCGGGCGCATGGTTTTCGTTTCGGTGGATCACGAACTCAGCGCCGAAGGGGCAGTGGTGATCACGGAACGGCAGGATATCGTCTATCTTGACCTGCCGACCGAGTTTCGCCCGCCGGCGAAACAGCCGATGCCGGAGGAGGCACTGGCGACTTGGAGCCAGCCTGTCAACGAGGCGCTGTTGTTCCGGTTCTCGGCCATCACCTTCAATGCGCATCGCATTCATTACGATCTGCCTTATGCCAGCGAGGTCGAGCATTATCCGGGCCTCGTGGTGCATGGGCCGATGCAGGCCGCATGGCTGATGCGCCGGGCGACGGAACTGCGGGGGCGCAGGCCCGACAGCTTTGCGTTCCGGGGCGTGCACCCGATGCTGCTGATCCCCGGGGACCGCAACGAGATGACGATTGCGGCCTGTGCGCAGGAGGAGGCGCAGGGGCTGACACTTCATACCGGACAGGCCGGGCATCAATGCATGCAGGCCACCGCCACATGGGAGGAAACAACATGAACAAGATCCTGAAAGGCATGCGGGTGGTCGAAGGCTCGGCCTTTGTCGCGGTGCCGCTGGCGGGGATGACGCTGGCACAGATGGGCGCCGAGGTGATCCGGTTCGACCGGCTGGAAGGCGGCCTGGATTACGGGCGCTGGCCGCTGGCGCCGGATGGGCAGAGCCTGTTCTGGGCGGGGCTGAACAAGGGCAAGAAATCGGTCGCGGTGAACATGCGGTCGCGCGAGGGGCGGGAGTTGATCAGCCGGATCATCACTGCGCCGGGGCGCGATGCGGGGCTGTTCCTGAACAACCTGCGGGTGCGCGGATGGATGGATTATCCGACGCTGAGCAAGATGCGCCGCGACCTGGTGATGGTCAGCCTGCTGGGCGACCGCGAGGGGCGGCCGCAGGTGGATTACACGGTGAACCCGGCCATCGGCGTGCCGCACATGACCGGACCCGAGGGCCACGAGGACCCGGTGGCGAGCGCGCTGCCCGCGTGGGACCTGATTGCCGGAAACCTGGCCGTGTCGAGCCTGCTGGCTGCCGAGCGGCATCGGCTGCGCCATCGCGAGGGGCAGGAGGTCGTCCTGACCCTGAAGGATGTCGCGGCGGCGACAATGGCCCATCTGGGGCTCGTTGGCGACGTGCATGTGAACGGTCACGAGCGGGAAAAGTCGGGCAACGCGCTGTACGGGGCTTACGGACAAGATTTCGTCTGCGCCTGCGGTGGGCGCGTGATGGTGATCGGACTGACTCAGCGACAGTGGGACGGGCTGGTCAAGGCGACGGGTGCGGCCGACCAGATGAAACTGCTGGCCAGGCGCCACAAGGTGGACCTGGGCGACGAAGGCGCGCGCTGGCGGTTGCGGCATGAGATCACCGGCATCCTGGCGCCGTGGTTCGCCGAGCGTCGGATCGAGGACTTCGCGGGTGACTTCAACGCGACGGGCCTGACGTGGTCGGTGTTCCGCAGCACGCGGGAGGCGGTGCGCGAGGACCCGGATTTCGGCGAGGCGAATCCGATGTTCTCGATGACCGAGCAGCCCGGCATGGGCCGGTTCCCTGTGCCCGGGCATCCGGCGGAATTCGGCAGTCATGGCCGCGTGCGACCCGCGCCTGCGCCCGCGTTGGGGGCGCATACGGAGGAAGTGCTGGGGGATGTCGCGCGGCTGAGCGACACGGAGATCTCCAAGCTTTTCGACGACGGGATCGTTGCGAGCCCCGAGTATCGCAAGAAATCGGCGGCCTGAATGCAGGAGAAAATGTCGAAAAATCCGCGCGTGCGGCGGCAAGGGGACTTGATTCCGCCCCACATGTGCCGTACCTGAGGCATCGGCCTTAGGGGTATAGCTCAGCTGGTAGAGCGACGGTCTCCAAAACCGTAGGTCGCGGGTTCGAGCCCTGCTGCCCCTGCCAAAACCTCCTGATTTAAAACGCAGTTTCCGCAGCGCGCCCCGTTCCCGGCGCGCCCTCGGTCAGTGTGGCGGATTTTTGCCTTTCACGAAATTAACCTTGGGCCGTCGCAATGTTACCTCATTCTCCCTCTAATTGTATCTGACAGGCCAACGAATGCGAATGAAGGGATGTTGCCCATGAGAATCATGGTCGTTGACGATGAAGAAATCATCGTAGCGCTGCTTCTTGAACACCTCGGCGAGATGGGGTTCAACGACGTCACGACGGCGACGTCGGGAGAAGAGGCGATGGAGATCATCGCGGCACAGGATCACCCGTTCGATTGTTTCCTTCTGGACATCAAGATGGAAGGCATGGACGGGATCCAGCTGTGCTCGAAGATCCGCGAAATGCCGCAATACCGTATCGCGCCGATCATCATGATCACGTCGGCGGCGGCCAAGCTGCACATGAACGAGGCGTTCGAGGCGGGTGCCACCGATTATATGCCCAAGCCGATCGAGCAAATCGACCTGCGTGTGCGTATCCAGGTCGCGATGCTGCTGGTCGAGACCGTCAAGAGCGACGCGGAAAGCCGGCTTGCGCTGAAGACCCTGCTGACAAGCGCCCCGGAAACGCGTGGATTCGATCCTTCGATGCGGATCACCTATTCCGACGTGCCCAACATGCGCGACTATTTCCAGCTGGAGAACCGGCTGCTGCGCCTCAACGAAGGCACGTATGCCCTGACCCTGCTGTCGGTGGAGATCGAGGGCGTCGATGCCCTGGATGGGCGCCTGGACCAGGGGGAATTCCTGGAAGTCATCGAGGCCGTGGCGCACATCATCGGAAAGACCTTGCCGGCGAGCGGCGCGACGATGTCCTATGTCGGCTATGGCAAGTTCATCTGCCTGGTGGTGGTACGGAACCATATCGTGCCGAACCTGCTGCAGGCGCGCGTGCGCGACGCGTTCCGCGCGTATCTGGCTGGGCACCGGATCCTGGTGCCGGGGGACCTTGAACTGAAGGTTTCGGCCCTGTCGCAGAAGCGGATGCTGTCGTCGGACATCGCGATCAGCCTGATCCGGCGGTTCGTCGGAAACCTGGGAGGAAATACCGACACGCTCCTGCCGCCGATCGCGTCGGTGCAGGACAGGATTTTCAGGAACAGCAGGCCGTCCAAGGCGAAATCGGAGTGAAGCCCCGGCACGGATGAAGGTCGTCGCGCGCGCTGCGCGCCGGGACGGCCGAGTATCCGGCGCCGGGCTGCGCGCCCCGGGTGGGGCGCGCTCGGCGCGCGCAAGCCAGTCCGCCGCCCGGTCTCGAGATCGGCAGGGGCAGGGACATGCCCGTGCCCGAGTACGGCCATGATTTGGCCACATTCCAGCCTTAGCATCACCATGAATCGCGCCTGGCGCCCTGCAAGGGGACGCCAGGCCGTTCACCGCGTGGGGGCGTGGAACCGTGAATGAGTGCTGCCATGACCATGACAGATATGCGCCGTCCGGCGCTTCGGAACGATCTTTACATCCGTAGCGAAGAACTGACGGGGACGCCTGCGGACCAGATGACCGACGGCCAGACCATCGAAAGCGATGCCGACGAGCTTGTCCGGCAACTTCTGCTGGAGGAAAAGCGCCGGACCGTCCCTGAACGCCTGCCGCAGATCGCGCCGCAGGAAGAGGTGCTGACCTACGATCCGGTGTCGCCGGAAGATCGCAAGCAGAGTACCCAGCAATCCATTGCACAGATCCTGAAGGCGGAACGGGCACCGGCGGCATCGCCGACCGGGGCCGGTCAGGCGAGGCCGCGCCTTCCCGCGCTGAGCCTGCCGCGGCTGCGGATGCCGCAGATGCGTCGCATGATGGCGCGATCCGCCAAGAACGCGGGCGGTGCCCCGAAGCCTTCGGGTGCCACACATCGAAGGCTGCGCTTGCCCCGGTGGCTGCGGTCGTATCGCCCGACGCGCAAGCATGTCGCCTGGGCCGTTGTGGCGGGGCTGGTGCTCTATCGTCCGCTGATGGTGCCGCTGGTGGCGTTGCTGCTGGTCTGGCTGGCGCTGATTGCCTATCTGACATTGGGGCCCGATCGGTGGGGCGAGATCCTGGGCGGGGCATGGCAGCGCCTGCACGCCCGCAAGCCGGAACTGGCCGAGAGGATCCGCCAACGCGCCGATCGGTTCGCCGAACGGTTCGACCGGGTGCTGGACCGCTTGCCGGAGGCCTGGGCCGACCGGCTGGCGTTGCCGGATTTTTCGGCCAGCGCGACCGCCGACGCGGACAGGCCCGATCCGTTCGACCGGCTGGCCGCCGAGGCGCGCGAGACCTGACGCGCCGCTTGAGGAACCCGCGCCACATGAGGCCGACCGAAATCGGGCGTGGCTGCCTCGCCCCTTGAATTCCTTTATTTCGCGGCGTATGTGCCGCGGACAGGTTCAAACCACGAGAGTGTCGCACCCATGGCTGTTACAAACCCGCTTCAGTTCATTCAGCAGGTCCGCGCGGAAATTGCCAAGGTTGTCTGGCCGACCCGGCGCGAGGTTCTGCTGACCACGGTCATGGTGTTCATCATGGCGGCACTGACGGCGGTTTTCTTTGCGCTGGTCGACCTTGCGATCCGCAGCGGCCTGGAAGGCTTGCTTGGCCTCTTCGGCTAAGGGATGCAAATTTTGCCGCTTGAGCCTTGAAATCAAGGGCAAAGGGCGGTAGGTGACCCGACACTTCCAGCAGCGCGCGGCGATTCGAGCCCGCGCGCTGATTTGTTTCTGGAAGGTGGTTTGGGCTGCAAAAGCCCTGCGGAACATGAATTTCACGGGCAGGGCCCGGGCAAAGAGGGATGGTGCTCAGCATGGCGAAACGGTGGTATTCGGTCAGCGTTCTTTCCAATTTCGAGAAGAAGATCGCAGAGCAGATCCGGCAATCCGTGGCCGAACAGGGCCTCGAGGAAGATATCGACGAAGTTCTGGTGCCGACCGAAGAGGTCATCGAGGTGCGCCGGGGCAAGAAGGTCACCGCCGAGCGGCGCTTCATGCCGGGCTACGTGCTGGTGCACATGGAAATGTCGGACCAGGGCTATCACCTGATCAACTCGATCAACCGCGTCACCGGGTTCCTGGGGCCGCAGGGGCGTCCGATGCCGATGCGCGACGCCGAGGTGAACCAGATCCTGAACCGCGTGCAGGAGGGCGAGGACGCGCCGAAACTGCTGGTCAGCTTCGAGGTGGGTGAAAAGGTCAAGGTCAACGACGGCCCGTTCGAGGATTTCGACGGCATGGTCGAGGAAGTGGACGACGACAACCAGCGCCTGAAGGTGACGGTGTCGATCTTCGGCCGCGAGACGCCGGTGGAGCTGGAATTCACCCAGGTGACCAAGCAGGGCTGAGGCGGGCCCTGACCGGACAGACGATTTTGCGGCCGTGCATATTGCGCGGCCGTTTTCGTTGGGGGAGACTGGATGCGGTTCTGACCTGCCCGGAGACACCTGCATGACATCGCTTCGACTGTGGTCGATACCCTTCGCGGCCCTGCTTTGGAGCCCGGACGCGGCAGAGGCGCGGATGAGCGCGCCGGAGCGGCAGCTGGCGGTCTTCGACTGCCAGTCGGGCGACGAGGCGGCCTGTGCCGCGCTGGTGGCCAGCTATCCGCATTACAATGACGCCGGCATGGTGTCCGGGACATACGAGCGCCACTACGCCGCCGCGCTGGCGGAGGCCTCCGCGGGGTGCGACGCGGGCGGGCGGGAGGCGTGCACTGACTATGCGTCGCTGGTGCATGTGCGGGAGGGCACGGATGCGCCCGAAGTTTACGCGCTGTGGGCGGCAGGATGCGACGCGGGCGACGGGTTTGCCTGTTCCTTGCTGTCGGACCTGAACTTTTCCCTGATTGGGTTTGCCGGAACGTCCTACGAGGCGTTTTACGCCGAACAGGCGGAGGCGTGCGCGACAGGCGACGTGACGGCCTGCATATCGCAGTCGCGCCTGAACGTGCTGGTGCCGCAGGCGGTGCCGGACCGGGCGATCTGGTACGACCAGCTGCGGCGGCTGTGCGACGAGGAAGACGCGGCGCGGGCCTGTGCGCTGTTGTCCTACATCCAGAGCCACGCCGGGGCCGAGGAATATGCCGTGTTCGACCCCGGCTTTCCGGACGAGGTGGAAAACAAGCAGCGCTATGCGCTTTGGGATGCCGAGAAAGCCTGTGGGCTTGGCAATCCGGTGGGGTGCTACAATGCCGGGCTGGCCCATGACGAGGGGCAGGCCGTCAATGAGAACTGGAAGCGCGCGCAAGAGTATTACGTGCGGGCCTGTCGCGGCGGGTTCCGCTACGGGTGCGACGAGATTAACCGCGAGACCTACTGGCGGCCGACGGATAACCTGCTGGCCATGAAGAAGGCCTGCGAGGCCGGGGATTTCAGTGCGTGTCATTATGACGCCGTACACGCGTTTGCGCCGATCACGACCGCACCGCGCACCGACGAGGACAAGGCGCGGATGGCGGCCTTTGCGCAAGACCTCGAACGCATCTGCAAGGACGGATGGGTGCGGGCCTGCGCCGACCTTGGAACGCTGTCACGGGCGATGGGTGACTTGGTGAAAGCCGAGCGCTTTGCCACTGCCGCCTGCGCCCTGTCGGAAGGGATGGGATGCCTCGTGGTGGGCAACCTGCTGAAGCTTGATCGCGGCACGGAGGCGGCGCTGAAACAGGCGGTCGGCTATCATCGGATGGGCTGCGAGTTACGGGTCTGGATGGCCTGCAACAATCTTGGCGATTCGTACCAGCATGGGCGCGGTGTCGCAGCGGATCCGGGGCAGGCGGCACGGTACTTCGTGATCGCGTGCAGCAACGAGGTCGCGCTTGGCTGCCGCAACATGGCGCAGTTGAAGAAGGCCACGGCGCCGGAAGAGGCGGCCGACTATCGCGAACGGGCCTGCGCGCTGGACGCGCAGTATTGCCGCCAAGAATAGGCCCGCGGGTCAGGCGGGGGCTTGTCAAACGCCAATGGAGGGTGTACGCGGCGCCCTGGTACCTTTGCCCGGATCGGGCCGGGGTGCTTTCCATGTGGGAGGCGCGGCGGTCGCGACCGCTCAGACCTGACCACATCAACATAGGCCGAGGGACGCGTCCCGAGGCTGTTTGAAAAGGAGAAGGCCAATGGCCAAGAAACTTGCCGGCACCATGAAGCTTCAGGTGCCCGCCGGACAAGCGAACCCGTCCCCGCCGGTTGGTCCGGCCCTGGGTCAGCGCGGCATCAACATCATGGAATTCTGCAAGGCGTTCAACGCCAAGACGCAGGAGATGGAGCCCGGTGCACCGTGCCCGACCGTGATCACCTACTATCAGGACAAGTCCTTTGAAATGGACATCAAGACGCCGCCGGCGTCCTATTACCTGAAGAAGGCCGCAAAGCTGAAATCGGGCTCCAAGACCCCGGGCCGCGAAAGCGTCGCCACGGTGAGCCCCAAGCAGCTGCGCGAGATCGCGGAAGCCAAGTGGAAAGACCTGAACGCGACCGACGTCGAAGCCGCGATGAAGATCATCGCCGGTTCTGCACGGTCCATGGGCATCGAGGTGAAGTAAGATGGCGAAACTTGGAAAACGTACCCGCGCCGCCCGCGAAGCATTCGCCGACAAGCACAACGTGACGGTCGAAGAGGCCGTTGCCCTGGTCAAGAACCACGCCAGCGCGAAGTTCGACGAGACCGTCGAGATCGCCGTGAACCTGGGTGTGAACCCGCGTCACGCCGACCAGATGGTCCGTGGCGTCGTCGGCCTGCCCAACGGCACCGGCAAGGACGTGCGTGTTGCCGTCTTCGCCCGTGGCGCGAAGGCGGACGAGGCACAGGAAGCCGGGGCCGATATCGTCGGCGCCGAGGACCTGATGGAAACCATCCAGGGCGGCGAGATCAACTTCGACCGCTGCATCGCGACCCCGGACATGATGCCCATCGTGGGCCGTCTGGGCAAGGTGCTGGGCCCGCGCAACCTGATGCCGAACCCCAAGGTCGGTACGGTGACGATGGACGTGGCCGACGCCGTCAAGGCCGCCAAGGGCGGTGAAGTGCAGTTCAAGGTCGAGAAGGCCGGTGTGGTGCACGCAGGGATCGGCAAGGCGTCCTTCGACGAGGGCAAGCTGGTCGAGAACGTCCGCGCCTTCATCGACGCCGTTCAAAAGGCGAAGCCCGCCGGCGCCAAAGGCACCTACATGAAGAAGGTGGCGCTGAGCTCGACCATGGGTCCGGGCGTCAGCATCGCGATCGAAAGCGCCGTGACCGAATAAGTCGGTTCCGCATCGAGATTGGAAAGGCCCCCGGCATGACCGGGGGCCTTTTCGTTGGGCAGGTTGCGTCGCGGGTGTCACGCGCGGGCTGCGGCACCGCCGTCGTCCCAGTCGTCCCAGCCGGGAAAGTGCAGCGGTGTGTCGCTGTCGAGGTTCGACAGGCGCCCGGCCCAGGTGTCGAGGTTGGCCTTGAGGCGTCCTTCGAGGCTGTCCTTGTCCTCGTAGCTGTAGCCGTGCCCCTGCACGCCGTAGGAGATGAAGGGCGGCAGGACGGTGAAGCCCATGTAGTGCAGTGAATACTGCACGGGCCAGAGCATCACGTCGAAATCGCCGCCGCGGCTGCCCGGGCCGAACGCCTGTTCCGGGGCGCCGGTGGTGACCGAGACCATGGCGCGCTTGCCGCGGAAATAGCCGGCGTCGTAGCGCATTCGGCTGGGGTAAAGCCCGCCGCTCATGAAGACACGGTCCATCCAGCCTTTCAGGACGGCCGGGGGACCATGCCACCACAGGGGAAACTGAAGGATGAGAAGGTCGGCGCTTTCGAGCCGGCCGATTTCGGTGGCGACGTCGCCGGGCACGGTGTCGGTCTTCCAGGCGTTGCGCTGCTCGTTGAGTGCGGCGAAGGCGTCGGCATCCGCGCGGTCGGTGTAATGCGCCGCGCGTTCGACCGGGTCGAAGCCTTCCGCACAGAGGTCACTGATCGACACGGTGCCGCCCGAACGCGTCAGAGCCTGCTGCGCCGTGTCGGTCAGAGCACCGTTGTAGGAGGTCGGCTCGGGGTGGGCGTGGACGATATGGGTGTGCATCGGAAGGTCTCCTGTTCGGGGAATGCTCCTGGGTCAGAGCTAGGCACGGGGCGCGCCCAGGTCCAGACTTGCGGAAAGACCGGCGTCGTGGCAGACTGCGGCCTGTCACACGTCGGGCCGGTTGTCGGCCCGCGCGTTATCGCTTGTTGTGGCGGGCGATGAAATTCCCCCTTGGCATTTGCCGCCATGCGGCATACACCCGGCGTTGCGCGTATGGCTCGATTCGTCGGGCCATTTGTGTTTCGTCCGAGACGGTGGGTGGCCGGGATATGCTGGTCATAAATCCTGCCCGAGACGGGAAAGACCAGAATTCTCGAGGTTCTCCTTGGTATCAAGGCGTGCCCCGACTGGCTCAGCCCCGTTAGCGGACCCTTTGCCGGGTCGTGAGTGGCCCGGTGGTACTGAGCCGGGGGACACCCCCAAATTTGGAGTGAAACTGTGGATAGAGCCCAGAAAGAGAAAGTGGTCGACGAACTCGGCCAGATCTTCGAAAGCTCTGGCGTCGTTGTGGTTGCCCACTACGAAGGCCTTACAGTTGCGGAGATGCAAGACCTGCGCGCCCGTGCGCGCGAGGCCGAAGCATCTGTTCGCGTTGCCAAGAACAGGCTCGCAAAGATCGCCCTTGAGGGCAAGCCGTGCGCAAGCATCGCCGATTACCTCTCGGGCATGACCGTGCTCACCTTCTCCGAAGACCCCGTGGCAGCAGCCAAGGTCGCGGAAGGTTTCGCCAAGGACAACAAGAAGTTTGAAATCCTTGGTGGCGCCATGGGTGAGACGGCCCTGGACCGGGCCGGTGTCGAAGCCACGTCGAAACTGCCGTCGCGCGAGGAGCTTATCTCCACCATCGCCGGCATGCTTGGCGCACCCGCTTCGAACATCGCCGGTGCGATCGGCGCACCTGCAAGCAACATCGCGAGCATCCTTTCGACCATCGAAGAGAAGGCGGAAGCAGCGTAAGCAACTGCAAGTCCTGCGTATCGGGTTGCAATACCGACGTTGGAACACATCTTAGAACGGAAAGAGCTGAAAAATGGCTGATCTGAAAAAACTTGCTGAAGAGATCGTTGGTCTGACGCTTCTCGAAGCACAAGAACTGAAAACCATCCTGAAAGACGAGTACGGCATCGAGCCCGCAGCCGGCGGCGCGGTCATGATGGCGGGCCCGGCAGGCGGCGACGATGCCGCAGGCGGTGGCGAAGAGCAAACCGAATTCGACGTCATCCTGAAGTCGGCCGGCGCCTCCAAGATCAACGTGATCAAGGAAGTCCGCGCGATCACCGGCCTGGGCCTGAAAGAAGCCAAGGACCTGGTCGAAGCCGGTGGCAAAGCCGTCAAGGAGCAGGTCTCCAAGGACGAAGCCGACGAGATCAAGGGCAAGCTGGAAGCAGCTGGCGCCGAAGTCGAACTCAAGTGATCCCGGCATCGGCGGGATCATCCCGGACGTGATCCGGGATCTCTCGCCGATGTGACGATGTCCCGGATCGAATCCGGGGCGGGATCGTATGAAAAGAGGCTGGACCGGGCAAAATCCCGGTCCAGCCGAACCTGTCTCAGAGAGGCCCTTGCGGCCGGTCGCGGTAATCCGGGAGGTCCCCGGATCAAGTCCGGAAGGTCCCGGATCAAGTCCGGGACAAGGGGTTCTCTCAGGCGAGGTTCAACGATCGGGTGGTCCCTTGTGGGATTGGGACCAAGAATGGATCGTTCCCGCCTCTCTCGGGTGGCTCTGCCGCTGTGGCCCGACAGCGTGCAGGACCGGTGAGAAATGAAAGGTGACTTGTCACATGGCGCAAAGCTTTCTTGGCCAGAAACGTCTTCGTAAATACTACGGCAAAATCCGCGAAGTCCTGGAGATGCCGAACCTGATCGAGGTGCAGAAATCCTCGTATGATCTTTTCCTGAAATCCGGCGACCAGCCCGAGCCCATGGACGGCGAAGGCATCAAGGGTGTCTTCCAGTCGGTGTTCCCGATCAAGGATTTCAACGAGACCGCGGTTCTCGAATTCGTCGATTACGAGTTGGAGAAGCCGAAATACGACGTCGAGGAGTGCATGCAGCGCGACATGACCTACAGCGCACCGCTGAAGGTGACGCTGCGGCTGATCGTGTTCGACGTGGACGAGGACACCGGCGCCAAGTCCGTGAAGGACATCAAGGAGCAGGACGTGTTCATGGGCGACATGCCCTTGATGACGCCCAACGGCACCTTCGTGGTGAACGGCACCGAGCGGGTGATCGTCAGCCAGATGCACCGTTCGCCCGGCGTGTTCTTCGACCATGACAAGGGCAAGACGCATTCGTCCGGCAAACTTCTGTTCGCCTGCCGCATCATTCCCTATCGCGGCAGCTGGCTGGACTTCGAGTTCGACGCCAAGGACATCGTGTTCGCCCGGATCGACCGCCGCCGCAAATTGCCTGTGACCACCCTGCTCTATGCGCTGGGGCTGGACCAGGAAGACATCATGACGGCCTATTACGATACGGTCGACTACAAGCTGAAGAAGAAAAAGGGCTGGGCCACCAAGTTCTTCCCCGAGCGCGTGCGCGGCACGCGCCCGACCTATGACCTTGTCGACGCCAAGTCGGGCGAGGTGATCGCGGAGGCGGGCAAGAAGGTCACGCCGCGCGCGGTCAAGAAACTGATCGACGAGGGCGAAGTCACCGAACTGCTGCTGCCCTACGAGCAGATCGCGGGCAAGTTCGTGGCACGCGACATCATCAACGAGGAAACCGGCGCGATCTATGTCGAGGCCGGCGACGAGCTGACGATCGAGCGCGACAAGGATGGCGAGATCATCGGCGGCACCGTGCAGGAGCTGATTGAGGCGGGGATCACCGATATCCCGGTGCTGGACATCGACAACATCAATGTCGGTCCGTACATGCGCAACACCATGGCGAACGACAAGAACATGAACCGCGAAACGGCGCTCATGGACATCTACCGCGTCATGCGCCCGGGCGAGCCGCCCACCGAGGAAGCCGCAAGTGCCCTCTTCGACACGCTGTTCTTCGATTCCGAGCGCTACGACCTGAGCGCCGTGGGCCGGGTGAAGATGAACATGCGTCTGAACCTGGACAAGCCGGATACGCAGCGCACGCTGGACCGCGAGGATATCGTGGCCTGCGTCAAGGCGCTGGTGGAACTGCGCGACGGCAAGGGCGACATCGACGATATCGACCACCTGGGCAACCGCCGGGTGCGCTCTGTCGGTGAGCTGATGGAAAACCAGTACCGCGTCGGCCTTCTGCGGATGGAGCGCGCGATCAAGGAGCGTATGTCGTCGGTCGAGATCGACACGGTGATGCCGCAGGACCTGATCAACGCGAAACCGGCCGCGGCTGCCGTGCGCGAGTTCTTCGGCTCGTCGCAGCTGAGCCAGTTCATGGACCAGACCAACCCGCTGTCGGAAGTGACGCACAAACGCCGCCTGTCGGCGCTTGGACCGGGCGGCCTGACGCGCGAGCGCGCGGGCTTCGAGGTGCGCGACGTTCACCCCACGCACTATGGTCGGATGTGCCCGATCGAGACGCCGGAAGGTCCGAACATCGGTCTGATCAACAGCCTTGCCACGTTCGCGCGGGTCAACAAGTACGGCTTCATCGAAACGCCTTACCGCAAGGTGACGGGCGGTCAGGTGACCGACGACGTGACCTACATGTCGGCGACCGAGGAAATGCGGCACACCGTGGCGCAGGCCAACGCGACGCTGGACGACAGCGGCAAGTTCGTCAACGAGATGGTCAACACCCGGCAATCCGGCGAATACATGCTGGCCCCGGTGGATCACGTGGACCTGATCGACGTCAGCCCGAAACAGCTGGTGTCGGTTGCGGCCTCGCTAATCCCGTTCCTGGAAAACGACGACGCCAACCGCGCGCTGATGGGTTCGAACATGCAACGGCAGGCGGTTCCGACGCTGCGCTCCGAGGCGCCGCTGGTCGGCACCGGGATCGAGGGCGTCGTGGCCCGCGACTCGGGCGCGTCGGTTCTGGCGCGCCGGGCCGGTGTCATCGACCAGGTGGACGCAAGCCGGATCGTGATCCGGGCCACCGAAGACCTGGAGATCGGCGACCCGGGCGTGGACATCTACCGGATGCGCAAGTTCCAGCGCTCGAACCAGAACACCTGTATCAACCAGCAGCCGCTGGTGAAGGTGGGCGACACGGTGCAGAAAGGCGAGGTGATCGCCGACGGCCCGTCGACCGACCTGGGTGAACTGGCGCTGGGCAAGAACGTGCTGGTCGCGTTCATGCCGTGGAACGGCTACAACTTCGAGGACTCGATCCTGATCTCCGAGCGGATCGCACGGGACGACGTGTTCACGTCGATCCATATCGAGGAATTCGAGGTGGCCGCCCGCGACACCAAGCTGGGGCCGGAAGAGATCACCCGCGACATCCCCAACGTCGGCGAGGAAGCCCTGCGCAACCTCGACGAGGCGGGTATCGTCTATATCGGCGCCGACGTGGAGCCGGGCGATATCCTCGTGGGCAAGATCACGCCGAAGGGCGAAAGCCCGATGACGCCGGAGGAAAAACTGCTCCGCGCCATCTTCGGTGAGAAGGCGTCGGACGTTCGCGACACCTCGCTGCGGGTGAAGCCGGGCGATTACGGCACGGTCGTGGAAGTCCGCGTGTTCAACCGTCACGGTGTCGAAAAGGACGAGCGTGCGCTGCAGATCGAGCGTGAGGAAGTCGAACGCCTGGCGCGCGACCGCGACGACGAGTTGGCGATCCTGGATCGCAACATCTATGCGCGTCTGAAATCGCTCATCCTCGGCAAGACAGCCGTCAAGGGCCCGAAAGGCGTCAAGGCAAACTCGGAAATCACCGAGGAACTGCTGGACACGCTGAGCCGTGGCCAATGGTGGCAGCTGGCCCTGAAGGACGAGAAGGACGCGCAGATCGTCGAGGCCCTGAACGAGCAGTACGAGGCGCAGAAACGCACCTTGGATGCCCGTTTCGAGGACAAGGTCGAGAAGGTGCGCCGGGGCGACGACCTGCCGCCGGGCGTGATGAAGATGGTCAAGGTCTTCATCGCCGTGAAGCGCAAGCTTCAGCCGGGCGACAAGATGGCCGGCCGTCACGGCAACAAGGGTGTGATTTCCAAGGTCGTACCGATGGAAGACATGCCGTTCCTGTCGGACGGCACGCCGGTCGACTTCTGCCTCAACCCGCTGGGCGTGCCGAGCCGGATGAACGTCGGTCAGATCCTGGAAACCCACATGGGCTGGGCCGCGCGCGGTCTGGGCATCAAGATCGACGAGGCGCTGCAGGACTATCGCCGCACCGGCGACCTGACGCCTGTGCGCGAGGCGATGCACCACGCCTATGGCGACGATGTCTATGACGAAGGCATCGCGGGCATGGACGAGGCGGCGCTGATCGAGGCGGCGGGCAACGTCACGCGCGGTGTTCCGATCGCGACGCCGGTCTTTGACGGCGCGAAGGAGCCTGACGTGAACGACGCGCTGAAGCGCGCCGGCTTCGACGAAAGCGGTCAGTCGGTGCTGTTCGACGGGCGCACGGGCGAGCAGTTTGCACGCCCCGTGACCGTCGGCGTCAAGTACCTGCTGAAGCTGCACCACCTGGTGGACGACAAGATCCACGCGCGCTCGACCGGGCCTTACTCGCTCGTTACCCAGCAGCCGCTGGGCGGCAAGGCGCAGTTCGGTGGCCAGCGCTTCGGGGAGATGGAGGTCTGGGCGCTGGAAGCCTATGGCGCCGCCTACACCCTGCAGGAGATGCTGACCGTCAAGTCGGACGACGTGGCAGGCCGGACCAAGGTCTACGAGTCGATCGTCAAGGGCGAGGACAACTTCGAGGCCGGCGTGCCCGAGAGCTTCAACGTTCTCGTGAAGGAAGTCCGTGGCCTGGGCCTGAATATGGAGCTGTTGGACGCGGAGGATGACGAGGAAGACCCGTCTTCCGACATCGCGGCGGAATAACGTGGGTTCTCACCCACCCTGCGGGCCAATCGTAGGGTGGGTGCAACCCACGCTTCGCCCCCTCCTACGCTCCTCTTTTTTAGGAATTCGAAATGAACCAAGAACTGACAAACAACCCGTTCAACCCCGCCGCACCGGCGAAGGTGTTCGACGAAATCAAGGTGTCGCTGGCCAGCCCGGAACGCATCCTGTCTTGGTCGTATGGCGAGATCAAGAAGCCCGAGACGATCAACTACCGGACGTTCAAGCCCGAGCGTGACGGCCTGTTCTGTGCGCGCATCTTTGGCCCGATCAAGGATTACGAATGCCTGTGCGGCAAGTACAAGCGCATGAAGTATCGCGGCGTCGTCTGCGAGAAATGCGGTGTGGAAGTCACGCTGCAAAAGGTCCGCCGCGAGCGGATGGGCCATATCGAGCTGGCCGCCCCCTGCGCGCACATCTGGTTCCTGAAGTCGCTGCCCAGCCGCATCGGCCTGATGCTGGACATGACGCTGCGTGACCTGGAACGGGTTCTCTACTTCGAGAACTACGTGGTGATCGAGCCGGGCCTGACGGACCTGACCTATGGCCAGATGCTGACGGAAGAGGAATTCATGGATGCGCAGGACGCGTATGGCATGGATGCCTTCACCGCCAATATCGGCGCCGAGGCGATCCGCGACATGCTGGCCAATATCGACCTTGAATCCGAGGCCGAGAACCTGCGCGCCGACCTGGCCGAGGCCACCGGCGAGCTGAAGCCGAAGAAGATCATCAAGCGTCTGAAAGTCGTCGAGTCCTTCATCGAATCCGGCAACCGCCCGGAATGGATGGTGATGACGGTCATTCCGGTCATTCCGCCGGAACTGCGCCCGCTGGTGCCGCTGGACGGTGGCCGGTTCGCGACGTCGGACCTCAACGACCTTTACCGCCGCGTGATCAACCGGAACAATCGCCTGAAGCGGCTGATCGAGCTGCGCGCGCCTGACATCATCGTCCGTAACGAAAAGCGGATGTTGCAGGAATCGGTCGACGCCCTCTTTGACAACGGTCGTCGTGGCCGCGTGATCACCGGCGCCAACAAGCGTCCGCTGAAATCGCTGTCGGACATGCTGAAAGGCAAGCAGGGCCGCTTCCGCCAGAACCTTCTGGGCAAGCGCGTCGACTTCTCGGGCCGGTCGGTCATCGTGACCGGGCCGGAGCTTAAGCTGCACCAGTGCGGTCTGCCCAAGAAGATGGCGCTCGAGCTCTTCAAGCCGTTCATCTATTCGCGGCTGGAGGCCAAGGGCCTTTCCAGCACCGTGAAGCAGGCCAAGAAGCTGGTCGAGAAAGAGCGCCCCGAGGTCTGGGACATCCTCGACGAGGTGATCCGCGAGCACCCGGTTATGCTGAACCGTGCGCCGACGCTGCACCGTCTGGGCATCCAGGCGTTCGAGCCCACGCTGATCGAAGGCAAGGCAATCCAGCTTCACCCGCTGGTTTGTTCGGCCTTCAACGCGGACTTCGACGGTGACCAGATGGCCGTGCACGTTCCGCTGAGCCTCGAGGCGCAGCTGGAAGCGCGCGTCCTGATGATGTCGACGAACAACGTTCTGTCGCCCGCCAACGGCGCGCCGATCATCGTGCCGTCGCAGGACATGGTTCTCGGGCTCTATTATACCTCGATCATGCGCGAAGGCATGAAGGGCGAAGGCATGAGCTTTGCCTCGGTCGACGAGGTGCAGCACGCGCTGGATTCCGGCGAGGTGCACCTGCACGCCAAGATCACCGCACGCCTGCCGCAGATCGACGAGACCGGGCAGGAGGTGATCCAGCGCTTCGAGACCACGCCGGGCCGGGTGCGCATCGGGGGCTTGCTGCCGATGAACGCCAAGGCGCCGTTCGAGCTGGTCAACAAGCTGTTGCGCAAGAAGGAAGTGCAGCAGGTCATCGACACCGTCTATCGCTATTGCGGTCAGAAAGAGTCGGTCATCTTCTGTGACCAGATCATGAGCATGGGCTTCAAGGAAGCGTTCCGCGCCGGCATCTCGTTCGGCAAGGACGACATGGTGATCCCCGATGACAAGTGGGGCATCGTCGAAGAGACCCGTGAGCAGGTCAAGGGTTTCGAACAGCAGTACATGGACGGCCTGATCACCCAGGGCGAAAAGTACAACAAGGTGGTCGACGCCTGGTCGAAATGTAACGACCAGGTCACCGAGGCGATGATGGGCTCGATCTCGGCCGAGGTGAAGGACGAGAACGGAGCGGTCGCGGAACCCAACAGCGTCTACATGATGGCGCACTCTGGTGCGCGTGGCTCGGTCACGCAGATGAAACAGCTGGGCGGGATGCGCGGCCTGATGGCCAAGCCGAACGGCGACATCATCGAGACGCCGATCATCTCGAACTTCAAGGAAGGCCTGACCGTTCTCGAGTACTTCAACTCGACCCACGGCGCCCGGAAGGGTCTGTCGGACACCGCGTTGAAGACGGCGAACTCGGGTTACCTGACCCGCCGCCTGGTGGACGTGGCGCAGGACTGCATCGTGCGCGAGCATGATTGCGGCACCGACCGTGCGATCACCGCGGAACCGGCCGTCAATGATGGCGAGGTCGTGGCGTCGCTGGCCGAGCGTGTGCTGGGCCGTGTCGCCGCCGAGGACATCGTGAACCCGGTGACGGGCGAGGTCATCGTGGCCGAAGGCCAGCTGATCGACGAACGCACCTCGGACGCGATCGACCAGGCCGCAGTGCAGACCGCGCGCATCCGCAGCCCGCTGACCTGCGAGGCCGAGGATGGCGTTTGCGCGATGTGCTATGGCCGTGACCTTGCACGCGGCACGATGGTGAACACCGGCGAGGCCGTGGGCATCATCGCGGCGCAGTCGATCGGTGAGCCGGGCACGCAGCTGACGATGCGGACCTTCCACATCGGCGGTGTTGCTCAGGGTGGGCAGCAGTCCTTCCTGGAGGCCAGCCAAGGCGGCAAGATCGAGTTCGAGAACGCCCAGACGCTGGAGAACTCCAGCGGCGAGACGCTTGTCATGGGCCGCAACATGAAAGTGTTGATCAAGGGCGAGAAGGATGTCGAACTGGCCAGCCACAAGGTGGGTTACGGGACCAAGCTGTTCGTCAAGGAAGGCGACACCGTGGCGCGCGGCGACAAGCTGTTCGAGTGGGATCCGTATACCCTGCCGATCCTGGCCGAGAAGAGCGGTACGGCGAAGTTCGTCGACCTGACCGTGGGCGTGTCGGTGCGTGACGTGACCGACGATGCCACCGGCATGACGCAGAAGATCGTGTCCGACTGGCGCGCGGCCCCCAAGGGCAACGAGCTGAAGCCGGAGATCCTGATCGCCGACAAGGATGGCGAGCCGGTCCGCAATGACGCGGGCAACCCGGTGACCTATCCGATGTCCGTGGACGCGATCCTGTCCATCGAGGAAGGGCAGGAAGTGCATGCGGGTGACGTGGTTGCGCGTATTCCGCGTGAAGGTGCCAAGACCAAGGACATCACCGGGGGTCTTCCGCGTGTGGCCGAACTCTTCGAGGCGCGTCGTCCCAAGGATCACGCCATCATCGCCGAGATCGACGGGTACGTTCGCTACGGTCGCGACTACAAGAACAAGCGTCGCATCAGCATCGAGCCCGCCGACGAGTCGATGGAGCCGGTCGAGTACATGGTGCCCAAGGGCAAGCACATTCCGGTTCAGGAAGGTGACTATGTCCAGAAGGGCGATTACATCATGGACGGCAACCCGGCGCCGCATGACATCCTGTCAATCATGGGTGTCGAGGCGCTCGCCGATTACATGATCGACGAGGTTCAGGACGTCTATCGTCTGCAGGGCGTGAAGATCAACGACAAGCACATCGAGGTTGTCGTGCGCCAGATGCTGCAGAAGTGGGAGATCCAGGATTCGGGTGAAACCACGCTGCTGAAAGGCGAGCATGTCGACAAGGCAGAGTTCGACGCGGCCAACGAGAAGGCGATTGCCCGTGGCAAGCGCCCGGCGCAGGGCGAGCCGATCCTTCTGGGGATCACCAAGGCGAGCTTGCAGACCCGCAGCTTCATCTCGGCGGCCTCGTTCCAGGAGACGACGCGGGTTCTGACCGAAGCCTCGGTTCAGGGCAAGCGCGACAAGCTTGTCGGGCTGAAGGAGAACGTCATCGTGGGTCGTTTGATCCCGGCCGGCACGGGCGGTGCCACGCTGAACATGCGCCAGATCGCGCAGCAGCGTGACAACGTGGTGATCGAAGCGCGCCGCGAGGAGGCCGAAGCGGCCGCCGCCCTGGCCGCCCCGGTCGACGACGTGGTCGGCGGCGACGAGTTCGACACGCTGGTCGAAACGCCGGAGAGCCGCGAGGACTGATCCCGCGCAAAGGACTTGAGAGAGGCCCCGTCACCGGCGGGGCCTTTTTCATTTGGGGGGCGTTTGCTCGGACGGGCTTTCAAAAGAGGCCGGTCTTCGACATTCTGATCCCGAAGGAGACGTCATGTCAGACCCTGATCTTTGCTACCTGTCCGCAAGCGATGTCCTGGCCCGATTCAAGGCGGGTGACCTGTCGCCGGTGGCTTATCTGGAGGCTCTGATTGCCCGGACCGAGGCGGTGAACCCGGACCTGAACGCCTATACTGAGACGTTCTTTGAGGACGCGCTGGACGCGGCGCGCGGGGCCGAAGCCGCTTATGAAAACGGCACGGCCCGGGTGTTTGAGGGCCTTCCGGTGGCGGTGAAGGATGCGCAACGGGTCGCGGGGCAACGCACGACGCAAGGGTCCTGGTCGATGGGGCACGAGGTTGAGACGCGGTCCGACCCGATGGTCGAACGCCTGCAGGCGGCCGGCGCGATCATACCGGCCCGCACCACCACGCCGGAATTCTGCCTGTCCGGCGTTTGCCGGTCCGAGCGGTTCGGGGTGACGCGCAATCCGTTCAACCGCGATTACAGTCCCGGCGGCTCGTCGGGCGGGTCGGCGGCGGCGCTGGCGGCGGGGATGGTGCCGCTGGCCACGGGTACCGATATCGGCGGGTCGATCCGCATTCCGGCCAGTGCCTGCGGGCTGGTGGGCTACAAGCCCCCGCACGGGCGCAACCCGGACGGGCCGCCGGCGAATTTCGACCGCTACAATCATTGCGGTTTCCTGAGCCGGAGCGTGGCGGATTGCGCGCTGGGACAGAACATCGTGTCGGGCCCGCATCCGCGCGACCACGACAGTCTGCGCGAGCGTGTCGTGTTGCCGATGGACGGCACGGGCAGGCCACTGAAGATCGCGTTCTCGATGGACCTCGGATATGTGCCGATCGACGAGGATGTGCAGCGTAACACGTTGGCCGCGCTGGATGTTTTCCGGGGCGCGGGGTGCGAGGTCCTTCCGGTGGACGTCGGATGGGATACGCGCGTGGACGAGGCGGCGATGCGCTGGTACCTGGCGATGCATTTCGGACGGGCCCCGCTGTGGGCGCTGGAAAAGTACCGCGAGCGGATGACGGACTATGCCATCGCCACGGCGGAGGCGGCGGCAAGCCTGGGCCCGGACGATGTGGCGCAGAGCTGGGAGGTGCAGCACGAGATGTACCAGCGGCTGGGCGCGATCCTGGAGGAAGCGGACGTTTTCATTTGCCCGACCCTGTCGGTGGGCAGCGTGCGGGCGGATCACGACCCGGTCGGGCCGGGATTCACCGTGGCGGGGCGCGAGGTGGACCCTGAATATGGCTGGGTTCTGACGCACCAGTTCAACATGCTGCACAATTGTCCCGTGATGTCCGTACCCACGGGGCGCGACCGGCACGGGGTGCCCACGGGGATGCAGATCGTGGGGCCGACATTCGCGGATGAAAGGGTGTTCGAGGCGGCTTTTCTCTATGAAAATCAAGCGCCTGAGATGTTCCTTCCCAATGCGGCCATGCCGGAGGGACTTGCGGGATGACGCCTGGGGATATGGTTCTGACGCCGATGGGGGTGCGGTTTCGGGGGCGGCGCTTTCCGTGCACGATCGGGCGTGGCGGGCTGTCGCGCGACAAGCACGAGGGCGATGGCGCGACGCCGGTGGGCACGCATGAAATCGTCGGAATGCTGTACCGGCCTGACCGCATGGCACGGCCCGCGGACTGGGCAGTGCCGATCCGGCCGGGCGACCTGTGGTCAGACGACCCGGGTCACGAGGATTATAACCTCATGGTTTCAAAGCCTTACCCGCATTCACACGAGGTCCTGCGGCGGGCCGATCCGCTCTATGACCTGGTGATCATCACCGACTGGAACTGGCCGCGGGCGGAACGCGGGAGGGGCTCTTGCATCTTCGTGCACCGCTGGCGCCGGCCGGGATATCCCACGGCGGGCTGCGTGGCGTTCAAGCCCGATCACCTGCGCTGGATCGCAGGGAGGATCACCTTGGGGACGCGGCTGATCGTGCCGAGGTGAACGCGTCGAAACGCATGTCGGTATCGCGTCGGTATCCGGGTGGCAACGCGTCGGTGCCGCTGGCGCGGGAATTTCCTTTGAAAGGAAAGTGCCGGGATATCCTACGGCGGGCTGCGTGGGGTTCAGGCCCGATCACCTGCGCTGGATCGCGGGGAGGATCACCTTGGGGACGCGGCTGATCGTGCCGGGGTGAACGCGTCGAAACGCATGTCGGTATCGCGTCGGTATCCGGGTGGCAGCGCGTCGGTGCCGCTGGCGCGGGAATTTCCTTTGGAAGGAAATTGCCAAAAGTCTTTGAAAGACTTTTGGTCCCGGCGTCATTCCGGGTACTTGCGGCGGGCCTTGGCGGTGGCAAGTGTGTTGTTGCCCGACCTGGCCGTCGCGGTCCATTCGTAGGTATGGGCGCCGCCGGGCGGGCAGGGGCTTTTGTATTTGAAGACGCCGAAGGGCAGTTTGCCGTCGCGTCCCACCTTTACCGTGCCGCCGCCGTGATTGTAGCTTGGCACGTTCAGGTCCTTCAGCCGGAACTGGATGGTGGTCGTGCCCGCCGGAACCCCGCGCAGGACGAAGGCCGGGCTGCCGACCGTGTTGGGGCGTCCGGAAGTGCAGCGGGGAATGTCGCCCCAGTCGAAGCCGAGGGTGAACTCGGCCGCGGCAACGCCGGCGGACAACACGAGCGCGACAAGCGCGGTGGACATGAGACGCATTCCGATTCTCCCGGTGCTGTGCTGCAGTCACGGCAAGGTTAGGTCAGCGCCGAGGTTTCACCTAGCGTTTAATCGTGTTCGCGCTCGCCGAAGATGGCGCTGCCGACGCGGACATGGGTGGCGCCAAGCGCGATGGCGCGTTCGAAATCGCCGCTCATGCCCATCGACAGGCCTGAGAGGCCGTTGCGCTCTGCGATCTTCGCGAGGAGAGAGAAATGCAGGCTTGCTTCCTCGTCCACCGGCGGGATGCACATGAGCCCCTCGATCGTGAGGTCGAGATCACGGCAGTCTGCGACGAAGGCGTCCGCCTCGGAGGGCAGGATGCCGGCTTTCTGGTCTTCCTCGCCGGTGTTGACCTGGATGAAGAGGCCCGGGCAGCGACCTTCTTCCTGCGCGATGCGGGCGATGGTCCTGGCCAGCTTGGGACGGTCGACCGAATGGATCGTATCGAAAAGCTCGAACGCCTGGCGTGTCTTGTTAGTCTGAAGCGGGCCGATGAGATGCAACTCGACGCCGTCATAGCTCTCGCGGAAGCCGGGCCATTTGCCGGCAGCTTCCTGTACGCGGTTCTCGCCGAAGACGCGGTGGCCCTCGTCCAGGACCGCGGTCACGCGCGCGTCCGGCTGAACCTTGGACACGGCAATGAGGCTGACCGATCCGGCGGGACGGCCCGCGTCCTGTTCGGCGGCCGCGATGCGGGTTTTGATGTCGTGCAAACTCATCGTGTCGATCCGATCCTTGATACCTGCAAAGGTAGTGCCACAGGCGCGGCGGGTGCGCAAATCCCGACGCGGTGCGACCACAGTTCGCCCGCTTTCGGGCACGGGTGGGGGAAACAACCTTGCCGAGGTTCTTTTCGTTGGATAATGAGGGGAAAACTGGAACGGGTGGTGGAATGTTCAAATCCCCTTTGAAAAGCGCGGTGGTTCTGTTGGCGAGCATAGGTTTGCTGGCGTCTTGCAGCACGTTCAGAAACGGCAAGCTGAACCCTGATGCGTATAAGGTGGAGGGCGGTCCGAACCAGACACCGACGGCGGCGACCGGGGGCACGAGCCTGTTCGACGCGTTCAAGAACGACGGCTCGGCGGGGATCCGGGTGAACCGTTTCCTCTGGACCGCTTCGCTGGAGGTGCTTGATTTTCTTCCCGTGCAAAGCGCGGACCCGTTCACCGGCGTGATTTCGACCGGCTACGGCAGGCCGCCGGGCGGCGGGCGCGCCTATCGCGCGACCGTCCTGATCAGCGATCCGGCGCTGGATGCGCGGGCGCTGAACGTGGCGCTGCAATCGCAAAGCGGCCCGGTTGCGGCGGGCACGCAACGCGCCATCGAGGATGCGATCCTGAGCCGAGCGCGCCAGCTGCGCACGCAGGCGGAACGGTTCTGACCGGGCCTGCCGCCTGACCAGCGTCAGACCTTCGCACCGTCCATCACGCTGGAAATCCAGTCGAGTTGCCGTGGCAGGCAGATCGTTTGCAGATCGTAA
The DNA here is from genome assembly GCF_019802205.1 of Roseovarius atlanticus. GTDB lineage: Bacteria > Pseudomonadota > Alphaproteobacteria > Rhodobacterales > Rhodobacteraceae > Roseovarius > Roseovarius atlanticus_A. Next base: position 555,223 of record NZ_JAHVHQ010000004.1, read on the forward strand.
TTCTCGCGCATGAGGTCGCGCGCCGCGGCGCCGAGCCTGCGCCGGGCCGGCTCGTCTTCCAGCAGGGCGCAAACTTCGTCGACCAATGCTTCGCCGTCAAAGAAATCGACCAGCCGGCCGGTTTCGTCGTGGCGAATCACCTCGCGCACGGGCGTGGTGTCGCTGGCGACGATCGCCGCGCCGCAGGACATCGATTCCATCAGCGACCAGCTGAGCACGAAGGGGTAGGTGAGGTAGACATGCACGCGGCTGACCTGCAAGAGGCGCAGGAACTGGTCGTAGGGGATGCGGCCCAGGAAATGCACCCGGGCCATGTCGGCGTCCGGGATCTGGTCGCGCACCTCGTCGAGGAAAATCTGCTTCCAGGTCTGCCCCTTGGGCGGGGAGGCGCCATAGCTGACTTCGTCGCCGCCGACGATCAGGATTCGGGCGTTGGGCCGCTCGCGCAGAAGGCGCGGCAGGGCGCGCATGAAGATGTGGTAGCCGCGATAGGGTTCGAGGTTCCGGTTGACGAACGTGATGACCTCGTCGTCCCGGGTGACGTCGACCTGGCCTTCGATCGTCAGCCGGACATCGGGCTTGGGACAGGCGGAGAGCGTGTCGATTCCGTCATGCGAGACGGTGATCTTGTCGCGGAAGTCGGCGGGGAAGGTATCGGCCTGGAACCGCGTGGGGCTTATCCCGGCGTCGGCAAAGGGGAAATGAAGGTGATTGTTGATGTTCTTCAGCCGGATGCGCAGCGCCTGGATCTCACGTTCCGACTTGACGAATTCGGGGTCGAAGTCGAGGTGCTGTTCATCGGCAAGGTGGTAGAGTTCGCAGTAGATGGCAAGCCGCGCATCGGGCCAGACATCGCGCAGGAACATCGATTCGCCCCAGCCGGGATGCGCCAGGATGAGGTCGGGCGCGTAGCCGTTTTCCTTCATCGTGCGGGCGGCGCGGTAGCAGGCGTGGCCGCGGGTGACCTTGGTGTCGAGATCGACGAGCCACGGGTGCAGGTTCTGGCCCGCGCGTTTGGGCAGAGTGTAGGGGACAACCTTCACGCCGTTCCACGTGGTCGGCTTGTCGACCTTGAGCGTCAGGGCCACGCAGTGGTGTCCGCGCGAGGCCAGCAGGGGTGCCAGGTGTTTGTATTGGCCGGGAAAATTCTGATGTATGAAGAGGATTTTCATTCAACTGCCTGTGCGTTTTTTCCGGCTTATAGCGGCGGCGCGGAATTTTGCAAAATTCCGCGTCGGAAAATTTGAATTTTCCGGCCCGATTTCTTGCAAGAAATCGGTTACGTCTGATTTTTGCCCGCTGCGCACTGGACCCTGCGGGCGCGGGGCCCTATCACCCTTTGGAGTTTGAGAAACGAGGGGCCGATCGGGTCATGTCGCGTTATTCTGCCGCCGAAATCGAAGCGAAATGGCAAAGCGCCTGGGACGAGGCCGGGATTTTCCGGGCCGAGCGGTCGCGGGACAAGCCGAAATACTACGTGCTGGAGATGTTTCCCTATCCGTCGGGGCGCATCCACATGGGGCATGTGCGCAACTACACGATGGGCGACGTGATCGCGCGCTACCGCCTGGCCACCGGCCACAGCGTGCTGCATCCGATGGGCTGGGACGCGTTCGGCATGCCCGCCGAGAATGCCGCGATGGCGTCGGGGGGGCATCCCAAGGACTGGACCTATGGCAACATCGCCGACATGCGCGGCCAGATGAAGCCCTTGGGCCTGTCGATCGACTGGAGCCGGGAATTCGCCACCTGTGATCCCGAATACTATGGCCAGCAGCAGGCGCTGTTCCTCGATTTCCTGGAAAAGGGGCTGGTCTACCGCAAGAACGCGGTGGTGAACTGGGACCCGGTGGACATGACCGTGCTGGCCAACGAGCAGGTGATCGACGGCAAGGGCTGGCGGTCCGGCGCCGAGGTGGAGAAGCGCGAGCTGACGCAGTGGTTCTTCAAGATCTCGGATTTCTCGGAAGAGCTGTTGGAGGCGCTGGACGGGCTGGAGAACTGGCCCGCCAAGGTGCGCCTGATGCAGGAGAACTGGATCGGCAAGTCGCGCGGCATCGAGATTCCGTTCGAGCGGACGGATGCGGGGGCGCCTCTTGTCTGTTACTCGACCCGCCCCGACACGATGCGCGGGGCAAGTTTCATCGCGATCTCGCCGGAGCATCCGGTGAGCCGTGAACTGGCACAGGACAACCCCGAACTGGAGGCGTTCATCGCGGAGACGCGCAAGATGGACACCACCGAAGCCGCGATGGAGAAGGCCGAGAAGAAGGGGATCGACACCGGGATCACGGTGCGTCACCCGGTCTGGCCGGAGCGGGAGCTGCCGGTCTGGGTCGGTAACTTCGTGTTGATGGATTACGGCACGGGTGCTGTCTTCGGCTGTCCGGCGCATGACCAGCGGGACCTGGACTTTGCGCGGAAATACGGGCTTGAGGTGCGCAACGCCTTCTACCTGCCCGGCCAGGAAAAGGACGTGGAGACCGAGGCGCTGGTGCCTGCAAAAACCGAGACGGTGATCTATATCGACCACTTCGCCGGCATCGGCGAGGCGACGAGCCAGGAGGGCATCGACGCCACGATCGACTGGTTCGAGGCGAAGGGGCTTGGCACCGGGCAGGTGAAGTACCGCCTGCGCGACTGGGGGCTGTCGCGGCAACGCTACTGGGGCTGTCCGATCCCGGTGGTGCATTGCGACACCTGCGGCGTGGTGCCCGAGAAAAAGGAAAACCTGCCGGTCGAACTGCCCTATGACGAGGGCGGCACGCCGATCGATTTCAGCATTCCCGGCAACCCGCTGGACCGGCATCCGACCTGGCGCGACTGCAAGTGCCCGAGCTGCGGCGCGGATGCGCGGCGCGAGACCGACACGATGGACACGTTCGTGGACAGCTCGTGGTATTTCGCGCGGTTCACGGCCCCCGATGCGCAGACGCCGACACGGATGGAGGATGCCGAGTACTGGATGAACGTGGACCAGTATATCGGCGGCATCGAGCACGCGATCCTGCACCTGCTCTACAGCCGGTTCTTCGCCCGGGCGATGCATATCTGCGGGCACCTGCCGGAAAAGGCGATCGAGCCCTTTGACGCGCTCTTTACCCAAGGGATGGTGACGCACGAGATCTACCGGACGAAGGACGACAAGGGCCGGCCGGTCTATCACCTGCCGGAGGACGTGACCGACGGCAAGCTGGCCGATGGCACGCCCGTGCAGATCATCCCCTCGGCCAAGATGTCGAAATCCAAGAAGAACGTGGTCGACCCGGTGAACATCATCGATGCCTTCGGCGCCGACACGGCGCGCTGGTTCGTGCTGTCGGACAGCCCGCCGGAGCGGGACGTGGAATGGACCGCCGCGGGCGCCGAGGCCGCGAACAAGTTCCTGGGCCGTGTCTGGCGCAAGGCGCATGAGCTGGCCGAGAGGCGCGACGCGGGCGTCGTTGACCTGGACCGCTCGTTGCAGGAGATCATGGACGCCTACGAGCTGGGCGTGAACCAGTATGACGACGAGCTGATGCGCGCCCTGCACAAGACCATCGACGAGGTCACGAAGGGCGTCGAGAGCTTTGGTTTCAATGCCGCGATCGCCCGGATCTACGGTTTCTTCAACCAGTTGAGCAAGACGCAGGCCTCGGCGTCGACGCAGTGGCGGTCGATGCGCGTGCTGGCACAGCTGATGTCGCCGATGACGCCGCACCTGGCGGAAGAAGTGTGGTCGATGCTGGGCGGCGAGGGGCTGGTGGTGGACACGCCCTGGCCCGTTGCCGACGAGGCGATGCTGGCCGACGACAGCGTGACCCTGCCGATCCAGGTCAACGGCAAGCGCCGGGCCGAAATCAGCGTGCCCAAGGACATGGACAAGGCAGAGGTTGAAAAACGCGCGCTGGCGCACGAAGCTGTGGCAAGGTCGCTGGATGGGGCCCAGCCCAAGAAGGTCATCGTCGTCCCCGGGCGGATCGTGAATGTCGTCGTTTAACCGTCGTTTCATATTGCTGGGCCTGCCCGCGGGGCTGGCCGCCTGTGGCTTCGCGCCTGCCTATGCGCCGGGCGGTGCGGCCCACAATTTGAAGGGCGCGGTGCTGGTGGAGGCGCCGAACAGCCGGCCGGGATACCTGCTGACCCGCCATATCGAAGAGCGGCTGGGCCGCGGCGAGCGGCAGGTCTACGGGCTGGGCTATTCGATCATTCTGACGGAAGAGGCGGTCGCGATCTCGCGCGCCAACGTGAACACGCGCTACAACCTTCTGGGCAAGGTGACTTACGCGCTGCGCGATCTGCGCAGCAACGCGGTCGTCCTGAGCGGACAGGCGGACAGCTTTACCTCCTACTCGGCCTCGGGCACCACCGTGGCGACGCAGGCGGCGCAGCGCGACGCCGAGGCGCGGCTGATGGTGATCCTTGCGGACCAGATCCTGAACCGGCTGACCGCCGAGGCCGGCAAGCTGCCGGCATGAAGCTGTCGCCCCGCGATGCGCCGGCTTATTTCGCGCGGCCCGATCCCGACAAGACCGGCCTGTTGATCTATGGCACCGACGCGATGCGCGTGGCGCTGAAGCGCCAGGAGGTGATTGCCGCCCTGATCGGCCCGCAGGGCGAGGAGGAGATGCGGCTGACGCGGATCCCCGCGTCGGAGTTGCGCAAGGACCCCGCGATGCTGCTGGACGCGGTCAAGGCGCAGGGCTTCTTTCCGGGGCCGCGCGTGGCGTTTGTCGAGGACGCGAACGAAACCGTGGCGCCGGTTGTGACGGCGGCGCTGGAGGACTGGCAGCCGGGCGATGCGCAGGTGGTGGTGACCGCCGGCAGCCTGAAGGCGACGTCGAAGCTGCGCAAGCTGTTCGAGGGGCACAGGAACGCCTATGCCGCGGCGATCTATGACGAGCCGCCGGGGCGGGCGGAGATCGAGGCGATCCTGTCCAAGGCGGGGCTGCGCGATGTGCCGCGCGACGCGATGACGGACCTGAACGCGCTGGCGCGCGCGCTCGATCCGGGCGATTTCCGCCAGACGATGGACAAGCTGGCGCTGTACAAGCGCGGCGACGACACGCCCCTGAGCGCCGAGGACATCGCCGCCTGTGCGCCGGTGTCGGTGGAGGCGGACCTGGACGACGTGCTGCACCTGGTGGCCGAGGCCAAGCCGGGCGAGATCGGCCCGGTGATGAAGCGGCTGCGGGCGCAGGGCGTGCAGCCGGTGGGGCTTTGCATGGCGGCGAACCGGCATTTCCGAACGCTTTACGCGGCGGCCAGCGATCCGGGCGGGCCGGGGCAGGGCATTGCCCGCGTGCGCCCGCCGGTATTCGGCCCGCGCCGCGACCGGATGCAGCGGCAGGCGGCGCATTGGGGCGCGGCCAAGCTGGAAGAGGCGCTGGGCGTGCTGACCGACACCGACCTGCGGCTGCGCTCGGCGGGGCAGACCGCGCCGGACATGGCGCTGGTGGAACGCGCGCTGATCCGGCTGGCGACGCTGGCGCAGCGGTAGGGCGGTTCAGGAGATGTCGGCGAACATGGCCAGGGTCTCGGCCTCGGTCATGCGTTTGTGGTCGCCGGCCAGCGCGTAGGCGTCGGGCTTGCGGTCGACGAAGATTTCCTCGGTCAGGGTGATGCCGGAGGGATCGTCCAGCAGGCCAAGGCCCACATGCATGTCGCCCTGCATCGGACCCGGTGCGGTGACGTGGTAGAAGAGGTTGGTGCCGCAGGTGGCGCAGAAACAGCGCTCGGCCCAGTCGGACGAGGTGTAGGCGGTGATATTGTCCGCGCCGGTGATCGTGGCATCGCCGGCCCTGACATGCAGCCCCAGGTAGACGCCGCCGGACCATTTGCGGCACATCCCGCAATGGCAGGCCCCGGTGCTGTCGGGGGCGTTGGCGATGTCGACGGTCACGGCGCCGCACAGGCAGGTTCCGGATTTGTGCATGATGGATCTCCGCTCCAGTTTGATCGGCACGATAGGTGACGGGTATGACAGCAAATGTCAGTATGGAAGTGGAAAATCGTTGCGCTGTCGCCCGGGGCGGGCAAGCGTGAGGCGACATATCTGGGAGTTGTGCGATGTACGAAGTGATCGGATCGAAGGCCAGCCGGGCCTTCCGGGTGTTGTGGCTGCTGGAGGAGCTGGGCGTGGATTACGACCACACGCCCGCCGGGCCGCGTAGCGCCGACGCGGTGGCGGCGAACCCGTCGGGCAAGATACCGGCGTTGCGGGTGGACGGGGCTGTGGTGACGGAGTCGGTGGCGATCATGACCTACCTGGCCGACCGGCACGGCGCGCTGACCTACAAGGCGGGCACGCTGGAGCGCGCGCGGCAGGATGCGCTGGCGCACCAGATCCTCGATGACGTGGATTGTGCCCTCTGGATGGCCGCGCGGCATACCTTCGTGCTGCCCGAGGACAAGCGGGTGCCCGAGGTCAAGGAGACGCTGAAATGGGAATACGAGGCCAATGTCGCCCGGCTGTCCGAGGCGCTGGAAGGCCCGTTCCTGATGGGCGAGAAGATGACGGTGCCCGATATCCTGCTGGTGCATTGCCTGCGCTGGGCGGAGATCGCGAAGTTTCCCGAGCCTGGCAAGGTGCTTGCGGAGTACCGGGCGCGGCTGGAAGCCCGCGAGGCGTTTCGCAAGGTGGTGGAGATGGGGTGAGATGGTCGCCGTTCCGGAGCGGTGGGTTTCACCCACCCTACGGGGGCCGGGGGCAGGGCGTGGCGGGTGCGGGACCGTGAACCGCCGCCTTGCAGCCCGGGGGGGATGGGCGTAAGTGCGGGACATGCCCGGTTAGGGAAACCCGCGCCATGCAACTTTATCTGCCCATCGCCGAGGTCTCGGTCAACGGCCCGCTGCTGCTGTCGGTCGGCCTTGTCGTCGGGTTGCTGTCGGGCATTTTCGGCGTCGGCGGCGGGTTTCTGATCACGCCGCTCCTGTTCTTCATCGGGATTCCGCCGGCCGTCGCGGTCGCGACATCGGCCAACCAGATCGTCGCCTCGTCGTTCTCGGGGATCTTCGCACATCTGCGACGCCGCACCGTCGATTTCCGCATGGGCAGCGCCTTGATGGCCGGGGGCCTCGCGGGGTCGACCGTGGGGGTCTATGTTTTCAGCCTGCTGCGGCAGCTGGGGCAGGTCGACCTGCTGGTCAACCTGTTCTACGTGGTCTTTCTCGGGCTGATCGGGACGCTGATGTTCGTCGAAAGCTTGAAAGCCATTCGTCGCGCCAAGATGCAGGGGCCGAAGCCACGCGCCCGCCGGACGCGGCGCGACTGGGTGCATTCGATGCCGCTGCGCGTGAGGTTCCGAACGTCGGGGCTGTACATCTCGGTCTTTCCGCCGCTGATCGTCGGGTTCTTCGTCGGCGTCCTGTCGGCGATCATGGGGGTCGGGGGCGGTTTCGTGGTGGTGCCGGCGATGATCTATATCCTTGGGATGCCGACGAAGGTGGTGATCGGCACGTCGCTGTTCCAGATCATCTTCGTGTCCGCCTACACGACGATGATGCACGCCTATACGACGCATACGGTGGATACGGTCCTGGCCGCGCTGCTGATCGTCGGCGGCGTGGTCGGCGCGCAATTCGGCAGCATGATCGGGCAGGTCCTGAAAGCGGAACAGTTGCGCATCCTGCTGGCCCTGCTGGTGCTGGCCGTCGGTCTGAAGCTGGGTCTGGACCTGGTGCTGGAGCCGTCGAACGTGTTCTCGGTCGCCGGGGTGCGCGAGGGCTGAGCAGTGTGCAGGCACGGCTGGCCTAAGGGCCGGCGGCCCCCGTCGCGAAGCGGGCGGCGGCGCGACCGGCCCAGAGGCCGGAGGCCAGGCAGGCGGTCAACAGGTACCCGCCGGTTGGCGCCTCCCAGTCCAGCATTTCACCGGCGGCGAAGGTTCCGGGGCGGGATTTCAGCATCAGGTCGCCGGTGAGGGCGTCGAAGCGCAGGCCGCCGGCGGTCGAGATCGCCTCGTCCATGGGGCGCGGCCCGGCGAGGGGGATCGGCAGCGCCTTGAGGACCGGGGCGAGGTCGTCGGGCAGGGGCCGGGCGCATTCGTTCAGCAGGGCCTGTTCCAAGGGTGCGAGGCGCAGGGTCTTGCGCAGGTGGTTCGACAGGCTGGCCTTGCCGCGCGGACGCCCCAGGCGCTTTCGGAGCGCATCGAGCGACAGGTCCGGGCGCAGGTCGAGCGTGAGCGCCGCGCCTTCGCGCAGGGGGCGGGAGAGGGCGTAGAGCCCCCCGCCTTCGATGCCCCTTTCGGACAGGACGATCTCGCCGCGCGAGATATGCGCACCGGCATGAAGCGCGATGTTCTTCAGCGGCTGGCCGAAATGGCGCTGCATGTGGGCGGACCAGTCGACGGTGAAGCCCATGTTGGCGGGCTGGAACGGGACGGTCTGGCCGGGCAGATGGGCCGCCCAGCTGCCGTCGGAGCCGAGACGCGCCCAGCTGGCGCCGCCACAGGCCAGCACGGTGACCGTGGGGGTCAGCTGGCGCGGGCCGCCCGGCGTGTCGAACCCCGCGGCATCGCCATCCCAGCCGGTCCAGCGCCAGCGCCGGTGCAGCGTCACCCCCAGCCCTTCGAGGCGGGAGAGCCAGGCGCGCAGGAGCGGCGAAGCTTTCATGGCGGTGGGAAAGACGCGTCCGGTGGAGCCGGTGAAGGTGGGCTGCCCCAGCCCCTCGGCCCAACGGATGACATCGTCCGGCCCGAAGGCGGCAAGCATCGGACGCAGGTGCGGCGCGGCCTCGGCATAGGCGGCAAGGCAGGTGTTTAGGTCTTCGGCCTTGGTGAGGTTGAGGCCGGACTTGCCTGCCATGAGGAACTTGCGGGCCGGGGACGGCTTGGCCTCGGCCACGGTGACGGGCACGCCCGCCGAGGCCAGCGCGTCGGCGGCCATGAGGCCCGCCGGCCCTGCACCGATGACCAGCGCGCCCGTCATGGGGCGGGCGATGCCGCCGCGCCCGGGCCGCTGGGACGCATGACCTGCTGCGGGACGGGGATTTCGATCTCATGCGCCTTGAGCGCGCTCCGGGTGGCAAGGAGCGCTTGCGGAGTGTCTCGGTTCCTGGCGTCGCTGGTGGCGTGGCCCCGGTATTCGACGGCGATTTCGGCGGCCATTCGGCGCGTGGCCGGGCGCGGGCGCCGCGTGGCACGCCACGCCAGCGCGAACGCCGCCACGAGGAACGCGAATCGCGACCAGGCCGACGGGCTGAGCGCCCATGTCTGCGCGATATCCGGACCCTGGTGCGTATGGCCCATGGCCTGCGCGACGATTGCGGGCGGGTTATCCCAATCCATGGCAGCCCCCTTGCCATTCTTCGTGGTGCGTCCATCCTCTTGCCTGTCGTGGACGAAAGATCAAGGAAAAGCCATGGACGACCCGGTGTGTCCGCTGTGCGGGCGGCCCATCCCGCCCGAGGCCAGGCAGAGCCTGCACCACCTTGTGCCCAAGCTGAAAGGCGGCAAGGGCGGGCCGGTCGTGCTGTTGCACCAGATCTGTCACAACGAGATCCACGCCACGTTGACCGAGGCCGAGCTGGCGCGAAGCTATGCCACGGTCGAGGCGCTGCGGGCGCATCCGCGACTGGAGAAGTTCATCCGCTGGGTGGCCAGGCGTCCGCCGGGATTTCATTCGAAAACGCCCGGACGGCGCCGGCTGCGTTGATCCTGCGCAATGCGGGGCGTGCCGGAATACGGTATACTTGGCGGGGGAGGATCGCATCATGACCGTTGAGTATGAAGAAGACGCCGAAACGAAGACCGTCGAACTGACCGTGGCGGGAAAGGTCACGCGCGAGGATTACGACAGGATCGTGGACCGGATGCAGGGCTTTATCGACGCCCAGGGCACGGTGAAGCTGATCGAGGTGATCGAGAGCCTCGACGGGTTCGCGCCATCGGTGATCTGGCCGGGAATAAAATTCGATTTCAGGAACCTGCGCCATATCAGCCATGTGGCGGTGGTGTCGGATATCGGCTGGATCGGGCCGGTGGCCAAGGCGGCGGGCGCGCTGGTGTCGACCAAGCTGCGGACGTATGACCTGGACGACCTGGATGCGGCGCGGGAGTGGATCGCGTCAGAGTGACTTGACCATGTGCCGGGATGGGCCACTCTTGCGGTTGCGGCAAGATGCGAGGGCAAGATGGATCCGACGCGGCGGGACGTGATGGCGCTGGCCGGCGGGCTGGCCGGGGCGCAGGTGGTGCCGGGGCTGGCATGGGCCGGTGCGTCGGGGCACCGCCTGACCGCCGCGCCCGCCGAGCTGCAGCTGGCGCCCGGGGAATTTCCGAAGACGCGGGTCTGGGCCTATGACGGGCGGGTGCCGGGCCCGGTGCTGCGCCGGCGGCAGGGCGAGATGTTCGAGGCGCGGCTGGTCAACGGGCTGGACCAGCCGACGACGGTGCATTGGCACGGCCTGCGCCTTCCCAACGCCATGGACGGCGTGCCGGGCATGACTCAGGCGGCGGTGCGCCCCGGCGAGAGTTTCGACTATCGTTTCGCGCTGCGCGATGCGGGCACGTTCTGGTACCACCCGCATGCCAATTCGCTGGAGCAGATCTCGCGCGGGCTGGCCGGGGTGCTGGTGGTGGACGAGGCCGAACCGCCGGAGGTGGATGCCGAGGAGGTCCTGGTGCTGGACGACTGGCGGTTGACCGAGGACGTGCAGCTGCATCCCGAGTTCGGCAACCGGCACGATATGTCCCATGCCGGGCGGCTGGGCAATTTCATCACGGTGAATGGTGCGGGCGAGTTGCGGCGGACGTATCCGCAGGGCACGCGGCTGCGGGTGCGGCTGGTAAACGCGGCGACGGCGCGTATCTTCCGGCTGGTGTTCCAGGGGATGGATGCGTGGGTGGTGGCGCTGGACGCGATGCCGCTTGAGGCGCCGGAGCGGATCGAGCAGGTCGAGATCGGACCGGCGCAGCGCGTCGACCTGATCGTGGATATCAGCGCCGGGACCGGCGAGGAGGCGATCATCGGATCGGTGGAGCGGGACGGCACCTATGCGACGGTGTCCGTGTCGGTCGCGGGCCAGGAACAGGCGATGCGGGACGCGCCGCACGCCCTGCCGCCCAACGACCTGCCGGCGCTGGCGCTGAAGGACGCGCGGCAGGTGCCGCTGGTCATGGAGGGCGGCGCGATGCGGGGCCTGCCGGAGCGCGTCCGGTGGCAGGGCAGCAAGCGCGAGGCGCGGGCGCTTTACGAGGCGGGGCAGTTCTGGGCCTTCAACGGGCAGGCGGGGATGGACGGGGCGCCACTGATCGAGGCAGGCAGGGGCGAGACGGTTCGGGTGCCGATGGAGAACCGGACGGCGTTTTCCCACGCGATGCACCTGCATGGGCAGCATTTCCGCGAAGTGCTGCCGGGGGGCGGCCTGGGGCCATGGCGCGATACGCTGGTGATCCATCCCGACGAGCGCCGCGAGATCGCCTTTGTCGCCGAGAACCCGGGCGACTGGATGTTTCATTGCCACATGGCCGCGCACCAGATGTCGGGCATGATGAACTGGATACGGATCGCGTAGGCGCCGTTTTCCGCGCGGAAAACGGGATAGAAAATACGTATTTTCTATCCCGGAATTTTTGAAAATTCCGGCCCGCTCAGGGGCGGCAGAGGTGCTTGATGCGCGCGGCGTGGTCCGGTGTCGCCGCAAGCGCATCGGTGGCGAGGTCGCGGGCCGTGGACAGCAGTGCGTCGGGCTCCGCAAGCCGGTCGAAGAGACCCCAGTGCAGCGCGGTGTCCGTGTCGATCTTCTGGCCCGCCATCAGGATCATCCTGGCCCGCGACGGACCGATGAGCCGTGCCAGCCGCTCCGGATCGGAGGGTTGCGGCAGGAAGCCCAGTTTCATCACCGGGTAGAAGGCCTTGGTGCCGGGCACGGCGAGGCGCAGATCGCAGGCCAGCACCATGCCCATGGCCCCGCCCGCGACGGTGCCATTGAGCGCGGCGATGGTGAGGCAGGGCAGCGCCGTGAGTGCACCGGACAGGCGCTCCCACACCGGGTCGGTGGGCAGGCCGGACTGAGCGGCCTCGAGGTCCATTCCCGCCGAGAATGCCTTGCCGCGGCCCGTCAGCACCAGCGCGCGGGCCTCGGTGGCGGCCTCGGCGATATCCGCCAGCTCGGTCAGCATCGCGTGGGTCAGGGAATTGGCCTTGTCGGGCCGGTTCAGCGTGACGGTCCAGAGGCCGTCATTGGATTTGTCGAGCTCGATCATGTGAGGCCCACCGCGAGGCGGATATCCTCGTTGCGCAGGCTGATGTCCTGGCCGAGCCAGCCATCGGCGTCCGCCGTGCACATCCACGCCAGCGCCCGCGCGGGCCAGTCCGGCGGGATATGGTCGGACCAGTCGAGCCGGGCCACGGGGTTCATGCCGCTGGCCTTGATCTGGTGCTGCATGTCGGTGGCCACGGTGCCGGGCGAGAGGCCCAGAACGCGGATGCCGTGATCGCGGTTTTCCTTGTCGGCGGCGCGGGTCAGCATCAGCGCGGCGGCCTTGGAGGCGCAATAGTGGCTCCAGCCTTCGAGCGCACTGGTGGCGGCGCCGGAACTGATGGTGATGATGGTGCCGGAGCCGACCTGTTTCATCACCGGCAGGGCCGCGCGCATGCCGTGGAAGACGCCCTTGAGGTTGATGTCGATGACCTTGTCCCATTCGTCCGGGTCGACGTCTGAAAGATGCGCGATGGGTTCGATCACGCCGGCGTTGCCGATGAGCACGTCCAGCCCGCCGAAACGGTCGGTGGCGGCGGTCACGGCGGCCTTGACGTCATCGTAGCGGCTGACGTCGCACGACACGGCCAGCGCGCGGTCGCCGATATCCGATGCGATCTCCTCGATTGCGCCGGTACTGCGGGCGGCGAGCACCACGTTGGCGCCGAGCGCGGCGAAATGACGGGCGGTGGCCGCGCCGATGCCGCGACTGGCGCCGGTGATGAGAACGGTCGTGTCTTTCATGGATTGAACCTTTCGCGCCGATATGGGTACAGATGCTCAAACGAGAGCTATCGCGCGGTGCGACCGAGGTCCAGCGCAAGACGGGAATAACCCCCCTTGACCACGCTTCCGCGAGGGCGGAAGCTGCGTGGGATCAAGGATTTCAACACGAAAGGATTCTTCATGAAACTGCTCGATATGACGGACCGGGCCAGGTTCGGAATGACGACGGCGATCGGCCTCGTCTTATCGGCGGGCGCGGCACAGGCGGATGTGACCGCGGCGGATGTCTGGGCGGACTGGAAAGGGTATCTTTCGTCCTCCGGCTACGAGGTGGCGGGCGACGAGAGCCAGTCGGGCGACACGCTGACCGTATCCGACGTGACGATGAAGATGGCGATCCCCGAAGAGGATACGACCGTGTCGGTCAACCTGGGCGAGATGACCTTTACCGAGAACGGCGACGGCACGGTGTCGGTGGGCATGCCGGCGGAAATGCCGATGCAGGTGCAGGTCGAGTCGCCTGACGCCGAGGAGGTCTCGGTCGGCCTGCAATACAACACGTCCGGTTTCGAGATGACCGCGTCGGGCGAGCCGAACGACCTGCTTTACAACTACAGCGCCAGCGAGATCGCGGTGATCGTCGATGACGTGACAGTCGAAGGCAAAAGCGTCGACCTGGGGACCGTGGAATTCCGCATCGCGGACGTCACCGGGACGACCACGATGCAAGTGGGCGAGCTGCGGAAATCGGACCAGAAGATGAGCACGGGCCCGGTGAACTACACCATCGACGTGGCCGACCCCGAGGGCGGCACCGGCCAGTTCATGATGAAGGGCCAGTTCGCCGGCATGACGCTCGCGGCCGAGGGCGCCATGCCGCTGGAGATGGACCCCGCCGATTTCGCGGCCTCGATCAATGACGGTTTTTCCGCGGATCTGACGATGACCTATTCCGAGGGCTCGTCGGAATTCAAGGTCGTCGATCCGCCGCAGACCACGGAAGGCACGACCAAATCGGACGGGGGCGAATTCACCGTCGCGATGGGCGCCGAGGGCCTGACCTATGACGTGTCGTCGAAGAACATGCAGCTCAACATGGCCGGCGGTGATATCCCGCTGCCGATCGAAGTGGCGTTCGGCACGGCCGCGTTCAACCTGACCACCCCCATCGCCAAGAGCGACGAGGCGCAGGATTTCGCCATGGGCGTGACGCTGGGCGATTTCACGATGTCGGACATCATCTGGGGCATTTTCGACCCGGCGGGCGAACTGCCGCATGATCCTGCGACGATCGACCTGGACCTGACGGGGACGGCCAAGCTGTTCTTCGATCTTTTCGACCCCGAACAGATGGAAGCGGCGGAAACCGGCGAGCTTGGCGTGCCGGGCGAGTTGAACACGCTGGACATCAACACCCTGACGGTCAGTGCCGCCGGAGCCGAGCTGACCGGGGACGGCGCGTTCACCTTCGACAATACCGATCTGGAAACCTTCAACGGGATGCCCGCGCCGGACGGTTCGGTCGACCTCAAGCTGACGGGCGCCAACGGTCTGCTGGACTCGCTGATCGCGATGGGGCTGGTACCCGAAGAGCAGGCCATGGGCGTGCGCATGATGATGGGCATGTTCGCGGTTCCCGGCGAGGGCGAGGATGCGCTGACCTCGAAGATCGAGGTCAAGAGCGACGGCCAGGTCCTGGCCAACGGACAGCGCCTGCGCTGATCCGGGCGACGCCTGAATACCATGCGGGGGGCCGGGCGATCCGGCCCTTTCGCGTTCGATCCTTACCGTTTGATGAAAGGTGATGCGATGCATGCCATCCGTATAGTTCCCGTTTTCCTTGGTGCCGCCGCATGGCTGCCCGCCGCGGCGCAGGCCGACGTGACCGCCGACGACGTGGTGACCAACATGCTGGCCCCGGCCCGCGCATTCGGCTTCGAGGTGACCGCAGAGCCGGTGCGCGACGGCGACACGGTGCGCATCGACAGCATGGTGATGACCTATGCCCTGCCGCTGGATCTTGGCGAGGCACGGTTGACGACCAACGGCATGACCCTGACCGAGCAGGGCGACGGCAGCGTGGCGTTGCGGTATTCCGACGCGATGGAGATGCAGGTCGCGTTTTCGACGCCCGAAGAGGGCGAGGTGTTTTCCGCAACCGTGGTCTACGAGGGGTTCGACACGCCGACCATCGCCACGGGCACGCCGGGGCAGGTGGTCTACGAGGGCGCTTTTGACGGGGCGCGGTTCTCGCTGAGCGATTTTTCGGTAGAGAACGAAGACGAGGAATTCGACATCGCGGTCAGCGGCAGCGTCAGCGGGACAAGCCGCTACGAGATCACCGAGGGCGATATCGTGACAGTGGCGCTGTCGACCACCTCGGACAGCATGCAGTTCGACACTTCGTTTTCCGATGCCACCGGAGCGGGATCCGAGGGGCGGCAGACGATGACGGGCGGCACTTCGGAACTGGAGCTGGCCATTCCGGCGGGCCAGGTGGACCTGCTGAACCTCGACGATGCGCTGCGGGCGGGGTTGAAGATGGTGGCGAAGACCGGCGGCATGCAGGTCGAGGGCACGACGGTCACGACCGCCGAGGAGGTCGAGATGCGCCAGACCACCAGCTACATGATGGATCGCAACGACCTGACGCTCGGGGCTGACGGCGTCTCGCTGGCCGGTGCCTACACCGATTTTGCGTTCGAGTTGCTGATGCCGTCGGAACTGCCGTTTCCCATCGCCGGCCAGATCGCGCGCAGCGAGGGTCACTTGAACCTGCCGGTCACCGAGACGGACGGCGCGGTGCCGGTCGCGCTGCGGATGACGCTCGAGGACCTGACGATGGCCGAGGAGATCTGGGCGCTCTTCGATCCGGAGACGCAACTGCCGCGGGATCCGATGACGCTGGTGGTGGACATGTCGGGCGATGCGGCGCTGACGCGCGAGCCGCTGGATATCATGCGGATGATGGAGGTCGGCCCGGACGAGGAGTCCCTGGGTCGCTTCGAGAGCGTGACGCTGAATGACTTCCTGCTGAACGCTGTGGGCGCGCAGGTCACGGGCGAGGGCGCCTTCGAGATCGACAACGAGGATCACGAGACCTTCCCGGGCATGCCGGCCCCGTCGGGCAGCGTCGACCTGCAGGTGACCGGCGCCAACGGATTGCTGGACACGCTGGTGGCGATGGGCCTTTTGCCCGAAGAACAGGCGATGGGGACCCGGATGATGATGGGCATGTTCGGCACGCCGGGCGAGGGTGAGGACGTGATCAACTCGACCATCGAGGTGACCGAGGACGGGCAGGTTCTGGCCAACGGCCAGCGGATCCGCTGAGCGGATGACCCTGCGCCCGATACTGCTGGCCGCGGCGCTTTCGGCGCCGCAGGTCGCGCTGGCGGACCTGACCGTCGAGGCGGCCTGGGATGTCTGGACCACGCAGTTCGAGGCGCTGGGCCTTGAGTGGCAGGCCGACACGAAGCGGGACGGCGCGGCGCTGGCGGTCGGGCCGATCTTTCTGACCCTGCGGGTTCCGGGCACGGCGCTGGATGTGAACCTGCAACTGCCCGGCCCGCGTTTCGTGCCGGACGGTCCGGAGATCGACGTTCGGTTGCCCGTGTCCGAGGCGATGCCGTTCAGCATGTCCAACGCCGATGACGGCGCGGCAGGGTTCACCTCCTCCGGTGCGTTCGCGTGGCGGATGGAGGATGTCACCGTGCGGATGCGTGAGACGGAGGCCGGCATCGAAACGCGCTGGCGGGGGCAAAGCTTCGAGATCGCCCTGACCGAGTTCGGTCTGTTCGGAACGCCCTATCCCGCCGCGTACCGCTATCTGCAATCGGGATTCGACATCACGCAGACGAGCGATATCGGCGATGGCTGGCTGGACTTCACGCGCCGGGGCGAGGCCGAGCAGGTTCTGGTCGAATACGGCTATGGGGACGAGACCACCGCCGAGGGCCTGGAGGGCGCGCTGGACCGGCACGCGGTGGAGACCGTGACCGAACTGCGCCTGCCGCCGGAAGGTCCGGTCCTGCAGAGCCTGTCCGAGCAGGCGGCGGACGGCATGGCGTTTCGGCATACAATGTCTGCCGAGCGCGGGATCGACAGCGACAAGGATTGGCTGAACGGCGCGCTGATTGCCACCAGCCAGACCGACTGGAGCGAGATCGAGGGCGACTTCGCGCTGGATCAGGAGGGGCTGCGCATCGTTTCCGGTGCGCAGCGGACGGCGATGCAGCTGACCGACGAAACGCTCGGTGTGCATTTCGATGTCGAGGCGTCGCGGGTTCTGCTGGACCTGGTCCTGCCGGTATTGCGGGACGTCGCCCCGCAGGACTTCGCGCTGCGGTTCGAACTGGACGGGCTGACCATGTCCGAAGAGAGCTGGGCGCAGTTCTTCATGGCCGAGAATTTTCCGCGCCAGGCCGCGGATGTAGCGGTCGACCTGGGCGGTGAGATGATCCTGGTGGAAACCCTGTTCGACCTGGACGCGATGAGTGCCGCGTTCGACGGCGCCCCGCCGTTCTTTGTCGAAACGCTCGACCTTCGGTCGCTGGGGCTGCGCTTGCCCGAAGCCGAGGTGACGGGCAGCGGCGCGTTCCGCTTCGATCACATGGATTATGAGACGCTGGACGGGTTTCCGGCGACAGAAGGTCGTGCCGTCTTCGACGTGACCGGGGCGCAGGCGCTGCTTGACAGGCTGGTGTCGGCAAAGGTGCTGACGACCGAGGATGCGATGTCGGCGCGGATGATGCTGGGGATGTTCACGCGCCCCGTCGAGGGGCAGGACGAAACCGCCCGTTCGGAGGTCGAGATCACTGCCGACGGCCAGGTTCTGGTGAACGGGCAGCGGATGCGCTGAACGGGGGGCTTGCCTTGCGCCTGTTCCGGCGTCGCAGTACATCGAACCCGTGCCGATCCCCGACGCCGCGCCGCGCCTTGCGATGCCTGACCAGGAGAACTTCATGCCTCTCGACCCCCAGACCCTGACCGAAGCGCTGCTCTCTGCCGCCCGCAAGGCCGGGGCCGAGGCGGCGGATGCCGTGGCGGTGGAAACGCGCGCCCAGAGCATCAATGTCCGGGCGGGCACGCTGGAACAGGCGGAGCGGTCTGAAAGTATCGAGGTCGGGCTGCGGGTTTTCATCGGCCAGCGGCAGGCCTGTGTCGGCGCGTCGGACACGCGCGAGGACACGCTGGCGATGCTGGCGGAACGCGCGGTGGCGATGGCCCGTGAAGCGCCCGAAGACGCCTATGCCGGGCTTGCCGCGCCCGAGCAACTGGCGCGGGACTGGGATGTGGCGGCGCTGGAGCTGCACGATCCCGGGCCCGAACCCGCGGCGCCCGACATGCAGGAGGCGGCGCTTGCGCTGGAGGCGGCGGCGATGGGCGTCACGGGCGTGAGCCAGGTGCAGGCCGCGGCCGATCACGAGGTCGAGCGGATGCATATGGCGGCCACCAACGGGTTTTCCGGCGGGTTCACCAGCAGCGCCCGCAGCCTGAGCGCGGTGGCCATTGCCGGGCAGGGCACGGGGATGCAGCGCGACTATGACGCGGACACGCGCGTGTTCGCCGCCGACCTGCGGACGCCCGAGGAGATAGGGACGCGGGCGGGGGAACGCGCCGCGTCGATGCTGGACGCGAAGAAGCCCTATACCGGCTCCTATCCGGTGCTGTTCGACGAGCGCGTGGCGTCGACGCTGATCGGGCACCTTCTGTCTGCGATCAACGGCGGATCGGTGTCGCGGGGGGCGTCGTGGCTGATGAACCGGATGGGCGAGCCCGTGCTGCCCGAGGCGCTGTCGCTGATCGACGATCCGCTGCGCTCCCGCGCGCTTGGCTCGCAGCCGTTCGATGCCGAGGGCCTGCCGGTGGCAAAGCGTGCCCTGGTCGAGAACGGGGTGCTGAAATCGTGGATCCTGGACCTTTCCACGGGGCGCAAGCTGGGACTGCCGTCCACGGGGCATGCCAGGCGGGCGCCGTCCTCGGTGCCGTCGCCGCTGTCGACCAACGTGGCTCTGACGCAGGGCGACAAGAGCCGCGAGGACCTGATGGCCGAGATGGGCACGGGCCTGCTGGTGACGTCGATGATCGGCTCGACGATCAACCCCAACACCGGCGATTATTCGCGCGGGGCCTCGGGGTTCTGGATCGAGAACGGCGAGATCGCCTTTCCGGTGAACGAATGCACCATCGCGGGCAGCCTGCCGGAAATGCTGCGCGGGATCGTCCCGGCCAATGATGCGCGGCCATGGAAGTCGCGTGTCGTGCCGTCGCTGCTGGTCGAAGGACTGACCCTTGCCGGCAACTGAGCTGGATCTTCTGATCGCGGCGGCGCGGTCGGCGGGCGAGGTGGCCTGCCGCTATACCGGGCCCGAGGCGCGGGTCTGGGACAAGCCGGGGGGTGCAGGGCCGGTGACCGAGGCCGACCTGGCGGTGAACGAGGTGCTGTTCGAGCATCTGCGCGGGGCGCGGCCCGACTATGGCTGGCTTTCGGAGGAAAGTGCCGACACGCCAGAGCGGCTGTCGCGCGAGCGGGTTTTCATCGTCGACCCCATCGACGGCACGCGCAGTTTCATCGAAGGCACGCGGACCTGGGCGCATGCCCTGGCGGTGGTCGAGCGGGGCGAGGTGGTGGCGGGCGTGGTCTACCTGCCGATGCGCGACATGATGTATGCCGCCGGCGCCGGGCAGGGGGCGACGCTGAACGGCGACCGCCTGGCTGTAAGCGATGCGGCGGTACTGGACGGCGGCAGCATGTTGGCGGCGAAACCGAATTTCGACGCGCGCCACTGGCGGGCCGGCCAGCCGCCCGCGATGGATCGCGGGTTTCGCCCGTCGCTGGCCTATCGGCTGGCGCTGGTGGCCGAGGGGCGGTTTGACGCGATGATGACCCTGCGCGGCGCTTGGGAGTGGGATATCGCCGCGGGGGATTTGATCCTGCGGGAGGCGGGCGCGGTCACGTCGGACCGTACCGGGCGGCCGCTGCGGTTCAACAACCCGATGCCCAAGCTGGACGGGGTTCTGGCCGCGAACCCGGCGGTGCATGGCGCGCTGTTGCAGGCGCTGGCGCCCGGGGCCGCGATCTGATCCGATTGTGCGGCTGCGCCGCGCAGGTTTGGTTTGTTGGAGTATTTCCGGAACGGTGAAACGCGGGTTCGAGCGACAGATTGGCGCGTCTTGTCCGGGGCGGTAGAAGCGCGCGCAGCCCCGCCTAGATAACCGTTTCCAGAAGGGAGACGGGATATGGACGGTCAGACGATAGAACAGGATGCGCGCAGTGCGGAATATCTGCGTCAGAGGGAGATCTTCGAGCGCAGCATGGCAGAGTTGCGGACGGAGCGGCGCAGGCGGGAGGCCAGCGGGTACGCGGTGATGGCCATGGCCTACAGCCTTGAAGGGGCCACGCGGAAAGAGACCCGGTTGGGCAAGATCGTGACCTTCGCGACATACGCGCTTGTCACCTTCGTGGCGGTTCTGCCGAACCTGGCGATGATCCTGATGCTGGCGGGCTGACGCGCTTGGCGCTTGTACCGGCTGCGGCGCCGGTCTAGAGCCGGGGCATGACCCGTTCCGACAACCTGACCGGCGCCTTGCTGATGATGGCGTCGATGGCGTGCTTCACGTTCAACGACACCGCGATGAAGGCGATGGCGGGGGACGTGCCGCTGTTCCAGTTGCTGCTGCTGCGGGGGTTGATCACGACCGTCCTGGTGGCCGTAATCGCCTGGCGCATGGGCGCGTTGCGCGCCCGCCTGCCGCGCCGGGACTGGGGGTTGATGGCGCTGCGCACGGCGGCCGAGGTGGGCGCGGCCTATTTCTTTCTGACCGCGCTCTTCAACATGCCGCTGGCCAACGTGACGGCGATCTTGCAGGCGCTGCCGCTGACCATCACGCTGGCCGCCGCGCTGTTCCTGCGCGAGCCGGTGGGCTGGCGGCGGATGGTGGCGATCCTTGTGGGCTTTGCGGGCGTGCTGATGATCGTGCGGCCCGGGACCGACGACTTCAACTTCTATGCGGTTTACGCGCTTCTGGCGGTGGGCTGCGTCACGGTGCGGGACCTGTCGACGCGGCGGCTGTCGAAGGACACGCCGTCGATGTTCGTGACGTTGCTGACATCCATCGCGACGATGACGATCTTCGGGCTCTTGAGCCTCGGCGTGGACTGGGCGCCGATGGGAATACGAGAGGCCGGGCTGGTGGGGACCGCCTCGCTGCTCATCATCGGCGGGTATCTGTTTTCCATCATGGTGATGCGGGTGGGCGAGATCAGTTTCATCGCCCCGTTCCGCTATACCGGCCTGCTGTGGGCGATGCTGCTGGGCTTCGTGGTGTTTGGCGAGTGGCCCGCAACGCTGACCTTGCTGGGCGCTGCGATCGTGGTCGGCAGCGGGTTGTTCACGCTTTACCGGGAATCTCAGCTGGGGCGGAAAAGGCCGCTTGCACAGCCGCCTCGTCGACATTGAACCGTTCCTTGAAGAAGGCGCGCTGGTCGTCGGTGAGGGGGGCGAGGCCCTTGGTGGAGGTGCGCGCAGAGCTGTCGTTGTCGTCGTGCAGGGCGCGCAGGTACATGTGGGTCTCGGGCTCGATCAGGGTCGGCATGGTGTGATGCAGCTTGTGATGGCCGTAGTTCATCACCGTCCTGGGGTCGCCGGGGCGGAAGAGCACGGCCAGACCGCAGGCCAGGAACTGTCCCTGGATTTCCCGCGCCAGGATGCCGTCGGGCGTCAGCTTGACGGAGTAGCCGCGGGAATACTCGATCACCATGTTGCGCCACCCGGCGCTGAGTTTGCCGGCCAGCCGCGCGGTGCGGCGGATGCCGCGGATGAAGTTGATGCCCACGGCGTCGTCATCGTCGAGCCGGAACTGGAGGGACATATCGTCGTCGCCCTGTGCAAGCTCGTGCTGGATGGCCAGTTGCATGGCCGTGCGGTGCTTCATCGGTTCGGCGGTGACGATCTTGATGGCCTCGACCGGGGCGCAGATGTCGTTGAGCCGGTCCCAGAAAGGCCTGGGCATCCGCTCTCCGGTGAGGACGATGAAGGTGAAGCGCTTGTCCTTTTGCGCCGCTATGGAGGGCAGGGTGAGTGTTTCGAAATGCCGGAAGCGCAATTCCATCCGCTCGGGGGCATAGAGATAGGCTTCGCGTTCCTCGACCGTATCGTGCATGCGCTTGAAGCCGCCAAGCGCGGGATAGGAGAAGCGGCATATACCGATTGCGCGCATGGGGCGGGGCACCTTCGAGACCTGTTGGCCGCATGGTTGCAAATGCGCATGAGGCGGGCAAGCGGGAAACCGGGGTTGCCCGAACGGCTCTTGGGTGTCAACGCGTTCCGGCGGCGGGGTGGCGGGTTCCGACCTGTGCATTTGGGCCTTTTTGCCCGGGATCTGCCGCTTCGCGGGCTCGGGCGGATGGGGCTGTTGACAGGCGTCCCGACTCCCCCTATACGCCGCTCATCTCGACGTCGGGGGTCGCCCCGCCTGTCGAACTCAAAATTCTAGTGGACAAGATCCGGGCCGTTTGAGTGCCCCGATCCTCTGGGAACCCGCCGCGTCGTTTACCTCGGAATGGAAACGATTGCGGTATTTGCGCATTGCGGACGCGTGATGTGCGGAAAAGAACTGAAACCGCGCGGGGGTGACCCGGTGCAAACACATGTGTTGAAAGACGGGAAAGAGACCCTATGCCAACGATCCAACAGCTGATCCGCAAGCCGCGGCAGCCGAAAACAAGAAGCCAGAAGTCGATGCACCTG
This sequence comes from Roseovarius atlanticus, assembly GCF_019802205.1. GTDB lineage: Bacteria > Pseudomonadota > Alphaproteobacteria > Rhodobacterales > Rhodobacteraceae > Roseovarius > Roseovarius atlanticus_A. The sequence continues at coordinate 577,879 of NZ_JAHVHQ010000004.1, forward strand.
CAAGGGTGCCCGCAGAAGCGCGGCGTTTGCACGCGCGTCTACACCACCACGCCCAAGAAGCCGAACTCGGCCATGCGGAAGGTTGCCAAGGTGCGCCTGACCAATGGCTTCGAGGTCATCAGCTATATCCCCGGCGAAAGCCACAACCTGCAGGAACACTCGGTGGTCCTGATCCGTGGCGGCCGTGTGAAAGACCTTCCCGGTGTGCGTTACCACATCCTGCGCGGTGTGCTTGATACCCAAGGCGTCAAGGACCGCAAGCAGCGTCGTTCGAAATACGGCGCCAAGCGTCCCAAGTAAGAGGAATTTCAGATGTCTCGTCGTCACGCCGCTGAAAAACGTGAAATCCTGCCCGACGCCAAGTATGGCGACCGGGTTCTGACCAAGTTCATGAACAACCTGATGATCGACGGCAAGAAGTCGGTCGCGGAGAAAATCGTCTACAACGCGCTGGATCGCGTCGAAGACAAGGTCAAGCGCGCCCCCGTGGAGATCTTCCACGAAGCGCTGGACAACATCAAACCGTCGGTCGAGGTCCGCTCGCGCCGTGTCGGTGGTGCCACCTACCAGGTTCCGGTCGAGGTTCGTCCCGAGCGCCGCGAGGCGCTGGCGATCCGCTGGCTGATCACCGCCTGCCGTGGCCGCAACGAGAACACCATGGAAGAGCGCCTTGCCGGCGAGCTTCTGGATGCCGTGAACTCGCGCGGGACCGCCGTCAAGAAACGTGAAGACACCCACAAGATGGCCGAGGCGAACAAAGCCTTCAGCCATTACCGCTGGTAAAACCCTAGAGGCATTTGCATCATGGCACGCGATTATCCGCTCGAACGCTACCGCAACTTCGGCATCATGGCCCATATCGACGCAGGCAAGACCACCTGCTCGGAACGGATCCTGTTTTACACCGGCAAGTCCCACAACATCGGCGAGGTGCACGATGGTGCGGCCACGATGGACTGGATGGAGCAGGAGCAGGAACGCGGCATCACCATCACGTCGGCGGCCACCACCACCTTCTGGCAGTGGCAGGAAGACCCGACGAAAGAGGGCACCGACGACACCAAGTTCCGGATGAACATCATCGACACGCCCGGCCACGTCGACTTCACCATCGAAGTCGAGCGTTCGCTGGCCGTGCTTGACGGCGCCATCTGCGTTCTGGACGCCAACGCGGGCGTCGAGCCCCAGACCGAGACCGTCTGGCGCCAGGCCGACCGCTATAAGGTGCCGCGCATCGTGTTCGTCAACAAGATGGACAAGATCGGTGCCGACTTCTTCAACTGCGTCGAGATGATCGAGGCCCGGACCGGCGCGAAAGCCGTTCCGATCGCCATGCCGATCGGTGCCGAGAACGAGCTGGAAGGCATCATCGACCTGGTGACCATGGAAGAGTGGACCTGGAAAGGTGAAGACTTGGGCGCGTCCTGGACCCGTCAGCCCATCCGCGACGACCTCAAGCAGCTGGCCGACGACTGGCGTGCCAAGCTGATCGAGAACGCCGTCGAAATGGACGACGACGCGATGATGGAATACCTGGAAGGCAACGAGCCCGACGTGCCGACCCTGCGGACGCTGATCCGCAAGGGCACGCTGTCGCTGAGCTTCGTGCCGGTTCTGGGCGGTTCCGCGTTCAAGAACAAGGGTGTGCAGCCGCTGCTGAACGCGGTTGTCGACTATCTTCCGAGCCCGCTCGACGTTGTCGATTACATGGGCTTTGCCCCCGATGACGAGACCGAGACCCGCAACATCGCCCGCCGTGCGGACGATTCCATGCCGTTCTCGGGCCTGGCGTTCAAGATCATGAACGACCCGTTCGTCGGCTCGCTGACCTTCACGCGCATCTACTCGGGCGTGCTGAACAAGGGCGACACCGTCCAGAACTCGACCAAGGGCAAGAAAGAGCGCATCGGCCGCATGATGATGATGCACTCGAACAACCGCGAAGAGATCGAAGAGGCATTCGCCGGCGACATCATCGCGCTGGCCGGTCTGAAGGACACCACCACGGGCGACACGCTGTGCGACCCCAAAGAGCAGGTGGTTCTGGAGACCATGACCTTCCCCGATCCGGTGATCGAGATCGCGGTCGAGCCGAAGACCAAGAACGACCAGGAGAAGATGAGCCAGGGTCTGGCCCGTCTGGCCGCCGAGGACCCGTCCTTCCGCGTCGAGACCGACATCGAGAGCGGTCAGACCATCATGAAGGGCATGGGCGAACTTCACCTCGACATCCTGGTCGATCGCCTGAAGCGCGAGTTCAAGGTCGAAGCCAATATCGGTGCGCCGCAGGTGGCCTATCGTGAGACCATCAGCCACGAGATCGAACACACCTACACCCACAAGAAACAGTCGGGTGGCTCGGGCCAGTTCGCCGAAGTGAAGCTGATCATCTCGCCGACCGAGCCGGGCGAAGGCTACTCGTTCGAGAGCCGCATCGTTGGTGGTGCCGTGCCGAAGGAATACATCCCCGGCGTCGAGAAGGGCATCGAGAGCGTGATGGACAGCGGCCCGCTGGCCGGCTTCCCCGTGATCGACTTCAAGGTCGCACTGATCGACGGCAAGTTCCACGACGTGGACTCGTCCGTGATGGCGTTCGAGATCGCGGCACGGATGGGCATGCGCGAAGGTCTGCGCAAGGCCGGTGCGAAACTGCTGGAACCCGTCATGAAGGTCGAAGTGATCTCGCCGGAAGAGTACACCGGCAACGTGATCGGCGACCTGACCTCGCGTCGGGGCCAGGTGTCGGGCCAGGAGCCGCGCGGCAACGCCATCGCGATCGCCGCGAACGTGCCGCTGGCCAACATGTTCGGCTACATCAACACGCTGCGTTCGATGTCGTCGGGCCGCGCCCAGTTCACCATGCAGTTCTCGCATTACGAACCCGTTCCGTCGAACATCTCGGAAGAGATCCAGGCGAAATACGCATAACCCGGGTGGCGGGGTGAACCCCGCCCTACCCATCACCGTAGGGTGGGTGAAAACCCACCATCCGCAAAAGAACAGGAGGCCATCATGGCAAAGGAAAAGTTTGACCGTTCGAAACCGCACGTGAACATCGGGACCGTTGGTCACGTTGACCACGGCAAGACGACGCTGACGGCGGCGATCACGAAGTATTTCGGCGATTTCCGCGCGTATGACCAGATCGACGGTGCGCCGGAAGAGAAAGCGCGCGGGATCACGATCTCGACGGCGCACGTGGAATACGAGACCGAGAACCGTCACTACGCCCACGTGGACTGCCCCGGCCACGCCGACTACGTGAAGAACATGATCACGGGTGCGGCGCAGATGGACGGCGCGATCCTGGTGGTGAACGCGGCCGACGGCCCGATGCCGCAGACCCGCGAGCACATCCTGCTGGCGCGCCAGGTGGGCGTGCCCGCGCTGGTGGTGTTCCTCAACAAGGTCGACCAGGTCGACGACGAGGAGCTGCTGGAACTGGTGGAGATGGAAGTGCGCGAGCTGCTGTCGTCCTACGAGTTCCCCGGCGACGACATTCCGATCATCGCGGGCTCGGCGCTTGCGGCGATGGAAGGGCGTGACCCGGAGATCGGCGAGAACAAGATCCGCGAGCTGATGGCGGCGGTCGACGACTACATCCCGACGCCCGAGCGCGCCGTGGACCAGCCGTTCCTGATGCCGGTCGAGGACGTGTTCTCGATCTCGGGCCGCGGCACGGTTGCCACTGGCCGGATCGAGCGTGGCCTGATCAAGGTCGGCGAAGAGATGGAGATCGTGGGCCTGAACAAGAACAAGAAGACGACCTGCACGGGCGTCGAGATGTTCCGCAAGCTTCTGGACCAGGGCGAGGCCGGCGACAACGTTGGTCTGCTGCTGCGCGGTATCGAGCGTGACGGCGTGGAGCGCGGCCAGGTGCTGTGCAAGCCGGGGTCCGTGAACCCGCACACCAAGTTCGAGGCCGAGGCGTATATCCTGACCAAGGAAGAGGGTGGCCGTCACACGCCGTTCTTCGCCAACTACCGTCCGCAGTTCTACTTCCGCACGACGGACGTGACGGGCACGGTGACGCTGCCGTCGGGCACCGAGATGGTGATGCCGGGCGACAACCTGAAGTTCGAGGTCGAGCTGATCGCGCCGATCGCGATGGAAGACGGCCTGCGCTTTGCCATCCGCGAAGGCGGCCGCACGGTCGGCGCCGGCGTGGTGTCCAAGATCCTCGAGTGATCTGACGCGACGCGTCATCCCGGGCCGCGGTCCGGGATGATCCAGACTTTCCGGGTGCTGACCTTGTGTCGGCACCCGCCCCACTTTGGGCGCGACGAAGGGCGGCAATTCCGCCTCTCTTCCTCTCCGCTGGAACCCTGTTAGGGATAAGAAAAATGGCCATTCAAAGCCAAAACATCCGTATCCGCCTGAAGGCGTTCGACTACCGCGTGCTGGACGCCAGCACGCAGGAGATCGTCAACACCGCCAAGCGGACCGGCGCAGACGTGCGCGGGCCCATCCCGCTGCCGAACAAGATCGAGAAGTTCACCGTTCTGCGTGGCCCCCACGTGAACAAGAAATCGCGCGATCAGTTCGAGATCCGGACGCACAAGCGTCTCTTGGACATCGTTGATCCCACGCCCCAGACCGTCGACGCGCTGATGAAGCTCGACCTGGCTGCCGGCGTGGACGTGCAGATCTCGGTTTAAGGAGGGCAGGACATGTTGCGCTCTGGTGTAATCGCAAAGAAAGTCGGCATGACCCGGCTTTTCATGGAAGACGGCAAGCAGATCCCTGTGACCGTTCTTCAACTGGACAAACTGCAGGTCGTCGCCCAACGCACGCCCGAAGAGCACGGCTATGCCGCTGTTCAGCTGGGTGCAGGGACCGCCAAGGCGAAACGCACGTCGAAAGCCATGCGTGGCCATTTCGCCGTCGCCAAGGTGGAACCCAAGCGCAAGGTCGCGGAATTCCGCGTGGCGCCCGAGAACATGATCGACGTGGGCGAGGAAATCACCGCGAACCACTATTTCGAAGGTCAGTTCGTGGACGTTTCCGGCACCTCGATCGGTAAGGGCTTTGCCGGTGCGATGAAACGGCACAACTTCGGCGGCCTGCGGGCCAGCCACGGTGTGTCGATCAGCCACCGCTCGCACGGTTCCACCGGCCAGTGTCAGGACCCCGGCAAGGTGTTCAAGGGCAAGAAGATGGCCGGTCACATGGGCGCCGCCCGCGTGACGACGCAGAACCTGCAAGTGGTGAAAACCGACGCCGACCGTGGCCTGATCATGGTCAAGGGCGCGGTTCCCGGCTCCAAGGGTGGCTGGGTGACGATCAAGGACGCGGTCAAGAAGCCGTTCCCTGAAAGCGCCATCCTGCCCGCCGCTCTGAAATCGGCCGCCGCCGAAGCGGAGAAAGCCGCGGAAGAAGCCGCAGCAGCCGCCGCCGCCGAGGCCGAGGCCGAAGCACAGCGTCTGGCCGAAGAGCAGGCAGCCCAGGAAGCCGCCGCGCTGAAAGAGGCCGAAGCCGATATCGAGGCTGACAAGTCCGATGATGCCGGCGAAGAGAAGAAGGACGGTGAGGAATGAAACTCGACGTGATCAAACTCGACGGCGGCAAGGCCGGTTCGGTCGAGCTCTCGGGCGAGATCTTCGATCTCGACCCGCGTGCCGACATCCTGCACCGTGTCGTCCGCTGGCAGCGCAACAAGGCGCAGCAGGGCACCCACAAGGTCAAGACCCGGTCCGAGACCAGCTACTCGACCAAGAAGATCTATCGCCAGAAGGGCACCGGCGGCGCACGCCACGGTGACCGCAACGCGCCGATCTTCCGCAAGGGTGGTATCTACAAGGGTCCGGTTCCGCGCAGCCACGCGCATGACCTGCCCAAGAAGGTGCGCCAGCTGGGCCTGAAGCACGCGCTGTCGGCGAAAGCCAAGGCGGGTGAGCTGGTGGTCATCGAGGCCGCCGAAGGTGCCGCCAAGACCAAGGAACTGGCCAAGCAGGTCAAGGACCTGGGCTGGAAGCGCGCGCTGATCATCGACGGCGCCGAGGTGAACGAGGGCTTTGCCCGCGCCGCGGCCAACATCGACGGTCTGGACGTGCTGCCCAGCATGGGCGCGAACGTATACGACATCCTCAAGCGCGACACGCTCGTGCTGACCAAGGCGGGTGTCGAAGCACTGGAGGCTCGGTTGAAATGAGCGCGAAACCCGAACATTACGATGTGATCCGCAAGCCGGTGATCACCGAGAAGGCCACGATGGCGTCGGAAGCGAACGCGGTTGTCTTCGAGGTGGCCATGGACGCCGCGAAACCCCAGATCAAGGAGGCCGTCGAGGCGCTCTTCGGTGTGAAGGTGAAAGCGGTCAACACGTCCATCACCAAGGGCAAGCAGAAGCGGTTCCGTGGCATCATGGGCCGCCGCAAGGACGTCAAGAAAGCCTACGTGACGCTCGAAGAGGGCAACACGATCGACGTGACGACCGGGCTTTGAGCCATGGTGGGGTGAAACCCCACCCTACGAGATTGGCCCCCGTCGAGAGATCGGCGGGGGTTTTTCTTTTGGCGCGAGCCGGCATTTTGTCGCCCGAAATCAACGGCTGCGAGGGAGCCCCCGCTAATTTTCATTGACGGGAATCACCTGAACGCCCATATGGGCGGTGCACGTTACTACCTATCGACCCTTTCTCCTTTACGGCGACTGGCTTTCGATCTTGTCATGACGCCGCCAAGCTGCCGCATACTGCGGGCAGCAACATCTAAAGGAGACACGGGAATATGGCCAACGGCACCGTGAAATGGTTCAACACCACCAAAGGCTACGGCTTTATCGCACCGGAATCGGGCGGCAAGGACGTTTTCGTACACATCTCGGCCGTCGAGCGTTCGGGCCTGACCGGCCTGGCCGACGATCAGAAGGTCACCTATGACTTGGAATCCGGCCGTGACGGACGCGAAAGCGCCGTCAACATCGCGCTGGCATAAGGCGACTGGCGGCTTCGCCGCCGGCCTTTGAAGTTCGAGAACCCCGGGCGCAGGTGTGGCCGGGGTTTTTCTTTGGCAGAAAGGCTTGACCGCAAGGGTGGTCTTTCGTAAACGACCCCATCCGCAAGGCCCCGGATTCGTCCGGGGCTTTGCCGTTGCGGCGTGGGCGCCGTCCCGGACCTGATCCGGGATCTCGTGGAAACGAGGCCCAGACCGCACCTGAACCGGGCACCTAAGGGGGCCTATAACCATGGTGGATTTGAAACCCACCCTACATAGGTGGAGCTGGATATTCCGGTTTCGCCGTTTGCTAAACGGAAGACAGAAAGCATGGCACTCAAGTCGTACAAGCCGACGACGCCGGGCCAGCGCGGGCTGGTGCTGATCGACCGTTCGGAGCTGTGGAAAGGACGTCCCGTCAAAGCCCTCACCGAGGGTCTGACGAAATCGGGCGGCCGGAACAACACCGGGCGGATTACCTCGCGTCGTCGCGGGGGTGGCGCCAAACGCCTTTACCGGATCGTTGATTTCAAACGCAACAAGGTCGACGTGGCCGCAACCGTCGAGCGGATCGAATACGACCCGAACCGGACGGCCTTTATCGCGCTGATCAAATACGAAGATGGCGAGCAAGCCTACATCCTGGCGCCGCAGCGCCTGGCCGTGGGTGACAGCGTCGTTGCGTCGCCGAAGGCCGACATCAAGCCCGGCAACGCGATGCCGTTCCAGGGTATGCCGATCGGCACGATCGTTCACAACATCGAGCTGAAGCCAGGCAAGGGCGGCCAGATCGCACGTGCCGCCGGCACCTACGCCCAGTTCGTGGGCCGCGACGGTGGCTATGCCCAGATCCGTCTGAGCTCGGGCGAGCTGCGCATGGTGCGCCAGGAGTGCATGGCGACCGTCGGTGCCGTCAGCAACCCCGACAACAGCAACCAGAACTACGGCAAGGCCGGCCGCATGCGTCACAAGGGCATTCGCCCGTCAGTGCGCGGCGTGGTCATGAACCCGATCGACCACCCCCATGGTGGTGGCGAGGGCCGCACCTCGGGTGGTCGTCACCCGGTGACGCCCTGGGGCAAGCCGACGAAGGGTGCGCGCACCCGTAACAAGAACAAGGCGTCGCAGAAGCTGATCATCCGCTCGCGTCACGCCAGGAAGAAGGGCCGTTAACACATGAGCCGCTCTGTATGGAAAGGCCCCTTCGTCGATGCCTACGTGCTGAAAAAAGCCGAAGCATCGCGCGAGTCGGGGCGCAACGAAGTCATCAAGATCTGGTCGCGCCGTTCGACGATCCTGCCCCAGTTCGTGGGCCTGACGTTTGGCGTGTACAATGGTCACAAGCATATCCCCGTCAACGTGTCGGAAGATATGATCGGTCAGAAATTCGGTGAATACGCGCCGACCCGTACCTATTACGGGCACGCCGCCGACAAAAAAGCGAAGCGGAAGTAAGTCATGGGCAAGGAAAAGAACCCCCGCCGCGTGGCTGACAACGAAGCGATGGCAAAACTGCGCATGCTTCGCACCAGCCCGCAGAAACTCAACCTGGTGGCCGCGCTGATCCGTGGCAAGAAGGTGGACAAGGCGCTGAACGATCTGACCTTCTCGAAGAAGCGGATCGCACAGGACGTGAAGAAATGCCTTCAGTCCGCCGTGGCCAACGCCGAGAACAACCACAACCTCGATGTCGACGACCTGATCGTGGCAGAGGCCTATGTGGGCAAGAACCTCGTGATGAAACGCGGTCGTCCGCGCGCCCGTGGCCGGTTCGGCCGGATCATGAAGCCGTTTTCGGAGATCACCATCAAGGTGCGTGAAGTCGAGGAGCAAGCCTAATGGGTAACAAAGTCAATCCGATCGGCATGCGCCTGCAGGTGAACCGCACCTGGGACAGCCGCTGGTACGCCGACACCAAGGATTACGGTGATCTTCTGCTGGAAGACATCGCGATCCGTGATTTCATCAAGAAAGAGTGCAAGCAGGCCGGCATCAGCCGCGTGATCATCGAACGTCCGCACAAGAAGTGCCGCGTTACGGTGCACACCGCGCGCCCCGGCGTGATCATCGGCAAGAAAGGCGCCGATATCGAGACCCTGCGCAAGAAGCTGGCGGCGATGACCGACAGCGAACTGCACCTCAACATCGTCGAGGTCCGCAAGCCGGAACTGGACGCGGCCCTGGTGGGTGAGAGCATCGCCCAGCAGCTGGAGCGTCGTGTGTCGTTCCGCCGCGCGATGAAACGTGCCGTGCAGAACGCCATGCGCATGGGGGCCCTGGGCATCCGGGTCAACGTCGCGGGCCGCCTGGGCGGTGCCGAGATCGCACGGACCGAATGGTACCGCGAGGGCCGGGTTCCGCTGCACACGCTGCGTGCCGACATCGATTACGCCAATATCGAGGCCAGCACGCCTTACGGGATCATCGGCATCAAGGTCTGGATCTTCAAGGGCGAGATCATGGAACATGATCCGGCGGCCCGGGATCGCAAGGCGCAGGAACTTCAGGACGGCCCGGCACCTCGTGGTGCTGGTGGCGGCCGCCGCTGAGGAGGGATGAGAAATGCTTCAACCAAAGCGCACTAAATTCCGCAAGATGTTCAAGGGCCGGATCAAGGGCGAGGCCAAGGGCGGCTCTGATCTGAACTTTGGCACTTACGGCCTGAAAGCGACCACGCCCGAGCGCGTGACCGCCCGTCAGATCGAAGCGGCACGCCGTGCCATGACGCGTCACATGAAGCGTCAGGGCCGCGTCTGGATCCGGATCTTCCCGGACACGCCCGTGACCTCGAAACCCGTCGAAGTTCGGATGGGTAAAGGTAAAGGCTCGGTCGATTTCTGGGCCTGCAAGGTCAAGCCCGGCCGCGTGATGTTCGAGATCGACGGCGTCGGCGAGGCAGTTGCCATGGAGGCCCTGCGCCTCGCGGCGATGAAACTGCCGGTCAAGACCCGCGTCGTGGTGCGTGAGGATTGGTAATCCAATCCTCACAAGTGCGGGAAAGCAATTGACGCAGTCAATTGCGGCCGCACCCCGGTAAAGAATAGAGACCCCCCGTCGAGAAATCGGCGGGGGTTTTCCTTTGCCCGGATGCGCGTGGGTTTTCACCCACCCTACGGGAGGTCCCGGGTCAGGCCCGGGACGGGTGGAGCGGTGCGATGTCAGCCACCCAATATCCCCCGCACCTGCCGCGCGTAGGCCTCGTACGTCATCGTCGCCTTGTTGCCGGCGACCCCGTGGTAATAGCTGCGGCCCGAAGGGATCGGCAGGCCGGCCCAGATCCTGGCGAGGTTCAGCATGAAGGTGTCGACGCTCATCTCGCCCGTCTTGACCTTCATCAGGCCTGCGTCCCCCAGCAGCAGGTCGGCAAGCCGGTCCTGCACCGCGGGGCTGAACCGGGTGCTGGCGGGCAGGTCGAGGCGCGCGGCGGAGTGGCGCAGCGTGGGCGGGATGAACTGGTAGCGCCCGATGGCGTGGGGCTGGCCGGGGGTGGCCTCGATCCAGTCGTAGATGTCCTGAAGGGTCATGTCGGTGGGGCGGCGGGGTGGTTTCACCCGTGCGCCGTGCTGGACCGCGTCATAGCCCGCGCGCCCGGCCTCCGCCCGGGCGATGAGGTCGCGCAGGCGGGCGGCCTTGGTGCCGCCGTGGCGCAGGGGCGCGTCGAGGCGGCCGGGCAGGGCGGCGAAGAGACCGCCCTCGGCCCTGTCCACGAAGAGGCTGGCGGAGGATATGGCGTCACGGGATTCCGTTTGCATCGAGAAAAGCGGCTGACGCGCGGCGAAGAGGCTGCCGGTGGCCGGGTCCGCCGTAACGGGGGCGGCAAGGCCAAGGCCGAGGCAGAGGCCGGACGCCGCGATGGTTCGGATCATGCTTGCCCCCTTCCGGTGCTGGGGGCGTTATGCGGCACAGGCATTAAGAAATCCTTGCCTTCGGCCTATCGCGCGGTAAGACGCGGGGCATGGCTGATATCAAATCCCTCTTCGTGACCCGCCTTTACCGTGCCGCCCTGTCGGAGCATGGCCCCCGCATTGACCCGGATGAAATGGAGGCGTCGTGCTATGCCATTGCCGAGGATGACGAGGCGGGGCAGGAGTGGTGCGAGGAAAACGGGTATCCGGGCTATACCTCCTATGCCTCGCTGACCGACCTGCCGTGGCGGTTTCCGATTTTCGCGGACCTCGTCAAATCGCTGGATGCGCATGTGGCGGCTTTTGCCGAAGACCTGGAATTCGACCTGGACGGGCGGGAACTGAAGCTGGAGGATATCTGGATCAACATCCTGCCCGAAGGCGGCACGCATTCATCGCATCTGCATCCGCATTCGGTGATTTCCGGGACGACCTACGTGGCGATGCCGGATGGCGCCAGCGCGCTGAAGCTGGAGGATCCGCGCTCGGCCCGGATGATGGCGGCGCCGGGGCGCAAGAAGGACGCGCGGGAAGAATTGCGAACCTTCATCTATGCCAAGCCCAGTGTGGGCGATGTGCTGCTCTGGGAAAGCTGGCTGCGCCACGAGGTGCCGATGAACCTGTCCGAAGAGGAACGGATCAGCGTGAGTTTCAACTACGCCTGGGGGTAGGTGCGTCAGACCACCGGCGCGGGTGGCTCCAGCACTGTGATGTAGGACAAGACATCGGTGCCCACCGCAGCCCGGCCCAGGACGATGCTGCGGGAGAAATCCTCTCCATCCTTGGTGAATAGCAGTCGCAGCTCCGTTTGATTTCCATCTTCGGCGTCTTCGGCTTCGACGCCGCGGATCAGGGTATCGGAATCGATGTCGGTCAGATCGATGACCAGCTCGTCCTCGGCTGGATCAAAGTCGTCCATGCGGACGACTTCATCCGTATCCTCAAAGGGAGCGCCGCCAAAGCCCGGGGACTCGCCGGTCGGCCCGTTGAAATCGAGCGTGAAGGAATCCGCGCCGTCGCCGCCTCTCAGGATCGCGCCGCCGCCTTCGCTGTAATACTCGATGTCGCTGATGTGGGTGATCGTATCGTCGCCATCTCCGCCCTCGACGATACTGGTGTTGTCCACTGGGCTGCGATGCACCGTGATGTCGTCATCGCCTGCGCCACCGATGAGCTCATAGCTGTTCACGCCGCTCAACACGTCGTCACCGGCGCCGCCCATGATAGAGCCGTATTCGCCTTCGTTACTGATCGTGTCGTTGCCGTCCTCGCCCTGAATGTTGAGGAAATCGCGGTCGAACCGGGCGAGATCGTCGCCGTCACCGGCCAGAACCTGCAGCACGCCCGTGCCGGTTTCCGCGGCCGCATCGACATGCACATCTTCGATCGTGTCGTCGCCTTCGGTGCCGATCAGGTTTATGAAGGGCCGCAGGTCACCGCGCGGTTCTTCCTCGACGGTGAAACCGGCTTCGGTCAGGATGTCGTCGGGCTGGTCGCCTGTATCCGGCGTGTCCGGGTCTTCTTCTTCCGGGTCGGCGATGTCGGGTGTGTCCTCTTCGGGCGCCGTGCCGGAGTCACTGTCGTCGTCGACGAATTCATCGATCAGGAAGGCGGTCGCGCCAATACCCAGGAGTGAAAGAAGTGCTATGGTCAACATTGAAACGCGCCCCCCGGCAATTCAACTATACGCCTATTGGATAGCAGGTTGTTCCCTGCGGGCAAAAGAAATGCGGGAAATTGACTGTTTCATCATGACCCATGCTGTGCCCCGCCGGTTTTTCCGACGGGGCCAGGGCGTCAGGCGGCAGGCTGTGGCCAGCTGAAGTCGGGGCGCAGGCCCTCGTAGACCGGGCGGCCATCGTCCGGCTTGGCGTAGCCTTTGCTTTCGTCCCAGAACGCATGATACGTCGCATCGGGGAAGGCGGCGTCGTTGTAGCCCATGACGTTGGGCACGGCCACGCGGATACGTTTCTGCTTGTCGTCCAGCATCAGCGCGGCGCCGCAATCGGCGCAGGTGCAGAGCTCGAGCGGGCCGTCGGGGTTGTCGGCGTTGAAGGGCTGGCGCTTCATCTCGCCGCCTTCGGCCTTGAGGTCGTCATGGTTGAAGAAGGCCACGTGGGTCGTGTGCTGGCCGGTGACGTTCTTGCAGACGTTGCAGTGGCACTCGTGATTGTCGATGGGTTCGGCGGTGGCGGTCACCTTGACGTGATCGCAGCCTCCGGAATACGGGCTGGACATGGGGTTCTCCTCCTTTGTTTATGGGCGCGCACAGGGCACACCCGGCGCCCATCTCACGCGGGCGGGGCGGGGTCTGGCAAGATAGACATTGGTGGCGCGGCAGGGCTTCGGCCGCCCTGGCGGTGCGCTGTCCGGGTTTTCTGCAAACTTTCCCTTGCCCTGATCCCGGACCTCCCTTATACGGCCCCAATCCACGGGTCCCCGCGTTTCGCGGGGATTCGTTTTTGACATTCATCCACCGGGGAAACCGTGTGACCCTGAGCCATCGAGCAGGGGCCGGCCGGTGTTTTGAGAAGGGACGATGGCCATGAACGCCACCGAATTGCGTGACAAGACGCCGGACCAGCTTCGCGAGGAGCTGTCCAACCTGAAGAAAGAGCAGTTCAACCTGCGCTTTCAGGCAGCGACCGGGTCGCTGGAAAACCCTGCGCGGATCCGTTCGGTCCGTCGCGATGTGGCGCGGATCAAGACCGTGCTGAACGAAAAAGCCGCCTCGGCTGCTGAATAAGGAGAGCCTCGAATGCCCAAGCGTATCCTGCAAGGCGTCGTGACCTCCGACGCAAACGCCCAGACCGTCACCGTTTCGGTCGAGCGTCGCTTCAAGCACCCGGTGCTGCAGAAGACCATTCGTAAGTCCAAGAAATACCGGGCTCACGATGAGAAGAACGCTTTCAAGGTCGGCGACCAAGTTCGCATCATCGAATGCGCGCCGAAATCGAAAACGAAACGCTGGGAGGTTTTGGAGGCGTAAGCCACAGAACCTTTCGGTTTGATCGAAACCATGGGGCCAACACGCCGGACAGGCTGACCCCTTAGGTCGGGAGAAACCTAATGATCCAGATGCAGACCAATCTGGATGTTGCTGACAACTCCGGCGCACGCCGGGTGCAGTGCATCAAGGTCCTGGGTGGTTCCAAGCGCAAATATGCGTCCGTGGGCGACATCATCGTCGTCTCGGTGAAGGAAGCCATCCCGCGCGGCCGCGTGAAGAAAGGTGACGTCCGCAAGGCCGTCGTCGTGCGCACCGCCAAAGAGATCCGCCGTGAAGACGGCACCGCCATCCGCTTTGACCGCAACGCCGCCGTGATCCTGAACAACGCAGGTGAGCCGGTGGGCACGCGTATCTTCGGGCCGGTGGTTCGTGAACTTCGCGCGAAGAACTTCATGAAGATCATCTCGCTCGCCCCGGAGGTGCTGTGACATGGCTGCCAAACTGAAAAAAGGCGACAAGGTCGTCGTCCTGTCCGGCAAGGACAAGGGCAAGGAAGGCACGATCACGTCGGTCGATCCCAAGGCCGGCAAGGCCGTGGTCGACGGTGTGAACATGGCCATCCGCCACACCCGCCAGAGCCAGCAAAGCCAGGGCGGACGCCTGCCCAAGGCGCTGCCGATCGACATCAGCAACCTGGCCTTTGTCGACGCCAACGGCAAACCCACCCGCGTCGGCTTCAAGATGGAAGGCGACAAGAAGGTGCGTTACGCCAAGACCACGGGGGACGTGATCGATGCTTGATACTGAAAATTACACCCCGCGTCTGCGCCAGCAGTTCCGCGACACGATCAAGGCGGCGCTGAAGGAAGAGTTCGGCTATACCAACGACATGCAGATCCCGCGCCTGGACAAGATCGTCCTGAACATCGGCTGCGGTGCCGAGGCGGTGAAGGATTCCAAGAAGGCCAAGTCGGCCCAGGAAGACCTCAGCACCATCGCCGGCCAGCATGCCGTGATTACGTCGGCCAAGAACTCGATCGCCGGCTTCCGTGTTCGTGAAGGCATGCCGCTGGGCGCCAAGGTGACCCTGCGCGGCAACCGCATGTACGAATTCCTCGACCGTCTGATCACCGTGGCCATGCCGCGGATCCGCGACTTCCGCGGTGTGTCGGGCAAGTCGTTCGATGGCCGCGGCAACTATGCCATGGGCATCAAGGAGCACATCGTTTTCCCCGAAATCAACTTCGACAAGGTCGACGAAGTCTGGGGGATCGACGTCATCATCGCAACCACGGCGCCGACCGACGCTGAAGCCAAGGCGCTGTTGAAGCATTTCAACATGCCTTTCACCAGCTAATCGCGAGGAATTTGAAACATGGCTAAGAAAGCAATGATCGAACGCGAGAAGAAGCGTCAGCGCCTGGTGAAGCAATACGCTGCCAAGCGGGCGTCTTTGAAAGCGATCATCAACGACCAGGAAAAGCCGATGGAAGAACGCTTCCGGGCCTCCCTGAAACTGGCGCAACTGCCGCGCAACAGCTCGGCCACCCGCCTTCATAACCGCTGCCAGCTGACCGGCCGGCCGCATGCCTATTACCGCAAGCTGAAGATCAGCCGGATCGCCCTGCGCGACCTTGGTTCGTCGGGTCAGCTGCCCGGTATGGTCAAGTCGAGCTGGTAAGGAGGGATATGAGATGAACGATCCTATCGGCGATATGCTCACCCGCCTGCGCAACGCGGGTATGCGTGGCAAATCCACCGTCATGGTCCCCGCCTCCAAGATGCGCGTGCGCGTTCTGGAAGTGCTGGCCGACGAAGGCTACATCCGCGGGTTCGAGGACACGACGGACGAGCGTGGCCACCCGGCCATCGAAGTGAGCCTGAAGTATTTCGAAGGCGCCCCCGTGATCCGCGAGATGAAGCGGGTCTCCAAGCCCGGCCGCCGGGTTTACATGGGCGTCGATGACATCCCCAGCGTCCGTCAGGGCCTGGGCGTGTCGATTGTCTCCACCTCCAAGGGTGTGATGTCGGACGCGAACGCGCGCAGCCAGAACGTTGGCGGCGAAGTGCTTTGCACGGTATTCTAAGGAGGCCCCTGTAATGTCTCGTATCGGTAAACAACCCGTGGCCCTGCCCGATGGCGTCACCGCCAGCGTGTCGGGTCAGACCATCGAGGTCAAAGGCCCCAAGGCGACCAAGAGCTTCACCGCGACCGACGACGTGTCGATCGAAGTGGGCGACGGCGCCATCACCGTGACGCCGCGCGGCAAGTCCAAGCGCGCGCGTCAGCAGTGGGGCATGACCCGCACCATCGTCGCGAACCTCGTGCACGGCTCGCGCGAGCCCTTCAAGCAAGAGCTCGAGATCCGCGGCGTGGGCTATCGTGCCCAGGTGCAGGGCAACATCCTGAAGCTGAACCTCGGCCTGAGCCACGACGTGGATTTCCAGGTTCCGGAAGGTGTGACTGTCACGGCGCCCAAGCCCACGGAATTGATCGTGGAAGGCCATGACAAGCAGCTCGTCGGACAGGTCGCGGCCAATATCCGCGACTGGCGGCGCCCCGAGCCCTACAAGGGCAAGGGCATCCGCTACAAGGACGAGTACATCTTCCAGAAGGAAGGCAAGAAGAAGTAAGGACGCGAGAAAATGGCAAACAGCAAGAGACAACTGTTCCAGAAACGCCGCATGCGCGTCCGGAGCAAACTTCGCAAGGTCAATGCGGGCCGTCCCCGTCTTTCGGTGCACCGTTCGTCCAAGAACATGAGCGTGCAGCTGATCGACGACGTGAACGGCACGACCCTGGCCTCGGCCTCGACCCTGGAAAAGGATCTGGGCTTTGTCGGCAAGAACACGTTGGAAGCCGCCGCCAAGATCGGCGCGACCATCGCGGAACGCGCCAAGAAGGCAGGCGTGACCGAAGCGCAGTTCGATCGTGGTGGATTCCTCTACCACGGCCGGATCAAGGCGCTGGCCGATGCCGCCCGCGAGGGTGGCCTGAAGATCTAGGTGGGATGAAATCCCACCCTGCGCGGCCTGCGCGGGGTGGGGCTTCGACCCACCCTTACGTTGCAGGCGGGTGATCCGCCTCGATGATCCGGACGCCCGTTGGGCGGACTTGGATTGAGACATCAACGGGCAGATGCCCGCCATGAAAGGACGCCGAGTATGGCAAGAGATGACAACCGCCGTGGGGGTCGCGATCGCGACGAAACCCCGGAATTCGCCGATCGCCTTGTCGCGATCAACCGTGTTTCGAAAACCGTCAAGGGTGGTAAGCGCTTCGGCTTTGCCGCGCTCGTCGTCGTGGGCGACCAGAAGGGCCGTGTCGGGTTCGGCAAGGGCAAGGCCAAGGAGGTCCCCGAGGCCATCCGCAAGGCCACCGAGCAGGCCAAGCGCCAGATGATCCGCGTGCCGCTTCGCGAAGGCCGCACGCTGCACCACGACATGGAAGGCCGCTGGGGTGCCGGCAAGGTCGTCATGCGCACCGCGCCCACGGGTACCGGCATCATCGCCGGTGGTCCGATGCGTGCCGTGTTCGAGATGCTGGGCGTGCAGGACGTCGTTGCGAAGTCCACGGGCTCGCAGAACCCCTACAACATGATCCGCGCCACCCTGAACGGCCTGCAGAAGGAAAGCAGCCCGCGCATGGTCGCGCAGCGTCGCGGCAAGAAGGTCGCCGACATCCTGCCCAAGCGTGACGAGGCTCCGGCCGAGTCGTCCCACGTCGCAGAGGAGGCGTAAACCATGGCAAAGACCATCGTCGTCAAGCAGGTGGGAAGCCCCATCCGCCGCCCCGAGATCCAGCGCAAGACGCTGATCGGCCTGGGCCTGAACAAGATGCACAAGACCCGCGAGCTGGAAGACACGCCGTCGGTCCGTGGCATGATCAACAAGATCCCGCACCTCGTGGAGATCGTTGAAGAAAAGGGTTGAGGCCACGGTGGGTTTTCACCCACTCTACGAGCCCGGTGGGGTGTAACCCCACCCTACGAGATTGACGCCCCGGTCAGAGATGGCCGGGGTGTTTTCGTTTCGGCACTGTTAATCTTTGTTGAGCAAAGGTTAACGGGTGTCGTTATTTTGCGCCTTGGTGCGCGGAACCGTTTTCTTGAAAAGAAAACGGAGCGGAAACTTTTGAAGTTTCCGAAAGCGCGGTCAGGGGGGCGTTCGGACCCGATTACGCTTTTCCGGGAGATTGAAACACCAGCGGGCTTGCGGAACTGTTAACGCTGCGGTCCCGGCTAGCCGATCAGCGCGCATCCCAGGGTCTGGCGCAGTGCCTCGGTCAACTCGTCCACCGTGTCGGTCGCCACGTACATGCCGCCGGTCTGGTCGGAGATGCAGCGGGCGATGGAGGAGCCATCGGTATAGATCCCGGCCTCGGGGCTGTCCCAGGCGAAAGGGTCGGCCACGACGCGGAAGCCGATCACATGGACCGTGAGATTGGCGGAGGTGGTGGCGAGCTCGGCCCCCAAAGCACAGGGACGGCCGCCGCAGGTTTCGTTGCCGTCTGTCACCAGCACGATGATGCCCGGCGTGGTGCGATGGTTCAGCACGCGGGCGGCCTCGGCCACGGCCTCGGTCAGGGGGGTGAGGCCGATCGGGTCCATCAGGTCGATGGCGTCGATGATGGGTTGGGCGGCGTCCGCGACGGGCGGAAATTTTAGGTTGATGCCGTCGCAAGAGCCTTCGGGGCCGGGGCCGTAGGTCAAGAGGCCCACGCGGCGCACCGGCGCGATATCCGGCAGGGCGCGGCGCAGGGCGGTGCGGGCGTCCTCGATCCGGGTGGGGGCGGTCTGGTCGAACCCGAGCTCGGCCATGGAGGCCGAGCCGTCGAAAACCAACATCGCGTCGCGGCTGCACTCCTGCGCCACGGCACGCGGCGCCACCGGCAGCGCAGAGGCCAGTACGGTTAACGTTGTCAGCAGGGCGCGTTTCATATTCAGATGAGATATCGAGGCGGGTTCGAAATCAAGCCTGACCCTTTTGAGGAGACAAAGGATGTTCGTTAAAACGTTGGAAGACGTGATTGGTACAGAGGACCACGCCAAGGGCGAGACCTTTGAAAGCAGGCGGCTTTTGCTGGCCCGCGACGACCTGGGGTACTCGTTTCACGACACGATCGTGAAGGCCGGGACGGTGCAGCTGCTGGAATACAAGGAGCACATCGAGGTCAATTACTGCATCGAGGGCAAGGGCGAGGTGGAGAACGAGACCACCGGCGAGATCTGGCCGCTGGAGCCGGGCGTGATGTACGTGCTGGACCAGAACGATCCGCATATCGTGCGGGCGGAGACGAACCTGCGGTTCATCTGCATCTTCACGCCTGCGCTGACGGGGCGCGAGGATCAGAACAAGGCCGAGACGGCGCCCGAGCCGGAATGACCGATGACGTCAGTCGCAAAGGCGCGTATAGCTTTCGCGGGCGTAGTCGTAGCGCGGGGCGATGTCGTAGGGCGAGGTGTAACCGTCTGATTTTTCACGCCGTTCGCAGGTGTCGTCGCCCAGGGGGCAATTCGGCGTGATCTCGGTGCGGGACACCTGGCAGTAGACCTGTTCGCGCACCTGCGGCGCAAGGGCGGTGTCCTGGCCCAGGTCCATGTCCGTGAGATCCACGAGGTGCCCTGCCTTGCGCCCGATGCCGCGGGTCTCGAAGGTGAGCGGCTCTTTCAGGCGAAAGCTCCGCTGGTCGGCGAACCGCTCTTCTTCGCTGTCCCAGCCGGTGCCGTAATCGAAGCGGAGCCGGAAGGTGCCGGGGGGTACGAGCACGCGAAAGAACGTGCCGCCACGGATATAGGCGGCAAGGGCCGGCTCATCTGTGTCGGTGTTTGTGAGGGTGACCAAATAATCCGCGCCGGACGCGGTTTTCACTTGCAGGGGAAAGACCAGGGGCAGGCCCGTGCGGTTCCACATCAGGCCCGGGTCAGGACGGTCGGAGGCCAGTGCGGCCAGGGGCATCAGGGCCAGAAGGGCGAGAACGAGACGCATGGGGGTAATGTAGCCTCGGCCGGCGCGCAGGGCAAAGGCAAGCCGCGCGCCAAAGGTTAAGGAGGCCGCGACTCGCCAAAACGGCACGTCGGTCTTGCGTCGGTATCCGGGCGGTATCGCGACGGTGCGATTCTCGCGGATCGCGGGCGTTAAGGCATCGCGCGCTGGCCCGCCGGAGGGGTGACCGCGGCGTTAGGGCATCGTGCGCCGGCCCGCCGGAGGGGTGAACGCGGCGTTAGGGCATCGTGCGCCGGCCCGCCGGAGGGGTGACCGCGCCGTTAAGGCAACGCGCGCGCAACACCCGTCCGCGCTTGGGTCAGCGGCCCGGTGTCTGCTTTTCGCCGATGTCCCAGAACACGCCCGCCATCACCCGCAGCGCATCCTGGCAGACGGATTTCAGGACGTGTTCGTTGGGCGCGTGTTGCGAGCAGCCGCGATAGGAGTGCGGCACCCAGATCGTGGGCACCTCGAGGATATCGGTGAAGCTGTCGTTGGGCAGCGAGCCGGCGAGGTTGGGCAGGACGTGCAGCTTGCCCGAGGTCTCGCGGATCGACTGGCCGACGAACTGCGCCCAGGGGTGGGTGGGGTCGAGCCGGGTGGCGGCGAAGAAGCCACGGTCGTGGGGGCGGATCTGGACCCGGTCGAAGCCGTGCCCGTCGAGGTGGCGGCGCAGGGCGGGGACCACATCCTGAGGATCGGTGCCGACGACGAAGCGCAGCTGGCAGGTGGCCCGCGCCCAACCGGAAATCGCGTTGACCGGCGCGTCGGGCACGCCGGAGACCATGGCGAGCACGGCAAAGCTGTTCCAGCCGAAGACGCGCTCGGCGGGGGTGAGGCTTTCCTCGCCCCAGTCGGGATCGACATCGGGGCCTTCGCCGCCCTGAACGGGCAGGTCGCGCAGGGCCTCGCGGACGGTGTCGGTCAGGCTGTCGGGGCGCCATTCGGGCACCTTGATCTGGCCGCGCGCATCGGTAATGCAGGCCAGCGCGTGGGCGAGGATCATCGCCGGATCCGCCAGCAGGCCGCCCCAGTTGCCGGAATGGTGCGCGCCTTCGTGGGTTTCGACCACGAGGTCGAAGGTGGCGCCGCCGCGCGAACCCATGAACATGGTGGGCACCTCGGGTTGCAGGCGCGGGCCGTCGGAGGCGATCAGCACATCCGCCGTCAGCCGGTCCTTGTAGGTGCGGAAGATCTCGGGCAGGCCGACCGAGCCGACCTCTTCGCTCATCTCGATGACGATGCGGGTGTTGAAGCCGAGGCTGCCGCGCGCGGCGAGAACGGATTCGAGCGCGGCGATGTTGATCAGGTGCTGGCTCTTGTTGTCGGCGGTGCCGCGCCCGTAAAGGCGGTCGCCTTCTTCGGTGATCTGCCAGGGCTGCAGCCCGTCGCGCCACATGTCGTCCTGCCCCAGCACGGTGTCGCCGTGGCCATAGGTCAGGACCGTGGGCAGGTCGTCGCCCTCGACCCGTTCGCCCAGCAGGAGAGGCCCGCCCTTGGGGTTGGGGTTGTCGACGATCTCGCAGTCAAAGCCCAACGCCTGAAGCCGGGGCTGCATCGCCTCGACCAGGTAGCGCTGCGCCTCGGCGCGGGCCTCGGGGGCGGGGTTCTGGCTTTCGCTGCGGAAGGACACCAGGGTCGCAAGGTCGGACTGGAACGTGCCGGCGTCGAAATACTGGGTGGCGTTGGAGATGGCGGTGTCGCGGGTCATTCAGGGTCTTCTTCCAGGACTGCGTCACCCCAGGGTGACATGATTTCGGTACATCCCGTGTTCACGGCGTCATGGCGCATGACGCCGGCGGGACAGGCAAAGGCATAGGGCAGGACGGTGCGCCGGGTGGTCTGCACCGGCATCACCTGTTCGATGGCCGACAGCACCGAGGCGGGCAGGGTATCGTCGGCGATGGCGGTGCCCCCGCCCGAGACGTCGATGCGGGGGGCGTGAAATGCGCCCTCGATATCCGCGCCGCGGTCGGTGATGAACGAGGCCATCTGAGAAACCGCCGAGACGATCTTGCGCCCGCCCGAGGCGCCGAGCGCGAAGTGGCGCGGGCCGTGGTGGCCGAGGATGGGACAGACATTCATCAGGCAGGCCTTGTCCGGGGCCAGCGAGTTGGGTTTGCCCTGTTCTGGGTCAAACCACATGATGCCGTTGTTCATCAGAAGGCCGGTCGAGGGCGAGACCACGCGGCTGCCGAAGATCGACAGCAGGGTCTGGGTGTTGGCGACCATGTTGCCGGCGCGGTCGACGACCGAGAAATGCGTGGTGCAGCCGGGAGCCTCGGGCACTTCGCCGGTATCGCCCATCTTGCCCAGCCGCTCGGCATAGGCGCGGTCGAGGGCGCCCGCATAGGCCGCGAAGGCGCGTTCGGGGGTGGAGAGGTCCTGATCGCCAAGCTGTTCCATCACGCGGGCGAAGGTGGGACCGGCGGTGAGGCCGGGCATGACGTGAAAGAGCGCGTCGCGGTAGGGCACGCGTTGCGCGTCCCCCATCCAGGCGCGGTAGCCCGCGAGGTCGCCCGTGGCGAGGCTGCCGCCCTTGGCCTGAACGTCGCCCGCAAGGGTGTGGGCGATATCGCCATCGTAGAAGCTGCGGGGGCCGCCGTGGGCCAGCGCCTCCAGCATGCCGGCCATGGATGTCTGGTCGAGCCGGTTGTCGGGGATCGCGGTCCAGCCCGAGCCCTTGGGCCAGGTGCCGTCGTCGAGAAAGAGCGCGGCGGCGTCGGGGTCGGCGGCGAGGTTGCGCGCGACCGAGGCGATCAGGAGCGCGGCGTACCAGTCGACCAGCATCCCCTCGCGGGCGTGGGCGATGGCCGGCGCCAGAAGGTCGGCCCAGGGCAGGCGGCCCCATCGCCCGTGGGCCTGGCCCATCCCGTCCACGACGCCGGGCACGGCGATGGCTTTGGCGCCTTCGACATTGCGGTCCTCGACGACCCGTTCCCACGGGAAAAGGTCGTCGGATTTGCCTTCGCCGGACAGGGGATAGTCGGCCACGTCGAGCCCGCGGGGCGAGCGCATGCCGAAGTTGATCGCCACCGCCTCGCCGGTGTCGGCGCGCCAGTGGAGCGCCGCGCCGCCGCCGGCGGGGCCGCTCATCCACGGTTCCAGCACGCCGATGGCAAAGGAGGTCGCGACGGCGGCATCGACCGCGTCGCCGCCCGCGCGCAGGGCTTCGGCGCCCGCCTCGGCCGCCAGGCGGTGCTGGGCGGCGACGACGCCGCCGGGGGTTTCGATGACGTGCTTGGCGACCCTCTGGGTTCGGGACAATGCGCTCATGCCGCGCCTTTCTGGTAGATCGGGCTTTCCGGGTCGTGCAGGTGGCATTCGACCAGCCCGGTTTCGGTTTGCAGGGGCCGGGGCGCCTGGGCCGCGCAATGCGCGGTGGCGTGCGGGCAGCGCGGGTGGAAGGCGCAGCCCGAGGGCGGGTCGATCGGGTTGGGATAGGCGGTGCCGAGTGAGGTTTCGGGCACGCCCTGCGTCGGGTCGGGCGTCAGGACCGAGCTGAGCAGCGCCTGGGTGTAGGGGTGGCGGGGGCGCTCGAAGAGGTCGGCCACGGGGGCCTCCTCGACGATGCGTCCGAGATACATCACCGCGACGCGGGTGGCGAGGTGTTCGACCACCGCGAGGTCGTGCGAGATGAAGAGGTAGGTCAGCCCGAGGTCGCGGCGCAGATCGGCCAGCAGGTTGAGGATCTGGCTTTGGACCGACACGTCGAGCGCCGAGGTGGGTTCGTCGCAGATGACCATCTCGGGCTTCATCACCAGGGCGCGGGCGATGGCCACGCGCTGACGCTGGCCGCCGGACATCTGGCTGGGATAGGTGTTGATGACGCGGGCGGGCAGGCCGACCGTGTCGAGGATGTCCTCGACCGCCTTGCGCTGGCTGGCGGCGTCGCCGATGCGGTGCACGCGCAGGGGCAGAGATATCAGGTCGTAGATCGACTTGCGCGGGTTGAGAGAGGAATAGGGATCCTGGAAGATCGGCTGAAGCCGTCCGGCGAGGGCGCGGCGGTCGAGATCCTGCATGTTCTCGCCTTCGACGAGGACATTGCCCTCGGTCGGTTTTTCGAGGCCGAGCAGCAGCTTGGCGAGGGTGGACTTGCCGCAGCCGGATTCGCCGACGAGGCCCAGCACCTCGCCCTTGCGGATCGAAAGCGTGACCTCGTTGACCGCCGAGAGCGGCTTGCGCTTGCCGAAGAGGCCCTGCTTGACGCTGTAGGTCTTCTTGACGCGGTCGAGGGTGAGGATGTCGCTCATGCGGCGTCTCCTTCCTTGGAGAGGGCGCCATCGGCGTGGACGCAGCGGAAGTCGTGATTGTCGGTGCCGCGCAGGGGAATGGCCTCGCGGCAGGCGGGCACGGCATGGGGACAGCGGGTGCGGAAGGCGCAGCCGGTGACGTCGCCCACCAGCGAGGGCACGATGCCGGCGATGGTGCCGAGCGCCGCGCCGCGTTCGGTCTTGCCCGGTTGCGGGATACAGCGCAGCAGGCCGCGGGTATAGGGATGGCTGGGCGTGGCGAAGACGGCCTCGGCCGGGCCGGTCTCGACCAGTTCGCCGGCATACATCACCGCCACCTTGTCGGCCACGCGGGCCACGACGCCGAGGTCGTGGGTGATCAGGATCATCGCCATGTTCATCTCGCGCGTGAGGTCGACCAGGAGGCGCAGGATCTGGGCCTGGATGGTCACGTCGAGCGCGGTGGTGGGCTCGTCCGCAATCAGAAGGTCGGGTTCGCACATCAGGGCCATCGCGATCATCACGCGTTGCCGCAAGCCGCCCGACAGCTGGTGCGGATATTGCGACAGGCGGCTTTCGGCGGCGGTGATGCCGACCTTTTCCAGGAGTTCCACGGCGCGGGCGCGGGCCTTGGACTTGCTGACCTTGCGGTGCAGCAGCAGGGTTTCCATCAGCTGGTCGCCGATGGTGTAGGCCGGGTTGAGCGAGGTCATCGGCTCCTGGAAGATCATGGCGATGCGGTTGCCGCGCAGGTCGCGCATGACGCGGTTATTCGCTTTCAGAAGGTCGATGTCGTCATAGCGGATCTCGTCCGCCGAGCGCTTGATCGACTTGCCCAGAAGGCCCATCACCGCCAGCGAGGTCAGCGACTTGCCCGAGCCGCTTTCGCCGACGATGGAGAGGGTTTCGCCGCGCTTCATCTCGAAGTCGATGCCGCGCACCGCGTGCAGCGTGCCGCTGCCGGTGGGGATGTCGAGCGTGAGGTTCTTCACGGAAAGGAGTGTGTCGGACATGTCGTCAGCTCCGTCCTTCGGGGGCGGTGACGTCGCGCAGGCCGTCGCCCATGAGGTTGATCGCCAGCACGAGCGCGAAGAGCACGGCGCCGGGGATCAGCACCAGCCACGGCTCGAACAGCATCATGTTCTTGCCCTCGGACACCATCAGGCCCCAGGAGGGGATCGGCGGCTGGACGCCCAGGCCGAGGAAGCTGAGCGCGGCTTCCAGCAGGATGGCGTGGGCCATTTCCAGCGTCACGATCACGATGAGGTTGTTGAAGACGTTGGGCATGATCTCGGTCAGGACGATGCGCGGGGTTGAGGCACCGATGACCTGCGCGGCGGCCACGTAATCGCGCCGGCTGATCTGAAGCGTGGAGGCGCGCATGACGACCGCGAAACGGTCCCACAGCAAAAGGCCCAGCACGCAGATCACCACGGTGAGCGAGCCGCCCAGGATGGCCACCACCGCCAGCGCCACCAGCACGACCGGCATGGCGAGGCGCACGTTGATCAGGAAGGTCACGACGGTGTCGACCTTGCCGCCGAAATAGCCGGCGGCGACGCCCATCGCGGTGCCGATGAAGCCCGAGATCAGCGCCGCGACCGCGCCGATCAGCAGCGACACGCGCGCGCCGTAGATCAGCCGCGACAGGTAGTCCCGGCCCAGGTGGTCGGTGCCCAGGGGATGTTCCCACGTGCCGCCCATGAAGACCGGGGGAACCATCCGCTTCATAAGGCTTTGGGCGTAGGGATCGTGCGGGGCCAGCAGCGGTGCGAAGATCGCCACCAGCACCAGCAGGCCCACCACGACCATGCCGAAGATCAGCCCCCGGTGCGACAGGGCGCGGGCCTTGAGCATCTGCCGGGGCGACGGCCCCTGGATTTCGCGCGAGAGTGGATCGGTCGTATCGGTCACGTCAGGCACTCCGCATTCTGGGGTCCAGCCAGGCGTTCAGGACGTCGGCGAGGAACGTGAAGACGATGTAGAACATCGAGAAGACGAGGATCAGCGCCTGCACGGTGGGCAGGTCGTTGCGGGCGATGCTTTCCCACGCGAGATAGCCCGCGCCATGCAAGGCGAAGACGCTTTCGACCACGATCGAGCCGCCCAGCATGAAGCCCATCTGCACGGCGGCGAGGCTGACCACGGGGATGATGGCGTTGCGCAGCGCGTGCTTGAAGAGCACGCGGGATTCGCCCGCCCCCTTGGCCCGAGCGGTGCGGATATAGTCGGAGTTCAGCACGTCCAGCATGCCCGCGCGCGTCAGGCGCATGATGGCGGGCATGGCGTAATAGCCCAGCACGATGGTGGGCATGATGAAGTGCCGCCAGCTGTCGGCGCCGGAGGGCGGCAGCATGCCAAGCTGGATGGCGAAGATCACGATCAGGATCAGGCCGAACCAGAAGGACGGCATCGCCTGGCCTGCGACCGACAGGAACAGCGCCAAGCGGTCGATGATCGAGTTGGGCCGGATCGCCGCGACCACGCCCAGCGGCACGGCGGTGATCAGCGCGAAGAGGATGCCGCAGACGCCCAGGGTCATGGTGACCTGGAGGCGCTCGGCAATCAGGCTGGCGACGGGCAGCTTGAAATAGTAGCTTTCGCCGAAATCCCCCTGGAGCGCCGAGAACAGCCAGTCGCCGTATTGCACCAGCATCGGGCGGTCGAAGCCGTAGAGGCGGCGCAGCGCCTCGACATCCTCGCCGCTGGCGGTTTCCCCGGCCAGCGCCGCGGCGGGATCTCCGGACAGAAACAGCAGCGAGAAGCTGATGAAGCTGACCGTGAAGGCGACCAGCACCGCCAGTCCGAGACGTTTCAGTATGAATGTGAGCATGGCGGACCTTTTGCGTGACGCGCCGGATGCGCGTTGCGGGGAAAGGGAAAGCTTGGCTTGAAGGTCGGGCGGGCGAGGGGCCGGGGCCGGCCCCTCACCTTGGGCTGTATCAGTTCCAGCTCATGTCGACGAAGCGCAGCACCTCGTCGGGCGTGGGCGTGTAGCTGACTTCATCCTTGAACACGTAGTTGGTGTTGTAGGTGAACATCGGCGCCCAGTAGGCCTCTTCGGTGATGCGCTGCAGGGCCTTGGTGTAGTATTCCACCCGCTCGTCCGGGTCGGTCGAGCTGTCGGCGGTGTTCAGCCATTCGAGCACCTGGTCGTCGCGCGTGCTGTCGAGCGAGCCGTGCTTGAAGAACTGGCTGACCATCGCGGAGGCGTCGTTGATCGAGTAGCTGCCCCAGGTCTGGAACGAGATCGGCACCTCGCCCTTCATGTTGAGTTCGCGCAGGGCCGAGTATTGCAGCATGTTGAAGTTTGTCTGGATGCCCACGGCGTTCAGGTACGAGGTGATCGCCTCGGCGTACTGACGATCGCGGTAGGCGTAGAAATCGACGGTGAAGCCATCGGGGTATCCGGCCTCGGCTAGCAGTTCCTCGGCCTTTTCGGGGTCGTACTCGTACTCGGTCACATCCTGGTTGCAGCCGAACTGGCTGGGGAAGCAGGGCGTGTAGACCACCTTGGACGCGCCTTGCAGCAGGGCATCGACCAGTTCCTGGCGGTTGATGGCGTAGTTGACCGCCTCGCGCACCAGCTTGTTGGTGAACGGGTTCTCGCCCGAGCGGCCGGCGGCATCCATCTGCAGGTAGCCCACGCGCATGGTCGATTCATTGGCGACGGTGAACTGGTCCATCGTGGCCAGCTTGTTGGCCTGGTCGGCGGGCACCTGCCAGATCAGGTCGAGCGAACCGGAGAAAAGCTCGGCCATCTGGGTGTTCACGTCCGGAATGGTGCGGATGTCGATCTTTTCGATCTCGGGCTGGCCCTTGGGGCTGTCGTGGTAGTTCTCGTTGGCCTCGAGCACGAAATGCTGGCCCGGCGTGACCTCGACCGCCTTGTAGGGGCCGGTGCCGACGGGCTTGAGCCCCATGCCGGAGGGGCCGGCCTCGGCGTAATATTCATCGGGGTACATCGAGACCGGGCCGGACAGGAACTCGATCGCCGCCGGGAACTTGTCCTTGAGGTTGATGCGGACGGTGTACTCGTCGATCTTCTCGGCCGATTCCATCCAGTTGACGTTACGCTGGGTCTTCACGCCGCTTTCTTCCTTGGCGACGAAGTTGACCGTGTAGACCACGTCATCGGCGTTGAACGCCTCGCCGTTGTGGAAGGTGACGCCCTCGCGCAGCTTGAATTCCAGCGTGGTGTCGTCGATCCACTCCCAGTCGGTGGCGAGGTTGCCGACATATTCGTTGGTTTCGGGGTCGCGGTAGATCAGCCCGTCCCAGATGGCGCGTTGCAGCACGACGCCCTCGCGCGACGAGTTGAAGTAGCTGTCGACATTCTCCAGCTCCTTGGTGAAGGCGACGTTGAGCGTGCCCGAGGCCTTGTCGGCGAGGGCAGGCATGGCCACGCCGGCCGCCAGGACCGAGGCGAGGAGGGGTGCGGTGGTTGTGGTCTTTCCGAGCATGGGGACTCCCTGTTGCGTTATGGCAGTTATCATTATTTGATATTGCCGATTGTTATTTGATCAGTATAGCAATGGGGAGCGGGTTGACGTCAAGAGCCGGGTGTATCCGGCCGGGCCGGTACAGCCGCAGCGGGAGGAAAAGCATGGAAAAGAAGCGGGATAGCCTTTACGCCAGCACGCTGGCACGGGGGCTGCAGATCCTGCGGGCGTTCGACGAATCACACGTCGCGCTGTCGCTCACGGACCTGGTGGCGCGCACCGGGCTGGAGAAGAGCGCGGTGCAGCGGATGGCGCACACGCTGCACGTGGAGGGGATGCTGGAGCGCGACCCGAAATCGCGCCTCTACCGCCCGAGCCACGCGTGGCTGGAACTGGCCTATGCCTATTACTGGTCCGACCCGGTGATCGCCCGTGCCCTGCCCAAGCTGATCGAGTTCAGCCGGGCGAGGGGCGAGACGGTGAACCTGGCGCAGATGTCGGGGGATCACATCATCTATTCGCTGCGGCTGCCCAACCAGCGGACGCATTTCGCCGCCAGTATCGTGGGGCGGCGGCTGCCGGCGCTGAACACCGCCTCGGGGCGGGTGATGCTGGCCACCAGGAGCGACGCGGAGATCGAGGCGGCCTGTGCCACCTGGCCGCTGGTGCAGGGCACGGAAAAGACCGTGATGGACCGTGCCGAGATCGCCCGCAGCATCAAGGCGGCGCGGACGGACGGGTACTGCATCACGCGCGACCAGATGCTGTTGAACGAAATCAGCCTGGCCGCCCCGGTGCGGGGCAACGAGGGCCATGCCCATGGGGCGGTGCAGGTGTCGATCTCCGGCATCACGTTCGACGAAAGGCAGGTGCTGGAGCAGTTCCTGCCGCATGTCCTGGACACGGCGGCGGGCATACTGGGCTGAGCCTGGCGCGGACCCGCCCGGCGCCCTGCGCGGCCGGGCCGGATTAAGCCTTCCTTCATCACAGCACGTTAAGACGTGGACGCTGCAGCACCGGGCCGGCCAGCGATGCGCCGCTTGCCCGCGCGCGGTGCGAACGCGGAGGCATTCGGGCGATGGCGACGATCCATGACCTGATCGAGGTCACCAGTATCAGTGCGAACACGACCTATTCGACCGCGGATGGGACCATACTTGGCGTGGTGGACGGCGCCAGCGGGACGGATCTGGACGACGGGGAGTTCGACACGGGCGACCTGATCACCATCGGCGGGACGACCTATACCATCGACTTGATCCAGGAGCCGTCGACCTCGGGCAGTTTCCTGCGCGGCGACGGCAGCACGAGCACCTTCGGCCCGCAGCATGAAAGCAACCTCGACGTGGTGTTCCTGACCGTGTCGAGCGGGGGCACGACGCGGTATTTCATCCTGCCCAACGACAGTTATGGCGCCCTCAATGTCCAGTCGGTGACGACCGGCGGGATCACCGATGTGCACGCCAACGACGCGGCTGTGATCGGCACCGCCGACGACGCCGTGAACGTGGTCTGCTTTGCCGCGGGCACGCGGATCGCGGCGGTGTCGCCGGGGGCGGAGGTTGCCGTGGAGGCGCTGGCAGCGGGAGACCTGGTGCTGACCGCCGACCACGGACCGCAGCCGGTGCGGGCCATCGAGCGTCACGCGCTGAGCGCCGCGACGCTGGCGCGCAACCCGCATGTGCGCCCGATCCGCATCGCGACAGGGGCGCTGGGGCCGGGGCTGCCGGTGGAGGACCTGGTGGTGTCGCCGCAGCATCGCATCCTCGTCCGCTCGAAAATCGCGCACCGCATGTTCGGCCAGACCGAGGTGCTGTTGCCGGCCAAGCTCCTGCTGGGTGTGGCGGGCGTCGCGGTGGACATGCGCGAGGGAGGGGTCGAGTATTACCATGTGGTGATGGACCGGCACGAGGTGCTTCGGGCCAACGGGATCGGCGCCGAGAGCCTCTATCGCGGGCAGGAGGCGATGAAGGCGCTGAATACTGCGCATAGCGCCGGTCTGGCCATGCCCGGTGCCGGCCCGATCGCCGGGCAGGACGTTCCGGCGCGGCTGTTCGTGACGGGAGGGCGCGGGCGGCGGCTGGTGGATCGGCATGTGAAGAACCACCGCGCCTTCGGCTGAAGGTGGCGGTGGCGTGCTTGTCTCCCGGCGCGGTGGGGTTTCACCCGACGGGCGGAGGGTTTTCACCCGACGGGCGGTGGGTTGTCACCCACCCTACGGGGACTTGTCCGGTTTCGAGGAAATCACGCCGAAATCGCGCGACGAAAAGCCGTCGCCGGCGATGGAAAAGTAGCCTTCGGCCGCAAGTCCGCGCTTCAGCAGTTCGCGCACGGCGGCGGCGCGGCTGGGCATGTGGGACTTGAAACGCCAGTCGTCCAGCGCCTTGAGCTCCTCTTCGGAGATCATGACTTGCAGTCTTTCCAGTCGTTTAGAGCCGGAATCGGGCATGAGGTGCTCCACCACGGGATGTCAGGCCGAAGACCATTCGCAAGATGCAGTGATACCAGATGGCGCGCCCTGGATTCAACAACTTACTCATAATGAGTGTGTTGAGTGGTGTGAGCATTATAGGGCAGTGAAATCATTATGATATATTGAGCTGGTCCTTATATGATGACGTATGACAACGCGATCCTACACACAGACCTTTCGACCTGATCCCGACCATTCGAACGCGGCCGGCGAGTTGGGGGGTATGACTGACCCCGCACCGGCCAGCGCGCGCGACCTTGCGAAAGCGCCCGGATCGGAGTGGCGCGTCCTGGTGGTCGAGGACGACGTTCTGATCCGCACCGATATCGAGGGGACGCTCGATGACGGCGGCTTTGCCGTGGTGGGCGCGCCCACCGATCTGAAATCGGCCATGACCTTTGTCGAGACGCGGTCGCGGCAGATCGACTGCGCGTTGATCGACGTCGATCTGGGCGGGCACAGCTGTCGCCCGCTGGTGGCGGCGATGGAGAAGCTGCGCATTCCCTATCTGCTGGTGACCGCGCATAGCGAGGATACGGTGCGCGACATGGGCTATACCGGGCCGGTCGTGGAAAAACCGTTTACCGCGCGCGAGCTTTCGGCCTGCCTGTCGAACCTCGTGTCGCGCAAGCCGCAAGAGGCCTGACGGGCGCGGGGCGGGCAGGACGACCGAGCCCCCTTGATCGACCGGCGCAACGGGTCTATACGCCCCCGGTGGTCAGACATGACCCGATTCACATGAACCAAGACATGCCGTGGTTGGCCCCATCGCTTCGGGGGTCACATCCGGCTTAGGAGAAGCGATATGAAACTGCATGAACTGCGCGACAACGAAGGCGCGACGAAACGCAAGAAACGCGTGGGCCGTGGCCCCGGTTCCGGCATGGGCAAGACCGCCGGCCGTGGTATCAAGGGTCAGAAATCCCGTTCGGGCGTGGCGATCAACGGCTATGAAGGCGGCCAGATGCCGCTGTATCAGCGGCTGCCCAAGCGCGGCTTCAACAAGCCCAACCGCAAGAAATTCGCCGTCGTGAACCTGGGCATGATCCAGAAGTTCATCGACGCCAAGAAGATCGACGCCGGCCAGGCCATCACCGAGGACACGCTGGTGGAAAGCGGCCTGGTGCGCCGCAAGCTGGACGGCGTGCGCGTCCTGGCCAAGGGCGAGGTGTCGTCCAAGCTGACGCTGACCGTGACCGGCGCGTCGAAATCGGCCGTCGAAGCGGTTGAAAAAGCGGGCGGGTCGCTGAACGTGGCCAGCGCACAGGCGGCTGAATAAGAGGTTGTGAGCGGGCGTCCCGCCCCTTACATACACCCCTAGTTTTCCTTATAAACGCCGCCTGGCCGGAAAACGGCCTGGGCGGCGTTTGCATAAAAAAGAGATCCGCATGGTATCTGCAGCAGAACAAATGGCGGCGAACACGAGCTGGTCCGCCCTGGGCAAGGCCACCGAGCTTCGCAAGCGCATCTTCTTCACCATCGGCCTGCTTATCGTCTACCGGATCGGGACGTATATCCCGGTGCCGGGCATCGACGGGGCAGAGCTGCGCAACTTCATGGAAGGCGCGGCATCGTCGATCGGCGGGATGCTGTCGATGTTCACCGGCGGCGCATTGGGACGGATGGGCGTCTTTGCGCTGGGGATCATGCCCTATATCTCGGCCTCGATCATCGTGCAGCTGATGACGGCGATGGTGCCGTCGCTGGAGCAGTTGAAGAAAGAGGGCGAGCAGGGGCGCAAGAAGATCAACCAGTACACCCGCTATGGCACGGTGTTCCTGGCGACGCTGCAATCCTATGGCCTGGCCGCGTCGTTGCAGGCGGGCGACCTGGCGTCGAACCCCGGGTTCTTCTTCATCGCGAGCTGCATGATCACGCTGGTGGGCGGCACGATGTTCCTGATGTGGCTGGGCGAGCAGATCACCGCGCGGGGCGTGGGCAACGGTATTTCGCTGATCATCTTCGTGGGCATCATCGCCGAGGTTCCCGCCGCGCTGGCGCAGTTCTTTGCCAGCGGCCGGTCGGGCGCGATCAGCCCGGCGGTGATCATCGGGGTGATCGTGATGGTCGTGGCGACCATCGCCTTCGTGGTGTTCATGGAGCGCAGCCTGCGGAAGATCCACATCCAGTATCCGCGCCGCCAGGTGGGGATGAAGGTCTATGACGGCGGGTCGAGCCACCTGCCCGTGAAGGTGAACCCGGCGGGCGTGATCCCGGCGATCTTCGCCTCGTCGCTGCTGCTGTTGCCGGCCACGGTCAGCACCTTCTCAGGCAGCGACAC
This sequence comes from Roseovarius atlanticus, assembly GCF_019802205.1. Taxonomy (GTDB): domain Bacteria; phylum Pseudomonadota; class Alphaproteobacteria; order Rhodobacterales; family Rhodobacteraceae; genus Roseovarius; species Roseovarius atlanticus_A. The sequence goes on from NZ_JAHVHQ010000004.1 coordinate 611,085, forward strand.
CGGGCCGTTCATGTCGACCCTGCTGGCCTATTTCGGACCCGGGCAGCCGCTCTACCTGGTGTTCTTCACCGGGATGATCGTGTTCTTCGCCTATTTCTACACCTACAACGTGGCGTTCAAGCCCGATGACGTGGCCGACAACCTGAAGAACCAGAACGGGTTCGTGCCCGGCATCCGGCCCGGCAAGAAGACGGCGGAATACCTGGAATACGTGGTGACGCGGATCCTGGTGCTGGGTTCGGCTTACCTTGCGGCAGTTTGTCTCCTTCCGGAGATCCTGCGTGGACAGTTTTCCATTCCTTTCTATTTTGGCGGCACTTCGGTCCTGATCGTGGTATCGGTGACCATGGACACGATCCAGCAGGTCCAGTCGCATCTTCTGGCGCACCAGTACGAGGGCCTGATCGAAAAGTCGCAGTTGAGCGGCAAGGGCCGTAAACGGTCGCGCAGAAAAGGGACAGGACGTCGATGAATATCATACTTCTCGGACCGCCGGGGGCCGGTAAAGGCACGCAAGCACATATCCTGGTCGAGGAGCGGGGCATGACCCAGCTATCGACCGGCGACATGCTGCGCGAGGCCAAGGACAGCGGCACCGAGATGGGCAAGGTCGTGGCCGACGTGATGGCCCGTGGCGACCTTGTGACGGACGATATCGTGATCGGCCTGATCCGCGAGAAGATCAACGGCGAGAATGGCGGCGGCTTCATCTTCGACGGGTTTCCGCGGACGCTGGCCCAGGCCGATGCGCTGGCCGAACTGCTGGCCGAGACCGGGCAGACGCTGGATGCGGTGGTGGAAATGCGGGTGGATGACGAGGCGCTGGTACAGCGCATCACCGCGCGCTCGACCTGCGGCAATTGCGGCGCGGTCTACAACGACATCACCAAGCCCTGGCCCGAGGATGGCAAATGCGCCAATTGCGGCTCGACCGAGGTCAAGCGGCGGTCGGACGACAACGAAGACAGCCTCAAGCAGCGGCTGATGGAATACTACAAGAAGACCTCGCCGCTGATCGGGTATTACTACGCCAAGGGCGACCTGGAGACGATCGACGGGCTGGGCGAGATCGACGAGGTCAAGGCCCGCATCGCGGGGGCGCTCAAGGGCTGAGCGCCATCTGCGCGGCCCTGCTGAAGAGCCTTTATTCCTTGGGATTTCGCCGACAGGCACAATTCTCTTGACAGAGGGTTGACGCCTCGGGCGTTTGCTTCTAGACGACACCATCTCTGACGAGAACATGATTCCCGCGCGGGTCGCGCCCGCCCGAGAATCGATCACCTGAATTCAGCTGCGGCCCGGAGCAATCGCCTCGGGCCTACGTTGTGAAAAAAGGGTCTGGCGTTACGGACCCGCAACGAAAGGACATGACACGTGGCACGTATCGCCGGCGTTAACATCCCGACCCACAAGCGGGTCCCGATCGCCCTGACCTACATCACCGGAATCGGCCAATCCTCGGCCAAGGCCATCTGCGAAGCCGTCAATATCGACCTGACCCGCCGGGTCAACGAGCTGAGCGACACCGAAGTGGTCGCCATGCGCGAGCATATCGACGCCAACTACATGGTCGAAGGCGACCTGCGCCGCGAAGTGCAGATGAACATCAAGCGCCTGATGGACCTTGGCTGCTACCGCGGCCTGCGCCATCGCCGCAACCTTCCCGTCCGCGGTCAGCGCACGCATACCAATGCGCGCACCCGCAAAGGCCCGGCGAAACCCATCGCCGGCAAGAAGAAGTAAGGGAGGGCAGAACCAATGGCACGAGATACCCGCCGGACCAAGAAAAAGGTCTCGAAGAACATCGCCACGGGCGTGGCGCATGTGAACAGCTCGTTCAACAACACCAAGATCCTGATCTCGGACGTGCAGGGCAACGCGATCGCGTGGTCCTCGGCCGGCACGATGGGCTTCAAGGGGTCGCGCAAGTCGACGCCCTATGCCGCCCAGATGGCCGCCGAAGATGCCGGCCGCAAGGCGCAGGAACACGGCATGAAGACGCTGGAAGTCGAAGTGCAGGGGCCCGGGTCGGGCCGCGAGAGCGCGCTGCGCGCCCTGGCTGCCGTCGGCTTCAACATCACGTCGATCCGCGACGTGACGCCGATTGCCCACAACGGTTGCCGCCCGCCGAAGCGTCGCCGGGTCTGAGACCGACTTTTTGGATGGGGCCGCGTGAGTTTTCACGGCCCCATTTCCGTTATTTTGAAACCTCGAGCGTCTCAGAGGCCTATGGACATGGGGCCAGGGACAAGGATGGAGGGACCGCATGATCCATAAGAACTGGGCAGAATTGATCAAGCCGACGCAGCTTGAGGTGAAGCCGGGCAACGACCCGCTGCGCCAGGCGACCGTCGTGGCGGAACCGCTGGAGCGCGGCTTTGGCCTGACCATGGGCAACGCGCTGCGCCGCGTGCTGTTGTCGAGCCTTCAGGGCGCGGCGATCACCAGCGTGCAGATCGACAACGTGCTGCACGAGTTTTCCAGCATCGCCGGTGTCCGCGAAGACGTGACAGACGTGGTGCTGAACCTCAAGGGTGTCGCGATCCGCATGGATGTCGAGGGGCCCAAGCGCCTGTCGATCTCGGCCAAGGGGCCGGGCGTGGTGACCGCCGGCGACATCGCCGACAGCGCGGGCATCGAGATCCTGAACAAGGAACACGTGATCTGCCACCTCGACGAGGGCGCGGACCTGTTCATGGAATTGACCGTGAACCAGGGCAAGGGCTATGTCGCCGCCGACAAGAACAAGCCGGAAGACGCGCCCATTGGCCTGATTGCCATCGACGCGATCTATTCGCCGGTCGTCAAGGTCAGCTATGACGTGCAGCCCACCCGCGAGGGCCAGGTTCTGGACTATGACAAGCTGACCATGAAGCTGACCACGGACGGATCGATCACGCCCGAGGACGCCGTGGCCTTTGCCGCGCGCATCCTGCAGGACCAGCTGTCGATCTTCGTGAACTTCGAGGAGCCGGAATCGGCGCAGCGTCAGGACGACGACGACGGGCTGGAGTTCAACCCGCTTCTGCTGAAGAAGGTGGACGAGCTGGAATTGTCGGTGCGGTCGGCGAACTGCCTGAAGAACGACAACATCGTCTATATCGGCGACCTCATTCAGAAGACCGAAGCCGAGATGCTGCGCACGCCGAACTTCGGCCGCAAGTCCTTGAACGAGATCAAGGAAGTGCTGTCGGGCATGGGCCTGCACCTGGGCATGGATGTCGAGGACTGGCCGCCGGACAACATCGAGGACCTGGCGAAGAAGTTCGAAGATCAATTCTGAAGAATTGATCTTCAAATCCCGGACTTGATCCGGGATCTCCCGGCCAAAAGGCCCCGGATCAGGTCCGGGGTGGGTCGGTGCGAAATCGGGTCGAGGTCCCGGGTCAAGCCCGGGACAGGCCCCAAGGAGAGCCGGTGACACGCATCGCCGGCCGGACAAAGCAAAACCGCCCGTAGAGGGCAACAAACGGAGTAAGAAACATGCGTCACGCACGAGGCTATCGCCGCCTGAACCGTACCCACGAGCACCGCAAGGCGCTGTGGGCGAACATGGCCGGCTCGCTGATTGAACACGAACAGATCAAGACCACCCTGCCGAAAGCGAAAGAGCTGAAGCGGGTCGTCGAAAAGCTGGTCACGCTGGGCAAGCGCGGGGACGTTCATGCCCGCCGCCAGGCCGCCGCGCAACTGAAGCAGGACATGCATGTCGCCAAGCTGTTCGACGTGCTGGGCCCGCGCTACAAGGAGCGCCAGGGCGGGTATGTCCGCGTGCTGAAGGCCGGCTTCCGCTATGGCGACATGGCGCCGATGGCGATCATCGAATTCGTCGAGCGCGACCGCGACGCGAAGGGCGCCGCCGACAAGGCCCGCGTCGCCGCCGAGGACATGGAGGGGGACGACGAGGCATAAGCCCCGTTCCTCTTGACTGAATCAGAAACGCCGCCGGAAGTGTCCGGCGGCGTTTTTCGTTCCCGAAGGGGCCCGGGGCGCGGTCAGGCGCTTTCGAGCTCTTTCTTGACCAGCTTCTCGATCTCGTCGACGGGATGGCCCGCGAGGTTCTTGGGGATCTCGCTGACCACCTTGGAGGTGACCTCCTTGTGCATGTCGTCGCGCAGGTGGCCCAGCACCTTGGGCGCGGCAACGAGGATCAGGCGGTCGAATTCGCCCTTGTGCGCCGCGGCGTAGAGGATGTCCGACAGGTCCGACGCGAAGCGCTCCTTCTGCAGTTCGTGCCAGTCGGTGTCGTCCAGGGCCGACATCTGCTGCACCCCGGTGTCCTGCATGCGGCCGGGGCGGTTGGCCGATTGCTCGATATCAGAGGGGTTTTCCTGTTCCTCGGTGTCCATGACCTCGAAATTGGGGTCCTGGTGGTCGGTGAGGTTGCGCAGGAAGAGCGCCTTTTCACTGTCGGTCACCACGACCCAGGTGCCTTGCTTGAGTTCAGTCATCGCGTTTCTCCTTGCCGGTGCCGTGATGGCCGCCGAGATTGCCTTCGCCCTTTTCGTCTTCCTTGGTGACGCGGGTCGCGCCGGCGCCCTCGCTTTTTGTCCGCTTCAGCGAGTCGCGGGTGCCGACCTTGCGTTCCAGGTTGCCCTGGGCGCGGCCTTGCTGGTCTGGGGTGGGGACGTCGTCAACGAACTCTTCGGTTTCGCTTTTGCCGTCCTTCGATCTGTATCTCTCTGCCATGGTTTGAACCTCCTGTCTGGAAACGCCGGGTGGGGCGGGGGGTTCCATCGGGCGGTGCGGGCTGTGAGGACGGGAGCGAGGGGCCAGCCCCTCGCGCTCCCCGAAGCGTTTTTCGAAAGACTGGCGAAGCCACTTTCGGAAAATCGCGGTACGACCTTCGTACGTTGCGGGCGTTCTGCCCCTATCCCGGAACACGTGATAGGGGCAGAACGCTTTGGGATATTTGTGGCCAGAGGAAGAGCAGGGGCGGTGCCTGTCTTGACGTGCTTGCATCAAGGGCGCGGGGGGCGCATATCGGGGGCATGGTGAGATGGATCTGTGCCCTTGTCCTGTCCGTGACGCTGGCGGTGCCGGCGGGGGCGGAGATGCGCGTGCCCGAGAGCCGCGGCGAGATCGGCATGGGCTTCGTGCCCGTGGTGAAGGAGGCCGCCCCCGCGGTGGTCAACATCTATGCGCGGCGGGTGGTGAACACGCGGTCGAGCCCGTTCCGGGGCGATCCGTTCTTCGACGAGTTCTTTCGCGATTTCGGCGGGCCGAGGCAGCGGGTGGAGAACTCGCTGGGGTCGGGGGTGATCCTGAGCGCGGACGGGATCGTGGTGTCGAACTACCACGTGGTGGGGATGGCCACGGACATCCGCGTGGTGCTGAACGACCGGCGGGAATTCGAGGCGCGGGTGCTGCTGGCCGACGAGGAGAGCGACCTTGCGGTGCTGAAGCTGGACGGCGCGGAAGGGATGCCGGCGCTGGAGCTGCGCGACAGTGACACGGTCGAGGTGGGCGAGCTGGTGCTGGCGATCGGCAACCCCTTTGGCGTGGGCCAGACGGTGACCAGCGGGATCGTGTCGGGGCTGGCGCGGTCGGGCGCGGCGACGGGCAATGCGCGGGGGTATTTCATCCAGACCGACGCGCCGATCAACCCGGGCAATTCGGGTGGGGCGCTGGTGGACATAGAGGGCCGGCTGGTGGGCATCAACACGCGGATCCTGAGCCGGTCGGGCGGGTCGAACGGGATCGGCTTTGCCATTCCGGCGGCGCTTGTGGCGCAGTTCGTGGCCCAGGCGCAGGCGGGCAATACCGCGTTCGAGCGGCCCTGGGCGGGGATTTCCGGCCAGCCGGTGACGGCGGACATGGCCGAGGGCATGGGCCTGGGCGTGCCGGGCGGGATCATCATTTCGCAGCTGCATCCCGCAAGCCCCTTTGCCGAAGCGGGGTTTGCGCCGGGCGACGTGATCACGGCGGTGGACGGGCAGGCGGTGAATGCGGCGCCCGAGATGATTTACCGGATGTCGGTTGTCGGGATCGACGGCGAGACGCGGGTGACGCGGGTGCGCAACGGGGAGGCCGAGGACGTGGTCCTGCGGCTGGGGGCCGCGCCGGAGGTGCCGCCGCGGGAGGTGACCGAGACGGGCGCGCGGAGCGTGATACCGGGGATGGTGCTGGGCAATATCAACCCCGCCGTGATCGCCGAGCTGGGCCTGCCGCTGATGGCGGAGGGTGTCGTCGTTCTGGAGCCGGGGCGCGCGGGGTTGCGGGCCGGGTTGCGGCAGGGGGACATATTGCGCGGGATCAACGGCGTGACCGTCGAGGAACCCGGCATGGTGGAGCCTCTGCTGGAGGCGAGCGGGCGCTGGCTGAGCCTGGATGTGCAGCGGGGCACGCAGCGCAGCACGCTGCGGTTCAGGCTGTAGCCATGGGCGATCTGTTCGATACCGGCCCCGAAGCCAAACCGGACGTAAGGGACGACAAGGCGCATGACAGCGCGCCGCGGCCGCTGGCGGACCGGCTGCGGCCCCGCGCGCTGTCCGAGGTGATCGGGCAGGACAAGGTGATCGGGCCGGATGGCCCCCTGGGGGTGATGCTGGCCTCGGGCAGCCTGACATCGCTGGTCTTCTGGGGACCGCCCGGGGTGGGCAAGACCACCATCGCGCGGCTTCTGGCGGACGAGACCGACCTGCATTTCGTGCAGATCAGCGCGATCTTTTCCGGGGTGCCGGAGCTGCGCAAGGTGTTCGACGCGGCCAAGCACCGGCGGGCCAACGGGCAGGGGACGCTGCTGTTCGTCGACGAGATCCACCGCTTCAACAAGGCGCAGCAGGACGGGTTCCTGCCGCATATGGAGGACGGGACGATCCTGCTGGTGGGGGCCACCACGGAGAACCCGAGTTTCGAATTGAACGCGGCCTTGCTGAGCCGGTCGCAGGTCCTGGTGCTGGAGCGGCTGACCCTGGCGGAGCTGGAGCGGCTGGCGCAACGCGCGGAGAAGGAGCTGGACCGGACGCTGCCGCTGGACGGCGCGGCGCGCGAGGCGTTGCTGGAGATGGCGGACGGGGACGGGCGGGCGCTCTTGAACCTGATCGAGCAGGTGGCGGCGTGGAAGACCGACAAGAAGCTGGACACGAACGCCCTGACCGCGCGGCTGATGAAGCGGGCGGCGCAGTACGACAAGTCCGGCGACGCGCATTACAACCTGATCTCGGCGCTGCACAAGTCGGTGCGCGGGTCGGACCCGGATGCCGCGCTCTACTGGCTGGCGCGGATGCTGGACGGAGGCGAGGACCCGCGGTACCTGGCGCGGCGGATCACCCGGATGGCGGTGGAGGATATCGGCCTGGCCGATCCGCAGGCGCAGGCGGTCTGCCTGCAATCGTGGGAGACCTACGAGCGGCTGGGCAGCCCGGAAGGGGATCTGGCGCTGGCACAGGCGGTCACCTACCTGGCGCTGGCGCCCAAGTCGAACGCGGCCTACGTGGCCTACAAGGCGGCGATGAAGGCCGCCAAGAAGACCGGCAGCGAGCCGCCGCCCAAGCATATCCTGAACGCGCCCACCGGGCTGATGAAGGAACAGGGCTACGGCGCGGGCTATGCCTATGACCACGATGCCGAGGACGCGTTTTCGGGGCAGAACTATTTCCCCGACACGATGGAGCGGCCCGAGCTTTACAAGCCGGTCGAGCGCGGGTTCGAGCGGGAACTGGGCAAGCGGGTGGCCTATTTCGCCAGGCTGCGGGCGCGCAAGGACGACGCGGAACACTAGACGATTCCCGCGCCGCCGCCGGTCGGGCTGCGCGGATATGTCGTTTTTTGAACAGTCGGCCCGGCGACGGGCCCGAGCCGCGGAAACCCCTTTAAAGCAAGCGGTTCAACAGTGCTGGCTAGTGAATTGAACGTGCGAAAAAATTTCGTGATGCGGCATATGAAGGCTGGAAGCGACATTTTTTTCGTGTTTTGGTAACATCATGTCGTAATTGAGCCGCCCGTTCAGGGGAAACGACGCAAAGCTGCTTTGAAGGGTCGCGCAAGATGACCCGGGAGACAGACTAGTCATAGGGAGACATCATGACTGATTTCAAAGATCAACTTCTGCTGGATCGACTGGCAGATGCGGCCCGCGAGGGGAAGATCTCTCGCCGGTCGTTCATGCATTACGCCGCCGCGGCGGGCCTGACGACCACGGCCGCGACCGGCCTGTGGACCGGGGCCGCGAAGGCGCAGCCCGCCAAGGGCGGGACGTTCCGCCTGGGGATGCACGACGGCAATACGTCGGATTCGCATGATCCCGGCACCTACGTCACCTTCTCGATGATCCAGGTGGCGCATACCTATCGGTCCTACCTGACGCTGATCGAGCCCGATGGCTCGCTCGGGCCGGACGTGGCCAGCGAGTGGAGCGCGAGCCCGGACGCCAAGGAATGGACCTACAAGATCAACGAGAACGCGACGTTCCACAGCGGCCCGAAAGTGACGGCGAAGGACGTCATCGCGTCGATGAACCACCACCGGGGCGACGACACGACATCGGCCGCGAAAGCGCTGTTGTCGGACGTGCAGGACATCACGGACAACGGCGACAACTCGGTGACCTTCGTGCTGGGCACCGGCAACGCCGACCTGCCGTGGCTGATGACCGATTATCACCTGGCGATCGTTCCGGCCAACGAGGACGGCACGGCAAACTGGCAGTCGGGTGATGGCTGTGGCCCCTACAAGATGGAAGAGGCCGAGTTCGGCGTGCGCTACAGCCTGACCCGCCACGAGGGCTGGCACCTGGAAGGCGCGTATTTCGACGACCTGCAACTGATCGTGCTGAACGACCCGAACGCGCGCCAGACGGCGCTGGTGACGGGCGACGTGGACGCGGTGACGCAGCTGGAGCTGAAGACGCTGGCGCTGTTGCAGCGCGACCCCAACATCGAGATCGACGACGTGCCGTCCGCGGCGGCCATCACCTTGCCGATGCTGTGCGACACGGCGCCGTTCGACAACGTGGATGTGCGCAACGCGCTGAAGCTTTCGATGAACCGGGACGAGCTGATCGAGAAGATCACCTTCGGCGCGGCCACCAAGGCGAACGACTTCCACCATTCGCCGGCGATGCCCTACTATCCCGAAGGCATCGAGCAACGCGAATACGACCCCGACCAGGCGAAATCGTTGCTGAAGAAAGCCGGCGCCGAGGGGCTGACGGTGAACCTGAGCGTGGCCGACTCGGTCTTTTCCGGGGCGGTGGACATGTGCGTCCTTTACGCCGAGCACGCCAAGGCGGCGGGCATCACGATCAACGTCAACCGCGAACCCAATGATGGGTACTATTCCGACGTGTGGCTGAAAAAGCCGTGGTGCGCGGTGCAGTGGGGCGCGCGTCCGACGCCGGACGTGATGTATTCGCTGGCCTACAAGTCCGACGCGGCATGGAACGAGAGCCGGTGGCAGAACGAGCGGTTCAACGAACTGCTGCTGCAGGCCAAGGCCGAGCTGGACGATGAAAAGCGCGCGGAAATGTACCGCGAGATGGCGATCCTGGCGAAGGACGATGGCGGGACGGTCATCCCGTTCTTCCCGAACTTCGTCTATGCGCGGCGCAAGAACGTGCAGCACGGGCCCGACCTGGCGCCAAGCTGGCAGATGGACGGCGCGCGCGCCTGCAGCCGGTGGTGGTTCGCAGACGCATAAGCAAGAGGTTTTGCCCCGGTGCCAAGGCGCCGGGGCAAACATTTGGAGGGGGCGGATCATCGCCCCGTCCGGGCCGACGGGACGGCCAAGAGAGCGCAGCAAAAGCGCCCGGGGCACGTCATAACGTCATAACAATATAAGCTGTGCGGATGCGGCCCGGGACGGGCAAGGCGGACGCCCAACAGCAGGAGGGACATATGGGAGACATCTTAACGCTTGTCGGCAAGCGTCTGGGTCTCGGGTTGATCATCCTTTTGGTGATCTCCGTCATCATCTTCTTCATGGTCGAACTTCTTCCCGGGGACATCGCGCAGGCGGTGCTGGGACAGTCGGCGACCCCGGAGAACCTTGCGGCCCTGCGCCGTGAAATGGGCCTCGACCAGCCCGCGCTGGTGCGATATTTCGCATGGCTGAGCGACGCCGTCACACTTGATTTCGGCAGTTCCATCGTGACCGACGCGCGGGTGACCGAGATCATCGGCGAGCGGTTCATGAACACGCTGTTCCTGGCCGCCTACGCGGCCGTGATCGCGGTGCCGGTGTCGATCGTTCTGGGCGTGATCGTGGCGCTGTTGCGCAACTCGATCTTCGACCGGGTGGCGAACGTGATCTCATTGTCGTTCATCTCGTCGCCGGAATTCTTCCTGGGGTATATCCTGATCCTCTATTTCGCGGTGAAATGGGGCATGTTCCCGGCCATCGCGAGCCTGAGCGAGGGGATGACCTTCTTCGGGCTGCTGGAGCGGACCTTCCTGCCGGCGCTGACGCTGGTGCTGGTGGTCATGGCGCACATGATGCGGATGACCCGCGCGGCGATCATCAACCTGCTGGCCAGCCCCTATATCGAGATGGCCCGGCTGAAGGGCGCGCCGCCCTGGAAGGTGATCGTGAAACACGCGCTGCCCAATGCCTGGGCGCCGATCATCAACGTGGTCGCGCTGAACCTGGCCTACCTGATCACCGGCGTGGTGCTGGTGGAGGTGGTGTTCGTCTATCCGGGCATCGGACAGGCGCTGGTGGACGCGGTTTCGAAACGCGACTTCCCGGTGGTGCAGGCCTGCTGCCTGATCTTCGCGGCGACCTTCATCCTTCTCAACCTTGCAGCCGACGTGGGGGCCATTCTGACCAACCCCCGCCTGCGGCACCCGAAATAAGGAGGGCGGATCATGATATTTGTAATCCTCTACTTCGCCCTGCTGCTTCTGCTGTCGTGCGGGGCGGCCTATTACAACCAACGCTCGGCGTTCCTGCTGCTGTTCTCGCTGACGCTGGTGTCGCTGGTGCTGGCGATCATCGGCGGCATTCCGGCGCTGCGCTTCGTGGCGATTGCCGCGGGGATGCTGTTGGCGGCGGGCATGATGTCCTACGCGTTCCGCGAGTTCCTGACGGCGCTGGCGAGCGACGAGATGGCCAAGGAGCTGCGCACCGCGCCGCTGACCGCGGCCTTCGGGATGTTCGTGATCTTCGTCGTGGCGATCATGGGCATCTTCGCCCCGGCCATCGCGCCCTATGGCGAGGCCGAGATCGTCAGCCAGGCCTTTGCGCCGCCGGACAACAACATGCTGCTGGGCGCGGACCAGCTGGGCCGGGACATGTTCAGCCGGATCATCTATGGCGCGCGGAACACCGTGGCGCTGGCGCTTTGCGGCACGGTCCTGGCGTTCATCCTGGGCGCCATGGCGGGCCTGCTGGCGGCGACCAAGGGCGGATATTTCGACGGGTTCATGGGCCGGATGGCAGACGTGATCATGTCGATCCCGTCGCTGATCTTCGCCCTGCTGATGCTGTCGATCTTCGGTGGTTCGCTGGCCTCGCCGCAGACCAGTTCCTGGCTGCTGTTCGGCTTTGCGGTGGTCGTGGGGCTGTTGTTCCTGGCGGCGGCGGCATACTCGCTTGTCAGCTGGCTGGTCGGGGCGGCGATCGTCGCCGGGGTGGCCTTTGCCTTTGCCCTGGCCGGCACGACGATCTTCAACGCGTCGGAGATCATCCTGATCCTGGTGGTCGCGATCATCTACAGCCCCCGCGTGTTCCGCCTGACACGGGCGGTCGCGGGCAACGTGGTCGTGATGGACTATATCGAGGCCGCCAAGCTGCGCGGTGAAAAGAACTGGTACCTGATCCGGCGGGAGATCCTGCCGAACTCGACCGCGCCGCTGGTGGCGGAGTTCGGGCTGGAGTTCTGCTTCGTGTTCCTGCTGATCGCGGGTCTCAGCTTCCTCGGTCTCGGCATCCAGCCGCCCACGGCGGACTGGGGGTCGATGGTGCGGGAGAACGCGACGCTGATCTCGTTCGGTGAGATCACGCCGCTTATTCCGGCCGCGGCCATCGCGCTGCTGACCGTGGCGGTCAACTTCGTGGTGGACTGGATGCTGCATCGGTCCTCGGGCTTGAAGGAGTAAACCGACATGAGTTTCAAGAAAAACACCGACGTCCTTCTGAAGATCCGGGACCTGAAGATCCAGGGCTATTCGGACGAAACCTGGGTCGACATCATCAAGGGTGTCGACCTGACCCTGCACCGCGGCGAGGTGATGGGCCTGATCGGGGAATCCGGGGCGGGCAAATCCACCATCGGTGCGGCGGCCATGGGCTATGCCCGGGACGGCACGCGGATCGTGGAGGGCTCGTCGATCGAGTTCGACGGGATCGAACTGACCACCTCGACCGAGGGCGAGAAGCGGGCTCTCAGAGGCTCGCGCATCGCCTATGTGGCGCAGTCGGCGGCGGCGTCGTTCAACCCGGCGCACAAGCTGATCGACCAGCACACCGAAGCCCCCGTGCAGTACCGCATCAAGAAGCGGCTGGAGGCGCAGGAGGACGCGATCGAACTGTATGAGCGGTTGCGCCTGCCCAATCCCGGCGAGATCGGGTTCCGGTATCCGCACCAGGTGTCGGGCGGTCAGTTGCAGCGGGCGATGACGGCGATGGCCATGTCGTGCCGGCCCGACCTGATCATCTTTGACGAGCCGACGACGGCGCTGGACGTGACCACGCAGATCGAGGTTCTGGCGGCCATTCGCGATATCGTGGACCAGTTCAACACCGCGGCGATCTACATCACCCACGACCTGGCGGTGGTGGCGCAGATGGCCGACACGATCAAGGTGCTGTTGCGCGGTGAAGAGGTGGAGGAGGCGCCCACGGACCAGATGCTGGAGAATCCGCAGGAGGATTACACCAAGTCGCTCTGGGCCGTGCGCAGCTTTACCAGCGAGCAGAAGCATCGCCCGACGGATGGCACGCCGCCGCTGATTTCGGTCAAGAACGTGGACGCGTCCTATTCCAACGGGCCGAAGATCCTGGATGACGTGTCGTTCGACATCTACCAGGGGATGACGGTGGCCGTGGTGGGTGAATCCGGGTCGGGCAAGTCCACGACCGCGCGGGTGATCACCGGGCTGTTGCCGCCCTCGAAAGGCGAGGTGCTGTTCAAGGGCGAGCCCTTCCCGGCCAGTTACAAGGACCGCTCGAAGGACCAGCTGCGGCAGTGCCAGATGATCTATCAGATGGCCGATACCGCGCTGAACCCGAAGGTGCAGATCTCGGAGATCATCGGGCGGCCGGCGCAGTTCTATTCGGGGCTGAAGGGCACGGCGCTGAAGACGCGGGTGGACGAGCTCTTGGACCTGATCGAGCTGGAGCCGTCGAAATACTACAACCGCTATCCGCCTGAGCTGTCGGGCGGGCAGAAACAGCGGATCGGGATTGCCCGGGCGCTGGCGGCGGAACCCAGTTTCATCGTCTGCGACGAGGTGACCTCGGCGCTGGACCAGCTGGTGGCGGAAGGCATCCTGCGGCTGCTGGACCGGCTGCAGAACGAGCTGAACCTGGCCTATATGTTCATCACCCACGACCTTGCCACCGTGCGGTCGATCGCCGACGAGGTGGTGGTGATGCAGAACGGGCAGGTGGTGGAGCAGGGGCCGAAGGACGACATGTTCACGCCGCCGCACCACCCCTATACCGACCTGCTGCTGAGCTCGGTGCCGGAGATGGATCCGAACTGGCTGACCACGCTGCTGGAGGAACGGGGCGTCGACAATATCGGCGACGCGGCCTCGGCCAAGATCGACCCGGACGACGACAAGGTCGAGGGCACGCAGGTCTGAGCCTGGCCGCCATGAACAAGAAACGGCGCCCCGGAGGAAGGGGCGCCGTTTTTCGTGTTGGGAACGGGTTTGGCGCAAGCTTGAGAGCGGGGCGCCTGCCATCCTCGGGCTTGACCCGAGGATCTCTCGGGCGGCGAGGTCCCGGGTCAGGCCCGGGACGGGGGGTGATTTTGGCTTCGGTTCGGCACCCGGTAAGTCCCGGCCCTGCTTTCCAGGCCGTTTTTACCCCGGGCGCACCCTCTCTCAGCCGGTGATGGCCATGCCCGACAGGATCATCGCGCCGACGATCAGGGCGTATACGATCACGACAGCCTGCCACGTGGCGCTGTGGGCCTGCAATTCGCGGATCAGTTGGTCACGGTTCATGGCGGGTATCCTTTTCAGAAGCGCCAAGGACGCCAAACGAGTGTCACGTTCAACGCCGAAGGGGGAAGAGGTCGGTTTTCGGACTGTGGCGCGGGGCGCCGGGGGAAGGTCAGCTGATGATGGCCGAGGCCGAGAAAATCAGCGTACCTACGAGGATACCGTAGACCAGGACCACCGATTGCCAGGTGGCACTATGCATACGAAGTTCCCGGTTCAATTCATCGCGGGTCATGATGGCCTCCTTTGGCTGGCGGTCGTTCCATAGCGAGCGCGTCAGTGCGTTCGTACCATCCACCTAGTCAAAAATTATGACGGCGCAATCCTTATTCGCTTCGAATTCTATGAAAATTGTGCATAGCCGGTCTGGCCGCAGAGCATGGCTGCGGCGATTCTGAAAAATTCCAGTATTTTCAGAGCCTTGCGCGGGGCGTCCCCGCGCGAGGCATTTGCGGTCAGGCGACGCCCTGTAGCGGCAATACCACAAGGTCGCCCTCTTGCCGGGCCTTCATGGCCAGTGCGGCGGCATGAGCGGCGGCTGCGGTCGTGTAATAGGGGATCTTGTCGTAGAGCGCAACCGAGCGAATCTCCCGGCTGTCCTCGACCGCCTGGATGCCCTCGGTGGTGTTCATGACAAGGCTGATCTGCCCGTCCTTGAGCATGTCCACGATGTCGGGGCGGCCCTCGTAGACCTTGTTGACGACCTCGCAGGCGATGCCGTGCGCCTCAAGAAAGGCGGCGGTGCCGCGGGTGGCGACGATGGCGAAGCCCAGGTCGACAAGGATCTGCGCGGTTTCCACAAGCTGGGGCGTCTTGTCGTCGTCCTTGATCGAGAAGAACACCTTGCCGCCGTCGGGCAGCACGACGCCCGCGCCCATCTGTGCCTTGAGGAAGGCGCGGGGGAAGCTGACGTCCCAGCCCATGACCTCGCCCGTCGAGCGCATTTCCGGCCCCAGGATCGTGTCGACACCGGGGAAGCGGGCGAAGGGCATGACCGCCTCCTTGACCGAGAACCAGGGCATGGCGGGATCGGCAAGCGTCATCTGGTCGGCCATGGGCAGGGTGCCCGGCTTGGTGTCCGACGGGTAGGCGCCGCGATGCGGGAAGGCCGAGAGCGGCTCGCCCGCCATGAGGCGCGCGGCGATGGAGGCGATGGCCGAGTCAGTGGCCTTGGCGACGAAGGGCACGGTGCGGCTGGCGCGGGGGTTCACCTCGATCAGGTAGATGTCGTCGCCCTGGACGGCGAACTGCACGTTCATCAGGCCCACGACGTTCAGCGCCTTGGCGAGTGCGCGGGTCTGGGCGTCGATCTCGTCGATGATATGCTGGGGCAGGGTGTGGGGCGGCAGGCAGCAGGCGCTGTCGCCCGAGTGCACGCCGGCCTCTTCGATATGTTGCAGGATGCCGGCGACGTGGACATCGGTGCCGTCCGAGAGCGCGTCGACATCGCATTCGATGGCGCCGGAGAGGTAGCCGTCCAAGAGGACGGGGCTGTCGCCCGAGACGATCACGGCCTCGTTGATGTAGCGTTCGAGCTGACCCATGTCGCGGACGATTTCCATCGCGCGGCCGCCCAGCACGTAGGAGGGGCGGATGACCAGCGGGAAGCCGATTTCGTCGGCGATGGCCAGCGCCTCGGCGTCAGAATGGGCGATGCCGTTCTTGGGCTGCTTGAGGTTCAGCTGGTTGACCAGCGCCTGGAACCGCTCGCGGTCTTCGGCCAAATCGATGGCGTCGGGCGTGGTGCCGAGGATGGGGATGCCTTCGGCTTCGAGGTCGTTGGCGAGTTTCAGGGGCGTCTGGCCGCCGAACTGGACGATGACGCCGTGCAGGGTGCCGTTTTCCAGCTCGACCCGCAGGATTTCCATGACATGCTCGAAGGTGAGCGGCTCGAAATAGAGCCGGTCGGAGGTGTCGTAGTCGGTCGAGACGGTCTCGGGGTTGCAGTTGACCATGATGGTCTCGAACCCCGCGTCGGTCAGCGCGAAACAGGCGTGACAGCAGCAATAGTCGAACTCGATCCCCTGGCCGATGCGGTTGGGGCCGCCGCCGAGGATGACGACCTTCTTGCGGTCGGAGGGCCGCGCCTCGCATTCCACCTCGCCCATCATCGGGGCCTCGTAAGTGGAATACATGTAAGGCGTCTGGGCCTCGAACTCGGCGGCGCAGGTGTCGATGCGCTTGAAGACGGCCGTAACGCCCTTGGCGTGGCGAGCGCGGCGGATGTCGGCCTCGGTGAAGCCCGTCAGTTTGGCGAGGCGGGCGTCGGTGAAGCCCATCATTTTGAGGCGGCGCAGGCCCTGTTCGTCGGTGGGCAGGCCGTCCTTCCGCACGGCCTCCTCGGCCTCGACGATTTCGCGGATGCGGGCGAGGAACCACGGGTCGAACTTGGTGGCGGCGAAGATTTCGTCATCGGTCAGGCCGTGGCGCATGGCCTGGGCGATGGTGCGCATCCGGTCCGGGGTCTGCTGGCTGATCGCCTTGATGACGGCGGTCTTTTCCGGCGCGCCGTCGATCTCGATCTCGTCAAAGCCGGTCAGGCCGGATTCCATCGACGCGAGCGCCTTTTGCAGCGATTCGTGGATGGTGCGGCCGATGGCCATGGCCTCGCCCACGGATTTCATCGCGGTGGTCAGGTAGGGCTGCGAGCCGGGGAATTTCTCGAAGGCGAATTTCGGGATCTTGGTAACGACATAGTCGATGGTCGGCTCGAAGCTGGCGGGCGTGACCTTGGTGATGTCGTTGTCGAGCTCATCCAGCGTGTAGCCGACGGCGAGCTTGGCGGCGATTTTCGCGATCGGGAAGCCGGTGGCCTTGGACGCCAGCGCCGAGGAGCGGGAGACGCGCGGGTTCATCTCGATCACGACCATACGGCCGTCTTCGGGGTTGATCGCCCATTGCACGTTGGAGCCGCCGGTTTCCACGCCGATCTCGCGCAGGACGGCAATGCTGCCGTTGCGCATGATCTGGTATTCCTTGTCCGTGAGCGTGAGGGCGGGTGCGACGGTGATCGAATCGCCGGTATGCACGCCCATCGGGTCGACGTTTTCGATGGAGCAGACGATGATGGCGTTGTCGGCGCGGTCGCGGACGACCTCCATCTCGTATTCCTTCCAGCCCAAGAGCGACTCGTCGATCAGGATCTGGCTGACCGGGGAGGCGTCGAGGCCGGACTTGCAGTAATGCTCGTAATCGGCACGGTTATAGGCCACGCCGCCGCCGGTGCCGCCAAGGGTGTAGGCGGGGCGGATGATGGCAGGCAGGCCCACATGTTCGAGCGCGGCCATGCATTCTTCCATGGTTTCGGCGATGGTGGCCTTGGGGTTTTCGATGCCCAGGCGGTCCATCGCCTCGCGGAAAAGCTTGCGGTCCTCGGCCATTTCGATGGCCTCGCGGTTGGCGCCGATGAGTTCGACGCCGAACTTTTCCAGCACGCCCATGTCGGCCACCGCGAGCGCGGTGTTGAGACCCGTCTGGCCGCCCATGGTGGGCAGGAGCGCGTCGGGGCGCTCTTTCTCGATGATCTTGGCCACCACTTCGGGCGTGATGGGCTCGATATACGTGGCGTCGGCCAGCCCCGGATCGGTCATGATCGTCGCGGGGTTGGAGTTTACTAGGATGACGCGGTAGCCTTCCTCGCGCAGGGCCTTGCAGGCCTGGGCGCCGGAATAGTCGAACTCGCAGGCCTGCCCGATGATGATGGGGCCGGCACCGATGATCATGATGGATTTGATATCGGTTCTTTTTGGCATGTCATCCCCCGGTGCGGCGCAAATTGTTGGCCTTATATTCATTACGCCGGACAGCGCAAGGGGCATCGGTCTTTGCACGCGATGCGACGTATTTCGCAGTGCACTTGGCCGCGTGAACGCTTAGATAACCAGCCAAAGCGAGGGACTATCTGTTGCGAATCCGTTTCGATCATGGCCCCGAGGGGGACGAATGCGCGTTCGAGCGCCCGGTCGAGGTGATCCTGGCGCGGGAGGCAGAGGACGTGCCCGCCGCGCTGGCGGCGATGGACGCGGCGCGGGAGGCCGGCCTGTGGCTGGCGGGATTCGCGAGCTACGAGCTGGGTTACGCGCTGGAGCCGAAGCTGGCGCCGCTGATGCCGGGGCGGCGGCGGGTGCCGCTGTTGCAGTTCGGGGTCTTCGAGGAGCCGGGCGTGGCGGCGCCGTTGCCCGAACCCGAGGCGCATCTGGATCATTTCGTGCCGCTGTGGTCGGCGGCGCGCTATGAGCAGGCGTTTGAGGCGGTTCACGGGCATATCTGCGCGGGCGACTTTTACCAGGCGAACCTGACATTCGCCTGCGCGATGGAAGCGGTGGGCGAGCCTGCCGCGCTTTATGCCGCGCTGAACGCGGTGCAGCCGGTGCGCTTTGGCGCGCTGATCGAGGACGAGGGGCTGCCCGCGATCCTGTCACGCTCGCCCGAGCTGTTTTTTCGCACCGATGGGGCGGGGGGCATCGAGACCAAGCCGATGAAGGGCACCCAGCCGCGCAGCGAGGATGCCGAAGAGGATGCGCGGCGCTGCCGGTTCCTGATGGAAGACGAAAAGAACCAGGCCGAGAACCTGATGATCGTGGACCTTTTGCGCAACGACCTGGGGCGGATCTGCGAGATCGGCAGTATCGAGGTGCCGGAACTGTTCACGGTGGAGAGCCTGGCGACGGTGCACCAGATGACGTCGCTCATTCGCGGGCGGATGCTGGAAGGGACGACGCTGTCCGGCATCTTCCGGGCGCTGTTTCCCTGCGGGTCGATTACGGGCGCGCCGAAGATTCGGGCGATGCAGATCCTGGCGGGGCTGGAGGACGGCGCGCGCGATGTCTATTGCGGCACCATCGGCTGGGCCGCGCCGGACGGGCGGTCGGAGTTCAACGTGGCGATCCGCAGTTTGCTTGTGGAGGACGGACGTGCGACGCTGAACGTGGGCGGCGGCGTGGTCTATGACAGCACCGCCGCGTCGGAATACGAGGAAGCCCTATGGAAAGCCCGCTTTGCCCGCCGGCTGATCCCGGATTTCGCCTGATCGAGACAGGGCTGTGGACGCCTGAGGAAGGCTTGCATCGCAAGGCGCTGCACCTGGAGCGGCTGCGGGCGAGCGCGGCACGGCTGGGGATCGGGATCGACGGGCTGGACGCGGCGCTTGAGGCGGTCGAGGCCAGCGGGCCAAGGCGGTTGCGTCTGACGGTGGATGCGGGCGGGCAGGTAGAAGTCACCTTGCACGAGTTCACGCCCGAGCCGGAGGGCCGGGTCTGGCGGCTGGCGGTGTCGGAGACGCGGTTGATCGCCACTGATCCGTGGCTGACGGTCAAGAGCACCGCGCGGGACTTGTACGACCGGACGCGGGCGGAGTTGCCCGAGGGTGTGGAGGAGGTGATCTTTCTCAATTCCGATGGCGCGGTCTGCGAGGGGACGATCACCAATATCTTTGTCGACCGGGGCGAGGGGCTGGAAACGCCGGCGCTGAGTTGCGGTGTGCTGCCCGGTGTGCTGCGCGCGAGCCTGATCGCGGAGGGCCGCGCGCGGGAGGCGGTGCTGACGCCGGACGACCTGGCCGAGGCGCGGGCGCTATACGTCGGCAACGCGCTGCGCGGGCTGATCCCGGCGCGGCTGGACTAGCGGTTATTCCGCGGCGTGGCGAAGGTCTTGGGCGGCGGCGTCGCTGTAGAGGTAGTCGCGTGTGAGCGGCACGGCGTCCTGCTGGCGCGAGAGCTGGAACTGGAACACGACCTGGCTGTTGTAGCGGAACGTCGCCTCGCAGGCGATGAGGTAGTAGCGCCACATGCGGCAGAACCGCTCGTCGTAAAGCGCGCGGGCGCGGTCTATGTTGGCCATGAAGCGGTCGTACCAGTGGCGCAGGGTTTCGGCGTAATGCAGGCGCCAGACCTCGATATCGCAGGAATGCAACTGATTGACCTCGATCGCGCGGGCCGCCTCGGACAGGGCCGGGCAATAGCCGCCGGGGAAGATGTATTTCAGGATCCACGGGTTGGTGGTGCCGGGCGGGTCGGTATGGCCGATGGTGTGGATGAGGGCGACGCCGTCCTCGGCCAGAAGGTCGTGCACATGGCGGAAGTATTCGCGGTAATGCGGCACGCCCACATGTTCGAACATGCCGACCGAGACGATGCGGTCGAAGGTGCCGGTGACGGCGCGGTAATCCATCAAGTGGAATTGCACCTTGTCGGAGAGGCCCGCCTCGGCGGCGCGGCGGGTGGCCAGGGCGTGCTGTTCCTCGGAGAGCGTCACGCCCACGACCTCGGCGCCGTAGTCGCGCGCCAGCGTCAGCGCCATGCCGCCCCAGCCGCAGCCGATGTCGAGCACGCGCATCCCGGGCTTGAGCAGCAGCTTGCGGGCGATGTGGTGTTTCTTGGCCCCCTGCGCCTCTTCCAGCGTCATGTCGGGGCGGGCGAAATAGGCGCAGGAATATTGCCGGTCCTTGTCGAGGAAGAGGTCGTAAAGCTCGCCCGAGAGGTCATAGTGATGGGCCACGTTCGCCTTCGACCGCTTGGCCGGGTTGAACTGTTTCAGCCAGCGGCTGGCGTGGCGCATCAGGTCGAGCGGGCGGTGGAACCACGGGCTGCCCTGGCGGGCGATGTTGTCGACCGCGAGGCTGAGAAAGCCGCGCAGGTCGTCATCCGCGAGGGTGATCGTGCCGTCCATGTAGCCTTCGCCCACCGCCAGTTCGGGCGACAGGATGATGCGGCGGGGCAGGGCCGGGTCGTGCAGCGTCATGGCGACGGAGGGCGTGCCGCCGTCGCCGTAGCGCCGCGTCGTGCCGTCGGGATAGGTCAGGCTGAAATCGCCTTTGCGAAAGAGATGTGTGACGAACACATCGAGCATCTTGGTCCACATGGCTCACCCCATATCTGCGTGCGCCTACAGCGGCGCCTACGTTGGTGTGAAACCTGCCAGTGTTGCGGTTTTCCCGCATGTTTTCCGCCCGATAGCCGGAATCTTTGCGCAAAATTAACCTTCTGTAAATGTTTTAAGATGCGGCCCGGTTCCGCTCGGGCGGGAAATAGCCTTGCAGGCCTTGACTTTGCCGCCCCGCCAAGGTGTATCGGCGCGAACCGAATTGCACGCGAAATGGGCAGTTTCAGCCGCCCGGAGAGGACCTCATGCACGCATATCGCAGCCATACCTGCGCCGAGCTGACGAAATCGAATGTCGGGGACACCGTTCGCCTGTCGGGCTGGGTGCACCGGATCCGGGACCATGGCGGGGTGCTGTTCATCGACCTGCGCGACCATTACGGCATGACCCAGGTGCTGTGCGATCCCGACAGCAAGGTGTTTTCCGAGGTCGAGAAACTGCGCAGCGAGTGGTGCATCCGCATCGACGGCGAGGTGAAGGCGCGCGACGAGAGCCTGGTGAACCCGAAGATTCCCACCGGCGAGATCGAGGTGTTCATTCGGGATGTCGAGGTGCTGGGCAGTGCCAAGGAGCTGCCGCTGATCGTGTTCGGGGACCAGGAATATCCCGAGGAGACGCGGCTGCGCTATCGCTACCTGGACCTGCGGCGCGAGGCGATGCAGGAGAACATGAAGCTGCGCTCGGACGTGGTGGCATCGATCCGGCGGCGGATGTGGGACATTGGCTTTCGCGAGTACCAGACGCCGATCATCACGGCGTCCAGCCCCGAGGGGGCGCGCGACTTCCTGGTGCCGAGCCGCCTGCATCCCGGCAAGTTCTATGCGCTGCCGCAGGCGCCGCAGCAGTTCAAGCAGCTGATCATGGTCAGTGGGTTTGACAAGTATTTCCAGATCGCGCCGTGTTTCCGCGACGAGGACCCGCGCGCCGACCGCTCGCCCACGGATTTCTACCAGCTGGATCTGGAGATGTCCTTTGTCGAGCAGCAGGACGTGTTCGACACGATCCAGCCGGTGATCAAGGGCCTGTTCGAAGAGTTCGGCGGCGGCAAGGCGGTGGACCAGGAATGGGAGCAGATCTCGTATCGCGATGCGGCGCTGTGGTATGGCACCGACAAGCCGGACCTGCGCAACCCGATCAAGATGCAGGATGTGAGCGAGCATTTCCGCGGCTCGGGCTTTGCCATTTTTGCCAAGCTGCTGGAGCAGGACGGCACCGAAATTCGCGCCATCCCGGCGCCCACGGGTGGCAGTCGGAAATTCTGTGACCGGATGAATGCGTTTGCCCAGAAAGAGGGGCTGCCGGGGATGGGGTATATCTTTTGGCGGGACCAGGGCGAGGGGATGGAAGCGGCGGGACCGCTGGCCAAGAATATCGGCCCCGAACGCACGGAGGCCATTCGCGAGCAGCTGGGCCTTGGCGTGGGCGATGCGGCGTTCTTCCTCGGCGGCAAGCCGGCCGCGTTCGAGCGCGTGGCGGGCAAGGCGCGGGTGACGATCGGCGAGGAGCTGGGGCTGACGGACGAGAACCGTTTCGCTTTCGCCTGGATCGTGGATTTCCCGATGTACGAGGCGGATGAAGAGTCGGGCGAGATCGACTTTTCGCACAACCCGTTCTCGATGCCGCAGGGCGGAATCGAGGCGCTGGAGGGCGATCCGCTGAAGGTGCTCGGGTACCAGTACGACCTGAGCTGCAACGGCTATGAGCTGGTGTCGGGGGCGATCCGGAACCACAAGCTGGAGACGATGATCAAGGCGTTCGAGCTGGCGGGCTATGACGAGGCGGAAGTGCGCAAGCGGTTCGGCGGCATGGTCGGTGCTTTCCAGTACGGCGCGCCGCCGCACGGGGGCTGTGCCGCGGGGATCGACCGAATCGTGATGCTGCTGGCGGATGAACAGAATATCCGCGAGGTGATCATGTTCCCGATGAACCAGCGCGCCGAGGACCTGATGATGAACGCGCCGAGCGAGCCGGCGAGTGATCAGTTGATGGAGTTGGGCCTGCGGGTTCTGCCGCGCGAGGAGTGAGTCGCGAGGAATAAGGCGGGGGCACGTGGGTTTTCACCCACCCTACGGGATTGGAGAGGTCCCGGGTCAAGCCCGGGACGGCGAGAGACAGGCGCGGCCGGGGGGCGGTTTTCACCCCATGCCCTTGTCTTCCAGTTCCTGTTGGGCGCTTTGCGATTTCTTCAGGTCGAGGCCCATGCCGCGCAGCACCGCGTCGGTCTTGGAAAACTGAAGGTCGGCATAGTCCACCACCTGGATGCGGTTGCCCCATGGGTCGCGCAGGTCGAGAAAATCGGTCTCCATCACCTCGGCCCCGGCAGCGCGGGCGAGGTCGCGCACGCGGGAACGGTCGTCGACCACGAGGCCGAAATGACGGTGTTCGTCGCGGGTCTGGGTCTTGCCTTCGAAAAGGCCGATGAACTGGTCGCCCATGTCGAGGAACACGTGGCCGTCGCCGCGTCCGCGCAGTTCGAAATCGAAGATCGCGCGCCAGAAGGCCAGCGCGGCGTCGAGATCGTCGACCTCGAGAACGATATGGTTGACGCCGACGAGGCGGGGTTTGTCCGGCACGTGGGGCTCCTTCAGTCTTCGAGGCTGTCCTCGCGCTTGTCGTCGATCAGGCCGCGTTCCTTGGATTTGCGTTTCTCGAAGCGTTCGCCGTAGCCTTCGATTTCGTCCTCGGGGATGACCTCCTGGGCGCGGGCGAAGACCTCGTCCTCTTCCTCGTCCATGTGGTGTTCGTAGTCGTGTTTCAGCGTCTTGAAGCGGGTGAGCCAGCCCGGTGAGGCCATGTCGCCCTCGTTCAGCTCTTCCATAATGTCGTCAAGCTGCTGGTGTTCATGCACCGAGTGGCGGGCGGCGTCCTGGCCCCAGGTCTTGGAGATCAGCTTGGAATAGAAGGTTTCTTCCTCGGCCGCGGCATGCGATTTGACATCCTCGTAGAACTCCTTCCAGGCGGACTTGCGGTCGTCGCTGTCGCCGGAGGTGTCCTCGATCCGGTCGAGGAGGGCGCGGTGGTTGTCATGATCGGCGCGGATCGCGTCGTAAATGCTGGGCATGGCTGGGCCTTTCGGTTGGCTGTCACACGGCAACGCGCCAGTGTCGGGCGGGTTCCGCCGCGGTGGGTGGCAAACCGCCGATCGCCTCGGGTCGCGGCGTGTCGCCCGCGTGACATCTGCCGGGATCGGCCCCATATTCAACGCCGTACCGACCGTTCCAATCTGAGAGGGAGTCGCATGCCCTTCGACCCGGCCCGCGCCGCCATTCGTTTCGGATGCGGCCTGTCACCTTCGGTCGCGGCGCCCGAGACGCCGGGCGCCATGCTGGCGCTGCTGGCCGGGCCCGACAAGGCCGCCGCGGCGTTTCCCGCGCCGGGGTTCGAGGGCGTGCGGAAGGTTCACGTGGCGGTGGTCGCTGCCAGGCGTCGGATCCGCGATGCCGAGACGCAGGAGGCGCGTGACGCCGCCGCCCGGGAACGCGCGGCGCTGGTCCGTGACCTGCGCAGCGAGGCGGCGGGGTGGTTTCGCCAGACGGTATTGCGCCGCGTGACCACGGAGGACGGCCTGCGCGAGCGCCTGGTGGCATTCTGGGCCGATCACTTTACCGCGCGCGGCAAGGGCGGACCGCAGCGATTTGGCCAGGCAGGCTATGTCGAGGATGCGATCCGGCCGCATGTGGCGGGGCGGTTCGCGGACATGCTGAAGGCGGCGGCGACGCATCCGCTGATGCTGCTCTATCTCGACCAGACGGGATCGGTGGGCCCGAACAGCGCCATCGTGACGAAGCGCGGCCGGGAGCTTGGCCTGAACGAGAACCTGGCGCGGGAAATGCTGGAACTGCACACGCTGGGCGTGGAGGGCCCCTATGGCCAGGCTGACGTGTGGCAACTTGCGCAGGTGTTGACCGGACTTGGCTATCAACGTGAAAAGGGCTTTGTCTTTCGCGCGAAATATGCCGAGCCGGGGCCGCTGGCATTCATGGGCCGGGATTATGGCAGCGAGGCGCCCAGCCTGAATCGCGTGATGGACGCGCTGGAGGACCTGGCGGCGCATCCGGCGACCGCGACGCACCTGGCGCGGAAACTGGCGGTGCATTTCTGCGGCGACACGCCGGATGCCGGGATGGTTGCGGCGATGGCCGAGGCGTATCGCGCGCAGGACGGACAGCTGATGCCTGTCTACGCGGCCATGCTGGAGCATCCCGCGGCCTGGTCCGAGGGCGCGGGCAACGTGAAGCAGCCGATGGATTTCGTCACGTCGGCCTTGCGGGCGCTGGATATCACGCCCCGGCACCTGCCGGCCAAACCCCGTGCGATCATGCGTCATATCGTGAACCCGATGACGTTGATGGGCCAGACCTGGGGCGCGCCGCCCGGACCGGACGGCTGGCCCGAGGCGGACGCCGCCTGGATCACGCCGCAGCGCATGGCGGCGCGGCTGCAATGGGGCATGAGCGTGCCGTTCCGCATGATGCGCCTGCTGCCGGACCCGCGAGAGTTCGTCGAAACGGCCCTGGGGCCGGAGGCGCCGGAGGCGGTCCGCTTTGCCGCCCGGGCCGCCGAGACGCGGGCCGAGGGGATCGGGCTGGTCCTTGCCTCGCCCGCGTTCCAGAGATTCTAGGGAGACGTGCCGATGACAGTCACTTCACGCCGTGCCTTCATGAGCCGGAGCCTCGCGCTGGGCTGTTCGCTGGCGGCCAGCCCCCTGGTGACGCCGGTGACGATGGCAAGCGGGCCGTGGGATGCACGGCTGGTGGTGATCATCCTGCGCGGCGCGATGGACGGGCTGGATACGGTGCGCCCGCTGGGCGATCCCGGCTTTGCCGGGCTGCGCGACGGCATCCCGGAGGCGGGCCCCGACCTGGACGGGTTTTTCGGCCTGCACCCGGCGCTGTCGGGCCTGATGCCGCTCTGGGAGAAAGGGGAGCTGGGCTTTGCCCATGCGGTGTCGACGCCGTACCGCGACAAGCGGAGCCATTTCGACGGGCAGGACATCCTGGAAGCCGGGACTGGGCCGGATGCGGCGGGCCAGGCCCGGGACGGGTGGTTGAACCGGATGCTGCAGGCCATGCCCGGCGTCACCAGCGAGACGGCCTATGCGGTGGGCCGCGAGGACATGCTGTTGCTGACGGGGGATGCGCCCGTGGCGAACTGGTCGCCCGAGGCGGCGCTGGCGCTGAGCCCGCAGGCGCAGCGCCTGCTGGAGCGGGTGATGCATGACGATCCGCTCTTTCGCGACTCGATCGACGAGGCGATCGCGCTGTCGCGGGCCGAGGTGATGGAGATGACCGGCGGCGAGGACCTGGACGCCGGCGCGATGATGAATGCGATGCAGGACAACATGCAGCCGACACGGGAGGCCGACCGCGTCGGCAGCATCGTGCGCTTTGCCGCCGAGCGGTTGCGGCAGGAGAGCCGCATCGCCGCCTTTTCGCTCAACGGGTTCGACACGCATGCCCGGCAGGACCGGACGCTGCCGCGCGCGCTGGACCCGTTGCAGGAGGCGGTTCTGACCCTGCGGCAGGAACTGGGCGACGTCTGGGACAAGACGGCGGTGCTGGCGATGACCGAGTTCGGGCGGACCGCGCGTTGGAACGGCAGCGGCGGCACCGATCACGGCACCGCGGGGGCGATGCTGCTGGCCGGGGGCGCGGTGCGCGGCGGGCGCGTTCTGGCCGACTGGCCGGGGCTGTCCGAGCCGGACCTGTACCAGCGGCGTGACCTGATGCCCACGCGCGACGTGCGCGCCTTCGCGGGCTGGGCGATGCGGGACCTCTTCGGCATGGACCGCGGCGTGATCGAGCGCACGATCTTTCCGGGACTGGAGCTGGGGAGCGATCCGAAACTGACCTTGTAAGCTTTCGCTTTCCTCTTCGGTCCGGGTCTGCATAGTGTCCGCACGAAAGGACGATATGCCGATGACCGAAAAGCGCCCGGTTGGGCCCGAAATCCCGAATTGGACGGTGCCGCCCGCGCCGGACATGACGCCACTGGAAGGACGTTACGTGCGGCTGGAGGCGCTGGACGCCGACCGGCACGCGGCGATCCTGTTCAAGGCGTTCGACGGGCATGACTGGGTATGGGATTACATGCCGGTGGGGCCGTTCGCCTCGGCGGCGCAGTTTCATCGGTGGATGCGCGACGAGACGGCCAAGGACACGATCCTTTTCTACGCGATCTACGACAAGGATGCCGGCGCCTATGGCGGCTTTGCGTCCTACCTGCGGATCAAGCCCGAGTCGGGGTCGATCGAGGTGGGGTTCATCGCGATGGCGCCCCGGATGCAGCGGACCC
Organism: Roseovarius atlanticus; assembly: GCF_019802205.1. Taxonomy (GTDB): domain Bacteria; phylum Pseudomonadota; class Alphaproteobacteria; order Rhodobacterales; family Rhodobacteraceae; genus Roseovarius; species Roseovarius atlanticus_A. Next base: position 638,369 of record NZ_JAHVHQ010000004.1, read on the forward strand.
GGGCGGCGACCGAGGCGATGTTCCTGATGATGCAATGGGCGTTCGACGCGGGCTATCGCCGGTACGAATGGAAATGCGACGCGCTGAACGCGCCCTCAAGGCGGGCGGCGCAGCGGTTCGGTTTCAGCTTTGAAGGGGTGTTCGTGCAGGCGACCGTCGTGAAGGGGCGTAACCGGGACACGGCCTGGTTCGCGGTGATCGACAAGGATTGGCCGGCGCTGCACGAAGCCTTCCAGTTCTGGCTGTCGCCGGAGAACTTCGATGCGGAAGGCCGGCAGAAGGAGCGGCTGGCCGACCTGACCCGCCTGGTGCGCCGGGCGTCGGACCCGGCGCAGAACGTGTAGGCCAGGCCTGACGCGTTTCGCGATAGACCTGATGTGCAGCTTGCCCGCGGAACGCTTCAGATGGCGAAGCTGCGGGTCAGCCGTGCCTTGACCATCTCGATGAGCGCCGGAACGGTCTCGGGCGTCACGCGCCCGCGCGCCCGGGCCGCCGCAAGATCGCTGGCGGCCTCCGCAAGGGCCGTGTCGTCGGCGCAGCGTGCGACACCGTCGAGGAATTGCGCCACGTAATCCAGCATCGAGCCGTCGCGGCGCTCTTCCAGCAGGTCGGCGACGCGTGTCATGTCGTCACGATAGGCCATCGGATCGGGGGCGATGGTGACCTGCGGAACCTCGCGCGGTCCGGTCGGGCCGAAGCTGTCGGGCAGCGCGCCGAGGACCGCCTGCTGAAACGCGCCGAGGCTGTCCAGCGGTTTTCCGAGAAAGCCATCGGCCCCGGCATTGATCGCCGCCTGGTGCAGCGCGGTGTTGCCGCTGAGGGCGAGCAGGCCGCTGACCCGCGGGATGGCCGACGAAAGCTCTGCGATCAGGTCGAGGCCAGAGCCGTCGGGCAGGCCAAGGTCGACGATCACGACCGAGGGGCGATAGACCGACAGGTGGCGTCGCGCCGAGCGCAGGCAATCGGCCCGCCGGATCCGCGCGCCGCTGCGCAGGCACATCAGGCGCATCGCCTCGCAGGCATAGCGGCTGTCCTCGACCACGAGAATCGTCAGGCCGAGAAGCGGGCGTTGCGCGGTGGGTGTCTTGGTCAGGGTCAGGCTGTCAGTGTCGTCCATGGGGCTGCTCCTGGTGAGTGGCACATGCGGGAACGGGTCCCGAACAGGCTCGACGCTAAGCAGCCATGGCTAACGAAGGGTTAAGCATGCGGCAAAAATTTCGCCGAAACGGGCGCAAGGACCGCGGGGTTGCGTCGGCGTGTCGCTTGCCCCTGCGGCGCGAGAGGCCCATAACATGCGCGGAACCTGACAGACGAAGGGAGTGCGCCATGATCGGACGCCTGAACCACGTGGCCATCGCCGTGCCCGACCTGGAGGCGGCGGCGGACCAGTACCGCAATGCGCTGGGCGCCAATGTGGGCGCGCCGCAGGACGAGCCGGATCACGGGGTCACCGTGATCTTCATCGAGTTGCCGAACACCAAGATCGAACTGCTGTATCCGTTGGGCGAGGACAGCCCGATCAACGGGTTCCTGGAAAAGAACCCGGCGGGGGGCATTCACCATGTCTGTTACGAGGTCGAGGACATCATCGCCGCCCGCGACCACCTGAAGGAAAGCGGCGCGCGTGTGCTG